>NZ_KQ058771.1:18726-78583 GCF_000982955.1 Micromonospora sp. HK10 | reverse complement strand
ACACCACCGACAGCGCGTACGGGCCCGTGCCACCGGTCGCCTCGACCGTGTGGATCGCGTACACCTGCCCGAGGTACATGACCGACCTCGGCTTGTCGGAGGTGATGGTGACGCCACCGGGGGCGGCGGCTGCCGGTTGCGCGGCGCCCAGCAGCAACGCGACGACCATCGTGAGGGCCATGACGGGGCGAAGTGTCCGCATCACACATCCAGGTCCTTGTCGGCCGCTCGCGTCACCAGCGGAACCGGGTCCAGTCGATCCAGCAGCCTTGGAGCCTATTCGACCAGTGCCAGGGTCCAGGGACCATCACCTGAACGGTGATCGTGTCGCCGCGACGGCAGCCGCGCCCGGCGCGGTCGCGGTGACCGCACCGGGCGCGGGACGAGCCGGGGCTCGGGCGGGTGACCTCACCCGCCCGAGCCCGGTACGTTCACCCGCCCGAGCCCGGTACGTTCACCCGCCCGAGCCCGGTGGGTTCACAGCGCCGGCGGGGTGAGGGTGCCGACGGCGCTCTCCAGCGCGGCGGCGACCCGGTACATCCGGTCGTCGGCCATGGTCGGGGCCATGATCTGGAAGCCGACCGGCAGCCCGTCGGAGAGCCCGCACGGCACCGAGATCGCCGGCCCGCCGTACAGGTTGGTCGGGATGGTGAACAGGTCGGCCAGGTACATCTGGTACGGGTCGGACGTGCGGGCCCCGATCGGGAAGGCCACGAACGGGGTGGTCGGCGAGATCAGCGCGTCGACCCGCTCGAAGGCGCTGGTGAAGTCCCGGGTGATCAGGGTGCGGACCTTCTGCGCCTGCCCGTAGTAGGCGTCGTAGTAGCCCGAGGAGAGCGCGTACGTGCCGATCATGATGCGCCGCTTGACCTCGGGGCCGAAGCCGGCCTCGCGGGTCAGCGACATGACCTCTTCGAGGGACCGGTTGCCGTCGTCGCCGACCCGCAGCCCGAACCGGACCCCGTCGAACCGGGCCAGGTTGGAGGAGCACTCGCTCGGCGCGATCAGATAGTAGGCCGGCAGCGCGTACCGGAAGTGCGGGCAGGAGATCTCGACGATCTCGGCGCCCAGCTTCGCGAGGGCCTCCACCGACTCGCGGAACGCGGCCATCACGCCCGGCTCGGCGCCCTCGCCGGTGAACTCGGTGACCACGCCGAGCTTCACGCCGGTCAGGTCGCCGGTCGCGCCCAGCTTCGCGGCGGCCACCACGTCCGGCACCGGGGCCGGGATCGAGGTGGAGTCGCGCGGGTCGTGACCGCCGATCACCTGGTGCAGCAGCGCGGCGTCCAGCACGGTACGCGCGCACGGGCCGGGGGTGTCCAGCGACGAGGAGAACGCGACCAGCCCGTACCGGGAGGTGCCACCGTAGGTGGGCTTCGCGCCGACCGTGCCGGTGACGGCGCCCGGCTGGCGGATCGAGCCGCCGGTGTCCGAGCCGATCGACAGCGGCGCCTCGTACGCGGCCAGCGCCGCGGCGCTGCCGCCGCCCGACCCGCCCGGGATGCGCTCCAGGTTCCACGGGTTACGGGTCGGCCCGTACGCGGAGTATTCGGTGGAGGAGCCCATCGCGAACTCGTCCATGTTGGTCTTGCCGAGCATCACCGTGCCGGCCTCGCGCAGCCGCTGCACGATCGTGGCGTCGTACGGCGGGCGCCAGCCCTCCAGGATCTTCGAGCCGACGGTGGTCGGCACGCCCTTGGTGGCGAGCACGTCCTTCACCGCCACCGGCACACCGGCCAGCGGGCCCAGCTCGGCACCGGCGGCCCGGCGCTCGTCGACCTCGCGGGCGGCCGCGAGCGCGCCCTCGGTGTCGACGTGCAGGAAGGCGTGGACCTGATCGTCGACGGCGGTGATCCGGTCCAGGTGGGCCTGGGTGACCTCCACGGCGGAGGTCTCGCCCCTCGCCACCAGGCCGGCGATCTCGGCGGCGGTCAGCTTGGTCAGGTCGCTCATGAGGCCACATCCTCGTCCAGGATCCGCGGGACGCGGAACCGCTGCTCCTCGGCGTCGGGCGCGCCCGAGAGCACCTCCTGCGGGGTCAGGCAGGGCGTCACCACGTCCTCGCGGAGGACGTTGGTCAGCGGCACCGAGTGGGAGGTCGGCGGGATGTCCGCCGCGGCGACCTCGCCGACCTGGGCGACCGACTGGAGGATCACGTCCAGCTGACCGGCGAAGGTGTCCAACTCCTCCTCGGTGACGGCGAGCCGCGACAGTCGCGCGAGGTGCGCGACCTCCTCGCGGGAGATGGCGGCCATCGGCTGCCCCCTTCAGTGGCTTGTCCTGCTGCGTCTGCGGTGTGCCGGCCGCGCGTGCCACGGTGACGATGACGCGCGGTGACCGGAGCGAGTCTATTGTCCCGCCGTCGCCCCGACGCCCCCGACTCCCCCGCGGCCCCGTTCAGCGGGACGGCCGGCGGGGGCCGTCGCCGTCGGCCGGGCCCACCGGCCGGACCGGGCGGTACCGGGACAGCCAGGCGACCAGGTCGGCGGCGGGCATGGGCCGGGCGTGGAACCAGCCCTGGGCCACGTCGCAGCCGGCCGCGTGGAGCAGCCGCCAGGTGCGCTCGTCCTCCACGCCCTCGGCGACCACCCGCAGGCCGAGCGCGCCGGCCAGCTCGATCATCGACCGGACGATCGCCGCGTCGTCCGGGTCGTCGGCCATGCCGAGGACGAACGACCGGTCCACCTTCACCTCGGACAGCGGCAGCCGGCGCAGGTGTTGCAGGGACGAGTACCCGGTGCCGAAGTCGTCCAGCGCGATGCCGACGCCGATCCGGTGCAACTGGGTGATGCTGGCCAGCACCCGCCGCGGATCGGCCATCAGGGCGCCCTCGGTGATCTCCACCTGGAGGCGGTCCGGGCTGACGCCGTACCGGGTGAGCCGGTCGGCGATCTGGTCGGCGATCTCGCCGGTGTGCAGATCACGCACGCTGACGTTGAGCGCCGCGCGGAGCGTGATGCCGGCCGCCGACCACTTCGCCACCTGCTCCACCACGTCGTCGACCACCCGGCGGGTGAGCAGCCGCATCACCGCGCTCTGCTCGGCGACCTGGATCAGCTCCCCCGGGTCGACCATGCCGCGGCGCGGGTGCCGCCAGCGCAGCAGCGCCTCCACCCCGACGACCTCACCGGTCGCGATCGCGATCTGCGGCTGGTAGTACATGGTGATCTCGCCCGGGTCGCCCGCCGGACCGTCCCCGGTGCCGTCCCCGACCAGCCCGCCCGGACCCACGGCGCCCGGCACGTCCGCAACCGGACCCCCGGCGCCCGGCACGTGCACGCCCGGACCCACGGCACCCGGCAGGCCGGTGACGAGATCCGCAGTGCCCGGCGTACCCGGCCGGACGTCGGCCGGACGCCGGCCGTTCCCGCCCGATCGGGCTGGGGCCGCGGCGCTCGCCCCGGCGCCCGCGGCCGGCACCGGCCCGCCGGCAGCACCTCGCGGCCGGCCGGCGCGGTCGTCGGCGCCCCGGCCGTCCCCGTCCCGCGGCACAGCGGGCGTGGGGGCGAGGCGGGTGGCGGACGCCTCCGGGAGCCGGGCCACGTCACCCGCGACCCCCACCGGCTCCTCGGTGGCGAGCGCCCGCGACCTGCGGCGGATCGGGTCGGCGCTGGTGACGATCCGGTTGATCAGCTCGTCGTCGGCCCGCCCCTCCACCCGGGCCGGCCGCCGGCGCAGCCAGCGCCGCCCCGGTGCGTCGCCCGGGCGGGCCGGACGGCCCCGGCTGCCGTTGCGGGCGACCGCGTCCCCGCGAGCGGCCCGGCCCGGGTTGCCCGAGGCCGGATTGCCCGAAGCCGGATTGCCCGAAGCCGGATTGCCCGAAGCCGGATTGCCCGAGGCCGGATTGCCCGAGGCCGGCCCGGCCGGCAGGGCCGCGCCGTCGCCGCCGCGGACGCCGGCGGGCGGCTCCTCCCGGCGCGGCGTGGCCTCCAGCACCCGGCGCAGGTCGGCCAGGAGGCTGAGCCGCTCCGCCGAGTTGTGGTCGGACTCTGCCGCGTAGACGGCGACCGTGTCGTTGCGGTGCTTGGCGTCGTACATGGCCACGTCGGCGTGGCGCATCAGGGTGGCGAAGTCCTCGCCGTGCTCGGGATAGATCGCCACACCGATGGAACCGCCGACGTCCAGCGGCAGCCCGTCCAGCGGCACCGGCTCGGCGAGCGCGGCGACCACCCGGCCGGCCCGCTCGCGCGCCTGCTCGGCGCCGGTGATCCCGGGTACGACGAGGGCGAACTCGTCGCCGCCGAGCCGGGCCAGCAGCTCACCCTCGCCGACCACCGCGGCCAGCCGGGCGCTCACCTCGACCAGCAGCCGGTCGCCGACCGCGTGCCCGAGCGCGTCGTTGACGTGCTTGAACCGGTCCAGGTCGAGCAGCAGCAGGGCCAGCTGGCCGTCCGGCTCGCCCCGGGCGGCCCGCTCGGCGTGCAGATGCACCTGCTCGGCCACCTCGGTGAGCAGGGCCTTGCGGTTGGGCAGGCCGGTGAGCGGGTCGAGCGCGGCCAGTTGCTCCCGCTCGGCGGAGAGCCGGGCCATCCGGTAGACCGCGAAGAGCGGCACCAGCACCAGCGGAATCAGCGCGGCGCTGGCCCGCGCGGCGGCCACCAGCACCGGGGCCAGCAGCAGCAGCGACCCGGTGGAGAGCAGCTCGTACGCGAGACCGAGCCGGACGGTGGGCCACCAGCGGTCCCCGAAGCGCAGCCGGATCGCGGAGCTGACCAGCGCGTAGTTGACCGCGAACCAGGCCGCGGTGGCGGCACCGACCACGACCACGTCGGTCCAGCGCAGCCGCCCTCCGTCGAAGAGACCGCCGGGCCCCAGCCGGGTCACCGCGTACGCGGCGGCGAGCGCGCAGGCGTACTGGGCGGCGTTGAAGGCGGTGCGCCAGGGGGCGTGCCCCATCCGCCAGCCGGAGACGGCCACCGCGACGGCCTGCACGGCCACGGCCGGGCCGAGCCCCCAACCGAGCAGGATGGCGAAGGTGAAGCAGGTCGACGGGAAGACCGCCGAGCCCGCCCGGCGGCCGGGCGGCAGGAACGGTCGGGCGTCGCAGGCCACGGCGAGCGCCGCCATGGTCCAGAAGGCCGCCGGCATCGCGGACAGCCGCCCGGGTAGCCCGGCCAGCGGCCCGGCCGAGACGAGCACGGCCAGGACACCGACCGCGACCACGAAGCCGAAGAACGGCCCGCCCCGCCCGGGTGGCACGGAGTTGCGCGGATCGGCGGTCTCCATCGCACCTCCCGGGGACAGCCGTGGCGTGCCCGTTCACACGCCGTACGCCAATGAAACGCCCTCGGTGCCGATTTCCCCGACACGACAGTCACGAATCGGTCGTAGTCGTAATTAAGTTGGTATACGCGGCAAGGTCGCGTCAAGATCCAAAATGGGCCGGTGCTCAGCCCTCGACGCGGGCTACCTCCCGGGCGGCGTCCGGGCCGGACTCCAGCAGCACTCGGAAGCCGTCCTCGTCGAGGATCGGCAGCTTGAGGCTGGCCGCCTTGTCGGCCTTGCTGCCGGGGTTGTCCCCCACCACCACGAAACTGGTCTTCTTGGAGACCGAGCCGGTGACCTTGCCGCCCTGCCCCTGGATCGCCTCGGACGCCTGATCCCGGCTGAACCCGGCGAGCGTCCCGGTGACCACCACGGTCACCCCGTCCAGCGGGCGCGGCCCCTCCTCGCCGCCTGCCTCGGCCATCCGTACCCCGGCCGCGGCCCACTTGGCCACCACCTCGCGGTGCCAGTCGACGGCGAACCACTCCTTGATGCTCGCCGCGATGGTCGGGCCGACACCATCCACCGAGGACAGCTCCTCCTCGCCGGCGGCCTCGATCGCGTCGATCGAACGGAAATGCCGGGCGAGGGCCTGCGCCGCGGTCGGGCCGACGTGCCGGATGGAGAGCGCGACGAGCACCCGCCACAGGTCCCGCTCCCGGGCCACCGCCAGGTTGTCCAGCAGTTTGGTGGCGTTGCTGCCGAGCGTGCCGTCCTTGTTGACGAAGAACGGCGAGCGGGCCAACTGCTCGGCGTCGAGCTGGAACAGGTCGCCCTCGTTGGTGATGATCTGCCCGTCCAGCAGCGCGGCCGCGCTCTTCTCGCCCAGCGCCTCGATGTCGAGCACCCGGCGGCTGGCCAGGTAGAAGACCCGCTCCCGGATCTGGCCCGGGCAGCCGCGGGCGTTGGGGCAGCGGATGTCGACGTCGCCCTCCTTGGCCGGCGCCAGCGGGGTGCCGCAGGCCGGGCAGGTGGTCGGCATGATGAACGGCCGGGCGTCGGCGGGGCGCAGGTCGACCACCGGGCCGAGCACCTCCGGGATGACGTCGCCGGCCTTGCGCAGCACCACCGTGTCGCCGATCAGCACGCCCTTGCGCTCGACCTCCTGGGCGTTGTGCAGGGTCGCCAGGGCGACCGTGGAGCCGGCCACCCGCACCGGCTCCAGGACGGCGAACGGGGTGACCCGGCCGGTACGCCCGACGTTCACGTCGATGTCGAGCAGCTTGGTGGTCACCTCCTCCGGCGGGTACTTGAAGGCGATCGCCCAGCGCGGTGCGCGGCTGGTCGAGCCGAGCCGGCCCTGGATGGAAACCGGGTCGACCTTCACCACCACGCCGTCGATCTCGTGCTCGACGTCGTGCCGGTGGGTGCCGTAGTAGGCGATGAAGTCCGCCACGCCGGCCAGGTCGGGCACCACCCGCCAGCGGTCGCTGGTGGGCAGCCCCCAGGCCCGCAGCGCCGCGTACGCCTCGGACTGCGCGGCCGGCTGGAAGCCCTTCCGGGCACCGATGCCGTGCACCACGAGACGCAGCGGCCGGGACGCGGTGATGCGGGGGTCCTTCTGGCGCAGGCTGCCGGCGGCCGCGTTGCGCGGGTTGGCGAACGGGGCCTTGCCCTGCTCGACGAGGCCGGCGTTGAGGTCGGCGAAGGCCGCTACCGGGAAGTAGATCTCGCCGCGCACCTCGAGGAGGGCGGGCACGTCGGGGAAGTCGTCGGAGGGGGTGAGCCGGGCCGGGACGTCCCGGATGCTGCGCACGTTGGCGGTGACGTCCTCGCCGGTGCGCCCGTCGCCCCGGGTCGCGGCCCGGACCAGCCGGCCCTTCTCGTAGGTCAGGTTGATGGCCAGCCCGTCGACCTTCAGCTCGCACAGGTAGGGCACCGGGCCACCGGCGTCGCGCTCGACGCGCTCGGCCCAGGCCGCCAGCTCCTCGTCGGCGAAGGCGTTGTCCAGCGAGAGCATCCGCTCGGCGTGGGTGACCGGGGTGAAGTCGGTGGAGAACGTCCCGCCGACCCGCTGGGTCGGCGAGTCGGGGGTGCGCAGCGCGGGGTATTCCGCCTCGAGGGCCTCCAGCTCGCGCAGCTGCTTGTCGAACTCGGCGTCGGAGATGATCGGCGCGTCCAGCACGTAGTAGCGGTACTGGTGGTCGGTCAGCTCCTGGCTGAGCGTGGCGTGCCGCTCCCGCGCCTGCGGGGTCGGCTCGGCACCCGCCGCTGCCTCCTGGGCCGGGCTGACCGCCTGGGGAACCGCTTCTTCGGACACGCTGCCGCCTTCGGCCACCGCTGTCGACCTCCCGTACTCGTGCTACCCCCGAACCGTAGCGGTCGGTACCGACAACCGTCCGGTCACCCGCCTGACCAGGCATCCCGGCCCGCACCGCCGGACCTCGCGCGGCACGGCCGGGAGGCTCGCCGGGCCACCGCGGGCGGGCCGCCGCCGACCGGGTACGGCGCGCCGGCGAGGACCGCCGGACCGCCGCGGGCGGGTCACCCTCGGCCGGGCCGGCGACGCCCCGGACGCCGGTACGCCGCCCGCCTCCCGCGGCCCGAGGCCGCCCCGCCATAGTGGTGCGGTGACCAGTCGTACCCCCGGGGTCGGGGTGGCGGTGCGGACCCGCTGGCTGCTGGCGCTGCTGGCGTCGCTCGTCGGTGGCCCGTTGCTGCTGCTCTACGGCTACCTGCTGGCCTGGTTCAGCCCCGAGATCACCGGGGCGGGCCGGGCCGCCGACCGGGGCGCGGCATGGTGGCTGACGCTGCTGCTGGCCTGCCTCGCGACGGCCGGCTGCCTGCTGGCCGGCTGGCTCCGGCTGCGCCGGCCGGGACGCTGGTGGCCGTGGCCGGTCGGGATCGGGGTGGCGTTGGCGGTGGGCTGGCTCGCCGCCGGCGCCCTGGCCTGAGCCCGCGCGGGCAGCCGGGGATGGATTTCTTCTGATCGATCCGTCCGGATGATCCACACCGCCCCGGGGTGCTGATAGCTTCCCCGCCAACGAGCGCGCCGTGGCGCTCGCCGGGGGCGCCCGCGCGCCGGATATGGGGACAAAACATGGGGGAACGCTGGCGTGCCCGACTGGCGACGGGCCTGGTGGCCGCGGTCGGCTGGGTCGGACTGGTGGTGCCGGCCGCGCCGGCCCGGGCGGCGGCACTGCCGTCGGGCGGGATGACCGGGGCCGCACTCACCACACTCTTCAACAACTACGGCAACACCAGCGGACGCTGGAGCGGGGCGGACAGCACCGCCTCGGTGGCGCTGCCCGACGGGCGGATGGCCTGGCTCTTCTCCGACACCATGCTCGGCACCGTCAACGCGGACTTCAGCCGGCCCCGCAGCAGCCCGATGATCAACAATTCGGCGGTGGTGCAGGACGGGACGGCGCTCACCTCGACCGTCCACGCTGGCAGCACCAGCAACCCGCAGTCGCTGATCCCGTCCGGGGTGACCGGCGAGTGGTACTGGATCGCCGACGCGACGGTCGAGGGCAACTCGGTCCGGGCACTGGTCAACCGCTACAAGCGCACCGGCGAGGGCAGCCTCGACGTGGTACTGACCGGCACCGCGCTGGCCACCCTGGCGCTGCCCGGCCTCACCACCACCGCCGTCACCGAGCTGCCGCTGGGCGACAAGGTCGCGTGGGGCGCCGCGGTGCTGGAGGACGGCGCCTGGACGTACGTCTACGGCTCCGAGTACGTGGCCGCCGACCAGCAGCGCTTCGCCCACCTGGCCCGGGTGCCCGCCGGCGGGCTCACCGGCGGCTGGCAGTTCTGGACCGGGAGCGGCTGGTCCAGCGGGGTCGCCAACTCGGCGCGGCTGCCGCTGTCCGGTGTCGGCACCGCGTTCGGCGCGCAGCGGGTGGGCGACCAGTACGTGGTCGTCACCGTGCAGGGCAACGTCACCTTCGGCACGCAGGTGATCGCCTACACCGCCGCCTCGCCGACCGGCCCGTTCAGCGGCCCGATCGACCTGTTCACCGCGCCCGAACCGGCGGCACGGCAGGGTGTGATCGTCTACGACGCCCGGCTGCACCCGGAGCTGGCCCCGTCCGGCCGGCTGCTGGTGTCGTACAACGTGCACAGCCTCAACGACGACGACCTGTACAGCGACGCCCGGATCTACCGGCCCCGCTTCGTCGACGTCGCCTGGCCCCCGCCGGCACCCGACCCGGCGCTGCTGCCCGCCGCCCCGACCAACCTGACCGCCACCGCCGACCCGACCGGCGCGGTCCACCTGTCCTGGCCGGCGGTCGCCGGCACCGGGATCAGCTACGAGGTGCACCAGCGCGACGTCACCGTCGGCCAGACCCACTTCGCCCGGGTGGCACAGCCGACCGGCACCAGCGCCGACGTGGGCGGCACCAGGACCGGCCACACCTACGAGTACCGGGTCACCGCCCGCAACTCCACCGGCGTGGGGCAGCCCTCGCCGACCCGCAGCGTCGCGGTGACCATCGCGCCGCCGCCCGCCCCGGCCAACCTGACCGCGACCGCCGGCACCGACGGCTCGGTCAGGCTCACCTGGTCCGCCGTCCCGTACGCCTGGCGCTACGACGTGCTGCGGCGGGACATCACCGCCGGGGAGACCGAGTACGCGCCGGTCAACGACGACAACCCGGTCGACCTGACGGTCACCGCCAACTGGCTCGCCAAGGACCACGAGTACGAGTTCGTGGTCACCGCGAGCCACGGCGGGGGCGAGTCGCCCCGGTCGACGCCGGTGCGCGCCACCGCCCGGTACGCGGTGCCGGCCGCGCCGACCAACCTGACCGCCACGGCCCGCGCCGACGGCCAGATCGACCTGGCCTGGCAGGGCCCGTCCGAGGGGGTGCACTTCCTGGTACGCCAGCGGGACGTGACCGCGGGCGAGACCGAGTTCACCCAGCTGCCGCTGCCGATCACCAGCTGCTGCGCGATGACCGCCGGTTACCTGCTGCACGGCCACCAGTACGAGTTCACGGTCAGCGCGAGCAACCTGGGCGGCGAGTCGGCGGTGTCGAACACCGCCCAGGCCACCTCCACGTACCCGAGGCCGGCGGCGCCGGGCACCCTGACCGCCGTGGCCGGTGACGGCCAGGTCCAGCTGACCTGGGGCGCGAGCACCACCCCGAGCGCCTGGTACTGGGTCTACCGGCGGGACGTCACCGAGGGCGAGACCGCTTTCACCCAGTTGCCGCTGCCGGTCGCCACCTGCTGCACGGTGAACATCGGTTACCTGGCGAACGGGCACACCTACGAGTTCAAGGTGACCACCACGGCGCAGGGCGGCGAGTCCTTGCCGTCGAACGTCGTGCAGGCGACGCCGCGCCGCCCGCTGCCCGGCCAGGTGACCGGGCTCACGGCCACCCCGCAGAGCGACGGGAAGATCAAGCTGACCTGGACCAAGCCGGGGGACGACCTCTACTACTGGGTCTACCAGCGCGACGTCACCGCCGGCCAGACGAGCTTCACCAAGCTGTCGATCCCGGTGACCACCTGCTGCACCTTCAGCCCCGGGCTGCTCGCCCACAACCACGTGTACGAGTTCAAGATCGCGGCGAACAACGAGACCGGCGACGGCCCGACCTCGGCGGTGGTCCGGGCCACCGCGTTCTACCAGCCGCCCGCCGCGCCGACCGGGCTCACCGCGCTGGCCGCCGGCGACGGCAGCATCGACCTGGACTGGAACCCGGTGGGCCCGGACGTCTTCTACTGGATCTACTACCGGGACGTGACCGCCGGGCAGACCGCCTTCACCCGGTCGGTGTACCCCACCGACCGCACCTCGGCCACCTGGGGCTCGCTCGTGCACGGGCACGTCTACGAGTTCAAGGTGACCGCCGACAACGCGGGTGGTGAGGGGCCCGCCTCCGCGGCCGTACGGGAGACGTCGGTCGGCGGGCTGCCCCAGGCGCCGTCCGGGCTGACCGCGAGCGCGGGCGACGGCAAGGTGACGCTGCGCTGGACCGCCAGCGCCACCGCCAACGTCTACTACTGGATCGAGATGCGCCCCGCCGGGGGCACCTGGAAGCGCCTCCAGTACCCGGTCAACACCTGCTGCTCGTTCACCGTCGACCTGCTCGACAACGGCACCACGTACGAGTTCCGGGTCCGGGCCAACAACGTCTCGGGCAACTCGCCGGCCTCCAACGTGGCCAGCGCCCGGCCGCTGCCGCCGCTGCCCCAGGCGCCGTCCGGGCTCACCGCGAGCGCGGGCGACGGCCAGGTGACGCTGCGCTGGAGCGCCAGCCCCACCGGGAGCGTCTACTACTGGATCGAGATGCGCCCCGCCGGCGGCACCTGGAAGCGCCTGCCGTACCCGGTCAGCACCTGCTGCTCGTTCACCGCCGGCCTGCTCGACAACGGCACCACGTACGAGTTCCGGGTCCGGGCCACCAACCTCGCCGGTGACTCGGGGGCGACCAACACGGCCAGCGCCCGGCCCATGCCGCCGCTGCCCCAGCCACCGACCAACCTGACCGCCGCCGCCTCCGGGGACACCGCCGCCAAGCTCTCCTGGCGGGCCAGCAGCACCGGCAACGTCTACTACTGGATCTACTACCGGCTCGCCGGTAAGTCGGGCTGGACCAAGGCGCAGTACCCGCTGAGCACCTGCTGCACGTTCACGATGAGCATGCTCACCCCGGGCAAGACGTACGAGTTCCAGCTCAAGGCGGAGAACCTGACCGGCTACAGCTCGGCGTCGAACACGGCGAGCGTCACCCTGACCATCACGGCCCCGGGCACCCCGCAGGACGTGCGGGCGGTGCCGCAGACCACCTCCTCGGACGTCCGGGTGTCGTGGAACGCGGTGAGCACGGCGACCGGCTACTCGGTCGAGGCGAAGGCCTGCCGGGGTGACTCGTGGCGGCTGGTCGGCTTCATGATCACCACCAACTACGTCACCATCCGGTACGCCGCCGGCTGCTACCAGTACCGGGTCATCGCCGACCGGTACGGCAAGCAGGGGTACGCCTCGTCCGGCAAGTTCGCCTTCGGCACGGTCGACGACTATCCGTGGGGGTCCGGCTTTCCCTGGGTCGACCGGTACGGCTTCGTGCTCCAGCAGTGCACGTCGTTCGTGGCGTCCCGGGTCTACAAGTACATCGCCCACGACCCGCCGGGCTTCACCGCGCTCAACTACTGGCACGCGAAGAACTGGGACAACGCCGCCCCGAAGTACGGCGGCATGGTCTCGCAGACCCCCGCGGTGGGGGCCATCGCCCAGTGGAACGGCGGCGACTACGGCCACGTCGCCTGGGTGTCCGGTATCGACGGGTCGTACATCATCATCGAGGAGTACAACGCCGTGAACCCGAGCGCCTACTCGCGGCGCCGGATCCTCGCCTCCAGCGTGGACAACTACCTCTCGGTGATGTGACCGGGGCGGGGTCGGGCGGCGCGCCGCCCGACCCCGCGCACCGGGTTCAGTCCGTGGCGGCGCCGAAGGCGGCGAGCTGGTCGGCGTACTCGATCCGCGCGGCCCAGTCCGCCGGCCAGGCGGCCATGCCGTGCGCGGCCCCCACGAAGGCGCCCGCGAGCGCCGCGATGGAGTCGGAGTCGCCGGCCGTGGTCGCGCCGCGGGCCAGCGCGCCGACCGGGTCGTCGGCGTGCCACAGCGCGCAGAGCAGGGCCGTGGCCAGGGCCTCCTCGGCGATCCACCCCTCGCCGGTGAACCGGCACGGGTCGCCGCCGTCATCCGGGCGGGCCAGCGCGGCGTCGAGCCGGCCGAGCACGTCCCGGCATTCGTCCCAGCCGCGGGCGATGAACTCCCGCGGTGTCCCGGCGTCGTCCGCGCGCTGCCACAGGTCACCGAGCCAGTCGCCCCGGTAGACGGTGCGCTGCTCGTGCGCCCGCTCGGTGAGCAGGCCCGGCAGGTCGGCGAGCGCCGCGCCGTCGCGCAACAGCCGGACCGCGTACGCGGTCAGCTCGCTGGCCGCCAGGCCGGTCGGGTGGCCGTGGGTCAGGCCCGCCTGGAGCTGGGCCAGCCCGGCCAGGGTGTCCAGGTCGACGTCGAGCAGCCCGACCGGGGTGACCCGCATGTTGGCCCCGCAGCCCTTCGAGCCGGCCACGGTGGCGTCCTGCCAGCGCAGCCCCCGGCTCAGCTCGCCACAGGCCCGCAGGCAGGTCATGCCGGGGGCCCGGTTGTTGTCCGGGCTGGCCGCCCAGTCGAGGAAGCGCTGCCGCAGCAGCGGCTCCACCGCCTCCGCCGAGTAGCCGGGCGCGTCCCGCAGCGCCCCGGCCACGGCCAGCGCCATCTGGGTGTCGTCGGTGACCAGCGCCGGGTCGCCGACGAGCTCCCGGGGGCCGGCCGGCCCGTACCGCCGGACGATCTCGGCGACGGTGAGGAACTCGGTCGGCTTGCCCAGCGCGTCGCCGAAGGCGAGGCCGAAGAGCGAACCCGAGGCGCGGCGCGGCGGGGAGTCGGTCACGGCGTGATCATGCCGGACCGCGGCAACCCGCCGGCGCCCTGGGCACGGGGCCGGGGCGTGGCCGCCCGGCCACGCCCCGGAGGCCAGCCCGGCCGCCCGGCCACGCCCCGGAGGCCAGCCCGGCCGGTCAGTCCCAGCAGAGGCAGAACGGGTGGCCCACCGGGTCGGCGTAGACCCGGAAGCCGTCGCCCTCGCCCGGGAGCCGGCGCGCGCCCAGGGCCAGCGCCGCCTTCTCGGCCGCCTCGATCTCGTCGACCGTCACGTCGAGGTGGAACTGCTGCGGCCGCTCCGGGTCGGGCCAGGCGGGGGCGCGCAGGCCGCGCGCCCGCTGGAAGGCGATGCGGGGCTGGTGCCCCGGCGGGCCGCCGAGCACGACCCACTCGTCGCCGTCGGAGCTCTCCTCGACCAGCGGCAGGCCGAGCAGCTCGGCGTAGAAGCCGGCCAGCGCGCGCGGATCAGGGCAGTCGATCACCACGGAACGGAGCTGTCCAATCATGCCCGTCATCCTGCCCAGCGGGTACGACAGGAAACCTCACTCCTCCTCGGCCAGCCGCCGCCCGGCGTCCCGGCAGGCGGCCAGCACGGTCCGGACGTATCCGGGGGTGGCCCCGGCCAGGCCGCAGGCGGGGGTGACCACCACCTGCTCGGCGAGCCGGCGGCGGGGGAAGCCGAGCTGGTCCCAGAGCCGGCGTACCCGCTCGGCGACCTGGGCCGAGGTCGGCGCGCGACCGGCGGACGGTGGCAGCGCGGGCGCGGCCCCGGCCAGCAGGCCCAGCCCCGCGTCGATCGCCTCGCCGAGCGGGTCCAGCTCGGTGACCAGGCCCAGGTCGAGCGCGACGCCCACGGCCCCGGCGTCGCGGATCAGCGCCACCGGCACGTCCGGCGCGCAGCAGTGCACCACCGTCGGCACCCCGACCGCCTCGAGCACGCCGCGCAGCAGCGCCGCCGCGTCCCCGGACTGCACGGCCCGGTAGGTGCCGAGGCCGCTCTCGGTGGGCACCCGCCCGGCCAGCACCGCCGGCAGGGACGGCTCGTCGAGCTGGAGCAGCACCGACGCCCGGGGCAGCCGGCGGGCCACCGCCGCGACGTGCCCGCGCAACCCCTCGGCCAGCGAACCGGCCAGGTCGCGGACCGCGCCCGCGTCGCGCAGCACCCGGCCGCCGAGCGGCAGCTCCAGCGACGCGGCCAGGGTGAACGGCCCGGCGGCCTGGACCTTGACCGGGCCGGCGTACTCCTCGGCCTGCTCGGCGAGCTGGTCGAGGTCGCGTTCCATCAGGTCGCGGGCGCGGCGCAGGTCCTTGCCGGGCCGCGGGGCGATCCGCCAGCGGGCCGCGTACAGCTCGACCGGCAACTCGGCGAGCAGCCCGCCGGTGCGCCCGATCAGGTCCGCGCCGGGGCCCCGGGCGGGCAGTTCCGGCAGGTGCGGCAGGGCGGGCAGCTCCCCGAGCACGATCCGCTGCGCCTCGGCGATGTCGGTGCCGGGCAGCGAACCGATCCCGGTCGCCGATCCGGTCGGCCAGGGCCACGTCTGGTCACTCACCGCCGAAGACTATCCGCCGCACCGGCCGGCGCACGCCGCCCACGGGTCAGTCGCTGATGGTGGCCGAGCCGAGCACGACGTCACCGGCCGGGTCGGGGCGGTACGCCACGATCGCCTGGCCGGCGGCGACGCCGCGCACCGGCCGGCGCAGCTCGGCGTGCAGGGCGTCACCGTCCAGGGACACCGTGGCCGGCACCACGTCGCCGTGCGCGCGCAACTGCACCTCGCACTCGATCGGTCCGCCGGGCCGCGCGCCACCGGTCCAGACCGGGCGGACGGCCCGCACCCGGTCGACCTCCAGCGCCTCGGCCGGGCCGACGGTCACGGTGTTGGTCACGGGCGTGAT
The DNA here is from genome assembly GCF_000982955.1 of Micromonospora sp. HK10. Lineage (GTDB taxonomy): Bacteria > Actinomycetota > Actinomycetes > Mycobacteriales > Micromonosporaceae > Micromonospora. Next base: position 63,036 of record NZ_KQ058771.1, on the reverse strand, counting down.
GGAGAGCACGTAGCGGGGGCGGCCGTCCGGGGCGGGCCGGTCCAGGTGCAGGCCGCGCCGCTGCCCGACGGTGTACTGGTAGGCGCCGGAGTGGCTGCCGACCACCGCGCCGGTGAGCGCGTCGACCACCTCGCCGGGGGCCTCCCCGAGCCGCTGGGCCAGGAACCCCCGGGTGTCGCCGTCGGCGATGAAACAGATGTCGTGCGAGTCCGGCTTGTCGGCCACCGCGAGGCCGCGCCGGGCGGCCTCGGCCCGGACCTCCGCCTTCGTCGAGTCGCCGAGCGGAAAGATCGACCGGTCCAGCTGCGCGCGGGTCAGCACGGCGAGCACGTACGACTGGTCCTTGGCCGGGTCGACGCTGCGCCGCAGCAGGCCGTCGGCACCGAGCCGGGCGTGGTGGCCGGTCACCACGGCGTCGAAGCCCAGGGCGACGGCCCGGTCCAGCACCGCGGCAAACTTGATCTTCTCGTTGCAGCGCAGGCACGGATTCGGGGTACGGCCGGCCGCGTACTCGGCGACGAAGTCGTCCACCACGTCGGCGTGGAACCGGTCGGCCATGTCCCAGACGTAGAACGGGATCCCCAGCACGTCGGCGGCGCGGCGGGCGTCCCGGGAGTCCTCCAGGGTGCAGCAGCCCCGGGCACCGGTCCGGTAGGTCTGCGGGTTGCGGGCCAGCGCCAGGTGCACGCCGGTCACGTCGTACCCGGCCTGCACCGCGCGGGCCGCCGCCACCGCGGAGTCCACCCCGCCCGACATCGCCGCCAGAACCCTCACCAGCCCACTCCCCTCGTCCTCACCGAGGGTATCCGGGTCAGCGGGGGGTACGGAGGGCGGCCGCGCGCCGGGCCCGGTCGACGGCCGCCGGCAGCGCAGCGATCAGCGCGTCGACGTCCTCCCGGGTGCTGGTGTGGCCGAGGGTGAAGCGCAGCGAGGAGCGGGCCCGGTCGTCGTCGGCGCCCATCGCCAGCAGCACGTGCGAGGGCTGGGCCACCCCGGCGGAGCAGGCCGACCCGGTCGAGCAGGCGATGCCCTGGGCGTCGAGGAGGAGCAGCAGGGCGTCCCCCTCACAGCCCGGGAAGGAGAAGTGCGCGTTGCCGGGGAGCCGGTCCACCGGGTCACCGTTGAAGATCACCTCGGGCACCGCCTGGCGGACCCGCTCCACCAGCTCGTCGCGGAGCGCGGCGACGTGGGCCGCGTACTCCTGCTGGCCCTTCACGGCCGCCTCGACGGCGACCGCGAAGGCCACGATGCCGGCGGTGTCCAGGGTGCCGGACCGGACGTCCCGCTCCTGGCCGCCGCCGTGCAGCAGCGGGGTGGCGGCGACGTCCCGGGCGAGCAGCAGCGCGCCGACCCCGGTCGGGCCGCCGAGCTTGTGGCCGGTGACGGTGAGCGCGGAGACGCCGCTGGCGGCGAAGTCGACCGGCACCTGGCCGACCGCCTGGATCGCGTCGGTGTGGAACGGCACCCCGTGCTCGGCGGCGACGGCGGCCAGTTCGGCCACCGGCTGCACCGTGCCCACCTCGTTGTTGGCCCACATGGCGGTGACCACCGCGACCCGGTCGCCGTGCGCGGCCAGCTCGGCGCGGAGCCGCTCCGGGTCGAGCCGGCCGGCGGCGTCGACCGGCAGCCAGCCGACCTCGGCGCCCTCGTGCCCGGCCAGCCAGTCGACCGCGTCCAGCACGGCGTGGTGCTCGACGGCGCTGGAGACGACCCGGTTGCGGTCGGCGCGGGCGGCGCGGCGGGCCCAGAAGACCCCCTTGACGGCGAGGTTGTCGCTCTCCGTGCCGCCCCCGGTGAAGATCACCTCGGAGGGGCGGGCGCCGAGCACCGCGGCCACCCGCTCGCGGGATTCCTCCACCCGGCGCCGGGCACGCCGGCCCGCCGCGTGCAGCGACGACGCGTTGCCCACCTCGCGGGCGGTGGCGACGTACGCCTCGAGTGCCTCATCGAGCATCGGGGTCGTCGCCGCGTGATCCAGGTATGCCATCACCGTTCAGCCTAACGGCCGACGGGCGCGCCGCCGGATGCCGGACCGCCCGTCCCGTACGGGGTGGCGGTCCGGCCGCTCCGGCGGCGCGCCCGCACGCCGACCCGGTGCCGTCACGCGGGTACGGCAGTGACCACGATGTTGTCCCGGTAGTGCCGGGTCTTCGGGTCGAACGGGCCGCCGCAGGTGATCAGGGTCAGCCGGGGGCGGCCGTCGCGGGCGAAGTACCGGTCCAGCGGGATCTTGGTCTTGGCGTACTCCTCCCGGGCCACCACCCGGTAGCGGCGTTCCCGGCCGTCGGCACCGGAGACCGTGAGGAGATCGCTCCGGTCCAGCTCACGCAGCCGGAAGAACGCCCCCTTGCCCTGCTCGGCGCTGTCCACGTGGCCGGCGATCACCACCGAGCCGGTGGTGGCCTCCAGCCCGGGGCCGTAGCGGTACCAGCCGACCTGGTCGACGCTCGGCGGCACGTCGAACTCGCCGGTGCGGGCGTTGACCCCGACCGGGTTGACCGTGGCGGTGACGCCGATCGCCGGGACGCGCAACCTGGTCGGCGGGACGGTGGCGTCCGCCGGCAGGGTGCCGGTGTTGACCGGCACCCGGCCGGTGGTGCCGGCGCTGGCCGGGGCGGCCGGCGTGGGGGTGGCGCTGGCCAGTGCCGACGCCTCCGCCGCGCCGACGGTCTCGGCCGGCCGGGAGGCGCACGCGACGAGGCCGGCGACGGTGAGCGCGGCAGCGCCGGCGGCCATGGCCGCCAGCGCCCCGCGGTTCCGCACCGTCATCGGCGCCCGGTCCGGACGGTGGCGACCCGCGCCCCACCGACGACCAGCAGCAGCACGCCGACGCCGGCGAGCAGGTACCACCAGGTCTGCACCCCGGTGCCGGCCTGGCCGCCGGTGCCGCTGGGCACGCCGCCCGGCGCGGAGTGCAGGCCGCTGATGGTCTGGGCGACCAGCTTGAGGTTCTTGTCCTCGGCGGAGCCGATGGCGTAGACGATCGTCGCGGTGCCCTCCTTGAGGGTGAGGTCGGCCGGGCCGATCGCCACGGTGTCGGTGCCGGCGAGGACCACGTCCGCCTTGACGGTGCCCGCGTCGATGTCGGCCTTGGCCTCCTTCGGGTTGGTGAGACCCTGGAAGACCGGCTGGCCACCGGCGCGCACGTCGACGGCCGGGGCGGCGGCGGTGTGCCGGACGATCAGCCGGGCCTTGCCGGCGCCCACCTTGGACACGTCGTTGACGAACGGGGTGATCTGCGGCTTGCCGTCGGCGCTGAGGTGCGCGGCGAGGCTGATGTTCGCCCCGCCCGGGACCTTGGCGTCGTCGACCTTGAGGATCGCCTGGTCGAGCGCCTCGCCCGGCTTGGTCAGCGCGATGTCGTAGTCGCCCTCCGGCAGGCTCAGCGGGCCGGCCACGTCACCCGGCTTGAAGTTGTCCAGCGTCTTCTTGCCGTTGACGTACACGTCGACCGGGGTGTCCGGGATGCCGTGCACGACCGAGACCTTGCTGCTGGCCGCGTACGCCGGGGTGGCGGCGGTGGCGAGGCCGCCGGCGAGGGCCAGCGCGGCGACCGCACCGCCGGCGGCGACCCGACGGATGGATACGAGCTGCATTGCGTGCCTCCTGATAGTTCGTGCTGGTTCATCACGCCTGGTGTGCAGAACGGGTTACGCCCGCTCCGCCGCCGCCGGATGCGCCCGGATCGGATTTCTTTTTTCCGCCCGGGATGCATCCGGGGCGGACCTCCGGAGCGAACCAAGGGTGCGGGCACGAGCAGGAGAGGTCGGCCGGGAGAATGGGGCGAGGGCTGTGGCGGTTACAGTCGGGCATGCCCCACCGAAGGCGAACCACCCGGTGACGGGGGTGCCGAGACAGCCGGAACCACCGGGCGACGACGAGCTGGCCGAGCGTTTCCGCGCCGGCGAGGAGGCTGCGCTGCGCGAGGCGTACGACCGCTACGGCCGGGCGGTGCTGCACCTGGCCAGCACCACGCTGGCCAACCGCAGCGACGCGGAGGACGTGACCCAGGCGACCTTTGTGGCCGCCTGGCTGGGCCGGGAGACGTTCGACCCGACCAAGGGATCGCTGGTCGGCTGGCTGCTCGGCATCGGCCGCCGCAAGGTGGTCGACCGGATCCGGGCGGTCGCCCGGGAGACCCGGGTGGTCGAGACGGTCAAGCAGCTGCCCGAGCCGGTGCCCGGCGGGCCCGACCCGGACGCGGTGGTCGACCGGCTGGTGGTCGCCGACGAGCTGGCCCGCCTCCCCGACGACCAGCGACGCATGCTGGAGTTGGCGTTCTACGACGACCTGACCCACCAGCAGATCGCGACCGTGACCGGCGTCCCGCTCGGCACGGTCAAGAGCCACATTCGACGCGGGATGCAGAGCCTCAAGCGCAGATGGGAGGTGGACGGTGTCCCACCTGGACCACGACCGGCTGGTCTTCCTGGCACTCGGTGAGAGCGAGGCGGCGGCTGGCGAGTCCGCCCACCTGGACACCTGCGAGCTCTGCCGGGCCGAGCTGACGACGCTGCGACACGTGGCCGGCCTGGGCGCGGAAACCCAGGGGCTGGGCAACCTGCCCGACCCGCCCGAGCACGTCTGGCAGGGCATCGTCGCGGAGATCCGGGCCGCCGAGGAGCTGCCCGCGCTCGCCGAGCGGCGCGCGGCCCGGCCACCGGCCGAGCCCGGCCCGCGGGTCGCCGCGGCACCGGCGGTGTCCCGGGGCGGTGGGCGGTGGCGGCGCTGGGCGGTCACCGCGGTGACCGCGGCAGCGGCGGCCGCGGCCGGCGTGCTCGGCACGGTGACGGTGCTGCGGTCGGGTGAGTCGGACCCGCCGCAGCCGGCGGTGCTGGCCAGCGCGGCGCTGAGCGCGTACGGGCAGACGCCGAAGGAGGCGGCCGGCGACGCCCGGGTGCTCGGGGACAACCGGCTCCACCTGCACGTGGCGAATCTTCCGGAGGTCCCGGGGTACTACGAGGTCTGGCTGATCGATCCGGGGACGATGAAAATGTTCTCGGTCGGTACGCTGAGCAAGGGGTCGGGAGACGAGTTGCTGCCGATGCCCGCGAACGTGGACCTGCGCACCTTCTCGGTGGTCGACATCTCCGCCGAGCAGTACGACAACAACACCCGCCACTCCGGCGACAGCCTGTTGAGGGGCACCCTGACGAGCTGATCGGCGGGCCGGCTCAGCTCCCCGGCCCGCCGATCAGCTCCCTTCCGCCGCTGCGGAAGGGCCGCAACGCACAGAGCCGCCGCCCGGTGATCCGGGCGGCGGCTCTGTGCGTGGGTCAGCCGGGTGGGCTCACTTGCGCTTGCGGATCTCCTCGGCGGCCTGCGGGACGACCTTGAACAGGTCGCCGACCACGCCGAAGTCGGCCAGCTCGAAGATCGGCGCCTCGGCGTCCTTGTTCACCGCGACGATGGTCTTCGAGGTCTGCATGCCGGCCCGGTGCTGGATGGCGCCGGAGATGCCCAGCGCCACGTAGAGCTGTGGGGAGACCGTCTTGCCGGTCTGGCCGACCTGGAACTGGTGCGGGTAGAAGCCGGAGTCGACCGCGGCACGGGACGCGCCGACCGCGCCGCCGAGCAGGTCGGCCAGCTCCTCGACCAGCTTGAAGTTGTCGGCGTTGCCGACGCCGCGACCGCCGGAGACGACCACCGACGCCTCGGTCAGCTCCGGGCGCGAGCCCTTCTGCTCGGCGACCCGCTCGACGACCTTGGCCAGCTTGTCCGCGTCGGTGACCGAGACGGTGAGCTGCTCGACCGCCGGGGTGGCGGCGGCCGGGGTCGGGTTGAGCGAGTTCGGCCGGACGGTGACCAGCGGCAGGCCCTTGGTGACCTTGGACTTGACGATGGTCGAGCCGGCGAAGGCGACCTGGGTGGCGGTGCCGTCGGCGTCGAGGCCGACCACGTCGGTCAGGATGCCGTTCTCCAGCTTCACGGCCAGCCGGGCGGCGATCTCCTTGCCCTCCTGCGAGGAGGCGAGCAGCACGGCGGCCGGCTGCACCCGGTTGACCAGCTCGGCCAGCACGGTGGCCTTCGGGGCCACCAGGTAGCCGTCGATCTCCGCACCCTCGGCGGCGTAGATCTTCGCCGCGCCGTACTCGCCCAGCTTGGCGCTGAGCGCGTCGGCGGCGCCGGCGCCGCCGAGCACCACGGCGCTCGGGGTGCCCAGCTCGCGGGCGAGGGTGAGCATTTCCAGGGTGACCTTCTTGACGCCGAATTCCTTGGTGGCTTCGACGACGACGAGAACCTCAGCCATGTCCAGACCTCTCACACGAACTTCTCGGTGGCGAGGAACTCGACCAGCTTGACGCCGCCCTCGCCCTCATCGGTGATCTTGGCGCCGCCGGAGCGCGGCGGGCGCTTGGAGTGCTCGACCACGGCGCTGGTGGCGCCGTCGAAGCCCACCTCGGCGGGCGCGACCCCGAGGTCGGCCAGGGCGAGCGTCTGCACCGGCTTCTTCTTGGCGGCCATGATGCCCTTGAAGGACGGGTAGCGCGGCTCGTTGATGGTGTCCCAGACGGAGACCACGGCCGGGGTCGAGGCGGTGACCACCTCGTAGCCCTCCTCGGTCTGCCGCTCGACGGTCAGGGTGGCGCCGTCGACGGTGAGCTTGCGCGCGCCGGTCAGCGCCGCGACGCCCAGCCGCTCGGCGATCATGTGCGGCATGACCTGCACCCGGCCGTCGGTGGACTCGGCGCCGCAGATCACCAGGTCGGCACCGAGCTGACCGAGGGCGGCGGCGAGCACCTTGGAGGTGGCCACGGCGCAGGACCCGTGCAGGGCGTCGTCCACCACGTGCACGGCCTTGTCCGGACCCATGGAGAGCGCCTTGCGGATCGACTCGGTCGCCCGGTCCGGACCCATGGTCAGGACGGTCACCTCGCCGCCGTGCGCCTCCTTGATCTTCAACGCCTCCTCGATGGCGTACTCGTCCATCTCGTTGATGACGTTGTTCGCCGAACCGCGGTCGACGGTGTTGTCGTCAGCACGCAGGTTGCGGTCCGCGCCCGAATCGGGCACCTGCTTGACGAGTACGACGATGTTCATCGCGCTTCGACGACCCTCCTGTTTGGTGTAGCGATCTCTCGCCCGGTCACGGGCGCAGCCTCGCGCGTGACTTAACGTTCGGTCAACCGCGCGCAACTGTGCAGTTGCCCACGGAGGCAATGTTACCCGCAAGTAGCATTGCCTCTCCCGAGCCCCAGAGTGACACAGCTCACCGGAGCCCGCGCCGCCGGGTAAGCTGCCGGAAAAAGGAGGTGACGGACATGTCCGACTCTGCGCGCCGCGCCGGGCGACGCGGCCCGGCCGAGGCGGTCGCCGCCTCCCGCCGGGCCTGCCGCCGGATGATCCCGGACACCTACCGGTGCGCCTGCGGCCGGGTGCGCGACCGGTGCGTCCGCGCCAGCGTCCGGGCGCTCTGGTCCGGCGAGCCGGTCAGGCCGGCTCGGCCAACGCCTGCCTGATCTTCTCGATCACCGCGGCCTCGGCCGGCGCCACCCCGCGGTGCGCCTGCGCCACCCGGTCCGCCGCGGCCAGCACCACCGACCGGTACGCCGCGACGTCCGCCGGCGACTTGGCCCGCAGGATCCGCACCGCCTCGCCCAGCGCCGGCAGCACGGTCGCCTCGACCTCCAGCGCGGAGTCCCGGGGCAACTGCGGCAGCGGCCCGGAGGTCAGCGCCGCCCGGACCACCCCGCTGGCGTCGGCGAGCGCCCCCGACGCGGCCATGCTCTCCCGCACCATGGCCAACATCCCGGGCTCCGCGTTGGAGACCAGGAAGACGGCCCCGAAGGCGCCCGTCCGGAGGGTGAGCTGCTCGTCCGCCGTCAACGGTTCCATGATCACGGAGTGTAGACGTACGGGGTGGTGGTGGTGACCGCAACGAGCCCGAGCCGCTCCAGGATCGGCCGGCTCTCCGGCGAGCAGTCCACCTGCACCAGGGTCTTGCCGCGCTGCTCGGCCAGGCGCGCCCGGTACGCCACCAGCGCCCGGTAGATGCCCTTCTTCCGCCACTGCGGCAGCGTCGAGCCGCCCCAGAGGGTGGCGAAGCCGGTGCCCCGCTGGTAGCGGACCCAGCCGGCGCTCACCACGGTGCCGTCCGCCTCGGCCACCACGATCGTGATCGACTGCGGGTCCGCCTCGATCTCCCTGGCCAGCCCGGTCACCAGATGGCTCCGGTCCGCCTGCCAGACCTCCTCCTCCATCGCCGCGATCCGGTCCAGGTCCTCGCGGGCGGTGACCTCGCGCAGGCGTACCCCCTCGGGCAGGACCGGGACGGCGCCGGCCAGGGCCGCGACCGGCCCAATCACGACGGTCTCCAGGTCTTCCGGCACGAAGCCGGCGGCGCGCAGCCGGTCGCCCAGGTCGGCCGGCTCGTCGTGGCCGGCCAGCTTCCACTCGACCGACTCGCCCCGGGCGCGGAAGAACTCGACCTGCCGGGCGATCAGGGCGTCCAGCTCGGCGCCGGCCAGCCCGTCCAGGGTCCGGTACGTGATGAAACCACCCCGGTCCAGGTTGAGGACCCGGAACAGCGGGCCGTCCCGATCGATGATCACCCCGGCCGGCACCGGGTCCGGCAGCTCGGGTCGGATCTGCGTGTCATAGGCGTCGCGCAGGCGTAGCGCGTCAAGATCGGTCATCCCCTCAGGGTAGGCACCGGGCAAAGCGGATAATCGACGACGTGTGGCAGACGATCAGACGCTGGTTCGATCCGCGCGAGCTGCGGTCGGTCGGCACCACCCCCGACTACCGCTTCTCGCTGGCCAACGAGCGCACGTTCCTGGCCTGGCTGCGGACCGGGCTGGCGCTGATCGCCGGCGGGCTCGCCGCCGCGCAGTTCCTGCCGCAGCTGGCCCTGGAACACCTGCGGGAGGTGATCGCCGTCACGCTGCTGCTGCTCGGGGCCGCGGTGGCGATCCGGGCGGTGGACCACTGGGCCCGGACCGAGCGGGCCATCCGGCTGGGCGAGGAGCTGCCCGCCTCCCGCTTCCCGGCCATCCTCGCCCTGGTCGTGGCGCTCGGCGCGCTGCTGCTGGTCGCCGCCGTGCTGACCCGGGCCCTCGGGTGACCCGCGACCCCGGGCTGCAGCCGGAACGGACCCGGTTGGCCTGGCGGCGCACCCTGCTCTCCCTCACCGCGGTCACCGTGCTGGAAGTGCGGCTCTCGCTCGGCGGCGGGACCGTGGACGCGCTGCTCGGCGGGGTGGCCGTGCTCGGCTGGCTGGCCATCCTGCTGATCACCTGGCGCCGGGCCACCGGCACCGGGCTGCGTCGCGCGCCACGCTGGGCGCTCCCGCTCACCGCGCTGGCCGCCGCCGGGTCCGCCCTGCTCGGCGTCCTGCACGTGCTGGGCGGGCTGCGCTGACCGGCACCCGTGGTCCATGATGGCCGGCATGGTTCGCCTGTACGGGCTTCTCTTCCTCGCCCAGGTCGTGCTCGCCGTCTGTGCCCTGATCAGCTGCCTCTCCGCCGAGGAGGGGGAGATCCGGGCCCTGCCGCGGGTCGCCTGGGTGCTGATCATCCTGTTCTTCCCGCTGGTCGGGTCGATCGCCTGGTTCGTCGCCGGGCGGGAAACGGGCGGACGGCGTCCCCGTACCGCCTGGCCGGTGGGGAACGGCTTCGCCGAAACCGAGCGCCGCCGGCCGGTCGCGCCGGACGACGACCCGGAGTTCCTGGCCTCGCTGAAGGAGCAGGCCCGCCGCGACGACCAGGACCTGCTCCGAAAGTGGGAGGCGGACCTGCGCCGCCGCGAGGAGGAGTTGCGCCGCAACACCGACGACCGGGACCGGCCGGAGGTCTGAGCGCCGCCGGCGTGCCCCGGGCGGGCAGAATCGACGCCGTGCGGATCAACCTGCTCGGGCCCCTGGAGCTGCGCACCGACGCCGGCACGCCGGTCGAGGTCGGCGGTGCCCGGCTGCGCCGGCTGCTGATCCTGCTGGCGCTGGAGCCGGGGCGGACGGTCACCGCGGGCCGGCTCACCGACGCGCTCTGGGCGGGCGAGCCACCGGCCAGGGCCGCCAACGCGCTCCAGGCCCTGGTCTCGCGGCTACGCCGGGCCGGGCTGCCCGTCGAGGCGCAACCGGGCGGCTACCGGCTCGCCGTCGCACCGGACGACGTCGACGCGCACCGGTTCGAGACCGCCGTCCGGGCCGGCCGGGCCCGGCTCGCCGACGACCCGGCCGAGGGCTGCCGCCGGCTCACCGAGGCGCTGGCGCTCTGGCGCGGCGCGGCCCTGGCCGACGTGTCCGACGCCGACTTCGCCCGGGCACCCCTGGCCCGGCTCACCGAGCTGCGGCTCGCCGCCACCGAGGACCTGGCCGAGGCGCGGCTGGACCGGGCCGCGCCGGACACCCTGCTGCCGCGGCTGCGGGAGCTGGTCGCGGCCCATCCGCTGCGGGAGCGGCTGGCCGGGCTGCTGATCCGGGCGCTGCACCGGGCCGGCCACCCGGCCGAGGCCCTCGCCGAGTACGAACGACTGCGCGCCACCCTCGCCGACACGCTCGGCGCCGACCCCGGGCCCGAACTGGCCGCCCTGCACCTGGAGATCCTGCGCGGCGAGCCGGCGGCCGCCCCGGCCCGCACCGACCACCGCGCCCTGGCCGACCCGGCGCGGGGGAACCTGCCGGCCACGCTGACCAGTTTCGTGGGGCGCGAGCAGGAGGTGACCCGGGTCGCCGAGCTGCTCGACCGGTCCCGCCTGGCCACGCTCACGGGCCCGGGCGGAGCCGGCAAGACCCGGCTGGCCGTCGAGTCGGGCCGGGCGCTGGCCGGCCGCTTCCCGGACGGGGTGTGGCTGGTGCCGCTCGCCCCGGTGACCGACCCCGCCGAGGTGCCGCAGGCCGCCCTCGCCGCGCTCGGCCTGCGCGAGCAGGCGCTGCTGGCCCGGGCCGGCCGCAGTGCCCCCGAGCCGGCCGACCCGGTCGGGCGTCTCGTGGACGCGCTCGCCGGGCGTACCGTCCTGCTGCTGCTGGACAACTGCGAGCATCTGCTCGACGCCGCGGCCGGGCTCACCGACCGGCTGCTCACCGCCTGCCCGGGGCTGCGGGTGCTGGCCACCAGCCGGGAGCCGCTCGGCATCACCGGCGAGGCACTGCGGCCCGTGGAGTCGCTGGGCCTGCCACCGGCCGACGCGGCGCCGGACACCGCGCTGGCGTACCCGGCGGTGCGGCTCTTCGCCGACCGGGCCGGCGCGGTGCGCCCGGACTTCGCGGTGGACGCGGCCACGGTCGGGCCGGTGGTGCGCATCTGCCGGGCGCTCGACGGCATGCCGCTCGCCATCGAGCTGGCCGCGGCACGGCTGCGCGCCCTGACCGCACAGCAGGTGGACACCCGGCTGGACGACCGGTTCCGGCTCCTCACCGGCGGCAGCCGGACGGCCCTGCCCCGGCACCAGACGCTGCGCGCCGTGGTCGACTGGAGCTGGGACCTCCTCGACGACGGGGAGCGTGCGCTCTGGCGGCGGCTGGCCACCTTCGCCGGCGGCGCCACCCTGGACGCGGTGGAGCGGGTCTGCGCGGCCGTACGACCCGACCCGCCCGGGGCCGCGCCGGACGTCCTCGACGGCCTCTCCGCGCTGGTGGACAAGTCGCTGGTGGTGGCGGGCGGCACGGCCGAGCCGCGCTACCGGATGCTGGAGACCATCCGCGAGTACGGCCTGCACCGGCTGGCCGAGGCCGGCGAGACGGACGCGGTCCGGCGGGCGCACGCCGCCGAGTACCTGGCGCTGGCCGAGGCGGCCGAACCGGAACTGCGCGGGGCGGCACAGCTGGACTGGTTGCGCCGGCTCTCGACCGACCACGACAACCTGCACGCCGGCCTGCGCTACGCGATCACCACGGGCGACGCCCTCACCGCCGTCCGGTACGCCGCCGCCCTGGGCTGGTACTGGTGGCTCACCGGCCAGCGCGCCGAGGGCGCCGACCTGGCCGGCCAGGTGCTGGCGCTGCCCGGATTGGCCGACGCGGCACCGGCCGCCACCGCGCTCGCCCTGGCCACCGGCGCGCTGAACCTGATCGACAACCACTCCCGCAACATCAGCACCAGCCGGGAGTGGCTGACCCGGGCCGCCGAGCTGGCCCGGGGGCACGAGCAGGAACACCCGCTGCTGCGCCTCGCCGGGCCGATCGAGGCGGCGTTCGAGACGAACTTCCAGCCGCCGGCCATGGCCGCCGTGGTGGCCCTGTTCGACGACCCGGATCCGTGGGTTGCCGGGATCGCCCGGCTGATGCGGGCGCACGCCCTGCTCAACGGAGGCCTGCCGGACTCCGACGCGGAGGCGGACCTGCGGGCCGGGCTGGCGCACTACCGCCGGGTCGGCGACCGGTGGGGCATGTCGTTCAGCCTCACCTCGCTGGCCGACCTGCTCGACCGGCGCGGCGAAGCCGCCGAGGCGACGCGGTACCACGAGGAGGCCATGGCCTACTTCGAGGAGCTGGGCATCCGCGAGGAGGTGGCGGAGATGCGGGCGCGGCTGGCGCACAACCTGTGGCGGCGCGGCGACCGCGGCCGGGCGTGGGCGGAACTTGAGCGGGCGCTGCACGAGGCCGAACTCTGCGGGTCGGACGAGACCCGGGCCGCGGTCGCGTACGGCAGGGCGGAGCTGCTGCGCGCCGAGGGGGACCGGGCCGGGGCGCGGGCCTGCCTCACGGAGAGCGCCCGGCTGGTGGGCGACCGCCCCATCGCCGCGCAGTGGCGCGCGCTCAACGTCTCCGCCCTGGCCGTGCTGGACGCCGACGACGGCAACCTGGTCGCCGCCCGGAACCACCACGACCAGGCCCTGAAGCTGGCCGTCGGCTCGCAGGACGCACCGGTGATCGCGGCCGTGCTGGTCGGGTACGCCGATCTGGCGCTGCGGCTGGACCGCCCGGCCGCCGCCGCCCGGCTGCTCGGCGCGGCCACCGGGATCCGGGGCGGCCCGGACCACGCGGTGCTGGACCGCCCCCGGGTGGAGGCAGCCGCCCGCGCCGCGCTCGGCGAGCCGGGCTTCGCCGAGGCGTACGCGGGCGGGCTGTCCTACCGCTGGGAGACCGCCGCCGAGGCGGTGGCCGTCACACTCGACGGCTGAGCGCCCGCACCGACAGCGGCGCGAACACCAGCAGGATCCCGGCGGCCCAGAGCAGCGACTGCCCGACCGGGCCGGCCACCGGCCCGCCGACCAGCAGCCCGCGCAGCGCGTCGGCCAGGATGGTCACCGGGTTGACCTCCACCCAGTGCTGCAACCAGGTCGGCATCTGGTCCGTCGGCACGAAGACGTTGCTGGTGAAGGTCAGCGGGAAGATCACCGTGAAACCGAAGATCTGCACCTTGTCCGGCTCGCTGACCAGCACGCCGACCAGCACGGAGATCCACGAGGCGGCGAGCGAGAAGACGAGCAGCAGGACCAGCGCGCCGAGCAGCCCGGCCGCGCCGTTGCCGAGCCGGAACCCGAGGATCATGCCGACCCCGAGCAGCAGCGCCAGCGACCAGGCCTGCTTGACCGTGTCGGCGACGATCCGGCCGGCCAGCGGCGCCCAGCGCGCCACCGGCAGCGCGCGGAGCCGGTCGAAGACGCCCTTGGTGAGGTCCTGGTTGAGCCCGAACCCGGTGGTCATGGTGGCGAAGAGCGCGGTCTGCACGATGATGCCGGGCAGCGCGAACTTCAGGTACGTCCCGGGTGAGCCGGAGATCGCCGTGCCGAAGACGTAGGTGAACAGCAACACGAACATGACCGGCTGCACGCTCAGGTCGAGCAGCTCCATCGGGTTGTGCTTGATCTGCACCAGGCTGCGCCAGGCCAGGGTGAGGGTGTGCCGCACGCCGGCGAGCGGCCCCGGCCTGCGGGCCGGCGCGACCGGGGACGCGGTGGCGGTGAGGGTGCTCATGCCGGGCTCCCTTCCAGGGTCGGGGTGTCCTCCTCGGCCCGGTGGCCGGTGAGGGAGAGGAAGACCTCGTCGAGGCTGGAGCCGCGCAGGGCCAGTTCGGCCACGCGTACCCCGGCGTCGTCGAGGCGACGGACCACCGCGGGCAGCACCTCCGGGTCGCTGACCCCGACGGTGACGGTCTGGTTGGCCACCTCCGGGGTGGCCCGGGCCACCTCGCCCGCGACGGCGAGCACCGTGGGCAGGTCGGCCGGGTCCGCCGGCCGGACGGCGAGCACCTGCCCACCCACCTTCGCCTTCAGCTCCTCGGGGGTGCCCTGGGCGATGACCCGGCCATGGTCGACCACGGCGATCTCGCCGGCGAGCTGGTCGGCCTCCTCCAGGTACTGCGTGGTCAGCAGCACGGTCACCCCGTCGGCGACCAGGGTGCGGACGATGTCCCACAGCTCGTTGCGGCTGCGCGGGTCGAGCCCGGTGGTCGGCTCGTCGAGGAAGAGCACCTGCGGCCGGCCGACCAGGCTGGCCGCCAGGTCGAGGCGGCGCCGCATGCCGCCGGAGTAGGTCTTGGCCGCCCGGGCGGCGGCGTCGGTGAGCTGGAAGTCGGCGAGCAGCTCGCCGGCCCTGGCCCGGGCGTCGGCCCGGGACAGCCCGAGCAGCCGGCCGATCAGCAGCAGGTTCTCGGTGCCGGTCAGGTTCTCGTCCACCGAGGCGTACTGGCCGGTGAGGCCGATCAGCTGGCGCACCCGGTGGCCCTCGCGGCGCACGTCGTACCCGCCGACGGTGGCGTGCCCCGCGTCGGCGGTGAGCAGGGTGGCCAGCACCCGGACGGCGGTGGTCTTGCCCGCGCCGTTCGGCCCGAGCAGCCCGAACACCGTCCCGGTGGGGACGGCGAGGTCCACCCCGGCCAGCGCGGTGGTCGCGCCGAAGCGGCGCACCAGACCCTCCGCGCGGATCGCGTATGTCATCGACAACTCCTGTCGTTCTCGCTGGTCACCCCACGATGAGCGACGGCGCTGACGTTACGGCGACAGGCGCTGACATTCCGCTGATTTAGCTCCGGGCAGCACGACCCGACCGCCGCCGCCGGTCGTCCCGGTGGCGGCGGTCGCGGTGGCGCGGATCAGGCCAGGTTCGAGGAGCGGGGGTACGCGTCGGCCGGGTCGGTCAGCACGTTGACCAGGTACGGCACGCCGGCGTCGAAGGCCCGGGTCAGGGCCGGGCCGAGGTCGGCGGCCTTCTCCACCGTCTCGCCCGCGCCGCCGAGCGCCTCGACCACCCGGTCGTAGCGCAGGCCGGGCTGAAGGTCGGCGGCGACGTCGTAGCCGTACATGGCCCGCATCGGGTGCTTCTCCAGGCCCCAGATGCCGTTGTTGCCGACCACGATGACCACGGGCAGCCGCTGCCGGGCCAGGGACTCGACGTCCATCAGCGAGAACCCGGCCGCGCCGTCGCCCATCAGCACGCAGATCTGCCGGTCCGGGTGGCTGACCCGGGCTCCCATGGCGTACCCCAGGCCGGTGCCGAGGCAGCCGTACGGGCCGGGGTCGAGCCAGGTGCCGGGCTGGGCGGGCTCCAGGTACTTCCCGGCGTACGAGACGAAGTCGCCGCCGTCGCCGATGGTGATCGCGTCGGGAGCGAGCACCTTGCGCAGCTCCCCGTAGACGCGGGCCGGGCGGATCGGGTCGGAGTCGGCGGCCATCGCCTCGGCGTCGCGGGCCTTCGCGGCGTCCTCGGCGGTGCGCAGCTCGGCGATCCAGCCGGCGTGGTCGGCCCGGTCGCCGGGGTGTTCGGCGAAGGCGGTGAGGATCAGCCGCAGGTCGCCGGCCGGGGCGGCGGCCGGCGTGACGTGCCCGGCCCGCTGGCTCGGCGCGTCGACCACGTGCACCACCCGGGCGTCGCCGAAGTCGCCGAAGGCGAGCCGGAAGTCCAGCGGGGTGCCGATCACCACGACCAGGTCGGCACCCTTGAGCGCGACCCGGCGGGCCTTGGCGAAGGCGAGCGGGTGCTCCGGCGGCAGGGCGCCCCGGCCCATGCCGTTGGTGAAGACCGGCACCTGGAGGGACTCGGCGGCGGCGCGAAGCGCGTCAACGGCGTCGCCCGCGTATACGTCGGAGCCGGCGATGATCACCGGGCGGGACGCGGCGGCGATCAGGCGGGCCGCCGTGCTGACCTCCTCCGGGTCGGCCTCGATCGGGGTGACCGGGGTGACCGCGGGCAGCTCGGCGTCGCCGACGGAGAAGACCGCCTCGAGCGGGAAGTCGAGGAAGACCGGGCCGCGGTGCGGGGTGAGCGCCGTGGTCAGCGCCGCGGACACGGCGCGCGGGATGTCGTCGGCGCCGAACACGGTCTCGGCGTGCTTGGTGACCGGGGCGACCAGCGGCAGGTGGTCCATCTCCTGGAGGCTGCCGGAGCCCCAGCGGAACTGCGGGGCCCGCCCGCCGAGCACCAGCACCGGTGAGGCGTTGAAGTAGGCGCTGGTCAGGCCGGATACGCCGTTGGTGACGCCGGGGCCGGCGGTGAGCACGGCCAGGCCGGGCCGGCGCTGGAGCTTGGCGACCGCCTCGGCGGCGAAGACCGCCGACTGCTCGTGCCGGACGTCGTAGATCGGGAAGCCGGTCCGGTGCGCCGCGTCGTAGAGCGGGAAGACGTGCCCGCCGGAGAGGGTGAACATCTCCCGTACGCCGTGCGCGCGCAGCGCCGCCAGCGCCAGCTCTCCGCCGTGCCCCTCGACCCGTTCCGTCATGGTCACTCCCCTTCGTCCAGGACCGGAGTCACACGCTACTGGCCGGTAAGCAAGATGTGAACAGCCCTCGGGTCGGCGGCGGGGGTGCCGCCGCCGACCCGGGGCCGCGGTCAGCGGCCGGTGAAGCCGGGCTTGCGCTTCTCGACGAAGGCGACCATGCCCTCGCGCCGGTCCTCGGTGGCGAAGAGCGCCGCGAACAGCTGACTCTCCCAGGCCAGACCCGAATTCAGGTCCATGTCCAGGCCGCCGTCGACGGCCAGCTTGGCCGCCCGCAGCGCCTGCACCGGGCCGGTCAGGAACGGCGTCACGTAGGCGACGGCCGCCGCGTAGACCTCGGCGGCCGGGACCACCTGGTCGGCCAGGCCGATCCGCAGCGCCTCCTGCGCGTCGACCATCCGGCCGGTCATGACCAGGTCCTTGGCGCGGGCCGGGCCGACCAGCCGGGCCAGCCGCTGGGTGCCACCGGCGCCCGGGATGATGCCCAGCTTGATCTCGGGCTGGCCGAGCTTGGCGTCCTCGGCCACGATCCGCCAGTCGCAGGCCAGCGCCAGCTCGCAGCCGCCGCCCAGGGCGTATCCGGTGATCGCCGCGACCACCGGCTTGGGGATCCGGGCGATCGCGCCGAGCGCGCTGGACAGGTCGGCGGCCCGCTCCGCCATGTCCACGTAGGACATGTCGGCCATCTCCTTGATGTCCGCGCCGGCCGCGAAGACCTTCTCCCCGCCGTACACGATGACCGCCCGGACCTCGGCGTCGGCGGTGGCCGCGGCCGCGGCGGCGCGCAACTCCTCCTGCACCTGGGTGTTGAGCGCGTTCATCGGCGGCCGCTCCAGCCGGATGGTGCCGATGCCGTCCTTCACGTCCAGCCTGACCAGCTCGCCCACGCTGCCCTCACTTCCTCGTCGAAGTCGCGTGCCAACCTTACGGCCCGGCTCGTTGGGGTAGACAGTGTGGTATCGACAGCCCAGGTCGCTGCCCGGCGTCCGCCGCGCCGAGCTGAGGTTGTCGCAGCCGCGACACCCGGAGTGAGGCCATGACCACCTACTACGACGATCGAGCGGTGCAGGTGACCTCCACCGCGCTGCGGGTCGACGGCCGGACCTACCCGCTCGCCGAGCTGGGCATGGTGTGGCACCGGCGGGGCAGCCGCTCCTGGCGGGTGCTCGCCGGGCGGGGCGCCGTCGGCGCCGCCCTCGCCGGGCCGCTGGTGGCCGCCGTGCTCGGCATCGGGCTGGCCGTCTGGCTGCACCGCTCCGCCGTGGTCACGATCGCCATCGTGGGCGCCTCGGTGCTGATCGGCCTCGGCGTCGGCCCCCTCGCCGACGTGCTCTTCGAGCGCCTGGACCGCTCCTACGCCCGGGGCAGCCGGGAGCTGGAGATGTGGGCGCGCTGGCGGGGGCAGCCGGTGCGGCTGCTGCAGACCCGCGACGCGCTGCGGTTCGGGAAGATCTACCGGGCCATGCAGCGGGCGATGGAGCAGGCGCCTCAGTCAAAGGTGATCGGCGCGTCCGGCAGCAGACCCAGGCCGCGCAGCAGGCCGTAGGTGTCCTGCTCGCCCCAGAACTGCACGATCCGCCCGCCGGCCAGCCGGTACATTTTGCAGGCGCTCTGCACCGTGGTGGCACCCGTCGCGTCCCGCCGGTACGTCTGCGCCAGCGAGACCACCACCCGGTCCTCGGCCGCGAAGATCTCCCGGATCTCCTGGTCGAGCACGGTGAGCCCGGGCGAGGAGACGGCCGCCTCGGGGTAACGCCGGCCGCACACCGCCGTGCCCGAGCCGTAGATCTCCACGTCCTCGGCGACCACCTCGGCCAGCTCGGCCAGGTCCTTGGTGACGAAGGTCCGCAGATACCGCCGGACCACCTCGACGTTGCGCTCCTGCTCGCGTCCGACCGTCCCGGGCTCGCCCCGATCCGCCGCCCCGGCCCCGCCCCGATCCGCCGTCCCGGCCCCGCCCCGATCCGTCATGCCGGCGACGCTACCCGGGCTCGCCCCCGAGGCGCGGCCCTCCACGCGCCCGAGCGCGGTCCCGGGCGCCGCCCGAGGAGCGGTCCGCGAGGCCGGCATGCCTTCCGCTCCGCTGCCGGCTTGATGACGCGAGCAGATCGCACCACGCCCACCGACCGACACCCCACCCGCGTCCCGGGCCCGCGCCAGGGGCGGCACACCCCCACGCCCACTACCGACCTGATGACGCAAACGGATCGCACCACACCCCACCCATCGACACGTCATCCACGCCAGCCCCGCCAGGGCCGCCATACCCCCCACGCCCACTACCGACCTGATGACGCAAACGGATCGCACCACACCCCACCCATCGACACGTCACCCGCGTCCCGGGCCCGGCCCGTCGCCCGGCCGTGAATCAGCTACGTCATCAAGTCGGTAGCGAGTCCGAACCGACTGCCGCCCGGGCGAAACAACGGAGCGCAGCCGGGCCGCACCTGGCCCGCTGGACCGGCCCTGGAGGCGCCCCGGCAACGGACCCGACGGACGGCCCGGCGGCACCGAACTCTGCCGACGGGCCTGCGGTCCCGCCGCCAGCACCCCACCCTGCGGTCCCGCCGCCAGCACCCCCCTGCGGTCCCGCCGCCAGCACCCCACCCTGCGGTCCCGCCGAGCGAGCGGGGCAGGGAGGGCTCGATGAGCACCCGCGCCATCCGGCGGCGCTGGCCGGGACCACGCACACTGGTGGGCATGGCGATTCCCCTCCCCCGGCCCGGCGCCGTCGTCGGCCTCACCCGTTCCGCCCTGGACCAGGCGCTCGGCTCGGCCGCCGCGTTCGCCGGCGTACCGGCCCGCGCCTTCGCGGTGCTCGACGAGGTGGAGGCGCTGCTGCGCCGGATCAACGGGGTGGTCGACCGGATCGAGGAGACCCTCGACCGCACCGACCGGGTGCTCACCGACGCCGAGGGGGCGGTCCGGGAGGTCGCCGTGATCAGCGCCGCCGCGACCGAGGCGATCGGCACCGCGACCGAGGTCGCCGCGGCCGCGGCCGTGGTGGTCGGCGAGGCCGAGCGGGTCTCCGCCGCCGCCGGGGTGGTGGTCGGCGAGGCCGAGCGGGTGGCGCGGACGGCCGGCACGGTGGTGACCGACGTCGAGGCGGTGGCCGGGCGGGCCGCCGGCACGGTGGCCGCCGCCGAGCAGGCGGCCGGCACCGCCACCGAACTGCTGGCGGCGTACGAGCCGGCGCTGCGCCGGGCCGCGCCGATGGCGGCCCGCTTCGTCGAGCAGCTCAGCCCGGAGGAGGTGACCGCCGCGATCCGGCTCGTCGACGAGTTGCCGAAGCTCAAGGAGCATCTGACCGGGGACGTCCTGCCGATCCTGGCCACTCTGGACCGGGTCGGCCCGGACCTGCACGACCTGCTCGCCGTCACCCGGGACCTCAAGCTGGCCGTGGCGGGCATCCCGGGCCTCGGCATGCTGCGCCGCCGCGGCGAGCGGCTCACCGACGAACCGGACCGCGACGCCGCCGCGAACTGAGCGGCAGCCGCGGCTCAGCAGTCGCAGACCACGGCGGAGCGCGGCGCGGTCAGCTCGTCCACCCGGCGCCGTACGGTCCCCTCCGGGGTGACCACCGGCAGCCCTTCCCGGACCCAGTACTCGAAGCCGCCGATCATCTCCCGCACCGGCCAGCCGAGCCGGGCGAACTCCAGCGCGGCCCGGGTCGCCCCGTTGCAGCCCGGCCCCCAGCAGTAGGTGACCACGCTTGATCCGGGCGGCAGCACCGCCGCGGCCCGGGCGGCGATCTGCGCGGTGGGCAGGTGCACGGCCCCCGGCAGGTGGCCCTGCCGCCAGGCCGCGTCGCCCCGCGAGTCGACCACCACCAGGCCGGGCCGGCCCGCCTCCAGGGCGGCGTGCACGTCGCTGACGTCGGTCTCGAAGCTGAGCCGGGCGAGGAAGTGGGCGGCGGCGGTCGCCGGGTCGGCCGGCGGTACGTCGAAGGTCATACCTCGATCCTGCGGCTCGTCCCGCCGGTCCCGGGAGTGGCGTGATCGCCCGCCACCGCTAGCATTCCGCCATGGCTGCCGTGGACCGGAGCGTGGCGGTGCTCGCCTACCCCGGGATGTCCGTCTTCGAGACCGGCATCGTCACCGAGGTCTTCGGGCTGCCCCGGCCGGAGCTGGGCGTCGAGTGGTACCGGCTCACCGTCTGCGCGGAGCGCCCCGGGCCGGTGCCGGTGGTCGGCGGTGCCGCCCTGCACACCCCGTACGGCCTGGCGGAGCTGGCGGCGGCGGGCACGGTGATCCTGCCCGGGGTGCCCGACGTGACCGCCGACCCGTCGCCGGGGCTGGTGGCCGCGCTGCGCCGGGCCCACCGCCGGGGCGCCCGGCTGATGTCGATCTGCTCCGGCGCGTTCGCCCTGGCCGGGGCGGGTCTGCTCGACGGGCGGCGGGCCACCACCCACTGGCGGTACGCGGACCTGCTGGCCCGCCGCCACCCGGCGGTCACCGTCGACCCGGACGTGCTCTACCTCGACGACGGCGACATCCTCACCAGCGCCGGCAGCGCCGCCGGGCTGGACCTCTGCGTGCACGTGGTCCGCCGCGACCTGGGCGCGGCGGTGGCCAACGCGGTGGCCCGCCGGCTGGTCATCCCGCCGCACCGGGACGGCGGGCAGGCCCAGTTCATCGAGGCGCCGGTGAGCGTCGACCCGGACGACGACCGGATCTCGGCCAGCATGGCCTGGGCGGTGCGGCACCTGGCCGAGCCGCTGACCGTGGCGGCGCTGGCCCGGCACGCGCACATGTCGACCCGTAGCTACCTGCGCCACTTCGCCCGGGCCACCGGGACCAGCCCGATCCGCTGGCTGCTCGACCAGCGGGTCCGGGCCAGCCTGGCCCTGCTGGAGACGACCGACGCGCCGGTGGCGGAGATCGCCACCGCCGTCGGGTTCGACAGCCCGGTCACCTACCGGCACCACTTCGGCCGGGCGATGCGGACCGCACCGTCGGCGTACCGGCGGGCGTTCCGGGCCGGCGCGGCCTGAGGGCGGCGGCCCGCGGGTCAGGACGGCCGGGCGTAGAGCTCGTCGATCTCGGCCCGGTGGGGCAGCGCCACCGACGCGCCGAGCCGGCGTACGCAGGCCGCGCCGGCCGCCGCCGCCCAGCGCACCGCGTCGAGCAGCTCGCGCCCCTCGCCCCAGGCCACGGCGAGGGCGGCGGTGAAGGCGTCGCCGGCCGCGGTGGAGTCGACCACGTCCACCCGGACCGCCGGCACGTGGGTCGCGCCCCCCGCCCGGTCGACGTACCAGGCGCCGTTGCCGCCGAGCGTGACCACCGCCCGGGGCACCAGCTCCAGCAGCGCGGTCGGCTCGTCCGGGCCGCGGCCGGTCAGCGCGTACGCCTCGCTCTCGTTGACCACCAGCAGGTCCACGGCGGCCAGCAGCTCCGCCGGCACCGGCCGGGCGGGCGCCGCGTTGAGCACCACGCGGGTGCCGGCCGCCCGGGCCGTGACGGCCGCCTCCGTCACCGTCTCGACCGGCACCTCCAGCTGCGCGACCAGCACGTCCGCCTCGCGTACGGCGGCCAGCTCGGCCGGGGTGAGGCCGGTGAACGCGCCGTTCGCGCCGGGGCTGACCAGGATCGCGTTCTCGCCGGCGGCACCGACCAGGACCAGCGCGACCCCGGAGGCGCCGTACACCACCCGGAGCTGGCTGGTGTCCACGCCGGCGGCGGTGATCCGCGCCCGGAGCGTCACCCCGAAGGCGTCCGACCCGATGGCGCCGAGGAAGACGCAGGACGCGCCGGCCCGGACCGCGGCGATGGCCTGGTTGGCGCCCTTGCCGCCGGGGAGCATCACGAACTCGCTGCCCAGCACCGTCTCGCCCGGCCGGGGCAGCGCGGGGGCGGTGCCGACCAGGTCCATGTTGGCGCTGCCCACCACGGCCACCCGGGTCTGCCGCACGTGTTCCTCCGTCGGCTTCAGGCGGCCCGGGCGGTCCAGCGTTCGCCGGACCGCTCGACGACCAGGGGCAGGCCGAAGGTCTTCGACAGGTTGTCGGCGGTGAGGGTCTCGGTGAGCAGGCCCTGGGCCACCACCCCGCCCTCGCGCAGCAGCAGCGCATGGGTGAAGCCGGGCGGGATCTCCTCGACGTGGTGGGTGACCAGCACCAGGGCCGGGGCGTCCGGGTCGTACGCCAGCTCGGCGAGCCGGCCGACCAGGTCCTCGCGCCCGCCCAGGTCGAGCCCGGCGGCCGGCTCGTCGAGGAGCAGCAGCTCCGGGTCGGTCATCAGGGCCCGGGAGATCTGCACCCGCTTGCGCTCCCCCTCCGACAGCGTGCCGTAGGCCCGGTCGGCGAGGTGACCGATGCCGAGCTGGCTCAGCAGCGCCTGCGCGCGGGCCTCGTCGGCGCGGTCGTAGCTCTCCCGCCAGCGGCCCACGACGGCCCACGCGGCGGTGACCACCACGTCGACGACCCGCTCGTCGGCGGGGATCCGCTCGGCCAGGGTGGCGGTGGAGAGGCCGATCCGGGTCCGCAGCTCGTTGACGTCCGTGCGGCCGATCCGCTCGCCGAGCACGTGCACGGTCCCGGTGGTCGGATACAGCCGGCCGGCCGCGAGGTTGAGCAGGGTGGTCTTGCCGGCCCCGTTCGGGCCCAGCACCACCCAGCGCTCGTCCAGCTCGACCTGCCAGTCGACGTCGCGCACCAGCGCGGTGCCGGAGCGCTTGACGCCGACCCCGTCGAGGCTGACCACCAGATCCGCGTCCACGTGCGAGGGGGCGGCAGGGGCACCGGCGGCGCCGGGGATCAGGTCACCAGTCACCGCTCCATCCAACCACGCAGCCCGCGAGGTGCCCCCCACGGGCGGCGTCACCGCCATATGGTGGGTCGCCATGCCGTTGCCCACCTCGCCCGGGAGGTCGCTGATGCCCGATCGCTGCCAGGAGCGGCGCCGATGAGCGCGGTCATCGAGATCGCCGGGCTGCGCAAGTCGTTCCACTCCGCGCGTCAGGGGCGGCGGGTCGCCGTCGACGGCTTCGACCTGCTGGTCGAGGCCGGGCAGATCCACGGCTTCCTCGGCCCGAACGGCTCCGGCAAGACCACCACGCTGCGTGCCCTGCTCGGGCTGGTCGGGGCCGACGAGGGGCGGATGAGCGTGCTCGGGGCCAGCTCGCCCGAGCGGCTGCCGGAGGTGGCCGGCCGGGTCGGCGCGATCGTGGAGAGCCCGCAGTTCTTCGGCAACTTCACCGCCCGCAAGACGCTGCGGCTGCTGGCCGTCGCCGGCGGCGTGCCCACCAGCCGGGTGGACGAGGTGCTGGAGCAGGTGGGGCTGCGCGACCGGGGTGGCGAGCGGGTCAAGGGCTACTCGCTGGGCATGCGGCAGCGGTTGGCGGTGGCCTCGGCCCTGCTGAAGAACCCCGAGCTGCTCATCCTCGACGAGCCGGCGAACGGCCTGGACCCGGCCGGCATCCGGGAGATGCGCGACCTGATGCGGTCGCTGGCCGCGGCCGGGGTCACCGTGCTGCTCTCCAGCCACATCCTGGCCGAGATCCAGCTGATCTGCGACCACGTGACGATCATCAGTCGCGGCCGCCGGGTGGCGCACGGCCGGGTCGACGAGGTGCTGGCCGGCTACGACCAGCACCAGTGGCGGGTCGTGGTGGCGGCGCCCGACCGGGCCGCCGAACTGCTCGGCATGGCCGGGGTGTCGGTCACCACCCTCGCCGACCAGCTGGTGGTCACCGGTGTGGACGACCCCGAGCTGATCAGCCGCACCCTGGGCGAGCAGGGCCTGTGGGTACGCGAGCTCGTCCCGCTCCGGCCGGACCTGGAGAGCGTCTTCCTGGAGCTGACCGGCGCGCACCCGCAGCCGGCGGTGCCCCGTCAGGTGGACGGTGGGGTCCCGCCCGAGGGGCCGGACGGCCCGCTCATCGACCTCGACGTACGCGAGACCCGGGAGGTGGGCGCGTGAGGCTGGTCCGTGCCGAGGTGGAGCGGCTGGCCGCCCGCCGCTTCGTGCAGTTGATGGTGGTGTTGCTGCTCGCCGCCTTCGCGGTGACCGTGGTGACCACCCTGGCCGGGTCGCACCGGCCCAGCGTGGCCGAGTTGACCCGGGCCCAGGCGCAGGCGGCCGAGGCGGTACGCGAGCTGGAGATGCAGCACGACCGCTGCCTGGCGATCAAGGCGGGCACGACCACCCCGGTGGAGACCGACTACATCCCCCGGGACTGCTCGGAGGTGGACCCGGCGCTGATGGAGCGGCTGCCCACGTCGGCGGACTACCTGAGCGGGGTGTTCGTCTTCGGCCACGAGGCGGAAGGGCTGCTCTACTTCCTCATCGCGTTCCTGGCCCTCTTCGGGTTCCTGGTCGGCGCCTCCTACATCGGTGCGGACCTGAACTCCGGTGGGGTGGTCAACCTGCTGCTGTGGCGGCCGCAGCGGCGGGCCGTGCTCGGCGCGAAGCTCGGCACCCTGCTCGGCGCGGTGCTGGCGCTGGCCGCCGTGGCGTCGGCGGCGTACCTCGCGGTGTTCTGGCTGATCGGCCAGTTCGCCGGGCGGCCCGGGCAGCCGGACTGGGCCGCGCTCGGGGTGACCCACGGGCGGGGCTTGGTGCTGGTGCTGCTCACCGCGGCGCTCGGCTTCGCCATCGCCACGCTGGGTCGGCACACCTCGGCGGCGCTCGGCACCGTCGCGGCGTACCTGGTGGTGTGGGAGCTGGGTGCCCGGCTGGTGTTCGACATCCTCTCGGTGAGCCGCCCGGAGCGGCTGATGCTCTCCACCTACCTGGGCGCCTGGCTGGCCGGCGAGGTCCGGTTCTTCGACAGCGCGTCCTGCGCGAGCGTGACCGAGACGTTCTGCGACGCCTCCTACACCATCGGCTGGGCGCCCGGGATGGTGGTGCTGGTCGGGCTGACGGTGGCGCTGGTGCTGGCCGCGTTCGCCGCGTTCCGCCGGCGGGACCTGATCTGAGCCGCCGGTGCGGTCCCCCGAGGGCCGTACCGGCAACTCCTTGCAGGCCATCGCCGCGTCGTGAAGAATTCCTTCACATGGTGGCAGGGGTGGCGGGCGACGGGCGGTCAGCCGACCGTCGAGCCGAACACCTCGTCGCGTACCGCGTCCAGCGCGGTCCGCAGCGCACCACGCAGGATCGGCTCCTCGGTGAGACCGGTGCTGACCACCCGCGGCCGGACCAGCGTGATCGCCGCCACCTCGTGCTGCACCCGCTCGGCCAGCGCCGCCCCACCGGCCCGCCCCACCTCGCCGGCGAGCACCACCAGCGGGGGGTCCAGCACCACGCAGGTGCTCGCCACGCCGAGGGCCAGCCGGCGGGCCAACTCGTCCAGCATCGGGCCGCCGGCCGTGCCGGCCGCGATCGCCGCGCGGACCGCGTCGGCGGCGTGGTCGGCCGGGAAGCCGTGCTCGGCGGCCACCGCCCGCACCGCGTCGGCGCCGGCGAGCTGCTGGAACGCCGGCTTGGCCCGCTTCGACACGTCCCGCGGGATGGGTGCGCCGGGCACCGGGAGGTAACCGATCTCGCCGGCCGCACCGCTGCTGCCGTGGTGCAGCCGCCCGCCCAACATGATCGCCAGGCCGACACCCGCGTCCACCCAGACCAACACGAAGTCCGCGGTGTCCTGGGCGGCGCCGGACTGCGCCTCGGCGACGGCGGCCAGGTTGACGTCGTTCTCGAAGACCACCGGGATGCGCAGGTCCTCGCGGAGCGCGGCGAGCAGCCCGCTGTGCCAGCGCGGCAGGTTGAAGGCGAAGGTGATGTCGCCGCTGCCCGGGTCCACCAGGCCGGGGGTGCCCAGCACCACCCGGCGCACGCTGGACAGCTCCGCGCCGGCGCTGCTGGCCGCCTGCACCACGGCGTTGTGCACCACACCCACCGGGTCGTCGGTGTCCTTCGTCGACTGCTCGGCGCGGCCGGCGACGGTGCCGGTGATGTCCGCGCAGGCGGCCACCACCCGTTCGGCGCCGACGTCCACGCCGACCACGTAGGCGCTGCCCGGGCGGACGGCGTAGAGCTGGGCGTTCGGGCCCCGCCCGCCGGCCTGCTCGCCCACCCGGGCGACCAGCCCGCGCTCCTCCAGCCGTTCGACCAGCTGGGAGGCGGTGACCTTGGACAGCCCGGTCAGCTCGCCGAGCCGAGCCCGGGTGAGCGGCCCGCGCTCGAGGAGCAGCTCCAGCGCCGCGCGGTCGTTCAGCGCCCGCAACAGGCGGGGGGTGCCGGGCAGCCGGGTCGCACTCATGCCACGTCCTCAATTTTCAGTAAAGTTTGCTAACCACCAAACGCCTGCGGCGGGGCGCCCGCTAGCGTATCGGCCACCCCGGTAGGGAGTCGTCGGACGACCCGGCAGGGAAAGGGGAAGACTCGTGGGATCCGATCCGGGACTGCGCCGCCTCGCGCTGGGCACCCTGCTGGCCGCGTACCCGGGACCGGTCCCGCCCGACTGGGCGGTCGACCTGCTCGCCGAGGGGCTCGCCGGGCACACCCTGTTCGGCACCAACATCCACGACCCGGCCCAGGTGGCGGCCAGCACCGCCGCGCTGCGCGCCGGCCGCCCCGACGTGATCCTCGCGATCGACGAGGAGGGCGGCGACGTCACCCGGCTGGCCCACGCCACCGGCAGCCCGTACCCGGGCAACGCGGCGCTCGGCGCGGTCGACGACCCGACCCTGACCCGCCAGGTGTACGCCGCGATCGGCGCCGAGCTGGCCGCCCTCGGCCTCACCCTCGACCTCGCCCCCACGGTCGACGTGAACACCGCCGACGAGAACCCGGTGATCGGCACCCGCTCGTTCGGCGCCGATCCGGCCCGGGTCGCCCGGCACTCGGCCGCCGCGGTCGCCGGCCTCCAGTCGACCGGGGTGGCCGCCTGCGCGAAGCACTTCCCCGGGCACGGGGCGACGGTCGCCGACTCCCACTACGAGCTGCCCACCGTGGACGTGCCGCCGGCGGTGCTGCGCGAGCGGGACCTGCCCCCCTTCGCCGCGGTGATCGACGCCGGGGTCCGGGCGATCATGACCGCGCACATCCGGGTACCGGCGCTGACCGGCGAGGGGCCGGCGACGTTCAGCCGGGCGGTCCTGGTCGACCTGCTGCGCCGCGAGTACGGCTTCACCGGCGCGGTGATCACCGACGCGCTGGAGATGAAGGGCGCCGCCCTGGCCGCCGGCGGGACCGGTCCGGCCGCGGTCCGCGCCCTGGCCGCCGGGGCGGACCTGCTCTGCATCGGCGCCAAGGTCGACGCCGGGCTGGTCGAGCTGGTGGTCACCGAGATCGTCGGCGCGCTCGGCGACGGCCGGCTGGACCGGGCCCGGGTCGAGCAGGCCACCGGCCGGGCCGCCGAGCTGGCGGGCTGGCGGCCCGCCGCCGCCGTCCCGGTCGCCACCGCGGACGGCCTCGGGTACGCCGCCGCGCTGCGCGCGGTCCGCGTCGAGGGCGACCTCACCGGCCTGGTTCGGCCGCTCGTGGTGCAGGTGCACGCCACCTCCACCATCGCCGAGGGGCGGGTGCCGTGGGGGCTGGGCCCGCACCTGCACGGGGTCGAGGAGGTCCGCGCCGTCGCCGGCGAGACCGCACCGGACGAGCTGCGCCGGCGCGCCGGGGACCGGCCGATCGTGCTGGTCGGCCGCCACCTGCACCGGCTGCCGGGGGCACGCGAGCTGGTCGAGTCGCTGGCCGCCGCGCACCCGGTGACCGTGGTCGAGATGGGCTGGCCGGGCGACTGGCGGCCGGCCGGCGCCCGCGCCTTCGTCAGCACGTACGGCGCCAGCCACGCCAACGGCCGCGCCGCCGCGGAGGTGCTCGGTCTGACCGGCTGAACCGGGCCCTGGTGGGTATCTGATCCAGATGGCCACCACCGAAGCCTGGCTCCGCGCCGTCGCCGACCTGCTGTCCCGGGCCCACCGCATCTCCCCGGACCGGTTGCCGGAGGTGATCGACGAGGCGCTGCGGCCGCTCGGCGTCACCGCCACGGCGTACCTGGTCGACGTGGAGCAGGATCTGCTGCGCCCGGTGGCCGCGCCGGGCCGGCCCCGGCCGGAGCCGCTGCCGGTGGACACCAGCCTGCCCGGCCGGGCGTACACGGAGGTGCGGATCCGGGCCGGCCAGGACGGCCGGCTCTGGGTGCCGGTGGTGGACGGGACCGAGCGGCTGGGTCTGCTGGAGTTCATCCTGCCGGCCGGGGCGGACCCGGACGACGACAGCGTGCGGGACGGCGCGCGGGCCGTCGCCGGGCTGATCGGGCACCTGATGGCCGGCAAGCTGCGCTACGGCGACGCGCTGCACCGGGCGCGGCGCAGCAGGCCGATGACGGTCTCCGCCGAGCTGCTCTGGCAACTGCTGCCGCCGCTGACCTTCGCGACCGACACGTTCGTGGTCAGCGCGGTCCTCGAGCCCTGCTACGAGGTGGGCGGCGACGCCTTCGACTACGCCCTGGACGGTGGCCGGCTCACCCTCGCCGTCCTGGACGGGGTCGGGCACGGCCTCCCGGCGACGCTGACCACCTCGGTGGCGCTCGCGGCGCTGCGGGCCGCCCGGCGGGTCGAGCCCGGGCTGCCGGAGCTGGCGGCGGCCATCGACGCGGCGCTGCGCAGCCAGTGGACGGACGGGCGGTTCGTGACCGCCGTGCTGGCCGAGTTCGACCTGGACAGCGGGCGGCTGCGCTACGTCAACGCCGGCCATCCCGCCCCGGTGCTGCTGCGCCACGGCCGGGCGGTGCGCGCGTTGACCGGCGGGCGGCGGCTGCCGCTCGGCCTGGCGCCGGCCACCACCACGCCGGACGAGGTGCGGTTGCAGCCGGGCGACCGGTTGCTGCTCTACACCGACGGGGTCACCGAGGCGCGGAACCGGGCCGGGGAGATGTTCGGGCTGTCCCGGCTGGCGGACCTCGCCGAACGGCACACCGGGTCGGGCCGGCCCGCGCCCGAGACGCTGCGCCGGTTGATCCGCGCGGTGGCCGCGCACGCCGACGGCTCGTCCCGCGACGACGCCAGCCTGGTGCTGCTGGAGTGGTCCGGCGAGGCGGCCGCGCGGGTGGAGCCCTGAGGCGGCTCAGCGCAGCCTGCGCCACCCGTGCCCGGCGTTCGAGGTGTCGTCGCCCGCGCCGCCGGGCAGGCCGAGCAGGACGTCGACGGCGGTGATCCGGAGCACCCGGGCCACCACCGGCCGGGGCCGGGTGGCCCGCAGGGTGGCGCCGCGACCGACGGCCTCCGCCGCCGCGCGGAGCAGGGCGGCCACCCCGGTCGAGTCGACGAACTCGACGGCGCCGAGATCGACCTCGACCGCCACCAGGCCGGGCCGCTCCAGCACCGCCGCGAACGCGCGGTCGAACGCCGGCACGCCGGCCAGGTCGAGGTCGCCGGCCGGGGCGACGACCACCCGTCCGGGCCCCGCGTACCGCGTACCGATGTCCATGACCCGCCCGTCTCCCCGCGCCGTCGCCGCCGCCCGGAACCCTACCCACCGGGTGCGTCACCCACCCGTGTTGATCGTGTTCGCGTCCTCTCATACGCGCGGCGGGCCGGTGCCGCCGCGGCCGGTCACCCGCCGGCTGCTCGACATCACCTGTACGCTCCGTCACCAGTCGGTCCGGGGGCGATTCCAGCCTTATCGCAGGTCAAGTCCACTACCGGACAGCGGGAACCCGATCGACACCCCTTGCTCACACCATTTTCGACACCTAGCGTTACCAGGAACGGGACCTGGGAGGAGAAGGCTGCGGACCGTGGATCCGGCCCGGGATCCACGGTCCGCGCCCGTTGCCCGTCCCCCGGTCCGGCGAGCGCCCCCGGCGCGACCCGCCGCCCCGATGCCGCGCCGCCCCGACGATTCAGCGCGGGAAGACCCCGAACGACGTCCAGCCCCGGTCCGGGAAGCCGGCGGCCTCGGCGACCCGGGCCGAGGCGTGGTTGCCGGCGTCGTGCAGGTAGGTCGGGACCGCGCCCTCGTCGAGCACCCGGCGGGCCGCCCGGGCCACCAGCCGCCGGGCCAGTCCCCGCCCCCGGGCCGCCGGCACAGTGCCGACGGCCAGCTCATGCCCGTACGCGTCGTGCCGTTTGATGCCGGCGCCCGCCAGGTAACGCCCGTCGTCGTCCCGGACCACCAGCACCTCCCGGTCGAAGAGGCGCAGCCAGGGCGGCAGCCCGGGCCCGGTCGGCGGCTCCCACCCACCGACGTCGGGCAGCCGGGCCGGGGCGGTGCACCAGCGGAACGAACCCGTGTGGGTGGCGAACTCGGGAGCGCCGACCGTCGCCGGCAGCACGGGCAGCAGGTCCGCGGGCGCCCGCTCGCGGACCAGGGCCCGGACGGCGTCGACCCGGTCGGGCGGCACCGACAGGACGGCGCAGTCGGGCGCGGCCACCGCGATCGCGGGGCGCAGCCGGCCGTCCCACGCCGGCCGGGCGCGGCGGTGCGATCGGACCACGTGCAGCCCCGGGCCCGCCGGCCACTGCCCGAGCCAGGTCGCCAGGTGCAGGAACAACCGCCGGTCGAGCACCGCGGCCACCTCCTCCCCGCCCGCCGTCGCATTCGTGATCACGGTACGCCGGGCCGCGCGGGCCGGCGCGACCGATCCGCGGCGGCCGACGTAAGAACCTGGCAATGGTTCGGCCCGCCCCGACGTGGCTAGGCTGGCCGCGCGACGGGAGGTACGTGGTGACGCAGCGGGTGCTGGTGGTCGACGACGACCGGACGGTCGCCGACGTGGTCTGCCGCTACCTGACGCACGCCGGTTACGAGGTCGACCACGTCGGCGACGGGCTGGGCGCGCTGGCCGCCGTGGCCCGCCACCCGCCGCACCTGGTGGTGCTGGATCTGATGCTGCCGGGGCTGGACGGGTTGGCGGTCTGCCGCCGGCTGCGGGAGCGCCCGGACGGCGTACCCATCGTGATGCTCACCGCGCGCGGCGACGAGGCGGACCGGGTGCTCGGCCTGCAACTCGGCGCCGACGACTACCTGAGCAAGCCGTTCTCCCCCCGCGAGCTGGTGCTGCGGGTCCAGTCGGTGCTGCGCCGCGCCGGCGGCGAGCCGGCCGCCGTACCCCCGGCGGTGCTGCGCGACGACGGCCTGGAGGTGGCGACCGGGCCCCGGGTGGCCCGCCTGCACGGCCGGGAACTGGCCCTCACCGTGCGCGAGTTCGACCTGCTCGCCCACCTGATGCGCCACCCGGCGCGGGCGTTCCGCCGGGCCGAGTTGCTGGACCGGGTGTGGGGGTGGAGCTTCGGCGACCAGTCCACGGTGACCGTCCACGTCCGGCGGTTGCGGGAGAAGATCGAGGTCGACCCGGCGAACCCGCGACGCATCCTCACCGTGTGGGGCGTCGGCTACCGGTACCGGCCGGCCGATGCGTGACCTGGCGCTGATCTTCGGGGCCGCGCTGCTCGCCGCGCTCGCGGTCGGGCTGGCCGGCGCGGTCGCCCTGCGGCTGCTGCGCGGCCGGTCGATCACCGGGCACATCTTCGTGCTGCTGACCATGACGGTGGCCGCGGTGGCCGCCGGGGTGGCGGTGGTCGCCGAGGCGATGTTCCTCTCCCGGCACGACCTGGAGGTGGTGCTGATCACGGTCTCCGCCGCCGCCGTGGTGAGCCTCGCGGTCGGGCTGCTCTTCGGCCGTCGGCTCGCCGCCGCGGCGGTCTGGGCCGACCAGGCGCGGGAGCGGGAACGCCGGGTCGAGAAGGGCCGCCGGGACCTGGTCGCCTGGGTGTCGCACGACCTGCGCACCCCGCTCGCCGGGCTGCGGGCGATGGCCGAGGCGCTGGAGGACGGCGTGGTCGGCGACCCGGTGACGGTGGCCGAGTACCACCGGCGGATCCGGGTGGAGACCGACCGGATGACCCGGCTGGTGGACGACCTGTTCGAGCTGTCCCGGATCAACGCGGGCGCGCTGCGGCTGTCGCTGTCGGCGGTGCCGCTGGGCGACGTGGTGTCGGACGCCCTGGCCAGCACCGCGCCGCTGGCCGCCGCCCGCCGGATCCGGCTGGTCGCCGGCGAGTCGGGCTGGCCGACGGTGGTCGCCAGCGAGCCGGAACTGGCCCGCGCGGTGGGCAACCTGCTGCTCAACGCGATCCGCTACACCCCGGACGACGGTACGGTACGGGTCGATGCGGGCCGGGACGCGGACACCGCGTGGCTGGCCGTGGCGGACACCTGCGGCGGTATCCCGGAGGGCGACCTGCCCCGGCTGTTCGACGTGGCGTTCCGGGGTGAGCCGGCGCGTACGCCGCGCCCGGGCGACGGCGGGCCGGAGGGATCGGGCGGGTTGGGCCTGGCCATCGTGCGCGGGCTGGTTGAGGCGCACGGCGGGCGGGTAGATGTGCAGAACGTCACCGACGGCTGCCGGTTCGTCCTCCGGCTGCCGGCGGCGGGAACCTGACGCATCGATCGCGCGTCATATTCATTTCCATACATGGACACCTTTCTCTGGGACGGTAATGGTCATGCCGATTCAGCCGAATGACCGGTACCAGCAGGACACCGAACGCAGCTGGGGGGCCGTCGAGGACCCCGGGCGGTTTCCGGCGCAGGCCCGTTACCGGGAGGCCCGGGCCGGGAGCCGGCTCTCCTGGGCCGACGTGAACGCGCTGCCGGCCCGGGTCTCCACCCGGAACGGCCTGAACACCCGCTGAGCCGCCCGCGGTCGGCCGCCCCGCCGGGGCGACCCGCCGGCGGAGGAAAGCGACGACACATCCCCGGCGCTCCGAGCCGGCGTTGGAACACCTGTCGGGTAACGTCTTCTGGTCCGAATCCCGGCCAACGACAGGAGATGCTCCCCGCATGGGCAAGAAGACGATCCACGTCTCCGACTTCAGTGGTCAGCTGCTGAGCCCCGACGACGAGGTGGCCAAGGTCGTCGTGCTCGAGCACCCCGACCTGGTCGCCGGGCCCGTGCAGCTGGACGCCACCCCGCTGGAGGTGGAGAGCATCGACGACGCGGCGCTGGACGTGGCAGTGGTGGAGATCCACGACCGGCACGGCGACGGCGAGCCGCGCCGGGTGGTGCTGACCGCCAGCGAGTTCGACGCCATGGCCACCGACGTACCGATGGCGCAGCTGCTGCGGACCGCCGAGCGGGTCAAACCGCCCAAGGCCCGCCGGGGCGCGGAGAAGGTCGACTACGGCACCATCGAGCACGCCGGCAGGCCGCACCGGGGCCGGGTCACCGAGGAGGAGGCCCGGCTGGTCCGGGAACGGCTCGACGAGGTCAACAAGCGGCTCGCCGACGCCGGCATCCGCCAGGTCGACCCGGCCGATCCCGAGCACGCCGCCCGGTACGGCTTCCCGACCGCCGACTGACCACCGGGCGGGCCGCCGGTCAGGCCATTTTCCGGGCGATCTCGGCCAGCGCGCTGCCGATCGCCGCCTCCATGGCCTCCTTCTCCAGCCCGAGGCCGGCGAGCACACCGTCGCCGCCCTCCTCCTCGAGCAGGGCGAGCAGGATGTGCTCGGTGCCGATGTAGTTGTGGCCGAGCCGCAGCGCCTCGCGGAAGGTCAGCTCCAGGACCTTCTTGCCGCGCGCGTCGTAGGGGATCAGGTCCGGCACCTGCTCGGCGCGCGGCGGCAGGGTCGCGGTGACGGCCTCGCGGAGCCGCTCCGGCGACACCCCGCGGGTCTCGATCAGCTTGGGGGCGAGGGCGTCCGGCTCGGCGAGCAGGCCGAGCGCCAGGTGCCCCGGGCCGATCTCGGCGTTGCCGGCCGCCCGCGCCTCTTCCTGCGCGGCCACCACGACCTGGCGCGCCCGGGGGGTGAACCGGCCGAAGCCGGCGTTGGGGTCCAGCGCCGCCGCCGTCTCGGCCTTGGCGGCCGAGCGCTTCTGCGCGGCCTGCTTGCTGACACCCATGCTGCGGCCGATCTCCGTCCAGGAAGCGCCGGAGCGGCGGGCCTGGTCGACGAAGTGACCGATCAGATGGTCGGCGACGTCGCCGAGGTGGTCGGCGATCACCACGGCGTCGGCCAGCTGGTCGAGCGCGTCGGTGCGCGCCTTCTTGATGCCCTCGATCAGGTCGTCGAGGCGTACCGGGTGGGTCATCTTGAAAGGTTCGCTCATGCGTCAACCATAGGTTGACGATATCGCTCCGTCAACCCTTGGTTGACGTTTGTCAGGTGCCGAGCCGGTCCACTCCCCCGGCCGCGTTACGCGCCGTGTACGTCCAGTCCGTCGACGCGTCGGGGAACGCCATGACGAAGAACTTGGCCGCCCCGCTGCCGCTGGGCATGGCTCGCGCCGGCACCACGACCGGATCCCGACCGCGTGCCGAGGCCTCCACCGAGCCGACCGTCTCCCGCAGCGGCCCGTACGCGAACTCCGTGCCGCCGGGACCGGTGCCGTCCAGGTAGGCGCCACTGCCCGGCTCCGCGACGGCCCAACCGCCGCACCCACCGCTGTAGCTGCTCTTTCCCGCCGCGTCACGCAGCTCGAGGCAGAGCTCACCGGACTCGTTCCGGAAGGAGACCAGAGTCCAGCCGCCGCCGTCCACCACACCGGAGGCGAGCGTCACGGGCTCCGTGCTCCGGTCGCTGGAGCAGCCGACGAGCCCGACGCAGGCGACCGCCACAACGGTCAGCCCGGCCAACCACATGTCCCGGTGACGGCCGCTGCCCTCGACTGGATGCCCCGGTTGCCTCCGCGCCACCGCACCCCTCCGCGTCCGTCCACAGCGTCGTACCAGCCCGTCGGGAGAACGGTACCGGTGAAACGAGACGGTCTCCTATGGCTCGCCCGCCCAGTTGCATCCCGCACCTACGGGTGAGGTCGGGCGCGGCGACGGTCGGGCCGGCGCGCGGCGGGGCCGCTCCGGGGAAGGAGCGGCCCCGCAGCTCGACGTTCAGCCCATTCGATCGGTCCGGCCGGCATCGAGGATCACCTGGTACGAGCTGATCCGCACCGGTGACAGCGTCAGTCGCTCGTGGGCGAGCAGCGCACCCGTCGCCGGGTCGAAGATCAGCAGAGACTGCGCATCGTGTTCGTGCGGGCCAACCGAGGAACCGGTCGAACATGTCGGCGGCGCTGCCCGTGACGCTCGGGTTGAGCCGGTGCAGGTCGTCGATCGCGTCGTGCAGACAGCCGGCCAGGTAGAGGAACAAACTCACCCGGGCCTCCCGGTACTCGGCCAGCAGCGCGAGCTTCGCCGCGCCGCAGGGCCACGGCTGCCCGCAACGGCGGCACAACCACAGCGGACGCATCGGCAGGTGGTCCACCTCGGCCGGCGCGGACCGGTCCACCGCGAGACGGCGGCGCTGCCCGGTCACGGCCGGCCACCCTCGCGTTCCGACCTGTCGCCGATCGGTACGTCCATCTGGATCTCCCTGCCGTGAGGTTGCCGCTGGCCACCGCACACCGGTGATCGGTGTCGGCAGGTCCAGGCTGGCTCGGGCGACGCACGGGCGGAATGCCTCGCCGGTGCACCGGCAGTGCACCAGCCGTCACCCCGGGTGCGGATACCATCACCTCCACCGATGACTGCCCGTTCCGAAAGGACGTGCGATGGCTACGGTGACGACCTGGACCGGCCGGGACGCGAACGCGCTCCGCAATGCGTTGCGGATGAGCGTGACCGCCTTCGCCGAGCACCTCGGCACGGCACGGCGGACCGTGGCCACGTGGAGCAGCCAGGGCGACAAGGTGCTTCCCCGTGCGGACATGCAGGCCGCACTGGACACCGTGCTGTCCCGAGCCACGCCTGAGGTGCGGGAACGCTTTGCGGCGCTGCGGGTGGGTGGCACCGGCAGGGCCACCGCAGATGCCTTGCGGTCGCCTGCCGGCACGCACGCGGATACTGGCGAGGACGGAGTTGGTGACTCGGGTTCGGATGGTGACGTGCGACGCAGAGAACTCCTGCGCGGGGCGGCGATCGGCGTCGCCGCCGCCCCTGACCTCGCACCGCTGCTCGACGCGCTGTGCTCGCCTCGGCACCCGGACGCTGCGCCGCTGTCCCTCTCGCACTTCAACCGGGCCGTCGCCGCCGCCAAGGCCGACTATCAGGCCTGCCGGTACGAGCGCGTACTCGATCGGCTCGGGACACTCCTGCCGTCCCTGGAACCGGTGCGGTCCAGCGCGGAGGGCGAGCGACGGCAACGGGTCGAGGTCGTGGCCGCCGACCTGTACCACGTCGTCGGCAGCGTCCTGCTCAAGCTGGGCGATCGTGGGATGGCTCTGGTGGCAGCCGAACGCAGCACCCGGGCCGCTGCCCTGAGTCAGGATCCGGTGGCGACCGCCGCAAGCGCCCGGATAATGACCCACGCGCTGATGGGCAACGGCCACGACGCCCAAGCGGTGGCGCTCGCCGGTGGTGCCGCCCATTCGCTCGACCGGGACACCCGCCTCGCGTCGGCCGATGCCGTGGCCGTCTATGGCGCTCTCGTGCTGCGAGGGGCCATCGCCGCCGCCCGCCGGGACGACCGGGACACCGCACACGCGATGCTCGACGAGGCGACCCGCGCGGCGAGCCGCCTCGGCTACGACGGCAACGACCGGTGGACCGGTTTCGGCGTCACCAACGTCCTGCTGCACCGGGTCACCATCGCGCTGGCCCTCGGTGACGCCGGGACAGCCATCGCGATCGCCCGCACGGTGCCGCTGGAGAAGGTGGCGCTGGCCGAACGCAAGGCGTCCCTGTTCGTCGACGTGGCACGCGCCTACACCCGCTGGGGCCGCTACGAGCACGGCCTCGCCGCGCTGCGCACCGCGTACGAGGTGGCACCCGAGGAGATCCGGTGCCGACCGACGGTCCAGCGCATCGCCAAAGACCTCGCCATGCTCACGAACGGGCCTGCCCGCACCGCCGCCGTCGGCTTCGCCCATAGCGTCGGGATCCGGTTGTGACCGGCGGTCACCTCCGGATCGTCGTCTGCGGCGCCGGTCCGGCCACCGACGTGGCCCAGCTCGTCACGGCGGCCCAGGAACGATCGTGGACAACGGCGGTCACCGCCACGCCAAGCGCGCTCGACTTCATCGAGCCCGAGGCGCTCGAAACCCTCACCGGGCATCCGGTCCGGTCGACCTACCGGTCGTCACCCAGCACCGGACGGTGCCTTCCCGCGACCGACGCCCTCATCATCGCGCCCGCGACCTACAACTCGATCAACAAGGCAGCCCTCGGTCTGGCCGACAACTACGCCCTGACCTCGGTCGCCGAGCTGATCGGCAGGCGGGTGCCGACCGTCATCGTCCCGTTCGTCAACGCCGCCCTCGCCGCGCGGGCACCGTTCCGGCACGCCGTGGCCAGCCTCCGCGACGAAGGGGTACGCGTCCTGCTAGGTGCCGAGGACCAATGGGAACCGCACCCGCCCGGCAGCGGCAACGAGCGACAGAGAGCCTTCCCCTGGCTGGTGGCTTTCACGACAGCGGTCCGGCTCGCCGCCGAATCTCGGTCTGCAGCCGCCAGCCAGCCCCGATCGTGACGCCGTCCGGACCTACCATTTCTGCCAGTCGAGCTGGCGGTGTTCGCTGACCACGGGCCGGGTCGTCAGCATGCCCGCACACCACCCTGGACAGGCCGCGTCGCCCTCAGCGCACCGCCAGCGTGACCTGCCCGGTCGCCGCCCCGGACGGGTCCACCACCAGCGTGTACGCCCCGGCGGCCGGCAACACGGCCGGCCCGAGTTCACCAGCCCCGTTGATCACGCAGCCGGTGCTGACGGTGCTGCCGTCCGGCGCGCGCAGCGCCAGCACGCCGCACTGGTCCGGCAGGTTCGAGGCGGTCGCGCGCACCGTCACCGACGTGCCGGCGGCGGCGGTGAACCGGTAGCCGGTGACCGCGCCGGGCCGGTCCACGGTGGCGACGACCGGCGGCCCGCCGAGCGTGACCTTCGCCTCCCGGTCCCGGCTGGTGACCAGCCGCAGCGTGGTCGCACCGGTGCCGCGTTCGGTGGGGTCGACGACCACGGTGTACGTCCCGTCGGCGGGCAGCAGCGTGCCGTCGATCTCGCCGGCCCCGTTGATTACGCAGCCGCTGCGCAGTTGCCGTCCCTCGGCGTCCCGCAGCTCCAGCGGTGAACACTGATCGCTGAGCGTGCTCGCGGGCACCTCCACGTAGACGCGCTCGCCCTTCCGGCCGGTGAACCGGTAGCGGGCCCGCGCGCCGGGCTGCTCGACGGTCGCGGTGACCGCCGGGCCGTTCGGTTGCACCGTGCCGTCGCTGTCCCGGGCCACGTACACCCGCACCGCGGCGCGGCCGGTGTCACCGGGTGCGGCGGTGACCCGCAGGGCGTACCTGCCGGTGACGGTGAGGTCGACGCGGTCGACGTACCCGCTGCCCTTGATGTTGCAGCCGCTGGCGACCTCCCGGCCGTCCGGGTCGGTGAGCAGGTACGGCGAGCAGCGGTCGCCGATGCCCGGTGCGGTGGCGTCGACGAAGACGGCGTCCCCGGCGCGACCGGCGAACGTCAACGGTTCGCCGCCGGGAGTCAGGGTGGCGGTGGCGACGGGTACGGCGGTTATCGGGGTGCCGGCCGGCGGGGCGACCCGTTCGGTGCTCGCGCCGGCCACGGCGAACTCGGGGCGTCCGCTCACCGCGACGTCGAAGACGCACTCGGCGAGCTGCGCCGGGGCGGTGACGCCGGCCCAGCGGCAGATCTGCTCGGCCGTCGCGCGCCGGGCCGGGTCGAGGTCGCCGGCGGTGACCTCCCGTTCCGGGAACGCCCGATCGGTGAACGTGCCGGTGTCCTCCCCGTCGTCGTAGTGCAGCAGCGAACGGTCCGCGGTGATCCGCCAGCTGTCCGCGTACCCGGGATAGAGCTTCCCGAACGGCGCCGGCTGGGCCAGCGCCGGGCCGGTGGCGGGCGCGATGTCGTCGGCCGGGTCGCCGTCGAAGTCGCCGAGCAGGCCGCGTACCTTGCCGGCCCGGCCGTCGGCGAGCCGGACCAGCACCCGGTAGCCGTAGCGGCCGATCTGGTCCACCGCCGCCGCCGAGCCGTCCGGCCAGGTCACGTCGTACCCGTCGGTGGGGCCGGTGTCCGACGGGCGGCGGGTGAGGCTGCCGCCGCCGGCCAGGTCGGTGCGGTCCGGCGGCGCGGGCCGCGACGCGCCGTCGACGTGCACCCGGGTGCCGCCGCCGGTGAGCGTCAGCGCGACCCGGTGCGCGCCGACCCGGAACGCGACGGCCGAGTTGACCGAGGCGGTCCGGGTGCCGGGCATCGGCGTCTGGCGGACCTGCACCTCCAGCGGGTCACCGGCGGTGGCCGCGACCAGGGTGAACTCACCGACGGCCTGGAAGTCGTAGCTGACCCGGTCGAAGGTGACCAGGTGCGGGTCGCCGTTGCTGCCGCCGCAGTCGGCGCCGTCCTCGCAGAGCTTCACCGGCCCCTTCGGCGGGGGCGTCTTCTTCGCCGGCTTCTTGCACTCGTCGAGGCTCTTCGGCAGCGGGTTCCCCTTGTATCCGGTGCGCGGCGGCAGACCCTTCGCCGCCCGGTAGCGGTTCTCCGCGAACGTCGCCTTCACCTCCGCGGTGGGGATCCCGGTGCTGCCGCACTGGCCCGGCGGGACCGCGTCGCGGGAGATGTCGTCGGCGTGGTTCAGCTCGTGGTAGAGCGCCGCGCACGGGTCCCGGGCCACCCCGTCGTCGTACGGGTCGGTCGAGGTCGGGTTCCAGGTGACCGTGGACGAGCCCTTGCCGTCGGCGCTCTCCGGCGTCTCGAACGCGCCCGAGCCGCCCGGGGTGGGGATGATCCGCACCTTCGGGCTCTTCTTGTCCTTCAGCCTGGGCAGCAGGCCGGACGGGTCGCCGCCGGGCTCGGCGAACCCCTTGAGGCAGCCGTCGACCGCCGCCTGGAAGTCGACGCCGCTGACCGGCACGCCGGCGGTCGGGTCGACGGTGTAGTCCGCGCGGGCCGGCCGGGAGCTGCCGCCGACCAGTGCG
Source organism: Micromonospora sp. HK10 (assembly GCF_000982955.1). Lineage (GTDB taxonomy): Bacteria > Actinomycetota > Actinomycetes > Mycobacteriales > Micromonosporaceae > Micromonospora. Next base: position 22,635 of record NZ_KQ058771.1, on the reverse strand, counting down.
CCCACGGCCACCAGCAGCAGGGCCACGGCGGCGGCGGTCGGCCGCCGGCGGCGGGCCCGCAGCAGGATCACGAGCGCGCCGAGGAGCAGCACCAGCAGCGCTCCGACGGCCGGCCAGAGCCAGCGAGGGCCGGACGGGCCGCCGGCACCGACCGTGAACGCGGTGCTCCGCAGTGCCGTGGCGCCCGGGCAGAGGTTCGTCGCGCCGGTGACCGGCAGCGTCACGTAGCCGGCCGTGACCTCGTACCGGCCCGGAGCGCCGACCGGCCAGAGCGAGTCCAGGCCACCGCCGTCGCCGGTGGCGGCCACCGAGCGGAGCACGACGTCCCCGGGCGCGCCGCCGTCGTGCAGCCGGAGACCGGTGAGCGGCACGGTCGCGGTCGCGCCGGGTTCGACAGTGGTCAGGCCGGCACCGGCCGCGGCGGTGATCCCGTCGTCGTGGAAGCTGCGGGTGAGCGCCGGCGTGAGGTCGCGCCCGTCCCGGCGTACGCCGGTGATCTGGACGGTGCCGACGGCGCTGGTGGGCAGCGCGCACGCCGAGCCGGTGGAGTTCGTGACGGTGAGGTCGAGGCGGACCTGGTCGCCGGCGCGGTAGTCCGCCTGCCCGGGGCGCAGCGCCAGGCCGAGGCCGCCGTCGGCGGGCGCCGCGGCGGCGCTCGCCGCCGGAGCCAGCAGGGCCGTCACCAGTACGGCGAGCCCGGTCACGGAGCGCAGCGTCCACCTCATGGTGGGGACTGTAGGGGCGCGGACCCGCGTTTTCCCTGCTCTGTCGGGGACCGGTCGGACGAGCGGCCCGGCGGGCCTCGCCGGTCAGCGTCGGCGCTGCGGCAGGACGAGCAGCGTCACGGAGTTCGCCGGGTACGTCGCGCTGACGCCGCCCCGGGTCACCCGCAGGTCCTCACCGCGGACGATCGAGGTGAGATCGGCCGGACCGTAGCTGAACCGCTGCGCCTTGTCGCCGCCGTGGAACCCGGTGAGCGCCAACCGGGACGTCAGATCCCCGCCCGTCTTGTTGACCACCATCACGGTGAGCGCCTTGTCGGACGAGCGCTGCGCGGCGTAGACCGCGAGCTGCCCCTGGTCGCTGCTGACCGCCGACACGCTCACGTCGCCGAACCTGCTCCTGGCGCCGTCGTAGTTCCGGTACATCCGGAACGCGTACGCGCCGGGGTCGGTCGGTCTGGGCTCACCCCAGATGGTGGCCAGGTCCAGACCTTCGCGCCCGAAGATACCGAGCACGTCGGCCTGGGCGAGCGCCCCGTTGATGTCGTCCAGCGCGCCCCAGTTGTATTCGGTGATGGCGACCTTGGTGCCGGGGTAGTACTGCGCGACCCAGGCCTTCATCTGCCGGATGAACTGCAACGGCGGCGCGTTCACCCCGCCGGGACCGATCCACGACTCGTCCACGTACGTGGGATCCCACAGCGACCGGGTGGAGCGCAGCCGCAGCGCGTTGGCCTCCGGGTCCTTGCCGCCGCTGATCTGCGGGTAGTAGTGCTGATCGAAGTAGTCGAGGAAGCGTTTCCCGCCGTGGGCGTCGCTGAAGTCCTTCATGTTCTTCAGGTACCACTGCGACAGGTTCAGCCCGCCGTGCGCTGCCGCGTCGGCACCCGGCGCGCAGCCGTCCAGGCCGGACGCCAGCCACTCGCAGTAGCCCCAACCGGACGGGCCGAGCACGGCCGCGCGCGGGTCAGCGGCCTTGATGGCCGCGGCGGTCGCCGTGCCCTTGCTGCCCAGCTCGTCGTAGCTCACCGGCTCGGGATGCACGTCGCGGTGGGTGGAGCTCCACAGCACCGGCTCGTTGTCGAGTTCGTAGATCGGTACGCCGCCGCGGGCCGCCGGGCCGAACTGGTTCACGAGATGGGACACCAGCTCGCCCGCGAACGACGCGTCCGCCGGGACCGAGGTGTCCGTGGGGACGGCCCCGGTCAGGTTCGTGTCGGCGTGCCGCCCGTTGCCGCAGTTGGGGTCCCACTGGTCGAACGAGTCCTGCTCGGGGAAGCGGGTGGCCGGGAAGCCGCAGGCGAACGGGTGCGACGAGGGCGAGTCCTTCGCCACCCAGCCGATCAACGGCACGGTGACCACCTGCCGGGTGCCCGCGTCCCGGTTCCGCTGGACGAACGCCTCGAGCGTGTTGTCGGGCCCGGCCACGATGTTCTCGAAGTACCAGTCGCTGCCGGTGTTGTAGGTGTGGTTCTTGAAGTTGTAGCGGCTGCTCGCGTTACCGCCCCAGCGCGCCACCGGCGTGCCGAGTTCCGCGACGAGCGCGGGGTCGCCACCGTTCATGCCGTAGATGTCGGGGCTGATCGGGTGCCGGGCGGCGGACACGTCCACGGCCAGGGTGAGCCCGGTGGCGGCCGCCGCCGGGCCGGCGACGGCCGGGGTGGTCAGCAGCCCCGCCACGAGAGAACCGGCCACCCCGATCACCATGGTCGGACGTGGCTTGCGCGGTCGTCGCACACCCATCGGAAACTCCTGCCGCCGATCAGCCCGGGACGGGCCAAGCTCGCATATATATTACCCTTCGTCTATATCAAGTCAATTGAACTACATCAATTGATCCGTCGATGGCGCCGCGTGCCCGGTCCGTCCGAGGACTCCCGCCCGCAGCCGGGCGGCACGGTCGGGGACGACACGCGGCCGACGGGACCGTTGCCCCGTCGGCCGCGTGTCGAAAGAGGTCAGGCCCGAAGTCCGATCAACACCTCGACGCACCCGGATAGACCCGGTATCCACCCCAGTAGAGGTTGGCCTCCGACTCGAAGCGATCCGGATCGGCCAGGTAGAGGCCTACGAAGGTCTGCCAGTTGTCGTACCTGTTCCACTGCATGGAGTGCACCTGCTCGTGCCAGAGCAGGTCCGGGCCCTTGTCGGCCGCGGTGGCCGCGTCGTACCTCCGCCGCAGGATCAACCGCTGCTGAACCTCGCAGACCAGTTCCTCCTCCAAGCTCTCGGGACCCGAGATGTAGAAGAGGTAGTCACCCACCGTCATCGACTGTGATCGTCCGAGCTTGGTGGGCGGCGGCTTGCCGTAACAGATCGTCTGGAACCAGTCGCCCCGACATTGCAGGCGATTGTTCAGGGCGTAGCCGAGGGCCAGGACGTTGCTGCCGTTGGTGGTGTTCTTCCCGCGCTTCGGACCGTTGGTGTACGGCACCGGCCGGTACGGGATCTCCTGCCGGATCGTGGTGGCGAAGGCCTCACCGGACAGGTTCTGGACGGAGACCCTGAACTCGTACGCCCGCAGCGGCGTGAGGTAGTCATAGAAGGTGAAGCTGTTTCCCAGGATCGAGGCCGGATACTTCGTCCAGCTCGTCTGCCCGTCGCTGACGTTGCGGTAGTAGATGTTGTACCAGGCGTCGACCGGTTCGGGGACGTCGTCATTTCGCCACCAGTTCAACATGACCCGGTTGACGCCGGCCGAGCTGAACAGGCCGGAGGGGGCCTTCGGTGCCGGTGGCATCGGCCGGGCCCGGACGGTGTTGGAGAAGCCGCTGACGCCGGAGAGGTTCGTCGCGGCGATCTTCCACTCGTAGGTGTGCCCGTTGATCAGCAGGTCGCCGCTGAAGGAGCAGCACGTGGTCACCGGATAGGGCAGCTTCTGCCACGACTGCCCGGTGGTCACATCCCGCTGGTAGATGAGGTACCAGACGTTCGGAGTCGAGCTGGCGGTCCACGTCAGTGCCACGCCCCTGCTCTTGGCGGTGGCGGTCAGACCGCTGGGTGCGGACGGGAACGGCGGCATCGGTCGCGCGCTGACCGTGTTCGAGTATCCGCTGGCCCCGGCGATGTTCGTGGCCCGGATCCGCCACTCGTAGGTGTGCCCGTTGGCGAGCAGCTTGGCGGTGAAGGAACAGCAGGTGGTCACCGGGTACGGCAACTTCTGGAACGACTGCCCCGCCGTCACGTC
>NZ_KQ058771.1:0-18688 GCF_000982955.1 Micromonospora sp. HK10 | reverse complement strand
GTAGATGTCGTAGTAGACATTCGCGGTCGGGCTGGCGGTCCAGGTCAGGCGGGCCGTACCGTCGCCCGGGGTGACAGTGAGGTTTTTCGCGGCCCCGGGCAGCCCGCCCAGCGCCGTCACCTGGATCGGCGATGACGCCGCTCCCTCACCGCCCTGGTTGTCCGCACTGACCTTGAACTCGTAGACATGCCCGTGGACCAGGTACTCAAGGGTCGCCGTGGTCCGGTCGGTCGGATACACGGACCGGGTGAAGGCGGCACCGGCCGTCTTGTCCCGGTAGTAGATCCAGTACAGAACGGACTGGTTCACCGGGTTCCAGTCCAGATCGATCGATCCGTCTCCGCCGGTCCGTCCGCGCAGGCCGGTCGGGGCCGGCGGCGGGCTGTAGTTGCTCGTCGCCCGCACGACGGCACTGTGCGGGCCGGCCAGCCCGTTGGTCGCACCCACCTTGAACTCGTAGACGTGCCCGTGGGTGAGCAGATCGACCTTCAGGGTGCAACAGGTGGTGACCGGCAGCGCCAACTTCGTGAAGGAGGCGCCGGCGGTCACGTCCCGCATGTAGACGTCGTACCAGAACTGCGACCCGGTCGGTCCGGTCCAGTCCAGCCGGACGCTCCCGTCGGACTGGGCCGCCGCGGTCAGCCCGGTGACCTGTGGTGGTGGGGCCGCTCGGGGAACGACGCTCACGGTGTTGCTGAGCCCGCTCTCCCCGGCCTGGTTGGTCGCCGAGATCTTGAACTCGTACGTCTCGTTGTTGGCCAGGTAGTCCAGCGTGATCTTGCAGCACGTGGTGACCGGATAGGGCAGCTCGGCGAATTCGGACTCGCCGGCGGTCACGTTCCGTCGGTAGACCCGGAACCACAGGTCATCCGACGCGGTCCACTCCAGGGTGACGGTGCCGTCTCCGCCGGTGCCCCGCAGGTTCGTGGGCGTCGCGGGCAATGCGTAGGCCGAGGTCGCCCGGACCAGATTGCTGGGCGGCCCCTCGCCGCCCCGGTTCGTCGCGGTCACCTTGTATTCGTACTCGTGGTTGTGGGTCAGATACCTGTCGACCATCGTGCAGCACTCGGTGACCGGCAGCGGCAGTTGGGTGAACTCCTCCCCCGCCGTCACGTCCCGGTGATAGATCTGGAACCACACATTGTCCGGCGCGGCCCAGGTGAGTGTGATGGTGCCGTCCGACTTCGGGGTGGCGACCAGCCCGGTCGGCGCGGCGGGCAGCGCGTATGTCGCCGTCGCCCGGACCGGCGCGGAGCGCGGCGACTCCCCGCCGCCGTGGCGGGTCACCATCACGTACTCGTACTCGTGGGCGTGCTCCAGGTTGCCCATGACCAGCTGGGTCTCCTGGCCGCCCGGGCGGGTGACCAGGTCGAACTGGGTCGCGCCGTCGGTGACGTCCCGCCTGAGCACGTCGTACCCCCAGGCCCCCGCGACGGCCGTCCAGCGCAGGGTGATCCGCCCCGCCGTGTCCGCCGTGGCGGTGATGTCGCTGGGCGCCGGCGGAGGCGCGATGTAGGGCGTCGCGCCCACCGTCGTCGACGCCGGCCCCTCGCCGACGCCGTTCTCCGCCGTCACCCGGAACTCGTACTGATGCCCCGAGGTGAGCAGACCCATGGTCGCGGTCGTCTCGGTGAACGGGTACGGCTGCCGGGCGAAGTGCGTCTGCCCCGTGGTCACATTGCGCTGATACAGCCAGTAGCGCGTGGCGCCCGGGACCGCCGACCACGACAGGCGCACCTGCCCGGCGGTGTCCGGAGTCGCCGTCACCCCGGACGGCACCGCCGGTAGCGTGCTCGGGTCCTTCACCGGCCGCGGCCAGTCGAACTCCACGAACCGGGGCCGGTACAGGCGCGCGTCAGCGAAGTTGTCCGCATCGTTCAGGCTGTTCAGGTTGTACGACACCAGCAACTTGCCGGAACGGGCCAGTTCCGGATGCACCCGCGCGTCGTAGATCAGTTTCGCGCCACCCGGCTGCACCTCCGGCGCGACCAACAACGGCACCGGACCGGAGAACGGCCCGGTCGGGGTTGGCGCCGTGTAGGCGAACACCTGCGGGTCGAAGATCAGGTTGGTGTCCTGGGTGATCAGGACGAACTCGCTGCCCACCTGCTGAACACCGTACGCGGTGCCCACCCCGCTGAGCAGCACCCCGGCGTCGGCCTCCTGGCTCGACCAGGTCGTACCGGTCCAGAACTGCCACGCGCCCCCGAGGCCGCCGGAGGGCACCCGGGCCACGTGCCCGAACTTCGTTCCCGCCTGCCCGTTGGAGGTGCCGTAGATGTAGGTGTAGCCGCCCGCTTCCAGCAGCGCCGAGCCCCAGCCGATGGTGGCGCCCAACGGCAGCTTGACCACTCCGGAGAGGGTCAGCCCGGGCAGCGTGAACGTCGCCAGCGCCGTCCCGGTGATCTCATAGTCGAGGTTTCCCTCTCCGGTGCGGTGATAGCTGTTGTACAGCACCTTCATCGCACCGGCTTCGACCAGGCCGTCCGCGACCCAGTAGTACTCGTCCGGGTCGGTCGGGATCACCAACGCCGTGGGCGAACTGGCCGTGCCACCATGCCGCGTCGCGACCAGATTCGTCCCGGTGTCCTGCACCACCAGGGTGTTGTTCACCATCGGCGTGTTCGCCGGTCGTGTTCCGTCCGCGTTCACCGTGCCCAGGAACGTGTCCGAGAACAGCCACGCCACCCGGCCGTCCGGCAACGCCACCGAGGCCGTGCTGTCGCCACCGGTCCAGTGCCCGCCCGCGTCTCCGTAGGTGTTGAACATCGTGTTCAAGACCCCCGCGTCGACCCCCCCGCTGGGCGACGCGGCCGCGGGCGCTGCTCCGCCGAACAGACCGCTACCGGCGACCATCGCGACGACCAGCGCCGCGCACCGCAAACGGGGCCGGCGCCTTCGCCCCATCAATGTGCTCATCCACCATCTCCTTTGTCCTCCGTTGAGGTGGGTTGATGGTAGAGGCGATCTTCGAAGTCGCAGGTCCTGCACCGACAACAGCGGACAACACCGGATCAAGGGCAGCGGGACGTGACGATCAGCATCATCTAGCGGCAACGGCTCATGGCCGAGGTGGGCGGCTCCCGGAAGGTATCGCCGCGTCCAGGGAGTCCGTGCCGGTCGGCAGGTGGTAGACCACCAGCGTCTGTTCGGGCCGCTCGGCGACGTGGAAGGCGGCATGCGACACGGCGATCAAGCCCAGCCGGGGGTGCCGGAGGCGCTTGCGACCCGCGTGGCTGAACTGGACGTCGTACAGCGGCCACCACCGGCGAGGCGGTGCAGGTGCTCCTGCTCGGCGCCGGTCAACCGCAGCGCCCGGGCCAGGGCGTCGAGCACCTGGCCGGACGGGCGTACGTCGCGGCCCTGCTCGAGATAGGTGAGCCAGGTGGTGGTGATGCCGGCCAGCAGGGCCAGTTCCTCCCGGCGCAGCCCCGGCGTGCGGCGACGCCGCGTCACCGGCAGGCCGGCTCAGCCGGGCATGCCGCATGGCCACACCGAGGCACCGGTCCTATCGGCCTACGCTCATCCCCTGCTGCACAAGGTCGATCCGGGACACGGCCGCCGGCTGGAGGCCCTGACGTGTGATCTGGTGTGGGCGGCGACCTGGATAGCGACGCGAACGACGTGCTCGCGCCGCTGCTGGGATTGCCGCCTCTGCCCATCGTGGATTGGCCCGACTCTGACGAGGTGGGCGTCCTGCACTGGAAGACCCGTGGGCTGGTCGAATGGGCGCAGGGACGCCCGTTCGTCTGGGTCGACGACGAGATCTCCCACGCCGATCAGCAGTGGGTGTCGACTCATCATCCCGGTCCGGCCCTGCTGCATCAGGTCGATCCCCGTCGCGGGTTGACCCAACACGACTTCACTGTCATCGAGAGCTGGCTCCGGCGGGCGCGGTAGGGCGAGCTCCATGCCGTCGCAGTCGCCGTGCTTGGTGGGCCGTCTGGCCATTCGGGACCGACGTTGGTGAACGGCGCGCCGGAACGGTGTCACCGGTTGCCGGTTGGGCTGCTCTATGGGGACGGAACGTTCCGTAGCAGGTCGTCGTCGCGTCCGGTCTGGGGTAGCCCGGCAGCAGCGGCGATGGCCTTGACGGCCTCGTTCAGTCCGGTGGTCTCGGGTAGGACGAGTTCGTCGGGCCAGCCCAGGACGTCATGGGCGGCGTACCAGCCGCTCATGTGCTCGGCGGTGAACTCACTGACCTGCGGGCGCGTGAGGTGCCGGCGCAGGGTCTCGGCCAGGGACACGTCGAGATAGCAGAACAGCGACCGGCCGCGGTGGCCGTTCCGCAGAGAGGTCAGCATGCTGCGGTAGCGGCTGGTGTGCATGATGCCCTCCAGCACCACGTGGTAGCCGTGGTCGAGGGCGAACCGCACGGTCTGCCCGATCAACGCCGGTGCGGCGCCGCCGGGCTTGTCCCGCTCGCGCAGCAGGATGCGGCGTAGGTAGTCCTGCTCGACCAGGGCGCAGCCCCGGCCGTGCCGGCGTCGTAGCTCGCGGGCGATGCTGCTCTTGCCTGAGCCGGAGTTGCCCCGGATGCAGACGAGGATCGTGTCCGGGCTGCCCGTGGGTTCAGCGACCACGATGCCTCCTCGGCTTCAGTTGTTGCGCACGGTGAGGTCGAGGGCGGCGACGGTCAGCTGGGTGAGGTCAGGAAGCTGGTCCTCGCCGAGGGTGACGCCGCGCAGGTTGTCCAGCGGGGTCTTGAGGCCCTGGAGTCGGCTGCCCCGCAGGTCGGTGCCGTCGAGGTGGCAGTAGTCCAGTTCCAGACCACTCAGGTCGCAGGATCGCAGTGCGAAGCGCGGTAGCCGGCAGGACGACCACGCGCCGTTGGTGAGGGTGCAGTCGGTGAACGCGACCGAGCCAGCGGCGGTGACGCGTTGGAGGGTCGCGTAGTCGAAGCGGCAGCCGTCGAACAGGACATCCTTCAGGCGTACGTCGGTGAGTCTGGTGCCGGTGAACCGGGAGCCGGTGATGGCGCAGCGTTCGATCGTGATGCCGGTTAGCGTCGCGCCGGAGAAGTCGGTGCGGGTGATCTCGCAGCCGAAGAGGCTGCCGGCTTCCCAGGTGCTCTCGCTCAGGTTCACGCCGCTGATCAGACTGCTGCGGACACTGACGTCCTCAAGGTGCGAGCCGCGCCACGAGGCACCCTCAACGAGGGCCTCGATGAGGCCGTCGGCCAGGTCCATCGTGGTGTCGAGGTCGTCCGGTTCGAGGTCCGGCAGCAGGACCTTGACGTCGCCGATCGTGGTGGTGCGCATGTGTCCTCAACCTGTGTGGGCGCGGGGTGGGCACGCCACCCCGCGCGTCCCGTGGTGCGGGCTACTTCTTCTTGTTCCAGTTGTCCCAGCCGGGTCGACTGTCGAACCTACCCTTGTTGTCCCAGGTGGGGCGGTTGTCGAACTTCGCCGCGTCGATCGACGCTACCGACCGCTGCGGGTCGACGCGGGATGACGGACGACATGACGATCGGCCAGCGCGTCGCCTTCTACCGGCGTCGGCGAGGGCTCTCCCAGGAGGTGCTGGCCGGTCTGGTCGGCAAGACGCAGGAGTGGTTACGCAAGGTCGAGACGAACCGGGCCGACCTGGACAGGCTGTCGGTCATCCGCGCGATCGCCAAGGCCCTCGACGTGTCCCTCGGCGACCTGATCGGTGCGCCAAGCCTGTTTGAGTGGTCGGACGACTCGGGGCGCGAGACGATCCCGGCCTTGCGGGCCGCGCTCCACGACTATCGTCACCTCGCGCCGGCGCTGGCCCGCACGGGAGACGTCGAGGCTCCTGCCCTGCGCGAGATCGAGAACGATGTCGCCGAGATCTGGACCGCCTACCAGCACTCGCGGTACGGCACCCTCGCCCGCCGACTGCCCTACCTCATCCACGACTGCCTCACCGCCACCGAGGCGTACGACGGAGACGACGGCCGGCGCGCGCACGCGATGACCGCATACGCCCACCAGCTCGCCGCGTTGTTCCTCACCAAGCTCGGCGAAGGTGACCTCGCGTGGACCGCCGCCAGCCGAGGCTTGGCCGCCGCCAACGCCAGCCACGACCACGTCGTCATCGGCTCACTCAGCCGCTCCGCCGCACACTCGCTCGCCTCCATCGGCGAGTACGCCCAAGCCCTGGGCCTCGCCGCCACGGCGGCGCGGTTCCTGGAGCCACGGCTCGCCAAGCCGACCCCGCAGCTGCTGTCGGTCTACGGGAGCCTGCACCTCGTCTGCGCGCTGGCCGCCGCCCGAGACGACGACCGCGCCTCGGCCGACACCCACATCGCCGAGGCCGACGCCGCCGCGCAGCGACTCGGCGCCGACGGCAACCACGTGTGGACCGCGTTCGGGCCGACCAACGTGGCGATCCACAAGACGACCGTGGCGATAGAACTCGGCAACGTGCAACGCGCCATCGCCATCGGCGCCCCACTCGACACCAGCACCGTGCCCGTCGAGCGGCAGGTTCGCCACGCCATCGAAACCGCCCGAGCCCTCGCCCGCTGGAACCGCATCGACGACGCGCTCGCCGCCCTCCTGGACGCCGAGGTCATCGGCCCCGACCAGGTGCGCTACCACCAGCTCTCCCGCGACCTCGTCCGGGACATCCTCACCCGCCCCCGGCCACCACGACTGGCCGTCGAACTCAGCGACCGGATGGGCGTCCGGTCGGGAGGGCCGCGCTGGTAGCTGGGCTCAGATCAGGCGGCTCGTGTAGCCGGCCGCCACCAGGCGCTCGAATGCCGCCCGCACCTCGTCCGGCAGCTCCTGCGGAATCGCAAACCCGCGCTCGGCGTACACCTCGATCCGCTGCGTGTCGCCCACCAGCATGTCCACCACCCGCCGCGGGTCGCCGATGCTGGCCACGTAGTCGTCCAGCTCGAGCGGGTTTGAGGCGCACACCACATCGGTCTCCGGCCACATCAGCTTGCAGGTGGCGTAGGCCCGGCGCTGTTGGTAGGGCCGCGACATGATCAGCACCGACCGCACGGGAATCTGTCGTTCGATCAGGAGCGCGCGGGAGTACTCGATGTTCTCGGCGGTGTTCGTGGCACGCGGCTCCACGAGAATGGACTCCGCCGGCACACCCTGCTCAACCGCGTACTCGCGATAGTGCACCGCCTCGCCGCAGGGGAACCGCTCGATCGTTGTCGGTGCGTTCGCTCCGGTGAAAACGATCCACGGGAACAGCCCTGCTTGAAACAGCCGCGTTGCGACCACCGCAACGCCGAGGTCATGGCTGCCCAAGCCGATGCCCACGTCGCATGGGCGCAGCTCGTGGTGCATGTCGTGGTATCGCCACAGCGTCTCCACGTCAGCCCGGACCTCGTTCGGGAGCACGTGAGTCGGCACCGCGGCCTGCCGATCCATCAACGCCCGCCAGGTAGGGCAAGCGCCGGAGTTTGATTCACGCCCCGTTCCCTCATGGCGTCAGCGTAGGGCAGGCAGAGCCGACACCAGCAACGCGATCGGCAGCCGCTCCCTCCGTCGGCGCCAACTCGCGTACCTGAACCCACAACGCCCTCTCGCCGGACTCGCGGATGGCCGCACCGAGCACGAAGCGAGCCGCGCGATCTGCGGCAGATCCGGGCTCTCGATCGACCGCCGGACGTTACGGGATACTGCCTCAATGATCAGGTTCCGGTTCGAGCTGTGCCCACTGGACGAGGTGTCGCCGTGGGGCAGCGACCAGCCGAGGCTCCACTGGTTTGGGCTTACCGAAGGCTGGTACTGGCTCGAAGCAAGCGGGCAGGAGCTGCTGCGCCGCACCCGGCAAGTTCACCCGCATCCCTACGTCGGCTACTACCTGGCCCGGCTCTGGGAAGACGTCATTGTCCTTACACCCGAGGTGCTGGAGCCAGTGCCCGACGATCTGCAGCCGTTTATTGCCTCCGACCCCGCGCAGTGGACGTGTGACCCGCTTGAGTTCGTGGCCGAACCGGATGAGGAACGGACCGACGACGGGAACGCGGACCTGCCCGACCATCCTGTCGTCACGGCCGCGATTTGGCGCGGCGAGCATTACCTAGACTTCGGTTACCTGCGCAATCCTCCCAAGCTCCGGTTCTGGCGTACCACCCGCGGCGATCGCGACGAGATCACCATGGATTGGCGGCACGAGGACGACGGCGAGATCGGTTTCACCGCCGACCCCGCAGTCCGGCTCAGCGTCCCGACCACCGCATACCTTGAGGCCGTGCACACCCTTAACCGCGAGCTGATGGACACCATGGGGCAGCGGGTCGAGGAGCTGGAACGCCGTGGCGGGCTACCTGGCGTGGACCTTGACCTCGTCCATCTGCGGCGGGAACACGAAGACCGGCGGCATTGGCTTGCCAAGAACCTCGACCGCTCGCCGAAGACCGACTGGAATGTTGTCCGCCAAGGTGCCCGCCTGCTGCTCAGCGACGTTCAACGGGTCGACGCTCCAACGGGCTAGGCATTCCTTCGAGCACCTGACCGGGACAGCATCCGCTCATCGGCAGAAGCGGATACACCATACGGCCCATGCTTGCTCCTCAGGGTGCCCGACCCATGGCGGCTCCCACGCATTCAACTACTTTGGCCCAACTACCTTCGAATCAACCGGGAAGGCTCCGGACGGAGGAGGGATGTCGATCAGCCGGTGACGTGCGGTGCCCGCCGCCGGGATCCGCCACACCTGCTCGTGCGGCCGGTGGTGGTGCAACAGGTCGACGGTGGTAATCGCGATCGGCGCCCGCAGCGGCCGGCTCACGAGATCAGCGAGCAGGTTGGCCTCCCCGTTCCGCGTCCCGAGCGATGACCAGCACCACGCCGACCGGCAAGACCGGGTCAGTGCGCCGATAGCCAGCCAGAACAGCTCCGAGCCCGGCAGTGGACCGCTCTCGTTCGGCGATCACCTCACCGACCGGGCCGGGATCGACGTGCACCAGGAACCGCAGACAGCGGCCGTCCTGCAGCCACACGCCGTACCCGTCGCAAGCAGATGCGCCAAGCCACTCTCCCGCAGACACACCGACGTGTCCAAAGTAGTCAACCACTGGAACAGCCCACACCGGGCGGGATCCTGGCGTGACACCGCGAGCAACGGCAGGAACAGCAGGTAGTGCGCCGCACCCCAGTCCCGCTGACCCAGACGCAACGGCACCGGCCGCCCCGACAAGACGAGATCACGATCCAGCAGCTCGGTCCCCTCCCCGGTGATCCTGTACCACCAGGCGTGCGCCCGGTCCTCCGCCGACCGTTCCCGGCCCACCAAGCCCATGGTGTGCAACCAGGTGAGGTCCCGGTGCGCGGTCAACCGCGGCACCCCCCGCTACCACCGCGATGTCGCTCGTGGTGGCCCAGCCGTGCGATGCCATGAACGACAGGATCCGCCACCGCCGAGGAGACAGCTCACGACCACCGGCCACCCATCGATGATCACCCACCCCGTCGACGCCCCGCCATCCCGGCGATCCGGCGCCGCAGTGACGCCCCAAGGGAACTCCCGCACCCTCAAAACGGGGTTTGTGAGACGTTTCCATGATCACTGTTCACCGAATCAGCCAAAGAGTTGACGACGGAAGCCGCAGAACCGGCATACCGCGTTCCGCCATGAGCGCCGGACCCCGGCTCCGAGCCCATGCGGGAACCGCCCACCGAACCGATCCGGCACCACCGACAGCCGCAACCCCCAACCGCCCGACCATCCCCCGCCGGCAGCCACCAACCGGCGTCCCGGAGCACCCCGCCGCGTCCCACCGACACCACCCCGGCCCACCGGCTCCCGAGCACCCACCGAGCCACCACCACCCACGCCCGGACACGAAAAAGGCCCCGACCCAGTGTGAACCACCAGGTCAGGGCCTCGCTCGTTGGTGCGCCGCCAGGGACTCGAACCCCGAACCCGCGGATTAAGAGTCCGCTGCTCTGCCAGTTGAGCTAGCGGCGCTCGCTGACAACGGGACGAGACGTTAGCACAGCCCCGGCCCGGGTGGCCCAACCACCCGGGCCGCGGCCGTCACGAGGTGGTCAGCACGTACAGCTGCAGGGGTTGGGCCGGCGGCGTCTGGTCCGCCGGCCGGGGCTGGTCCTGGTTCGAGGGCATGCTCTCCCAGCGCAGCACGTAGCTGCGGTCCCCGGCCACCGAGGTCGCGGTCCGCACGCCGATGCCGGGGAACGTGGAACGCACCCGGGTGATCTCGGTGGGCAGCACCGGATCGGGGACGTCGGCCACGACGCCCAGCGAGGACGGGTCGACGATCAGGGACCGCTTGACCCCCCGGCACGTGTAGGGCACCCGCAGCCGGCCGTCCGGCAGCCCGCTCGCCGCGGCCTGCAACGAGACCGGGAACGCCAGGGTGCCGGACCCGAGAATCTCCCACCGGCCGGTCCAGTCGGTGAGGCGGGTTATCCGCCAGCCACCCGCGCCGTCCGGCTGGGCCGCGTAGAGCTGGTTGCCGAGGTCGGCGTCGTACTTCGTGTAGGTCACCACCACCCGGTTGGCGGCGTCGAAGCCGAGCCGGACGTTGCCGTTGACCACGCCGCCGTAGGTCGGCACCGGGTCGATGACCTCGGACCGGAGGTAGGTCAGTGGCAGGGCCAGCGGCCGGCCCGCGCTGTCCTCCCAGTTGACCAGGTCCCGGCTGCGGGCGTACGACGGCATGCTCGAACTGCCGGCGTCCGGGGTGTCCCGCCAGACCAGCGCCAGGTGCCAGTAGCCGTCCGGCCCGCGCAGCGGACCCTCCGGGTAGCCGTTGCGGCCGTCACCGTCGACGAGTGGGCGGCCGAGCAGGCTCGACCAGGTACGGCTGACCGGGTCGTACCGGTTGTAGTAGTTGGCGCCGTCGCCGCTGACCCCGTTGCGGTAGCTGAACAGCAGGTCGCCGTTGGTGTGGCGGAGGAAGCGCGGATAGGTGACGGACCCCTCCACGGAGCTGTCCACCATGGTGGGGATGCGGGTCAGCGTGGACACGTCGCCCGGCACCGAGGTGCGGAAGTAGACCAGCGGCACGGCGTGCATGTTGCCCGCCACGTGCAGGTTGCCGGTGCTGTCCAGCGCCATCGTGATGCCGTTGTGGCTGTCCCAGCCGAGGGTGGAGTCCAGCGTCCGGCGTGTCCAGGTGGTGGCGTCGAGCGAGCGCTTCGCCACGGTCATCCGGCGGTCGGCGTCGTAGTACGCCACGTACTGCTCGGTGTCGGTGGTCAGGACCGCCTGGTCGACCGGGTGCCCGGCCCAGGTGGTCCCCACGTCGATGACCTGGCTGACGGTCCGGGACGCACCCGGCAGCGGGTAGTCGCCGGGCGCGCGGGGCGAGCAGTCCAGCGGCCCGGGCTCGGCGGGGGCGACGGCCGGTTCGTTGCTGGTCTCCGCGGCGAAGAAGGGCAGGCTCAGCGACCCGCCCTGCGAGTAGACCCCCGCGCCGCCGCCGGTGAGCAGGTCCCGCCAGCGCAGCCCCACGTACCGGTCGACGGCCTGCCCGGCTGGCACGCCCGCGCCGTCGATGGCGACGTGGACGCCGGTGCCCCGGTTCTTGCCGTCGACGCTCACGCTGAGCGTGGCACCGGGCTGCGCGCTGACTCCCCCGCCGGCCAGCAGCGCGTCCGAGGCGCCGGCGGACGACCGGGTCATCCGGACCAGCTGCCACTGGGCCTGCCCGCCGTCCGCCTGGGACTGGCCGACGCGCAGCACGTAGTAGGTCTGGGTGCCGTCGCCGTGATCGACGATGTTGAAGGCGATGCCGGTCCACGGCCGGTAGGTCAGGGCCGGCTCGGGCAGGGTCAGCGACGTCTTGAGCAGGAACGCCGCGCCCAGGGTGAGGCCGCTCGGGTACATCAGCCGGTCGGCGGTGCCGGACGGGACGGCGGCCCCGCCGGCCAGGCGCCAGGTGCCCCGGGCGACCCGCCAGCCGTTGCCGACCGCCCCGTCGGCCCGGTCGAACCCGTCGTAGAAGGAGCGGTAGCCGGGCGACGTCGTGGCGGTCGCCGTGAAGTCGCGCAGGCCCACGGTGCCGGCCTGCGAGTAGAGCCCGACCTTGCCGCCGCTGAGCCGGTCGGCCAGGCGCAGCGGGACGGTCCGGTCCACCCCGGAAGTGCCGGCGCTGATCCGGACGGTGACGCCCCTGCCGTCGGCCGTCGCGGTCACCCGCACGCCCAGTGCGGTGCCGGGAGCGGCGGCGAGGTCCCCCTCGCCCAGCAGGCCGGCGTCGGTCGCGCCGGCGGAGTGGTCGATCCGCACCAGCTGCCACCGGGCCCGCGCCCCGTCGGCCTGGCTCTGCCCGACCCGCAGCGCGTAGAAGCTCTGGGTGCCGTCGGCGTGGTCGATGACCTGGAAGGCGAGGCCGGCCCAGAGCCGGGTGGACCCGGCCGGGGCGGCCAGCCCGAGCGAGGTGGTGAGGTCGTAGCTGGGACCGAGAAAGATTGAGTCCCGGACCAGCACCCGCTCGGCCGGGCCGGTGGCCTGGGCCGCGCCGGCCGCGATGGACCAGGTGCCGCGGGGCGCCACCCAGCCGTTGCCGACCGGTCCGTTCGTCCGCTGGAAGTCGTCGCTGAACGAGACGGTTCCCGCCGGGGCCGTGCCGGTCGCGGCGTCCGCCGAGGCGGGTGTGGCGGCCGCGGCGGCCGGCCCGCCGCCGGCCAGCAGCGCCGCCACGGCGACGGCGAGCGCCCGGACCCGCCCGGGTCGTGGGCGTCGGCTGGGCAGCCTGCGGTTGCCGGGCATGACAGGTCTCCTCTGCGGAGGCGTGGGCGGGAAGGGACCGATTGTACGGATCTTGTGAGTCCGGTGTGGACCGTCCGGCACTGGCCCGGTCGGAGACCCTGCTGGTGCGGGCGCGGGCGCGCTGTCGGTTGAGCTAGCGGCGCGCGACCCCGCGGCGGGACCAACATGGAATCGATGATTCGTTATGCTGCGCCTCCTGGGCGGCCGGTCGATGGCCGCCATGATCAACGGGGGATTCATGAAAACTCTCAGGAAGACGGCAGCCGCCCTGCTGACGCTCGGCGCACTCGGGTTGGCGATGGCGCTGCCGGCAGCGCCGGCCGCAGCCGGCACGACCACTCCGTCGGTGGCCGCCCTTCCCGCCACGTCCATGTCCGCGGCTGTCGTCACGGCCGACTACTCCCGCAAGTGCGTCAGTGGCTGGGTGATCTCGCTGGCCGACAGGCTCCCCATCCGGAAGTACCCGAAGCACGACGCCGACGTCCTCCTCAGCGCGCAGAAGGGTGACCACCTCTTCTGCCTCACCGGGAAATACAGCCTGGGCGACCGGTACACGGCCTGCGGCGTGAGCAACGCCAACGGTTGGCTCTACATCGACACCAACTCGTCGAAGGGGATCGGTTACGCCTACATGACCTGCCTCGCGGATCCCAGCGGCCTGGCGGCGACCACGAGCTGACCGGCAACGGGGCCGCTCCCGACGGGAGCGGCCCCGGAGCTCGGCGCTCAACCCGTCGATCGGAGCACCCCACCGGCCCACCAGCCCACCAGCCCACCACCCGAGGATGCGAAAAAGGCCCCGTCCCGGTGTGAACCACCAGATCAGGGCCTCGCTCGTTGGTGCGCCGCCAGGGACTCGAACCCCGAACCCGCGGATTAAGAGTCCGCTGCTCTGCCAGTTGAGCTAGCGGCGCTCGCCGGCAACGGGAAGAACATTAGCACGCCCGCGAAGCCGGTTTCCAACCCGATCCCGGCCTCCACCCTTCGGTCGAGGTTACCGGACAAAAAGGGGCAAAAGACGACCCTGGGGCCCGGCGGCGCCGTGCTCATGAGGCACCATGTCGGCCAGGCACGCGAGAACAGAGGTGGGGATGGGCAGGTTCGCGCGGTCCGGGGCGATGGTGGGCGTCCTGGTCCTCACGGCGTCGTTGGCACTGGCCGGATGCGGCGCCGACCAGAAGAAGCCGACGTTCGTCTCCGGCAGCCAGCAGGCCGAGCCGAGCGCCAGCACGACCCCGGCGGGCACGCCACCGCCGGTGGCGACGGCACCGCTGCGGGTCAGCCCGGCCACGGGCGCCCAGCGCCGGCCGGTCAGCACCGAGATCAGCGCGAGCGTCCCCGGCGGTGGGACGGTGACGAAGGTGGTTCTCACCGCGGCCGACGGCAAGCCCGTCGCCGGCCGGCTGCGCCGCGACGGCTCGTCCTGGGTGCCGTCCGCCCCGCTGAAGTACGCCACCCGCTACACCGCCACGGTGACCGGGACCGGCCCGGACGGCTCGACGCACCAGGGCACCAGCACCTTCACCACGATGGCCCGGCCGAAGTCGATGATCGGCTCCGGCCTCTACCTGTTCAGCGGCCGGACGTACGGGGTGGCGATGCCGGTGGTGGCGGAGTTCTCGCCGGGCATCCCGAAGAAGGACCGGGCCGCGGTGCAGCGGCGGATGTTCGTGCAGACGGACCCGCCCCAGCCGGGTGCCTGGCACTGGGTGTCCAACGGCACCCAGGCCTACTACCGCGCGCCGGAGTACTGGAAGCCGGGTACCACCCTCACCGTGCGGCTGGCCCTGGCCGGCGTCCCGCTGAGCAACGGCCGGTACGGCAACGTCGACCGGAGCGCGACCGCGAAGATCGGCCGCCAGTTCGAGATGAAGGTGGACAACGCCAACAAGCGGATGACCGTGTACGAGAACGGCGCGCTGATCCGGACCGTGCCGGTCAGTCTCGGCAAGAAGAGCACCCCCTCCTCCAGCGGCACCATGGTGGTGATGGAGAAGAAGGAGTCGACGGTCTTCGACACCCGGGACGAGGCGGACCCCCGCAACCGGTACGTCACGGAGATCGACTTCGCCCAGCGGCTGACCTGGGGCGGCGAGTACATCCACTCCGCCCCCTGGTCCGAGGGGGTGCAGGGCCGCAGGAACGTCTCGCACGGCTGCGTGAACGTCTCGATGGCCAACGGCCGGTGGCTGTTCGACCGGACGCTGATCGGTGACCCGGTGACCGTGCGCGGCACCCCGCGCCGGCTGGAGGCGGGCAACGGCTGGACCGCGTGGAACCTGAGCTGGTCGGAGTTCGTCGCCGGCAGCGCCATCCCGGTGCCGGACGGCGGCACCGGTTCGCCCTTCTGAGCTCGGCGAATGTACCGTGGCCGGGAGCGATCTCGGTCACGGTCGGCCTGGTCCCGGCCCCGGAAACAGAGATCAGCCCCTTCGCACAGCGGCGCAAGATACCAGAATCGTTACATCCGGCTCGCGTGTTCCGGTTCACGTCAGGCAACGGGTATCCGTAGCGGTGCGTCTGTAGGGAACGATGGGACCGGGGACCACGACTGTGAGGAAATCATGCGACACAGCCAGGACGAGCTGATCCGGCCCGGCACCACCCGGCGCGGGGCACGCCGCGGGTTCGCCGCCGCGGTGCTGGCCGCCGCGCTGGCCCTGACCTCGGCCTGCACCGGCGGCGGGGACAAGGGGTCGAGCTGGCAGGGCGGCGGCGGGGAGAGCGGGCCGAAGGCGTCGGCCACCATCACCGAGCCGGCCGCCGACGCCAAGGACGTGCCGGCCGCCACCGCCGTCACCTTCACCACGAAGGAGGCGACGGAGACCACCGTCGAGCTGAAGGACTCCGCCGGCACGGCCGTCGAGGGCACGCTCGCGGCCGACGGCAAGAGCTGGCTGCCCGGCGGCGCGCTGAAGTACGGCGAGACGTACACCGCGACGGTGACCGCGACCGGCGACGACGGCAAGCCGGCCACCGCGACCAGCACCTTCACCACCATGGCGAAGCCCGGCAAGCAGGTCCGGGTCACCAGCTTCCTCGGCGACAACCAGGTCGTCGGGGTGGGGATGCCGCTGATCGTGAAGTTCGGCCGGGCCATCCCGGAGGACTACCGCGACGACATGCAGCGCCGGATGACGGTCACCGCGAAGCCGGCCCAGGAGGGTATCTGGCACTGGGTGAGCCCGACCGAGGTGCACTACCGGCCCAAGGAGTTCTGGCAGGCCAACAGCACGGTGACCTACAAGGTGCAGGCGGGTGGCCTGCCGCTCGGTGACGGCTGGTACGGCCGCTCCGACCTCACCGTCGACGTCAAGATCGGTCCGTCGTTCGTGATGACCGTGGACAACCGCACCAAGCGGATGACGGTCGCCAAGAACGGCAAGGCCGTCAAGACGATCCTGGTGAGCCTCGGCAAGAAGAGCACCCCGTCGTCCAGCGGCACCATGGTGGTGATCGAGAAGAAGCGCCACACGGTCTTCGACACGATGGAGGAGCTGGGCCCGGAGGAGGGCTACCGGACCGAGATCGACTACGCCCAGCGGCTGACCTGGGGTGGCGAGTTCATCCACGCCGCCCCGTGGTCCGAGGGCGTGCAGGGCCGCACGAACGTCTCGCACGGCTGCGTGAACGTCTCGATGAAGGACGGCGCCTGGCTCTTCGCCAACACCCGGATGGGCGACCCGATCACGGTCAAGGGCACCGAGCGCAAGCTCCAGAACGGCAACGGCTGGACCGACTGGAACATGAGCTGGGACGAGTACGTCAAGGGCAGCGCCCTGCCGTACGAGCCGCCGGCCGAGCCGGGTGACGCGACCGGCGAGCCGGGTGACGCGACCGGCGAGCCGAGCGTCGAGCCGACCCCCTGAGGTCCACGGTCCGGCCTCCCTCCCGCGGGAGGGAGGCCGGACCGGGAACGACGGAAGCCCCCTCCCGCGGGAGGGGGCTTCCGTCGTGTTGGGGTGACTGATGGGAATTGAACCCACGACAACCGGGACCACAACCCGGTGCTCTGCCAACTGAGCTACAGCCACCATGCTCTCGCGCCGGACGAGCCGGGCGGGCGCGGACTAATAATAGCCACACCCGGGCCGGCCCCGTCCAGCGGGTTCGGGCGCGCGGCTCAGAGCTGGGCGGCGATGGCCTTGGCGGTCTCCACGTCCGGGCCGGGCAGCGGCACGAAGACGGTCCGCCGGTAGTACTGCAGCTCCCGGATGCTCTCCCGGATGTCGGCGAGCGCCCGGTGGGCCAGCCCCTTCTGCGGCTGCCCGAAGTACACCCGCGGGTACCAGCGCCGGCACAGCTCCTTGATCGAGGAGACGTCGATCATGCGGTAGTGCAGGTGCGCGTCGAGTCGCGGCATGTCCCGGGCGATGAAGCCCCGGTCGGTGGCGATCGAGTTGCCGCACAGCGGCGCCGTGCGGGGATCCTTCACGTGTTGGGTGACGTAGTCGAGGACCAGGTCCTCCGCCTCGGCCAGGGTGACCACCGACCGGCGGACCTCGTCGGTCAGCCCGGACTTGGCGTGCATGGTCCGGACGATCTCCGGCATCGCCTCGAGCGCCGCCTCGTCGGCGTGGATCACCACGTCGACGCCCTCACCCAGCACGTTCAGATCCGGGTCGGTGACGAGCGCCGCGACCTCGATCAGCGCGTCCCGGCCCAGGTCCAACCCGGTCATCTCACAGTCGATCCAGACGAGAAGATCAGCCACCGGACCAGACTACGCGCCGCCGACCCGCCCGCGCCTGGAGCACCGGTGCCCGGCGGTGGACCGTTAGGGTTGCCCCCGTGCCAGCCGAACCCGTCGCACCGCCCGCCGTCACCGACGACGATCCGGGCGGCCGTACGGCGCGCCGGCTCGTCGCGGTGGTGGCGATCGCGGCGGTCCTGCCGGTGCTCTACTGGCCGGGGCGGGTGCACAACTTCTTCGACCTGAAGATCTACATGCGGGCGATGGACTGGTGGGCGGCCGGCCACCCGCTCTACGACTACGTGCAGCCGGACCGGGTGCAGGGTGCCCTCTACTTCACCTACCCGCCGTTCGCGGCGCTGCTGCTGCGGCCGTTCGCCCTGTTGCCGCTCGGCGTCACGGTGGCGATCTTCACGGTGCTGACCCTGCTCGGCGTGGTGCTGACCACCTGGTGGCTGGTCCGTCCGGTGCTCGATCGGCACGACCTGCACCGGGGGTTTCCGCTCGTCGTGGCGGTGCTGCTGGTCCTCGCCGTGGAGAGCACCCGGGAGACGCTGACCTTCGGCCAGATCAACATGCTGCTGGTGGTGCTGATCCTGGCCGACCTGCTGTTCGCCGTACCCGGGGGGCGGCGCTGGGCCGGGCTGGGCGTCGGGCTGGCCACGGCGGTCAAGCTCTTTCCCGGCATCTTCATCCTCTACCTGCTGGCCACCCGGCGCTGGTGGGCGGCGCTGGTCGCCTCGGCGACCGCCGCGCTGGCCACCCTGCTGGCGGCGGCGGTGGCGCCGGCCGACTCGTGGCGCTTCTGGACCCACGAGCTGTGGGCGACCGACCGGGTGGGACGCACCGACTACACCGGCAACCAGTCGCTGTTCGGCCTGCTCAGCCGGCTCACCGTGCCGGAGAAGCCGGCCCAGGTGCCCTGGCTGCTGCTGGTGCTGGCGGTGACCGGGTACGGGCTGTGGCGGGCGGCCCGGGCGGCGCGGGCCGGGGACGCGCTGGCCGGGCTCACCCTGACCGGCCTGGTTGCTGGCTGCTCGCTCTCGCGGTGGGCACCACGTTCGTGATCATCTACGGGGTGGTGACGTTCGAGGACTGGGGGATCACGCCGGTGCGCACCGACGACCCGGGGGAGTTCGTCGCGCGCAACGCGTACGTGCTGCTCAGCCTGCTGCTGCTGGTGGTGTTGCCGACCCGGCGTCCGGCACGGTCCCCCAGCACCCCGGGAAACGTGCACCAAATGGACAGATCTCGCGACTGACGCCGTTTCAGCGCTAATCTGGTCTCAACTACCTCAAGTTTCTCCCAGGTAGCACCGATTCC
>NZ_KQ058770.1 GCF_000982955.1 Micromonospora sp. HK10 | reverse complement strand
AAGTCCAATCTTCCATTCGAGTTGCGAAGGAAAGCTGGGGATTGCTCTCGAGTGACTGCAGGGCCAATAGACCTCATCTAGGCTTGTGTCCAGAAGCCAATGTTCCTCTCCAGGGGCGACAGGGATCTCGGGGTTGCATTCCAGACGCACCCGGGGAGACAGGCATTCATCTCGAGTGGAAGCAAAGAACCCCGCTCTGCTCTCGAATCGCGACGGGTATCTCTTGGAGCTCACTGGGTGGACTCAAGGGAGTCAAGCCTCCTGAGGCGTTTGGAGAGAGGTCGCGAGATTGGTCTCTAGGCCATGCAGGAGACGAAGGCCCTCATCTCTCGATGACGGGGGAATCTCGGGGTTGTTCTCGAGCGGCGGCCCCAGTGTGCGGTTTCTCACGAGGTACGACGGCGAGGTCAGTGAGCCTCTCGTGGGGCGCCAGGGAAGTCGGGTCTCCATGCGAGTGGCGAGGGGGAGCGCGTCATTGCTCCCGAGCCATGGTAGGGGAATCTGGCCTCGAGACGTGTTGAAGAAGGTCTCTCGAGGTCTTTCCCGGGTTGAGGCAGGAAACCCTGGGTTCCCTCGACTTGTGCAGGTGACCTCAGGGGGCTTCTCATGGTGGCTCTGAGAAGCCAGGGAAACTGGAGGTGGGAGGGGCCTCTCGGGACTCCACTGGGCTTGGTGCATTGGAAGAGGGCCTCATCTCCAGTTGAGGCAGGAACCGCAGGGTACCTCTGATTTCAGACTCCGATCGCAGGGTCCCTGCAGACTGGGGACAGGAGAGTCAGGCCTCGTCTTGGGTTGAGGCATGGAACTCCGCTTGCCTCTCGAGATGTCCCCGGGGAGAGAGGCCGCTTGTCGAGCTGTATTTGGAACCTGGGGTTTTTTCCGAACGATGCACGGAAAAACTGCCCCTTCGTGTTGACTGCATTCACAGGCTGGAGTTCGGAGAGGTGTCCGGGCATCGGGTTCTTATCAAGAGGGGACCGGGAAATCGGGGTCCTACGGAATGTGGAACCACCCACGAGGCCACGTCTGGAATGTCTTCGTGAGACCGGCCTCATCCTGAGGTGCGACCGGAAGGTCGGGAACCCCTTCCAGACAAAGCAGGGGAGTCGACCCTCCTGTCCAGATCAGGAGGGGAGAAAGGGCTCAGAGGAGGGGGTGCCGGAAAACCTCAGTGTTCCTCTCGAGGGAGACCGGGATTTCGGGGAACTTTGTGGGTCGCATCAAGGGTGCCAAGTGCCCTTTCGACCTCCAATTCCTAACGTGGGACTTCTCCTGAGGCGCTGTAGCGGGAAAGGGCTTCATCTTGCGATGACGGGGGAGCCACGTGGTTTTTCTCGAGTTACGGCGGGATTCTCGAGTTACGACGGGGAATTCAGGCTGCCTCTTGTGTTGGCCCAGGCAAGTCCAATCTTCCATTCGAGT
>NZ_KQ058769.1 GCF_000982955.1 Micromonospora sp. HK10 | reverse complement strand
CTAGCCCGTGTTTCATAAGGCTCGGAGCCACTGGTTGATGATGGCGATGGTGACGGTGGCTTCGTAGCGGACGGCGAGTTTTTCGTATCGGGTGGCCATGGCGCGGTGTTGCTTGAGCTGGTTGATGCCGCATTCGACGGCGTGCCGTAGCCGGTAGTCGGCGGGGTTGAAGGCGGGCGGTCGGCCGCCTTTGGATCCTTTGGCCTTGCGGTGGGCGTCCTGGTCGGCCTTGCTCGGGATGCAGACTCGGATCTTGCGGCGGCGGGCGTATCCGCGGTTGCCGCGGCTGGTGTACGCCTTGTCGGCCAGGATCAGGTCGGGACGGGTGCGAGGCCGTCCGCCGCCGACCCGGTCCACCTTGATCCGTTCCAGGACGGTGATGAACTGCGGGCTGTCGCCGCGCTGCCCGCCGGTGATCACCACGGCCAGGGTCTTGCGGCCCTGTTCGCAGGCCAGGTGCGTCTTGGTGGTGAAGCCGCCCCGCGATCGGCCCAGCCCATGATCGTCGGGCTCGGTGGCAACACCACCGGGTGGTTCCTTCTGCTGGTGGCCGTTGCGGCGGGCGCCGGCGGCGTGCTGGTGGGCGCGGCTGATCGTGGAGTCGACGCTCACCGTCCACTCGATCTTCCCGGCGGCGTCCGCTGCGGCCTGCAACCCGGCCAGGACCTTCGCCCAGGTGCCGTCGCGCTGCCACCGCCGGAACCAGCGATACAAGGTCTGCCAGGGCGCGTACACCTCGGGCACGTCCCGCCACGGTGTTCCGGTCCGGACCCGCCACCGGATCCCGTCGATGATCTGCCGTTTCGTCCACCGCGGCGGACGCCCCCTGCCCGGCTCCGTAGGCAGAACAGGACACAGGCCTGCCCACTGAGCGTCGGTGAGGTCGTGCCGCCTCGCTGCCGCTACCCTGGGCACGAGGTCTCCGGAAGGTTCTCGGTTTGCTTGGTCGCTAACCGATCTACCGGAGACCTCAACTTTTATCGATCACCGCCACGCCGGGCCTACCTCACCGTCCGGAAGCCCTTACGAAACACGGGCTA
>NZ_KQ058768.1 GCF_000982955.1 Micromonospora sp. HK10 | reverse complement strand
CACGTCGGGCCGGCCCGACGTGGCGGCTCGCCGCCCCGACGGTCCCCGCCGCGATCCGGTCCCGCCGCAGGTCGGCCCGCGCCCCGGCGCGACCCCGGCCCGACCCGAGTTTCCTCAGGAGCGGCCCGGGTTCCGGCCGCAGCCGGAGACTTGGGCCGGTCCGCCCGCCCACCCCGGCGAGGGGTGGCGCCCGGCCGTCGAGCCGGCCGCCCGGACCCGGCCGGACGACCTGCGGGACCGCTCGACGGCTGCCACCCGCCCGGACGCCGTACGGCCGGTGGCCCCGGCGCAGCCGCACGACCAGCCCGGCCGGGTGGTACCGCCGGGACCGCAGGCGGACCGGCCGGCGGCGGTCCGCCCCGACGAGCGAGGGCGCCCGCTCGCGCCGGGACCGGAGCACCGCCCGCCGGCACCCGTCCCGGACCGGCCGGTGCCCGGCAGGCCCACCTCCGGGCCGCCCCTCCCCGGCGCGCCCATCTCCGGGCCGCCCGGCTCCGGTGTGTCCGTTCCCGGCGTGCCCGAGTCCAGCGCGCCGGTTTCCGGGGCCCCCGTCTCTGGCGCCCCCGTCTCCGGCGGGCCTGTCTCCGGAGCCCCTGTCTCCGGCGGGCCTGTCTCCGGCGCGCCCTTCCCCGGTGCGCCCGTGTCCGGGCCGCCGGCGGCCAACCTGCGGGTGGAGTTCCTGCCCGGCCCCGCCGCCCCGCCGGCCGACCCCCGCGCCACCGGCGCGCCGGCCCAGCCGGAGCCCTCCGGTCCCCCGGCGCCGGCCCCGACCGCCGCCGGCGCGGACAGCCCCCCGGAATCCGGGCCCACCGGTCCGGGCGCCCAGGACGTCGATCCCGCCGCGTGGTTCCGGCCCCGCAGCCCGGACGGCGACCCGAACGCCCCGACACCCTCAGACGCGCCGGCCTCCCCGACGCCGGTCTCCCAGCCGCCGGCTTCCCAGGAGCCCGTCTCGCCAGCGCCAGCGGGACCGACGGCCGGGCGGCCGGTCAGCGCACCGCCGGCGGAGGACGCCCCGCCCACGGCCCGCCCGGTCTCCGCCGCACCGGCCTGGACCGGCGATCCGACCGCACCGGCACCCGACGCGGCGCGGCCGGCCGCGCACCCGGTGTCCGCCCCGCCCGCCGGGAGGGTGGCTCCGGCACCGGACCGGGACGAACCGGCTGCGCCCGCGGCCGGTCCGGTCGCCGCGCCACCGGCCTGGACCGGCGACCCGGTCACACCGGCACCTGACGCGGCGCCATCCGCTGCCCGGCCGACGCCGGTGCCCGCCCCTCGGCCGGAGCCGGGCCCGCCCGCGTGGGCGTCGAACGCGGCTCCGCAGCCAGGTCCGGCGGCGCAGGCAGGTCCGGCGGCGGCCCACGCGCGGCCGGTGTCGGCGCCGCCCGCCTGGACCGCCGGTGCGATGACCGGGATGTCCGACCGGGCCGACCGGGCCGACCGGGCCGATCTGGGCGGTTCGAACGGCCGGCCGACCGAGGCCGGACCGGTGTCCACCGCACCCGTTCCGGCCCCGCCGCCGGCCACCGCACCGGCCACCCCGGCATCCGACCCGGTCCCGGCTCCGCCCGCGTACGCGCCGCCGCCCGCCTACGCTCCCCCGGAGGTCCCGCCACAGCCGGTACCCGCCCCCACCACCAGGCCCGCGGCGCCGGCGGCCGGGGCACCGTCCGCGCCGCCCGGGTCGGCGCCGTCGGTACCGGTTCCCGGATCGCCCTCGGACGCCAACCCGGCCTCGGCGGCACCGGTGCCCGCGCCTCCGGCCAGCTCCGCCGCGCCGGCCACAGCACCACCGGCGGCCGTCCCCGAGCGGCCCTCGGAGCCCAACCCGCTCCCAGCGGCACCGGTCTCCGCGTCTCCGGCCACCGCGGCGTCCGCGGCTGCCGTGTCCGCGCCGCCCGTGTCCGCGCCGCCCGTGTCCGCGCCGCCCGTGTCCTCGGCACCCCCGTCGGCGCCGCCCACGTCGGCGCCGCCCACGTCCGCGCCGCCCGTGTCGACGGCACCCGCTTCGGCGGTGCCCGTGTCCGCCGCAGCTGGTGGCGACGAGGACCGGGTAGAGCAGCAGCAGCCGGCGCCGGCCGGCTTCCCCGCGCAGGACGAGCCGGCCGTCCAGGACCGGATCGTCGAGCGGGACAGGCCGGAAGCCGACGACTCACCCGCCGACTCACCCGCCGAACGCGCCGAACGCGCCGAGCGGACTGAGCGAGCCGGCCGGACCGAGCGGCTCGAGCGGGGCGAGCAGGACCCGTCCGCCGAGCGACCCGGGCAGACCGAGCAGACCGAGCAGGCCGGGCCGGAGGCACTGGACTCGCCCGCCGAGCCGGACCGGCAGGACAAGCAGGCCAGGCAAGCCCACCAGGACCAGCGGCCTGAGCCGGACCAACGGACCGAGCAGGCCGAGCAGGCCGAGCAGGCCGAGCCGGCCGAGCAGGCCGTACCGCACCAGCGGGCCGAGCGGGCCGAGCAGACCGAGCAGACCGTACCGGACCAGCAGGCCGAACCGGCCGGACCGGACCAGCAGGCCGAGCAGACCGAGCAGGCCGTACCGGACCAGCAGGCCGAGCAGACCGAGCAGGCCGTACCGGAGCAGCAGGTCGAGCGGCCGGCGGATCCGGAGCAGGCGCTCGCCGCGGTCCGGTGGCGATTGAATCCGGAGACGCTGCGCGAGGAGGCGCCCGAGCCGGAGGCACTGCGGGAGATCCGCGACGGGCTCACCGCGAAGCTGGGCAGTGCCCTGGACAACCGGAGCCGGGCCCGGCTGCTGAGCCTGCGATCGGTGGCGTCGCGGGTCCTCGGCGACCTGGACGACGCCCTCGCCGACGCCCGGCTGGCCCACACGTACGCCGAGGCCACCGGCGAGTTGCGGCGGACCGCGCTGGTCCGGGCGCGGCTGGCCGAGGTGCTGCGCTGGCGGGGCGAGTACGCGGAGGCGGACCGCCTCTTCGCCTCGGCCAACTCGCCGGAACTGCCCGACCGGCTGCGCGCGGTGCTGCACGAGCACGCCGGCCGGTGCTGCTACGACCAGGGCCGGCTGACCGAGGCGTGCCTGCACTTCGAGCGGGCGTTGGACCTGCGCCACGGGGACGACGCGGAGCTGAACGCGCGTACCGCGCTGGCGCTGGACGCGGTCGCCGAGCGGGCGGTGACCGCCGGGTTCGGGCCGAAGCCGCGCTCCCGGGAGGTAGTCCTCGGCGAGGAGCGTTACCCGGTGCCGACCCTCGACGAGGAGCAGCAGCTCTGGGGCTACGCGGACGCCGAGGGCAACCTGGTGGTCGAGCACCGGTACGCCGAGGTGCAGCCGTTCCGGGAGGGGATGGCGTGGGTACGCCGGCCGGAGGCGTCGCGGTGGGCGCTGATCGACGCCACCGGGGCGGCGCTGATCGAGGCGAACAACGGTTACCGGGCGGTGGGTTCGTTCGCCGAAGGGCTGGCCTGGGTGTCGATGGACGGCAAGGGCCGGTGGATGGCGGTCGACCCGACCAACATCGTGAAGATCCCGCCGGGTTACGAGGATGTCCGGCCGTTCCGGGGCGGCCTCGCGGCGGTACGGCAGAACGGCGGCTGGGGCGCGGTCGACCGGACCGGCCAGGTGGTGGTGCCCACCCGCTACCACGGCCTCAGCACGGCGCTGGCGGACGGCCGGTACGTGGACGGGTTCACCGAGGAGGGCCTGGCCGGCGTGGAGCTGGCCGGCCGTCGGGGTGTGGTGGACCGGACCGGGCGGGTGCTGGTGGTGCCCGCGTACCCGGCGCTGGTCGTGCACCCGGTGGCCTTCCTGGTCAGCGACGATTCGGGCCGCTGGGGAGCGCTGGACCGGCGGGGTGAGCCGCTGATCGACCCGGTGCACCCGAGTCAAGCCGCCGTGGTCGCCGAGATCGACCAACTGCTCGCCGACACCAGCCCGGTGCTCTGACCGCCGTCGGCCGCGCCGCGCGGCGGGCGATGATCGGGCGGGACTAGGGTCGAGGCATGGAATTCCGACACCTGGGCCGTTCCGGCCTGATGGTCAGCGAGATCTCGTACGGCAACTGGATCACCCACGGTTCGCAGGTCGAGGAGGACGCGGCGACCGCCTGCGTGCGGGCCGCCCTGGAGACCGGCATCACCACCTTCGACACCGCCGACGTGTACGCCGGCACGAGGGCCGAGGAGGTGCTCGGTCGCGCGCTGAAGGGCGAGCGGCGCGAAGGGCTGGAGATCTTCACCAAGGTGTACTGGCCGACCGGACCGGGCCGCAACGACCGCGGCCTGTCCCGCAAGCACATCATGGAGTCGATCAACGGCTCGCTGCGCCGGCTGCAGACCGACTACGTGGACCTCTACCAGGCCCACCGCTACGACTACAGCACCCCGCTCGAGGAGACGATGGAGGCGTTCGCCGACGTCGTGCACTCCGGCAAGGCGCACTACATCGGCGTCTCCGAGTGGCGGGCGTCGCAGCTCCGCGAGGCCCACGCGCTCGCCCGCGAGCTGCGCATCCCGCTGGTCTCCAACCAGCCGCAGTACTCGATGCTGTGGCGGGTCATCGAGACCGAGGTGATCCCCACCAGCGAGGAGCTGGGCATCGGCCAGATCGTCTGGTCGCCGATGGCCCAGGGCGTGCTCTCCGGCAAGTACCTGCCGGGCCAGCCGCCGCCGGCCGGCTCCCGGGCCACCGACGAGAAGTCGGGCGCGAGCTTCATCGCCCGGTTCCTGACCGACGAGGTGCTCACCCGGGTGCAGCGGCTCAAGCCCCTCGCCGAGCAG
Source organism: Micromonospora sp. HK10 (assembly GCF_000982955.1). Classification (GTDB taxonomy): domain Bacteria; phylum Actinomycetota; class Actinomycetes; order Mycobacteriales; family Micromonosporaceae; genus Micromonospora. Next base: position 2,236 of record NZ_KQ058768.1, on the reverse strand, counting down.
GCCGGGCTGAGCATGGCGCAGCTCGCCATCGCCTGGGTGCTGCAGAACCCGAACGTCTCCTCGGCGATCATCGGGGCGTCCCGGCCCGAGCAGGTGCACGACAACGTGAAGGCGGCCGGCGTGAAGCTCGACGCCGACCTGCTCAAGGCCATCGACGAGATCGTCGAGCCGATCACCGAGCGGGACCCGGCCAGGACCGAGAGCCCGGCGCAGCGTCCGTGACGCGCTCCCCAGGCCGGCGCGGCCACCGCGCCGGCCCGGGCCCCGCCGGGGGTACGCGCATCCCGGGCGGACCGCCGCGCCGCGGCGGCTCCCGCCGGCCGGTCAGCCCTGCCAGAAGCGGATCAGGTCCAGCCCGACGACGTAGAGGCCGGGCGGCAGCCCCAGCGCGTCGCCCACGGTGAACACCGCCGAGAAGAACCACCCGCCGATCCGCGGGCTCCACAGCAGCGCGAAGAGCAGCAGGAAGCCGTACGGGGCGAACAGGTCGTACATCCGCCGGTAGCTGGGGCTCAGCCAGGGTTGGATCATGTTGCCGCCGTCCAGGCCCGGCACCGGCAGCAGGTTGAGCGCGCTGGCGGTGAGCTGGAGGAACGCCAGCAGCCCCAGCCCGGCCCAGAACTCGATCGGCCCGCCGGTGCCGAAGCCGATCCGCAGCGCCACCACCAGCAGCAGGGTGAACAGCACGTTGGTGGCCGGCCCGGCCAGGCTGACCAGGGTGTGCCGCAGCCGGCCGGGGATGGCGTGCCGGTCCACCCAGACCGCGCCGCCGGGCAGGCCGATGCCGCCGAGCAGCACCACGACCACCGGCAGCACGATCGACAGCAGCGGGTTGGTGTACTTGACCGGGTTGAGCGTGAGGTAGCCGCGGTGCGCGATGTCCCGGTCGCCGGCCCGGTAGGCGACCACCGCGTGCGCGTACTCGTGCAGGCAGAGCGAGACCAGCCAGCCGGAGACCACGAAGAGGAAGACGTCGAACCGGACGTTGCCGAACCGCTGCCAGGTCATCACCCCGCTGGCCACGAAGAGCGCGACCAGGGCGAGGAAGACCGGGCTGGGCCGGAAGGCCGCCCGGGGCACCCCGAGCACCAGCGGCTCGCCGGGGCGGTCGTAGCCGGTCATTCGGCCGGCGGCAGCAGGCTCATGCGGTATTCGACCCGGTCGTCCTCGACGAGCGCGACGGAGGTGACGCCGGACGCCGCGAGCTCCCGCCAGGCCTGGCCGATCCACGACTCGGCGTCCGCCTGGCTGCCGAACGACTCGGCCGGCCCGTCGACCGACTCGCGGTTCTCGCCCTCGTACCGCCAGCTCCACGCCATGCCGCGTCTCCCCTCGCCGCCGTCGTCCCCCTGGGACGCCAATGCCCCGCAAGCGTAGTCGGCCCGGCGGGTGACGGCCCCGGCGGCCACATCGATCATGTGGCGCGGGCCGGTCGGCGCGCTGGCCGGGCCGGCGGGCGGTGAACGGCCCGGCGGCTCTAAGGTACGGGCATGTCCGTTGACGGGTGGAACACGCTCCTGGTGCTCGGCGGTATCCGGTCCGGCAAGTCCGAGTTCGCGGAGTCGCTGGTCGCCGACGCGCCCACGGTCCGGTACGTGGCCACCGCTCCCGAAGGGGACCCGGAGGACACCGAGTGGGCGGCCCGCCTGGCGGTGCACCGGGCCCGCCGGCCGGGCAGCTGGACCAGCGAGGAGACCGCCGGGGATCCGGGCCGGCTGGCCGCCGTGATCGCGGCGGCCGGGCCGAACGACACGCTGCTCGTCGACGACCTGGGCGGCTGGGTCACCGTGCTGCTCGATCCGGCGCACCAGCCCGCCGACGACACCGCCACCATCGCCGAGCTGGCCGCGGCGGTACGCGCCAGCGCCGCCCGGCTGGTCCTGGTCAGCCCCGAGGTGGGGCTGTCCCTGGTGCCGACCACCCCGCTGGGGCGGGCGTTCGCCGACGCGCTCGGCGCGACCAACCGCGCGGTCGCCGACGCCTGCGACGCGGTCGTGCTGGTGGTGGCCGGCCAGCCCACCCGGTTGAAGCCGGCCGACGCGCCGCTGCCCACCGTGCTGGCGCAGGCCGTTGCGGGCCCGGCGGAGACCCCGGCAGCGACCGCGGCGGCGACCGCGACCTCGGCGGCCCCGACAGCGACCGCGGCGGCGGCCCCGGCGGCGACCGCGACCTCGACGGCGACCCCGGCGGTGACCGCGACCTCGGCGGCGACCGCCGAGCCGGCGACCGGCGGCGC
>NZ_KQ058767.1:1986-13031 GCF_000982955.1 Micromonospora sp. HK10 | reverse complement strand
AGGCCGCCGACATCGTCGCCCACCACTGGAACAGCTGACCAACCACACCACACGAACGCTGGCCGGCACCCGAACCCGGGTGCCGGCCAGCGGCGTCTGCAGGCCCGGGCCGGCGACGTCCTCCCGATCGGACGGATCCACTACCTTAAATTTTCCTGTAGCCCTTTGCTCGCAGGCGATCCGGCTTGGTATGAACCGTCCGGCATTCCGCCCGACTCCACCCGTTGGGAGCGCTGCCATGCGGTGCGCCGCGGAGGTCTGGAGGTGACATGGACAGCGCCGGTGCGGGTCGGTCAATCCGGCAGACCACGGGTCTAGGCAGCCGACCGGCGCCGCGCGGCGTCCTGCGTCCGGTCACCGCCGGCGCCGCCGTCATCGTGGTCGTCGCGGCGGGCTTCACCCCGCCGGGCCGGGCCGCCATCTCCGGGTCGTTCGCGTTCCTGGAGTTCTTCACCGGCGTGTTCAGCCTGGTCGGCCTGTCCATCACGGTGATGCTGGGCCTGGCGGCGACCGACCGGTTGGTGCTGCTGATCCGGCATCGGATCCTGCTGCAACTCGCGCACCGGGCCACCGCCGCGACCGCCCTGGTGTGCCTGGCGATCCACGTGGCGACCAAGCTCGTGGAGGGCCACGCCCACCTGTGGGACCCGGCGGTCCCGTTCCTCGCCAACCATCGACCGGTCCAGGTCGGGCTCGGCACCCTGGCCGGCTACCTGATGATCATCGCGACCTGGACCGGGGTCACCCGCGCCTCGTACGCCCGGAGCCGGCAGCCGGGCCGCTGGCGGATCCTGCACGCCAGCGCGTACGCGGCCTGGCTGCTCGCGCTGATCCACGGGCTCGGCGCCGGGCGGTCCGCCAAGACCTGGGTGCTGGTCAGCTACGGCATCTGCCTGGCCCTCGTGGCGCTGGCCCTGCTGGTGCGCTTCTTCGTGGCGTTGAGCCGCCGCACCCACCTGGCCCGGGCACAGACCATCCGCCGGATGCGCCCGGTGGGGCGGCCCGCGGCAACCGAGACCACGCCGCTGGCCACGAGCGTCCTGATCCCCAGCCTCGACGGGGTCGAGTGGGCCGACACCGAGCGCCGGCCCGCCGGCCGGGGCGACCCGGTACCGGCCGTCGCGCCGGCCGGCCCGGCCGACCGGGCCGCACCCGCCGGACCGGCAGTCCGGGCCGCGCCCGCCGGCCCGGGCGACTGGGCCGGACCTGCGGACCGGGCCGCGCGCGTCGAGGTGGGGCCGCCGGCCGCGGCGGCGGCGCCGGTTGAGCGACGCGGGGGCCGGGCCAGCGACTACCGCCCCTACCGGCCGTGGCGCGCGGACACCGAGGGCGCCCCGGCGGGCGGCAACGGCACGGACCCGGCCCACGAGGACCGCTCGCCACGGCGCCACGCGCCATCCGCCGACCAGGGACCACGGGCCCGGTCCGCGGCGCGCGAGGAGCCCCGAACCCGGCCCGCACCCACGGGACCCGAGGAACCGCGTACCCGCTCCGCCGCACGTGAGGAACCCCGAACCCGGCCCGCGCCCGCGGCACCCGAGCAACCGCGTACCCGCTCCGCCGCACGTGAGGAACCCCGAACCCGGCCCGCGCCGGCGGCACGCGAGCGGGGCGGGGCGCGTCCGGCACCGGCGGAGCGGGGGTCCGCCGCCGCCCCCGGACGGCGCCCGGACGACACCGCCGAGATCACCGACGAGGAGTTCTGGGCGTACATCCGCAACGAGGTCGGCCGGTGAGGCCGCCGGTCGTCGGCTGGCTCGGCCCGCCCCGCCTGACCGCCGGCCTGGACCGCGCGGACCGCCTGGACCGGCGGATGCACCTGGCCGTGCACGGCGACCTCCGCCCGCTCGACCTGATCACCGCCCTGGACCTCGCCGAGCTGATCAACCTGCGCGGCCGGGGCGGTGCGGGTTTCCCGTTCGCCCGCAAGCTGGACGCGGTGGCCCGCTCGGCGCAGCGGCGGGCCCTACCGGCCACCGTGGTCGTGAACGGCACCGAGGGCGAGCCGGCCAGTTGGAAGGACAAGGTGCTGCTCACCCGCGCGCCGCACCTGGTGCTGGACGGCGCGGCGCTGGCGGCGTACGCGCTCGACGCCGAGAGCATCGTGATCGGGGTGGCCGACGACGGCGTCGCCGCCGGCTCGGTACTCGCGGCGGTCGCCGAACGCCGGATGCCGGCGCCGACCCGGCTGGTGACCATGCCGCACCGGTTCATCTCCGGCGAGAGCGGTGCGCTGATCCGGGGCATCAACGGGGACGTGCCCATCCCACCGGGTCGGAAGGGCCGGGCCAGCGAAGCCGGCGTCGGCGGGCGCCCCACCCTGCTCTCCAACGCCGAGACGTACGCGCAACTCGCGGTCGCCGCGCGGCTCGGGCCGTACGCCTTCGGCGAGGTCGGCACCGCCGACGAGCCCGGCACGGTGCTGCTCACCGTGGGCGGGTCGGCGCGCCGCCCCGCAGTGCTGGAGGTGCCGGCCGGCGTACCGCTGCGGGAAGTGCTCGACCACTGCGCCGCGCCGGTCGGGCCCGGCGTGCTGCTCGGCGGCTTCCACGGCAGCTGGATCGGCCCGGCGGCGGCCGCGGAGGCGGCGGTCTCCCGGGCGGGGTTGGCCGCGGTCGGCGGCACCCTCGGCGCGGGCATCGTCCTGCCGCTCGGCGACGGGACCTGCCCGCTCGGCGAGGCGCACCGCGTGCTGCGGTATCTCGCCGGCCAGTCGGCCGGGCAGTGCGGCCCCTGCCAGTTGGGCCTGCCCGATCTGGCCCGCACGATGAGCACGCTCAGCCACGGGGGCGGCGGCACGGCCGCGCTGGACCGGGTCCGCGCGGCGGCCGGCGGGGTACGCGGCCGGGGCGCGTGCAGCCACCCGGACGGCACCGCCCGGTTCGCCCTCTCCGCAATCGACACGTTCACCGCGGACATCGCCGCGCACCTGTCCCGGGGCGGCTGCGGCGACCCGGTACGCGGCATCCTGCCGTTGCCCGGCGAGGACGCGGCCGGTGGCCGGCTGGTCATCGACTGGTCCCGGTGCGACGGGCACGGACTCTGCGCGCAGCTCGCCCCGGAGCTGATCACGCTGGACGCGAACGGTTTCCCGTCGGTCGCCGACGCGCCGGTGCCGCCCTGGCTGCTCTCCGGCGCCCGGAAGGCGATCGCGATGTGCCCGGCGTTGGCCCTGCGCCAGGATGCCTGAACGCGGCCCCGCAGCCGAACGGGTCCCGCGGGGTCGTCTGAACGCGGCCTGGTACGCGAACGGGCCCAGCTCGATGAGCTGGACCCGGGATGGTGGGCGATACTGGGTTTGAACCAGTGACCTCTTCCGTGTCAAGGAAGCGCGCTCCCACTGCGCCAATCGCCCGAGCGCCGCACTGCGAGCGGACGACGGGATTCGAACCCGCGACCCTCACCTTGGCAAGGTGATGCGCTACCAGCTGCGCTACGTCCGCGTGCCGCCGTCGTGCGACGGTGACGGGGAGAACTGTACCCGATGGCAAGATCCTCCTCCGCCCCGGGCCGCGCGCCGCGGCGCCCCGGACCGGGTGGCGGTTGGGCCGGCGGCCGGGTGGGTACTGACTTCGATCGACAGCACACCACCATCCCCTGAAGGAGGCTGTCGTGGGAATTGGTACCAGCATCTTCCTGATCGCGGTCGGCGCGATCCTCACCTTCGCGCTCGACGCCAGCATCGGCGGGGTCAACCTCGACGTCGTCGGCTGGATCCTGATGGCGGCCGGCGTGCTCGGTCTGATCATGACCACGCTGGTCTGGGGACGCCGCCGCGAGGTGGTCGCCCCGGTCACCCCCGCCGAACCGGTCGAGTACCGCCGGGTCGAGGAGCGCCGGGACGTCGCCCCGCCGCTGTGACGCCTGCTGTCCGGCCGGACATGCACCGGGCCGGACATGGCGAGAGGCCGTGTCGATCATCGACACGGCCTCTGTGCTGGTGGGCGATACTGGGTTTGAACCAGTGACCTCTTCCGTGTCAAGGAAGCGCGCTCCCACTGCGCCAATCGCCCTCGTCAACTGCGAGGTGGAGACGGGATTTGAACCCGTGTACACGGCTTTGCAGGCCGTTGCCTCGCCTCTCGGCCACTCCACCGAGGTTGCCCCCGACATGCGTGGCGGCATCTCCGAGCGGACGACGGGATTCGAACCCGCGACCCTCACCTTGGCAAGGTGATGCGCTACCAGCTGCGCTACGTCCGCGTGCCCCCGGTGTTTCCCGGTGACGGATGAGAACTTTAGCCGAGCCCGGGAACGGTTGCCAAATCGGGGTCCCATTCGGGCGCGTCCGGGTGATCCGTACCCTGCCCCCCCTCGGGCTTCCTAGGAACCTGGGCGGAAGCTGGGCCCGGGAGGGCGGGCGCGGGCCGGAACGGCACTGTCGAACTTCCGACTGTCGATCCTTCGACCGGACCGGTTCGGTAACTCCTCGTGGTCAGATGGATGGGCTACGGTAGCGATCGTGACGAGACGCGCCGCCGAAATCCGACTGGATGCCCTTTTGCGCACGGCTTGCGAAGTGATCGCGGAACGCGGACTCGCCAACACCCGGACGGCCGACGTGGCCGAGGCCGCCGGGGTCAGCCAGGCGCTGGTCTTCTACCACTTCGCCACCAAGGACCGGATGCTCGCGCAGGCATTCGCGTACGCCGTCGAGCAGGACCTCACCCGCCTGGACGCGGTGGTCCGCTCCACCGCCCCGCCGCTGGCCAAGCTGCGCCGGATGCTGCGCCTGTACGCGCCGACCGGCCGGTCCACCTCCTGGTCCATGTGGATCGACGGCTGGGCGGAGTCGCTGCGTACCCCGGAACTGGAAAAGGTCTCCCGGCGGCTCGACCTGCGCTGGCGGCAGGACCTGGCCGCGGTGATCACCGCCGGGGTGGCCGACGGCACCTTCCAGTGCCCGGACCCGGCGGGTGCGGCGTGGCGGATCAGCGCGGTGATGGACGGTCTCGCCGTGCAGCTCTCGGTGCACGAGCGGGTGATCACCCGGCGGCAGATCGCCGAGTGGATCCGGCTGGTCGCCGCCCGCGAGCTGGGCGTGGAGCCCGCCGCGCTGGACTGAGCACCAGAGCCGGGAGGTTCGCCCTCCCGGCCCGGTCCGGCGCGGGTGCCCCTACCGCCACCGTCTCCTCGCCGGCCGGCGTCCGAACGCCGCCCGGGGGGCCATCGGCTGCTCCCCCACCGGACGGAGCAGGCGCCGCATCCGCAACAGCAGCCCGGCGCCGAGGAAGAGCAGCAGGCCACCCAGCAGGAACGCCGCCTGGGTCACCCCGAACCCGCCCGAGGCCGCGATGGGCCGGCCCGCCGCGCCCGGGACGGGCGGCTCGGCCACCGCCGCCTCGCTCGGCGGGACCTCCCCGGCCCGCTCCTCGGTGGCCGGCGCCTCGGTCGCCGGCTCGGTCGGCTCGGTCGCCCCGGTCGCGCTCGGCGTCGGCTTCGCCGACCGGCTCGGCTCGGCCGGCACCGCCCGCCCCACCACCTGCCGGCTGGCGCTCTGCCGGGCCAGCAACCGCAACTGCTGGTCGTAGGCCTCGGCGGCGAAGCTCACCCGACCCCGGCCGACGTCCCCGGCGAAGGCCACCCGGTAGCGGGCCGTCACCGTCCGGCCCGGACAGAGCAGCCCCGGGTCCAACTCCCGGTCCGTCAGCCGGGCCACGTCGCCCTCGGTCCGGACCTCCAGCGGGAACGAGCCGGTGTCCTCGACCCGGTCCACCCGTACCTGGTCCAGCCGCAGGCCCTGCACCCGCAGCAGCATCGACCAGCGCACCTTCACGCAGCCGCCACCGTCGGAGCGGGACACCACCGCGGCCAAGGTCCGCACCTCGTCGCCGGCGATGAACTCGTCCGGCAGCCCGCTGAGTTCGGTGGAGAACGCGGCCGCCGCCCGTGCCGGGACCGCGGCGCCGACCCCCGCGCCGGACAGACAGGTCAGCACCACCCCGATCCGCAGCGCGTACCGCCACCCGCTCACCACGTCTCCTCCCGTCGGCCGCGTTCCATCCGAAACGCTAGGAGCGCCACCGGCGCCCCGGTAGACGGGCGTGTTCGCACGGAACGCCAACCGCGAGGGCCGATCTCACCCCGGGTGATGAACCGGTAACCGGTCGACCGCGACACGCCCGGGATCGCCGGCGGGGCGGCCAGGGGCGTACGACAGAATCAGCCGGTGTCCGATCTGTCCGCCGCCTTCGTCCGGCTGCACGCCCGGCTCGCCCCGGTCGCCTTCGTCCCCGAGGTGCGGCTGCACCAGGCCGACGAGCCGATCGGCCTCTGGGAGCTGACCGAGGGCGAGTTCCGCAGCGCCCAGCCGCCACCGTTCTGGGCCTTCGCCTGGGCCGGCGGGCAGGCCCTCGCCCGCTACGTCACCGACCACCCGGAGCTGGTCGCCGGCCGGCGGGTGCTCGACCTCGCCTCCGGCTCCGGCCTGGTGGCCATCGCCGCCGCCCGCGCCGGCGCGGCCGCCGTCCAGGCCGTCGAGGTGGACGAGCGGGCGGTCGCCGCCGTCGCGCTCAACGCCGAGGCGAACGGGGTACGCGTCGACGCCGAACTCGGCGACATCCTGGACGGGGACGCCGGGGGCGCCGAGGTGGTGCTCGCCGGGGACGTCTTCTACAGCGACGCGATGGCCCGGCGGATGCTGCGGTTCCTGCTCCGGGCCGCCCGCTCCGGCGCCCGCGTGCTGGTCGGCGATCCGGGCCGGGCCTTCCTGCCCCGCGAGCGCTTCCACGAGCTGGCCGGGTACGAGGTGCCGGTGCCGGAGGCGCTGGAGAGCGTACGGGTGAAGCACACCACCGTGTGGGAGCTGGACCCGGCCCCGCCGGGGGCCGCCCGCTAGCGTGACGCCGTGCTGTTCCGGGGCTGGGGGGAGTCCGTCGACGGGGCGTGGCCCGACGTGGCGACGGTCGTCGACCACGTCGGCGTACGACACCTGGTGGTCACCCGGCACGCCCTGGTCCGCCGGCTGCTCACCGACCCGGTGACGTTCCGGCCGGACAACGCGCTCGACGCGGTCACCCCGATGCCGGTGGCCGCCCTGCGGGTCCTGGCCGGGCACCGGTTCCGGCTGCCGCCGACCCTGGCCAACAACGCCACCGCCAGCCATCCTGAGCTCCGCGGCATCGTCGCGGGCGCGCTGCACCCGGACCGGGTGGCCGCCCAGCAGCCGTGGCTCACCGACCTGGTCCGGCGGCGGGTGGCCCGGCTCGCTACCGCGCTCGACGCCGGCGCGCCGGTCGACCTGTACGCCGACCTCGCCGCCGACCTGCCGCTGCTGGTGCTGGCCCGGCTGGTCGAACTGCCGGACGCGCCGGTCACGGCGGTGAAGGACTTCGCCCGGGCGGCGCTGGAGCTGTTCTGGGCGCCGCTCGACGAGCCCCGGCAGCTCGCCCTCGCCGCCGAGGTGGGCCGGTTCCACACCGTGCTGCGGGCGTTCGCCGTCGACGGGGGCGGCCTGGCCGCCCGGCTGCGCGCGGCCGGCCACTCCCCCGACGTGGTGGTCGGCGCGCTGTTCTTCCTGCTGGTCGCCGGCCAGGAGACCACCTCGCAGTTCCTCACCCTGCTGCTGCACCGGCTGACCGCCGAGCCGACGGTACGGGCCGGCCTGCGCACCGGCGCCATCGAGGTCGCCGACGTGGTCGAGGAAGGGCTGCGCCTGGAGCCGCCGATCGTCACCTGGCGGCGGGTCGCCGCCGTGCACACCAGCCTCGGCGGGACGGCCGTCCCGGCCGGCACCAGCATCGTGGCCTGGCTGGCCCGGGCCGGCCGTGACCCCGAGGTGGTGGCCGCGCCCGACGGGTTCGTGCCGGGGCAGCGCGGCTCCCGCCGGCACCTCGCCTTCGGGGCGGGGCCGCACCGCTGCGTCGGCGCGCACCTGGCCCGGATGGAGGCCGCGGTCGTGGTCGCCGAGGCCGCGCCGCTGCTGGACGGGGTGACGGTGGTCCGCCCGCCCTGGTGCCCGGACAACCTGACCTTCCGGATGCCGGACGCCTTCGTGGTCCGCCGAGCCTGACCCGGACGTCGCTCCGCCGGTGGCGGTAGGCAGGCCCGGAGACCTGACGAAAGTCAGGTAAGGACAGCGCCGATCGGTGGCGGCGCGGCACCCTGCTCACTCCCTACCGTCTGCGCATGATCACACTTCGTGGCTTGACGAAACGGTTCGGGACGGCGACCGCGGTCGACGGCCTGACCCTCGATATCCGGCCCGGGCAGGTGACCGGCTTCCTCGGCCCCAACGGCGCCGGCAAGTCCACCACCATGCGGATGGTGCTGGGGCTGGACCGGCCCACCGCCGGGCAGGCCCTGGTCAACGGCCGCTCGTACCGGCAGCTGCGGCACCCGCTCTACGAGGTGGGCGCGCTGCTGGACGCCACCGGCATCCACCCGACCCGATCGGCGCGGGCGCACCTGGTCGCGATGGCCCGCAGCAACGGCATCCCCGCCCGCCGGGTGGACGAGGTGCTGGACCTGGTCGGCCTGGACGGGCGGGCCGCCGGCAAGCCGGGCCGCGCGCTGTCGCTGGGCATGGGGCAGCGGCTCGGTATCGCCGGTGCGCTGCTCGGTGACCCGCCCGTGCTGCTGCTCGACGAGCCGGTGAACGGGCTCGACCCGGACGGGGTGCGCTGGATCCGCCGGTTCACCCGCGACCTCGCCGACGAGGGCCGCACCGTGCTGGTCTCCAGCCACCTGATGAGCGAGATGGAGCAGACCGCCGACCGGGTGGTGGTGCTCGGCCGGGGCCGGCTGATCGCCGACGCGCCGCTGGCCGAGCTGCTCGCCGGCCGCCCTTCCGGCACGGTCCGGGTACGCGGCCCGGAACCCGCCGGCCTCACCGCGCTCCGCGACCGGCTGACCGCCGAGGGCGCCACCGTCGACCTGGACGGCACCGGCCTCTCCGTGGCCGGCGCCACCGCCGCCCGGGTCGGTGACCTCGTGTACGAGCTGGGGGTGCGGGTGCACGAGCTGACCCCGGTGGCCGCCTCGCTGGAAGAGGCGTTCCTGGAACTCACCGCCGACAGCGTCGAGTACGCCGCCGGCCCGACCGGAGGCGAGCCCCGATGACCGTCCTGCCCACCACCACCGCGCCCCGGTCGGCGTCCCGGCCCGCTGCCGCGCCGTCCACCGGCCCGTTCGCCGGTGCGGTGGCCGCCGAGTGGACCAAGCTGCGGTCGGTCCGGTCCACCTGGTGGACCGTGCTGGCCGCGGCGCTCACCATGGCCGCCACCAGCGGCCAGCTCGCCATCTACGCGGTCAACGCCAACACCGACGACGACCCGACGGTGAACCCGGGGGTGCTGCCGGTCGGCGACATCGTCACCGGTTCGCTGGAGCTGACCCAGTACGTCGTCCTCGCCCTCGGGCTCTTCGCGATCACCAGCGAGTACGCCACCGGCACCATCCGGACCACGCTGCGCTGCACCCCGTCGCGTACCCGGGTGCTGCTCGCCAAGGCCGTCGTGGTCGGCGGACTGACCTTCCTGCTCGGGCTGCTGCTCGGCGGCATCGGCGCGGCGGTCGCCCGGCCGGTGCTCGGCGACTGGGGGCGCGCCCCGCTGGGCGGCACCCTGGCCGACGTGGCCGCCTCGGCCGCATACCTGGCGCTGGTGGGGGTGCTGGCGCTCGGCCTGGCGGCGGCGCTGCGCAGCCCGGTGCTCACCCTCACCGTGCTGCTCGCGCTGCTGATGATCGTGCCGCTCTCCCTGCAGGAGCCGGGGATCACGGCACTCACCCGGATCGCCGACGCGTTCCCCGGGGTCGCGGGCGGCCACTTCCTGGCCGGGGACACCGAGCCGTACCCGGCGGCGGTCGGGCTGCTGCTCCTCGCCGGCTGGACGGCCGGTGGGCTGGCCCTCGGCCGCTGGGCGCTGGCCCGCCGGGACGCCTGAGCGGCGGGCGGGGCTGGTCAGCCGCTCGGCGGGACCAGCCCCGCCTCGTACGCGAGGATCGCCGCCTGCACCCGGTTGCGCACGTCCAGCCGGGTGAAGATGCTCGTCAGGTAGCTCTTCACGGTGCCCTCGACCAGGTGCAGCCGGCGGGCGATCTCGGCGTTGGACAGTCCCGCCCCGACCAGCGCCAGCACCTCCCGCTCCCGGTCGGTCAGCCCGGCGAGCCGGTCCCGGGCGTACGGCGCGCGGGCCAGCGGGCCGCCGCTCAGCTCGATCACCCGCCGGGCCACCCGTGGCGACAGGTACGCCCCGCCGCCGGCCACCGCGTGGATCCCGGCCAGCAGCTCCCGGGGATCGCCCGACTTGAGCAGGAAGCCGCTCACCCCATGGCCGAGCGCCCGGGCGATCAGGTCGTCCTCACCGAAGGTGGTGAGCATGACCGTGGCGGTTTCCGGCACGAGCCGCCGGATCTCGGCCGCCGCGCTCAGCCCGTCCCAGCGGGGCATCCGGATGTCCAACAGCGCCACCCGGGGCCGGTGGGCACGGACCAGTTCCACGGCGGCGCGGCCGTCGCCGGCCTCACCGACCACCTCGATGGCGGGGTCGGCGGCCAGGATGGCGCGTACCCCGGCCCGGATCATCGCCTCGTCGTCGGCGAGCACCACCCGCAGGGGCTGCCCGTGGTCGTCGGTCACCGCGTGATCCGCTCCTTGCTGGCCAGCCGGCCGCCGGTGAAGCAGAGCCGCCAGGTCGGCTCCGCGAACGGGAAGTTGCCGTCGGTGTAGTACTCGCAGCCGGCCGGGGGGTCGTCGGTCGGCGGGGCCGCCTGCCGCCGGGGCAGGTCGAGGCCGTCGCGGGGCTCGCCGAGGCGCAGCCGCTCGTACCCGGTCCGGTCGAGCACCGCGCCGGCCGTGGCCAGCGGGTAGTAGACCAGGGCGAGCACCGACGCGAGGATCACCGGGGCGGTGAACGCGGCCAGCAGGCTGCGCCGGACCCGCCGCCGGGCGTCCCGGAGCCGCCGCGCCGCCTCGCCGGGGTGGTCGTCGAGGGCCGGACCGCTCCGGAAGCCGCCGTCGAGCTCTCCGGCCGGCCACCCGCCGGCCACCGTCCCTCCCCCGGCCACCGCCACCGCCACCGCCCCGGCACCGGCACCGGCACCGG
>NZ_KQ058767.1:0-1903 GCF_000982955.1 Micromonospora sp. HK10 | reverse complement strand
CGGCACCGGCACCGGCACCGGCCACAGTCGCCGCACCGGCCACGGTCGCCGCACCGGCCACAGTCGCGGCACCGGCCACGGTCGCCGCACCGGTCAGTGGCAGGCGCGCGGAGACCGCGAAACCGCCGTCCCGGGGCCCCGCGTCGAACCGGCCGCCGGCCAGCCGGACCCGCTCGCGCAGGCCGAGCAGGCCGGAGCCGTGCGACGCCGGCCCCGGCAGCGGCCCGGCGGGCGGCGGACCGTTCACCACGCGCACCGCCACCTCGGCGTCGGCCCGTTCGACGACGACGGTCACCGGGGCGCCGGGGGCGTACCGGGCGGCGTTGGTCAGCGCCTCCCGGACCACCCGGTGCACGGCGTGCACGGTCAACGGCGGCAGTTCCTCCTCGGGCGGGTCGCCCCGGAGGGTGACCGCCAGCCCGGCCTCGCGCGCCCCGGCGACCAACTCCGCCACGGTCTCGCCGGCCGGCCGCAGGGAGCCCGGCCGCTCCTCGCGGAGCACGCCGATGATCTCGTGCAGCCGCTCGGTGGCCGCGGCCACGCTGGCCCGCAACTCACCGGCCGCCGCCCGGTGCGCCGGCGACAGGTCGGCGGCCAGTTCCAGCGCGGCGGCGCGCAGCGCGATCAGGCTCAGGTCGTGCCCCAGCGAGTCGTGCATGTCCTCGGCGATGCGGGCCCGCTCGCGCAGCCGTACCCGGTCCACCGCGGCCTGCCGCTCCCGCTCCTCCGCCTCGGCGTGCCGTCGCCCCGCGTCGGCGAGCGCCTGCTGCTGGCGGCGCAGCCGCCCGAGCAGCCAGGGGAACACCCCGGCGAAGAGCAGCACCATGGCCAGCATGAGCCAGGTCTGCGGCCCGGTGCCGAGCAGCCCCAGGTTGAGCGCGGTGCCGGCCACCGCGATCACCCCGAACACCACCGCGACCCGGCCGGTGCCGGCGCTGCGCCGCCCGGCCAGATAGCTGAACACCGGGATGGCGAAGACGAAATTGCCGTCGAACAACGATCCGGCCACCACCGCCACCAGCGCGACCAGGGGCAGCCGGCGGCCCAGCGCCACCGCCAGGCCGAGCAGCGCCAGCGAGGCGAGCAGCAGCGGCACCGCGTGTCGCGGCCAGGGCGGGGTGAGGCCGGCGTACGCCACCGGGGTGGAGATCGCGGCCCAGAGCAGCAGGTCGCCGACCCACCGCCGGCCGGCCGGACCGGTTCGTCGCTGGTGTGGCACGGCGGCCACGGTACCGGCGCCAGCCGGCACCGGACACCGACGAAAGTCAGGGCTCAGCCGGCGTCCTCGGCCCAGGCCCGCCAGTCGTCGAGCACCCCGTACAGGGCGGGGGTGAGCCAGCCGGGGGCCGACCGGCGGAACACGCCGGGATCCATCGAACCGGCGCCCATCGGCACCGCACCCAGCAGGTTCGGCACCAGCTCCGACAGGTTGAGCCAGTGCACCAGCTCCGGCTCGGCCGGCCAGGCACCGATGACCACCCCGGCCGGCACCGCCCGCCGCTCCAGCGCCTCCAGGGTGAGCGCCGTGTGGTTCAAGGTGCCGAGCCCGGCGCGGGCCACCACCACGGCCGGGGCGCCCAGCGACACCGCCAGGTCGGCCACCGTCCACGGCTCGCCCGAAGGGCGCAGCCCCATCGGTACGAGCAGCCCGCCGGCGCCCTCGACGAGCACCAGGTCGTGCTTGTCGGCCGCCGCGCGGATCTCGTCGACGGCCGTGTACAGCTCCAACGGCGCAAGCTCGGCGACCCGGGCCGCGGCCAGCGGGGCGAGCGGGTCCGGATAGCTGGCCAGGGTCCGGCCGGTGAGCGGGGCGGCCAGCCGGCTCACCGCGTCGACGTCGCCGGGCTCGCCGGTGGCCGTACCGGTCTGGCCGGGCTTGACCACGGCGACCCGCAGCCCGGCC
>NZ_KQ058766.1:234-563 GCF_000982955.1 Micromonospora sp. HK10 | reverse complement strand
CCGGCGGCGACCCGGTGGCCGGGCTGGCGCCGGCGGTACGCGCGGCGGTGCGGCTGCGGCTCGCCGCGGCGAGCGCCGCCGGGGTGGCCGTGGTGGTGGCCGTCGCCGCCCTGCTCGCTCCGGTGGTCGCGGCCCGGGTCGGCGACCACCCGGTGGACCCGCGCCGGTACGTCGAGCCGCCGCGGGTGGAGTCGCTGGACGAGAACCCACTGATCCGGATTTCCGGCTGGGCGTTGAACCCGGACCAGAAGCTCCTCGACGTGCGGACCGAGGCGGGCCGGACCGAGCCGGGCGGGACCCGGATCCGGCTGGCCGTGCTCAGCGACTAC
>NZ_KQ058766.1:0-139 GCF_000982955.1 Micromonospora sp. HK10 | reverse complement strand
CCGATCCGGTCCGGCAGGAGATCACGGTGGCCGACCTGACCGGGCGGCTGTTGCCCGCCGTGCCCACGCCGCGGGAGGTGACCGGCGCGCGGGTGGCGTACGACCCGGCGACCGGGACGCTGATCCGGCCCGAAGGGCT
>NZ_KQ058765.1 GCF_000982955.1 Micromonospora sp. HK10 | reverse complement strand
CACCCCGGCCACACCGCCGACCAACGGCCCGCCCACCCCGGTCCGACCGCCCGGCGGGCCGGCGGCCGGAACCGCCCAGGGCCCGGCGGCCGGTACCGTCCGTGGCCCGGCGGCCGGGGAACTCGCGGCGGTCACCACGCTGCACGCCGGCGTGCTCCCCACCCTGGCCACCGCGCCGGAGTCCTACCGAATGAGCGTGCGCGGGACCGAACTGGTCGTCGACGGGGTCGACGTCGCGGGAGCCGCCGCCGGGCTGTACCGGCTCGCCGACCGGATCCGCTCCGGCGTCGAGGTGCTGCCCGCCGCCGACGCGGGCCGGGTGGTCACGCCCCGGCTCGGCCTGCGACTGACCGACGCCGGTTCGGTGGGTCGCGAGCCGGCGCCGGCCGCCTTCGCCGCCGGCGACGACTACCGGCTCAACACCGACGTGGTCGGGGCGGCGCTGCTGCCCCGCGCCCCGTGGGTGGACGCCGCCGCGGTGGCCCGCATCGACGCGCAGTTCCGGCAGTTCGTCGACCACTCGGTGGCGCAGGGCTACAACGCGGTGGTGGTGCCCGGCTTCCTGGAGTACGTCACCTTCGCGAAGGTGGGCGACGGGCACGCCGTCTACCCGCCCGGTGACCCGCACATCGACCGGGCGCGGGCCATGGTCGCGGCGTTCGGCCCGGTCTTCCGGTACGCCGAGGAGATGGGCGTCAAGGTCTTCCTGCTCACCGACATGCTCGCGGTGTCCCCGCCGCTGGAGGCGTACCTGACCCGCACCGTCGGCGGCCTCGACGTGGCCGACCCCCGGCTCTGGGCGGTCTACCAGGCCGGGCTGGCCGAGCTGTTCGAGCGCCTGCCGTTCGTGGACGGTCTGATGGTGCGCGTCGGCGAGGGCGGCGAGGTGTACGCCGCGGCCGGCTGGGACTACTCGTCGCGCCTCGCGGTCACCACGGCCGCGTCGGTGCGCGCGATGCTACGGGCACTGCTGGACACCGCGGGGCGGGCCGGCCGGGACGTCATCTTCCGGAGCTGGACCGTCGGGGTGGGCGCCGTCGGCGACCTGCACACCAACCCGGAGTCGTACGCGCGGGTGCTGGGCGGGTTCGACGACCCGCACCTGATCGTGTCGACCAAGTACACCCTCGGCGACTTCTACAGCCACCTGCCGCTGAACACCACCCTGCTGACCGGCGCGCACCGGCGCATCGTGGAGTTTCAGGCCCGGCGCGAGTTCGAGGGCTTCGGCGCGCTCCCCAACGACCTCGGCCCGCTGCACCGCCAGGCGTTGCGGACGTTCCTCGCCGCCAACCCGAGGGTCGAGGGCGTGTGGAACTGGACCCAGGACGGCGGCCCGCTGCGCGCCGGACCGATGTCGCTCTACCTGCGCACCGGCTTCTGGCAGCTCTACGACCTCAACACGTACGCCGTCGCCCGGCTGGCCTGGGACCCGGACACCGACCCCGCGCAGGTGACGGCCGACTGGGCGTACCGGACGTTCTCCGCCGACCCGGCGACCGTGGCCGCGATCGGGCAGGCCATGGCGCTGTCCCGGCGGGCGGTCGGCACGGGCCTCTACATCGGACCGTACGCCGACCGGTCGGTACGGGCGCTCGGGCTGGAACCACCGCCGATGATGTGGATCTTCGAGTGGGACATCCCGACCGGTGACTCCGCCGCGCTGGACAGCATCTACGCGGTGACCGGCGACCGCCTCGACGCGGCCGTCGACGAGGGCGCGGTGGCGGTCGCGCTGGCCCGCCGGATGCGCGACCTGGTCGCCGCCACCGACCCGGCGACGTGGCGGGACGCCGCCCTGCGCGACCGGTTCACCCGCACCCTCGACTACCAGGTCAACCTCTTCGAGACGCTGGCCGCCTACCGGACCATGGTGCTGCGCCACGTGCAGTGGCTGGACACCGGCTCGTCGGCCGCCTACCAGGGCTGGCGGTCGGCCGAGACGGCGTACCGGGCGGCGCGTGACGCGCACCGGCAGCGCTACGGCGCCGACCTGGACCTGCCCGCGTACAACTTCACCGCGGCCGACCTGGGCGCGGAGCGCGCGGACCGGGACCCGGCGATGGCCTGGGCGGCCCGGGCGCTGCTCGGGCTGCTCCTGCTGGTGGCGCTGCTCGGCCTGCGCGGGCGCGGGCCGGGCGGCGCGGCGGCGCGGGCGCTGCTGCGCGGCGCGCTCCGGCCGGGGCGGGTCGCCGCGCAGCCCGCGCCCGCGTCCCGGGCCGACCGGGTG
>NZ_KQ058764.1 GCF_000982955.1 Micromonospora sp. HK10 | reverse complement strand
CACCACCGTCACCCTCACCCTCGTCCTTGTTGTCGCCCTTCGGCGGCGGCCCAGGCGGCGCCGGGGTGAGCGCGGGCGCGTCGGCGGCGGCCGGCGGGGTCGGCGCGCCGCCGTACTTGAACTCGGCGGCGTTGCCGTCCTTGACGGTGAGGTCCTTCAGGGTCAGCTCGCCGCCGTCGGCGACCCGGAACAGCCGGAAGGCGTCCTCGGAGTCCCGCTTGATCGTCGAGTCGTTGCCCTTGATCGTCACGTCCTGCTTGATCGTCGGCAGGGCCGTGCCCGACTTCTTGTCCGCGAAGGTCAGCTCGTAGGTGCAGTGCTCGGCCAGCTCCAGCGTGCCGCCGTGACCCCGGTTCGCCAGGTCGATCGCCTCGACCAGCTCCTCGTCGTCACACGGCACCGCCCGCACCTCGCCGTGCTCACCCCACTCACCCCAGCCGTGGTCCTTGCCGTCTCGGCCGTGCTGGTCCTTGCCGTTCTCCTCGCCCGCCGGGCCCGCGTCGTCCCGGAGCTGCTGGGCGGTGGACCACTTCACGTCGGCGAGCCGGTGCGGGCCGACCGCTCCCGTGGTCGCGTACGCCACGCCGGCGAGGCTGACGGCTCCCGTCAGGCCCACCACGCCGGTGGCGAGCCACATCCGGCTACGGCGGAACGGGGAGATCGCCTTACCGGCGGCGTCATGGTTATTGCGAAGGTAGTTGGACATCGGAGCTCTCTGCCCTCTCCTTGTATCCGACAAGGTCGCTTCGCCACGGCGAGGCGGCCTTCGCTACAAATCGGTTGTAGCTGCTGAAACACACGCTATGAGAACCTTCTTCACCTCGGGCGCGTATACGAAAAAAACCCGCATTAGGGGCGGGTAGCGTGCTCGGCGGGCAGCCGGGACCGGAGGGCAGCAGGGGCGCCGCGGGTGGCGAACCCCGCCGGACGGGAGGAAGACGGCGCGACGGCCCGTACCGGAACCCGCGCCCGGAAACCGTCCGGCGGCGACGCGGAAGGAAAGCCGCCCCTTTCGCCCCGGCGGGGGGAAGGGGCCCCTTTCGCCGCGGCGCGGTGGAAAGGGGCCCCCAGGTTATGTGGTGGTTCAGTTGAAGCAGTCCTTGACG
>NZ_KQ058763.1 GCF_000982955.1 Micromonospora sp. HK10 | reverse complement strand
GCTCGCGGCGGCGAACTCGTCCTGCTCGGCGCGGGTGATGCCGTGCCGGGCCCCGTGCCGCTCGGTCGACTCGCCCATCGAGCAGCAGTCCCAGGCGTCGGTGAGGCCGTCGAGGGCCATGTGGTCCTTGATCGTGACGTCGCCGTACTTGTAGCCGGAGCGCTGGCCCAGCAGCAGGTGCGGGGCGTTGGTCATCGACTCCATGCCGCCGGCCACCACGATGTCGAACTCGCCGGCCCGGATGAGCTGGTCGGCCAGGGCGATCGCGTCCAGGCCGGAGAGGCAGACCTTGTTGATGGTCAGCGCCGGGGTGGACATCGGGATGCCCGCCTCGACCGCGGCCTGGCGGGCCGGGATCTGGCCG
>NZ_KQ058762.1 GCF_000982955.1 Micromonospora sp. HK10 | reverse complement strand
TGATCGCGATGCCTCCGAGTTTGGTCGCCGGGAGGTCCTTGAGGTTGCCCAGCAGGCGCCCCATCGGGGTCCGCGCGCCGCTGACGATCACCGAAGCCATTGCCTGCCTCCGAGGGGGTGCCGACCTGTCCGCCTTAACGATTGTTAGGACGCACCTTATCTGCCGGCAACAGCGGCAGCACGGTGACCCCGCGCACGTTGGCCAGCCGCTCCAGGTTACGACCGTCGATGGTCCGGTAGCCGCGCCG
>NZ_KQ058761.1 GCF_000982955.1 Micromonospora sp. HK10 | reverse complement strand
TCAGTTGAAGCAGTCCTTGACGGTGCCGGCGCAGTTGGTGGGGTCGTTGTTGGTGATGGTGGATTCGTCGTCGAGGCGGACCTTGCCGTCGAGGTTGAGGATGCCGCCGGCGGTGCGGTGGGTCTTGGACGGGTCGGTGGCGGTGTTCTTCGTGACGTGGGTGCGGTTCAGGGTGACCGTGCCCTTGTTGTTGAAGATGCCGCCGCCGTTGAGGGCGGTGTTGCCCTTGACCTCGGTGTTGCGCAGGGTCAGGGTGGCGTTGTCGCCCTTGCCGTAGTGGCTTTCTTCGAAGCCTTCCTTGATCAGGACGTGTTGGTCGCCGTTGAAGATGCCGCCGCCGAAGCGTCCGGCGGTGTTCTCGACGATCCAGCTGTCGCTGATGGTGGCGGTGGCTTCCTGGTCGTGGTTGTCGTGTTCCTTGCTGGGCGTGAGCATGGGGGTCGGACCCTGCTTCTTGTCTTCGCCGCCGGTGTTGACGATGCCGCCGCCGTTGTTGCTGGCGTGGTTGTTGGCGACGGTGACGTGGTCGAGCTTGAGGTCGGTGTTCTTGGCGTAGATGCCGCCGCCGCTGTCGCAGGCGGTGTTGTTCTTGATGGTGGTGAAGGAGATCGTGACGGTGCCGCCGGAGCTGAACAGGCCGCCGCCGTTGTGGTCGGCGGTGTTGCCCTCGATGAGGCTCTTGTCGCGGTCCTTGCCTTCGTGGGAGCCGATGATCTCGACGGTGCCGGCCTCGTCGCGGCCCTTGACCCAGTAGTCCTTGCCGCTGTCGAGGCTGCTGGCGGTCTTCGGGCCGTGTTCCTTGCGCTTGTGGTCGTGGCCGTTGGCGATGCCGCCGCCGCTGCCGCCGGCGGTGTTGTTGGTGATCTCGGTGTCCTTGACCTTGAGCAGGCCGGCGTTGAAGATGCCACCGCCGTCGCCCTGGGCGTGGTTGTTCTGGACCTTGCTGTCCTTGAGGTCGACCCGGCCGAAGTTGGCGATGGCGCCGCCGTCGTTCTCGGCGTTGTTGCCGGTCAGCTTGACCTGCACCAGGTGCGCGCTGCCGCCGCGCTCGACCAGCAGCGCACCACCGTCACCCTCACCCTCATCCTTGCGCTCCGGCGAGTAGGCGAGCGTGGCAGTGGCGGTCACCGCGGCCGCCGGCGTCGTGGCCGCCGGACCGTCCTGCGGGGCGACCGAGGTCAGCGGAGCACCGGGACCGCCCGGACCACCGGGACCACCCGGACCGTCGGGTCCACCCGGTCCACCCGGCCCGCCCGGTCCGCCCGGTCCACCCGGTCCGCCGGGGCCGCCCGGTCCACCCGGTCCGCCCGGTCCGCCCGGTCCACCGGGGCCGCTCGGGCCGCCGTACTTGAACTCGGCGGCGTTGCCGTCCTTGACGGTGAGGTCCTTCAGGGTCAGCTCGCCGCCGTCGGCGACCCGGAACAGCCGGAAGGCGTCCTCGGAGTCCCGCTTGATCGTCGAGTCGTTGCCCTTGATCGTCACGTCCTGCTTGATCGTCGGCAGGGCCGTGCCCGACTTCTTGTCCGCGAAGGTCAGCTCGTAGGTGCAGTGCTCGGCCAGCTCCAGCGTGCCGCCGTGACCCCGGTTCGCCAGGTCGATCGCCTCGACCAGCTCCTCGTCGTCACACGGCACCGCCCGCACCTCGCCGTGCTCACCCCACTCACCCCAGCCGTGGTCCTTGCCGTCCCGGCCGTGCTGGTCCTTGCCGTTCTCCTCGCCCTTGTCCCGGTCCTCGGCCTTGCCGGCGTCGCTCGCGTTCTGCGGCGCTACGGCGTGGTTCTCCGCGACCCGCTTCGGGTCGTCGGACTTGTTGTCCCGAGCGGCGAGGCCACCGAGCGCCGCCAGACCGACGACACCGGTCAGCCCGGCCACGCCGGTGGCCACCCAGAGGGCTCGCCGCCTGCTCGTCGGCGGCGGCACCGGGGCCCCGCCGTCGGAAGTGGTTACGTCGTTGGACATCAGAGCTTCCGCCCTTTCGGTGTCTACCAAAGGGGCCGCACCACACGAGGTGGGGCGACCAGCTACAAAACGGTTGTAGCCTCTGATCGACACCGTATGAGAAGGATCCTCGCGACGTGGACGTATCCGAAAAAATCGCGCATTAGCCCCAGATCGGGGAGGCGGGCGCGCAGTCGGGCGGACGGGTCGGGGGAGCGCAAACAGCGACGGGCCCGGCACCGGTGCCCGGCGACGACAAACGTCGCGAACACCGGCGGCGGGCCCGCCGCGGGTCGTACCTCCCGGATCAGCCCGGCAGGCGGGGGCCGGCCTCGCGCTGCTCGGCCAGCCAGGTCTCCACCTCGTCGGAGCGCCGCGGCAGGCCGGCCGAGAGGTTCACCGGACCGTCCGCGGTCACCAGGATGTCGTCCTCGATGCGCACGCCGGTGCCGCGCAGCTCCGCCGGGACCAGCTCGTCCTCCGGCTGGAAGTACAGTCCCGGCTCGACGGTGAGCACGTAGCCCTCCGCCAGGGAGCCGTCCCGGTACATCTCCTTGCGGGCGTTGGCGCAGTCGTGCACGTCGATGCCGAGCATGTGGCTGGTCCCGTGCAGGGTCCACCGGCGGTAGACCGTCGACGCCGGGTCCATCGCCTCGTCCACGCTCACCGGCAGCAGCCCGAGGTCCTTCAGCGCCTCGGCGAGCACCCGCATCGAGGTGAGGTGCACCTCCCGGAACGCCACACCCGGCTTGATCACGTCGATGCCGGCCTGCTGGGCGGCGTACACGGCGTCGTAGACCTGGCGCTGCAACGGGGTGAACCGGCCGTCGACCGGCAGCACCCGGGTGACGTCCGCGGTGTAGAGGTTGCGGTTCTCCACGCCCATGTCCATCAGCAGCAGCTCACCCGGGCGGGTGGCACCGTGGTTGTGCACCCAGTGCAGGATCGTGGCGTGCTCGCCGGCGCCGACGATCGAGCCGTACCCGACGTCGTTGCCGTCGTGCCGGGCGCGCAGCGCGAAGATCCCCTCCAGCAGCCGCTCGGAGACACCCCGGTCGGCCGGCAGCGCCCGGGCGACGTCCTCGAAGCCGCGCACGGTCGCGTCGCACGCCTCCTGGAGCTGGGCGATCTCCCACTCGTCCTTGACCAGCTTCAGCTCGGAGATCGCGATGGCCAGCTCGCGGTCCCGCCCCGGTTGCCCGTCGGCCCGGGCCCCGTCGTACGGGCGCACCGCCGCGTCCACCCCGGCGTCGAAGCCGCGCAGCACCCGGGTACGCCCCGGCGCCAGATCGGCCAGGGCCGCCTCCAGCCCGGTAAGGTCGGCGGTGGGCAGGCCCAGCTCGGTCGACTTCTCGCCCAGCGTCGGCCGGCGGCCCACCCACAGCTCGCCGTGCCGGCTACGGAAGAACTCGTCGGTCTCCCGGGACGACCGGGGCCGCATGTACAGCATCGCCTCGCCGCCCGGGCGCAGCACCAGCACGCTGTCCGGCTCCAGGTCCCCGGTCAGGTACGCGAAGTCGCTGCCCGGCCGGAACCGGTGGTCGGTGTCGTTCGCCCGTACCTTCTCGGTGCCGGTGGGGATGACCAGCGTCTCGCCGGGGAAGGCAGCGGCGAGCGCGGCCCGCCGCTTGGCGTAGTTCGGCACCTCCGGGCGGGGGCCGACCGGCAGTTCGGTGTCCTGCCAGCCCTGCCGCATGAACGCCAGGAAGGCCTCCGGGAAGTCCGGGTCGTGGGACTCGGTCCCGTCCGCCGGCTTGCCCTGCTGCGTCCGCTCCTCGGCCATGATGTCCTCCTCGAGCCTCGTCGCTGGTCCAGACGGTATCGCGCGGGCGGCCGCGGGGAGTGCCTGCGGTGCCGCGACGGCCGCTCCGGAGGCGTGGAAAGATGGCCTTCATGTGCGGACTCCTGGCCTTCTTCAGCGCGCGCGGTGACGCCGCCGCCCACCGCGACCACATCGCCGGCGCACTGGAGTGCCTGCACCACCGGGGCCCGGACGAGACCGGGGTCGAGGTGGTCGGCGACGCCTCCGGCCGGTACGCGGACGGGGTGTTCGCGCACAAGCGCCTGGCGATCATCGACGTGGCGCTCAGCCACGAGCCGCTGCCCTACGCGGGCGGCCGCTACCTGCTCACCTTCAACGGCGAGATCTACAACTACATCGAGCTGCGCGACGAGCTGATCCGGGACTTCGGCGCCCAGTTCGCCACGAACGGCGACGGCGAGGTGATCGTCGCCGGCTACCACTACTGGGGTGAGCAGGTGCTCACCAAGCTGCGCGGCATGTTCGCCTTCGTGATCTGGGACCGGCAGGAGCGCCGGGCCTTCGGCGCGCGCGACTACTTCGGCATCAAGCCGCTGCACTACCTGGAGACCGCCGACGGGCTCTACCTCGCGTCGGAGAAGAAGGCGCTGCTGCCGTTCGCCCAGTCGGCGTACGCCGGTGACGCCGGGATCGACACCGCCAACCTGAGCCACTACCTGACCCTGCAGTACGTCCCGGAGCCCGGCACCCTGCACCGGGGGATCAGCCGGATCGGGTCGGGGGAGTACCTGACCTGGAGCCCGGGCGGCCGGATCGAGGTGCGGCGCTGGTACCGGCCGGTGTTCCGGCCCGCACCGGTCGCCGACGAGCAGAAGCTCTACCAGGAGATCCGGGAGACGCTGCGGGAGAGCGTCCGGATGCACATGCGCTCGGACGTGCCGGTCGGCTCGTTCCTGTCCAGCGGCATCGACTCCACCGCCGTGGTGGCGCTGGCCCGCGAGTTCAACCCGAACATCCTCACCTTCACCGTCGGGTACGACGTGCCCGGCTACTCCGAGATCGACGTGGCCCAGGACTCGGCCCGGCACCTCGACGTCACCACCATCCCGACGAAGATCGGGCCGCAGGACATGATCGACGCGCTGCCGAAGATCGTCTGGCACCTGGACGACCCGGTGGCCGACCCGGCGCTGGTGCCGCTCTACTTCGTGGCCAAGAAGGCGGCCGAACACGTCACCGTGGTGCTCTCCGGCGAGGGGGCCGACGAGTTCTTCGGCGGGTACACGATCTACCGCGAGCCGCTCTCGCTCAGCGGCGTCAACGGCCTGCCCGGCGGCGTGCAGAAGGGCCTGCGCGCGGTCTCCAAGGCGATCCCGCAGGGCGTGAAGGGCAAGAGCTTCCTGGAGCGCGGCACCACCCCGATCGAGCAGCGCTACTACGGCAACGCCCGGATGTTCACCGAGGAGGAGAAGCAGCACCTGCTGCGCCGCTACGACCCCTCGGTCCGCTACACCGACGTCACCGCCCCGATCTACGCCGAGTGCACCGAGCTGGACGACGTCACCAAGATGCAGTACGTCGACCTCTACACCTGGCTGCGCGGCGACATCCTGGTCAAGGCCGACCGGATCTCGATGGCGCACTCGCTGGAGGTGCGGGTGCCCTTCCTGGACCGGGAGGTCTTCAACGTGGCCGCCGGCATCCCGGTCGACCTGAAGCTGCCGCCGCGCTCCGAGGCCACCAAGTACGCGATGCGCCAGGCGTTGCAGGGCGTGGTCCCGCCGGCCATCGTCAACCGCAAGAAGCTCGGCTTCCCGACCCCGACCCGGGTCTGGCTGCGCGGCGAGATGTACGAGTGGGCCCGGCACGTGCTGGCCACCTCCGGCGCCGGCGACCTGATCGACCTGTCGTACGCGATGCGGCTGCTGGACGAGCACAAGCGGGAGGAGGCGGACCACTCCCGCAAGGTGTGGACCGTGCTGATCTTCTGCATCTGGCACGCCATCTTCGTGGCCAAGACCCTCGACCCGGGCATCCAGCGCAACCAGTCCGCCCTGCTCACCAAGCCCGTCGTCGGCAGCATGGTGCGCTGACCCGCACGCGGCGGAGGGCCCCCGGGGACG
>NZ_KQ058760.1:58239-67871 GCF_000982955.1 Micromonospora sp. HK10 | reverse complement strand
GCTGTCCGGTTGGGTCGTGCCCGGGGTGGGGCGTCGTGCGGTCCGGTCGAGCCTTGTCTTTTGATGCCCGCGGGCCTGGCGGTTGTGGTTTGGCCAATGATCAACTCTGGTTGCGGCATGTCGTGGTCTGCGTTGCTGTTGGAGGGGCCGCTTTGCCGCATGCCTGGTTAATCAAACCGAAGTCGGCCTGTTGTTGAGCTTGGGTGTCGAAGGCTTGGACGGCTCTTCAGAGGAGCGTCGGGTACCAAGGTCTCGCGGCGGGCTGGCGGTGCGGCCAGTCCCAGGGCCTGGCCTCCGTTCTGCTCGCCGTTTCGCCGGGGCGGCGTTGGGCGATGGTGAGTGGAACGTCATGGGTGTCTCCGGGGTCCGGATACACCCATGGCGTTCCACCGACGGGGTGGTGGCCTGCGTGGGCTGGGCGGTTCGGTGCGGTCTGTCCGGTTCTCGGGGTGGTGGCGGCACTCGGGCGGCGGAATGGTTGGCGGGGGCGGGTCGTTGTATCCGGGTGAACGGCCGAGCAAGAGCGCCCCGCCTCGGCGGGTGTGGCCCCCGGGGAATGATGGTGGGCCGCCGGTCGTTACACATGGTCCCGGCGCCGCGAAGAGGCCCCGCCCCACGGCCCGGATGATCCCCCAAGACTTTCCCCCTTTTTTTGAGCGCCTGACGGTGCTTGCGCACGCCCTGGCCGACCCCCCGGTCGGTGGTGTGCGCCAACCCCCGAATGGAGCTTCACCATGAACACGATGCTGCGTAAGAGCGTGCTGGGTATTGCTGGTCTGGCTTTCACCGGTGGTGTGTTCGCCGGTCCGATCGCCGCCCACGCCAACCCGGTGGATGCGAAGCCGGTCGCGGTTGCGGTGCAGGCCGACAAGCCGGACACCGGCAAGCTGATCCCGCACGGCGTGCAGGGCGCCCAGTCCAAGATTGACCTGACCGATGAGCAGACCGCGAACGCGAAGGCGATCATCGCGGCGACGAAGAAGGCGGGTCTGCCGGAGCGGGCCGCGGTGATCTCGATCGCGACCAGCCTGCAGGAGTCGAAGTTGGAGAACCTGGGCCACCTCGGTGACCGCAACGACCACGACTCGCTGGGCTTGTTCCAGCAGCGCCCGTCCAGTGGTTGGGGCACGCCGGAGCAGATCACCGACCCCGAGTATTCGACCCTGGCGTTCGAGAAGGGTCTGAAGCAGGTCGACGGGTGGCAGGACATGCCGCTGACCGAGGCCGCCCAGACGGTGCAGGTGTCGGCCTACCCGGACGCCTACGCCCAGTGGGAGCAGCAGGCCGCCGACATCGTCGCCCAGCACTGGAACAGCTGACCAACCGGAAACTGAACGACGCGCTGGCCGGCACCCCGACACCGGGTGCCGGCCAGCGGCGTATCGGCTCGACGGCCGACAGACGAGGGCGGTGACGGGCGCATGGCGAAGGCCGACCGCCACCAGCACCGAGCCGCCACCAGCACCGAGCCGCCACCAGCACCGAGCCGCCACCAGCACAAAGCCGCAGTCAGCACCGAGCCGCCACCAGCACGAAGCCGCAGTCAGCACCGAGCCGCGGCCAGCAACATGACACAACCAGGGGACAACGGCGTCGCTCGGGCGTTCGTCAACAACCAGTCCGGGACCAACTCGCGGCAGGCGCATCCTCGAAGAGATCGCCACGCACGACGACGAGCCCGGGCGGCCACCGTCCACTCGCCCTCGGCGCGCTACCAGCGATCAGCCAGAGCTGGCCGGATGCGGCGCCACCTGCCCCTGCCGGATCCGGGCGGCGCACAGCTCGGCGAGCTTCGCGTACGCGGGGGCGCCGATCAGTGCGGTCAGCTCCGGGCCGTAGGAGATGTACATCGGCTCGGCACCGACGTGCGCGTCGGTCGAGGAGGTGCACCACCAGTCCAGGTCGTGCCCGCCCGCGCCCCAGCCCCGCCGGTCGAACTCGGCGAGCGTGGAGATCAGCACCTTGGTGTTGTCGGGCCGCTTGTGCCACTCCTGGTCCCGGCGGATCGGCAGCTGCCAGCAGACGTCCGGCTTGTATTCCAGCGGGTGCACCCCGTCCCGCAGTGCCTGGGCGTGCAGCGCGCAGCCGCCCCCACCGGGGAAGTCGGCGTCGTTGAGGAAGACGCAGGGCGCGTCGACATCCCGGGTGGCTGTCCGCCGGGCCGGGCTCTTCCCGTCGATCGTGTCGCTCTCGGTCCAGTTCTTGAAGCCCCGACGGAAGTGCTGCCAGGTCTGCGGGGTGAGCCGCTTGACGGCCGCCCGGACCCGCTTCTCGTCGTCGCCGTCGGTGAAGAACGCGCCGTGCGAGCAGCAGCCGTCGGCGGCCCGGCCGGCCACGATGCCGTGGCAGCCCTTGCCGAAGATGCACGTCCAGCGGGAGAGCAGCCAGGTCAGGTCGGCCCGGACCACGTGCTTGGCGTCGGCCGGGTCGACGAACTCGATCCACTCCCGGGGGAAGTCCAGCCCCACCTCGCGGCTGCGCGGGTCGTCCGGGTCGTCCACCAGCACGTGAAGCTCGATCTGCCCTGTCACCCGGACCAGCGTACGCGCGGTGACCCGCGCCGGCCGGCGAGCCGACGAAACGTGTTGGCCCTAGGGTCGTCATCATGCGACTCGGTGTGCTCGACGTCGGTTCCAACACGGTGCACCTGCTGGTGGTCGACGCCCACCACGGGGCCCACCCCTGGCCGGCGCACTCGGAGAAGGTGGTGCTCCGGCTGGCCGAGCAGATCGGCCCGGACGGTGCGCTGACCGAGGCGGGCGCGGAAGGGCTGGTCAAGGCCGTCGGCATGGCCCGGGCTGCCGCCGACGGGCTGGCCGCCGACGACCTGTTGGCCTTCGCGACCAGCGCGGTCCGGGAGGCCACCAACGCCGGCGAGGTGCTGGCCCGGGTCCGCGACGAGACCGGCGTACGCCTGGAGGTGCTCTCCGGTGCGGACGAGGCGCGGATGACCTTCCTGGCGGTGCGGCGGTGGTTCGGTTGGTCCGCCG
Source organism: Micromonospora sp. HK10 (assembly GCF_000982955.1). GTDB lineage: Bacteria > Actinomycetota > Actinomycetes > Mycobacteriales > Micromonosporaceae > Micromonospora. Next base: position 64,881 of record NZ_KQ058760.1, on the reverse strand, counting down.
GCCGGCTGCTGGTGCTGGACATCGGGGGCGGCTCGCTGGAGCTGGCCGCCGGCATCGACGAGGACCCGGACGTGGCGATCTCGCTGCCGCTCGGTGCCGGGCGGTTGAGCCGGGAGCGGCTGGCGGTCGACCCGGCCAGCGCGGTGCCGCCGGCCGCCGAGACCGTCGAGGAGCTGCGGGAGTACGTCGACGGCCGGCTCGACGGGGTGCTGGCCCAGCTCACCGAGGTGGGCTGGGAGCGACCGGTGGCGACCTCGAAGACGTTCCGGATGCTGGCCCGGCTGGCCGGCGCGGCGCCGTCCGGGGCCGGGCTGTGGGCGCGGCGCAGCCTCACCCGCACCGGGCTGCGGCAGGTGCTCGGCTTCATCCGGCACATCCCGCCGAGCCAGTTGCAGGAGCTGGAGGGGGTGAGCGCCGGGCGGGCCCATCAGCTCCTCGCCGGTGCCGTGGTGGCCGAGGCGGTGCTGCGCCGGCTCGACGTGGAGAGCCTGGACATCTGCCCGTGGGCGCTGCGGGAAGGGGTCATCCTGCGCCGGCTGGATCAGCTCGCGCCGATGTGATCCGGGCGGGAGTCGTCGCCCGCTTTGCGGCTGCTCGTCCCGATGTCGGGCGACGGGGGCGGCTACCCTGAGGGGTGTGACTTCCCACGTCCCGGTGCTCCTGTCCAGTTCCTCGGTCTTCCCTGAGCGGACCGCGGCGGCGTTCCAGCTGGCCGCGGCGCTCGGCTACGACGGCGTCGAGGTGATGGTCTGGACCGACGTGGTGAGCCAGGACCCGGGTGCGCTGCGCGGGCTGGCCGACCACTACGGCGTCCCGGTCCTCTCGGTGCACGCGCCCTGCCTGCTGGTCACCCAGCGGGTGTGGAGCCCGGACCCGTGGGAGCGGCTGCGTAGGGCTGCCGAGCTGGCCGAGACGCTGGAGGCGCCGACGGTCGTGGTGCACCCGCCGTTCACCTGGCAGCGGGACTACGCGCGGAACTTCACCGAGGGCCTGGACGCGATCGCCGGGCAGTTCGGTGGCCTGCGGTTCGCGGTGGAGAACATGTTCCCGGTCCGGATGGCGGGCCGGCAGTTCGTCCCTTACGTCCCGGGCTTCGACCCGACCGACGCGGGCTACCCGTCGTACACGCTGGATTTGTCGCACTGCGCCGCCTCGCACACCGACGCCCTCGCGATGGCCGACCGGATGGGGGCCGGGCTGGCCCACGTGCACCTGGGTGACGGCACCGGCGAGGGGCGTGACCAGCACCTGGTGCCGGGCCGGGGCGCGCAGCCCTGCGCGGAGCTGCTCCGCTCGCTGGCCGGGCGGGGCTTCACCGGCTCGGTCGCGGTGGAGGTGACCACCCGGGGCGCGAAGAGCCGCGCCGTGCGCGAGGCCGACCTGCGCGAGGCGCTGGAGTTCGCCCGCGCCAACCTGACCGCCCCGTCCCCGGTCGACGCCTGAGCCGCCGGCGCGGCTCGGGCCGCGCCGGCGACCGGGTCAGCTGACCGGGGTGAGGGTCTCCGCCGGCTGGGCGGGGGCCGGGACCTGCTCGCCGACCGCGGCGCGCTTGCGGGCCCGGTGCGCCGCCACGTGCGAGCGGGTGGCGCAGCGCTCCGAGCAGAACCGCCGGCAACAGTTCGATGAGGTGTCCAGGTAGACGTTGCCGCACCGCTCGTCGGCGCACACGCCGAACCGGGCGCTGCCGTATTCGCAGAGCCAGACGGAGAGCCCCCAGACCGCGCCGGCCAGGTATTCCGACGAGACCGAGGCACCCCGGCTGGTCACGTGCATGTGCCAGTCGCTGGAGTCGTGGCCGGAGATGCGCGGTTGCACCGGGAACGCCTCCAGCAGCGCGTTCAGCTCCGTCACCGCGTCGGCGTCCCGGCCCGAGGTGCCGTACTCGAAGACGTCACGCAGGCGCTTCTGCGCCCGCCGGAAGATGGCCAGGTCCCGTTCCGCCACCTCGTCGCGCATCCAGGCGTTGTCGTCGGGAAAGATGGCCCGCAGGTCGTCGAGGTCGTCCAGGCGGGCGTTGACGAGATCAACACCGGTCCGGGCGTACGCGTCGAAGTTCACGACACCAACGGTAGACGACTCAGGGGGTGCGCGGCGCGTCGATGTAGTGGGGCAGGAACCGGGCGTAACCGTCCGTGATGAGGCTCTCGCTCTCGCGTATCCCGGCGCCGGCCGACTCGCCGTCGACGATCCAGCTGCCCAGCACCATCCGGCTGCCCGCGAATTCGGGCAGCGCACGGAACTCCTGATAGCAGAAGCCCTCGTCGCCGTAGCTCCCCGGGTTGGTCAGTTCGGTGCCGCCGGTCACGATGCGGACCGAGGCGCCCTCCCGGCCGAGCAGCGGCTTGGCCACGTATTCCGACATTCCGCGCGGCGAGTCCAGGTACGCGGGCAGCAGCAGCTCGTGGCCCGGGTACAGCTCCCAGAGCACCGCGAGCAGCGCCTTGTTCGACAGCAGCAGCTTCCAGGCCGGCTCGATCCAGGTGGTGGGGGTGCCCGGCGCCAGCGCCGGCGGCCCGTACGGCTCGGCGAGCATCCACTCCCACGGGTAGAGCTTGAAGCAGGTGGTGATCGGCCGGTCCGCGCCGTCGACGAAGCGCCGCCCGTCCCAACCGATCCGCTGGATCGGCATGAGCGTGGCGTCCAGCCCGGCCTGGCGGGCCGTCTCGGCCAGGTACCCGGCGGTGATCTGGTCCTCGCCCGACTCCTCCTCGGCGGACCAGACCACGTGCACCCGAGGGTCGTGCAGGCCGGCGCCGATCTTCGCCCAGGCACCGACCAGCCGCTCGTGCAGGCTGTTCCACTGGTCCGCGGCCGGCCGGGTGTGCTCCAGCCAGTACCACTGCACGATGCTCGCCTCGACCAGCGCGGTGGGGGTGTCGGCGTTGTACTCCAGCAGCTTCGGCGGCCAGCTGCCGTCGTACCAGAGGTCGAAACGGCCGTAGAGGCTGGGCGGGGCCTCGCGCAGCGAGCGGGCGACCGCCTCCGCGGCCCACCCGGGGATGCCGAACTCGACGTACCGGTGGCGGGCCACCACGTGCTCGGCGGCGGCCACCGACATCCGGTGCAGCTCCTCGGTGGCCTCCTCCAGCCGGAGCACCTCGTCCAGCTCGAACGCGTACGCGGCGGTCTCGTCCCAGTACGACATGATGCCGCCGTCGGGCAGCTCGGTGTCGACGTACACGAGGCCCTGCGCCCGGACGGTCGCGTCCCAGTCGGGGCGCGGATCACTGGTCTCGCGCCGCATGTCAGCCGCCGCAGGAGGCGAGGTGGGTGCCGAAGCCGCCCCGCTCGGGCAGCGGGCCGGCGACCGGCGCCGGCGTGTCCCGGGCGGCGCCGGGCGGGGCGACGCGCAGGGCCAGGGCCACGGTGTCGCCGCCACCCCCACCGGCCGGGCCGAGGGCGCAGTCGTCATCGTCGTCGTAGCCGTTGTTGCAGCCGGAGAGGGCGAGCGCCAGTGCGGTCAGCGCGCCGAGCTGCACGGTGGCCGACCGGAGCCGGCGGCGGGGGTGTCGATCCACATGATCTTTTGTAGCGGGCCGTCGCCAGCCGGACGGCCCGCGGGCACCCCGGGGACGGAGCGTGACGTTGCCCCGCCGCCCCCCGGCGCGGGCCCACCCCCGGGCGTTACGCTCGGCTCATGCTCCGTTCCGTCATCCTCGCCGCCTCCCGGTCATCCCAGGTGGAGCGGCTCGTCGCGACGGCCCCGTTCACCCGGGACGTCGTCCGCCGGTTCGTCGCGGGCGCCGGCACCGACGACGCGCTGCGCGCGACCCGCGTACTCGTCGACGACGGCCAGGCGGTGACCCTCGACTACCTGGGCGAGGACACCACCACCCCCGAGCAGGCGAACGCCACCCGGGACGAGTACCTCGCACTGCTGCGGCTGCTCGCCGCCGCCAAGCTAACCCCGGCCGCCGAGGTGAGCGTGAAGCTCTCCGCCCTCGGTCAGCTCTTCGACGAGCAGCTCGCGTACGACAACGCGCGGGCGATCTGCGCGGCGGCCGACGCGGCCGGCACCACGGTCACCCTCGACATGGAGGACCACACCACCACCGACTCGACCCTGGACGTCCTGGCCAAGCTGCGCAAGGACTACCCGTCCACCGGGGCGGTGCTCCAGGCGTACCTGCGGCGGACCGAGTCGGACTGCCGTGAGCTGTCCGGTGCCGGGTCCCGGGTGCGGCTGTGCAAGGGCGCGTACTCGGAGCCCGAGTCGGTGGCGTACCAGTCCGCCCGCGAGGTGGACAAGTCCTACGTGCGCTGCATGAACGTGCTGATGTCCGGGGACGGCTATCCGATGCTGGCCACCCACGACCCGCGGCTGATCGCCATCGGCGAGGACCGGGCCCGCTGGTTCGACCGCGACCCCGACCGGTTCGAGTTCCAGATGCTGTACGGCATCCGTCCCGAGGAGCAGAAGCGGCTGATCGGGGAGGGCTACACGGTGCGTACCTACGTCCCCTACGGCGACCAGTGGTACGGCTACCTGATGCGCCGGTTGGCCGAGCGCCCGGCGAACCTGGTGTTCTTCGGCCGCGCGTTGGCGTCGAAGAAGTAAGTCACGCGAAGCTGGTCGCCGCCGACCGGCTCCAGGTGCAGTCTCCACCGTGCCTGAGGCCAACCCTTGACCCGTAAAGCTAATAGTATTAGCTTTACGGCTATGACGATTAGCCGGGTGGTTCGGGACGGTGGCAGCCTCGCGTACGAGGTGCACGGGGCGGGGCCCTTGGTGGTCCTCGCGCACGGCATGGGGGAGAACCGGGCCACCTTCCGGCACCTGGTGCCCCGACTGGTGGCGGCCGGCTACCGGGTGGCCTCGGTCGACGTGCGCGGCCACGGCGACTCCAGCCCGCACTGGCCCACGTACGCCCCGGCCGAGGTCGGTGGCGACCTGCTCGCCGTGGTCCGGGCTCTCGGCGGCGGGCCGGCCACCCTGGTCGGCAGCTCGTCCAGCGGCGCCGCGGTGGTCTTCGCCGCCGCCGACGCGCCCGACCTGGTCAGCGGCGTGGTGCAGGTCAGCCCGTTCGTGGCGGAGCCGAAGCCGAACCCGGCCATGCGGCTCGCGCAGGCGGCGGTGCTGCGCAGTCCCCGGCTGTTCGGGATGTTCCACCGCACGCTCTTCCCGTGCGGGCGGCCCGCCGACGACGCCGCGTACCGGAAGGAGATGGTCGCCCGGCTGCGCGGCCGGATGGCCGCGGTGCGCGGCGTGGTCGCGCCGGCCGCGCCGCACTGGACCGCGCGGGCCGCGGCGGTCCGCCAGCCGGTGCTGGTGCTGATGGGTACGAAGGACCCGGACTTCCCGGACCCGGGCGCCGAGGCGCGGGCCGCCCGGCGGCTCTTCGCCACCGCCGAGGCCCGCATGATCGCCGGCTCGGGCCACTACCCGCACGCCGACCAGCCTGACGCCACCGCCGCCGACCTGATCGAGTTTCTGACGGTGACCACCGGTGCCTAGGGCCGGCCTGACCCCGCAGACGGTGGTCCGCGAGGCGGCCGTGCTCGCCGACGAGGTCGGCCACGACCGGCTTACCCTGGCCGCCCTCGCCGCCCGGCTCGGCGTGGCGTTGCCCAGCCTCTACAAGCACGTCAAGGGGATCGACGCGCTGTACCAGAAGCTGTCCGCGCTGGCCACCGCCGAGGTCGCCGCCGAGCTGACCAGGGCCGCCGCGGGCCGGGCCGGCGGCGACGCGCTGCGCGCGGTCGCCGCCGCCTTCCGGTCGTACGCCCGCCGGCACCCGGGCCGCTACCCGGCCACCCAGCGGGCCCCCGACCCGGCCGACCCGGAGCACCTCGCCGCCGGCGAGCAGGCGGTCGGCGCCATCTACGCGATCCTGCGCGGGTACGGCCTCAGCGGCGACGCCGCCGTGGACGCCACCCGGATGTTCCGGGCCGCGGTGCACGGCTTCATCGCCCTCGAGGCGGCCGGCGGTTTCGGGCTGCCGCGCGACGTCGACCGCTCCTTCGACCAGTTGGTGGCCGGCCTGGACACCGCCTACCGGAACTGGAGATCCTGATGAAGGTCGTGCTGATCGGGCTCATCTTCCTGCTCGAGCTGGCCCTGCTTGCCGCCGCCGCCACGTGGGGGTTCACGCTCGATGCCGGCGGGCCGCTCCGCCTGCTCGCCGGGCTCGGCGCGCCGCTGCTGATCGCCGTCGTGTGGGGCGCGTTCTGCTCGCCGAAGGCGGCCGTCGCGCTGCCCGCGCCGGCCAAGCTCAGCGTGCAGGCCGCCTGCTTCGTCACCGGCGGGCTGCTCCTCGCGCTGGCCGGCCGGCCCGTGCCAGGGGCGCTGCTGGTCGCCCTCTGGGCGCTCGACAAGGCCCTCCTCCTGCGCTCCGGCGAAGCGGTGTGACGCCCGCCCGCACGCCGGCCGGTCCCGGCGTGCTCCCCGGCGGGTACGGGTACCGCCGGCGGCGCGGGAGCGGGTTTCGGGGCCGGATGCTGGTCGGACTGCCGAGCGGCATGCTGCGCGTGGTGGTCGGCCTCCGGGGCCGGGTGCTGGCCGGCCTCCCGGGTCGGGTGGTGGTCGGCCTCCCGGGTCGGGTGGTGGTCGGCCTCCGGGGTCGGGTGGTGGTCGGGTGGTGGTCGGCCTCCCGGGTCGGGTGGTGGCCGGCCTCCGGGGTCGGGTGGTGGTCGGGTGTCGGC
>NZ_KQ058760.1:50446-58196 GCF_000982955.1 Micromonospora sp. HK10 | reverse complement strand
CGCCCCGCTCCCTGTCCGGACGTCGTTTCCGCCTCGCCCCGCTCCCGTCCGGACGCTGTTCCCGCCCGCTCCTGTCCGGACGACGTTCCCGCCCCGCACCGCTTCTGTCCGGACGCTGTTCCCGCTCGCCTCTGTCCGGAGGTTGTTCCCGCCTGCTCCTGTCCGGATGCGTTCCCGCCCGCGCCCGGAAGGGCGGAGTGGTGCGCGGCTGAGTTATTTGCGCCATCAGATCGGTAGGCGGCGGAACAGGAATCGCCGAGCGGCGCGGTCGCCGCTGGTGGACGACGCGCGGGCGGGCTCTGGTCGGAACGCCCGATTGGTCGTACCCTTCGCCGGTGACCGACGGTGACGAGCAGGCTTCCGACCCGGCACTGAGCGCCAGCGAGCCGGCTGCCGCGAGCGCCTGCGCTGGCGGGTTGCCGGTCCCGCCGCCGCCCCCGGCCGCCGTTCCCCACCCCGCGCCGCCCTCCGCGCCCCACCCCGCCTCGACGGCCGCCGCCGGCGCGTCGTCCCCGACCGCTGCCGCTGCCGCTGCCGGGCCCCCGGCCGCCGAGGCCGGGTCGGCCATGCCCAGGCCCGTCGGGCAGGAACCAGTCGGGCAAGAGCCCGTGGTGGCCGGACCGGTCGGGCAAGGGCCGGTGGTGGCCGGACCGGTCGGGCGAGGGCCGGTCGGGCAGGGGCCGGTCGGGCAGGGGCCGGTCGCCGGTGGGGGCGGGAGGCGTCGCTGGCGGCGGGGCTGGGTGGCGGTCACGTTGGTGTTCGTGCTGGTGGCGGGCGGCGCGGCGGGCGTACTGCTGCCAGGGCTGGTGCGCGACGCTGCCGGGCGGCCGGCCGCGCAGGGCGACGACCCGGCTGCCGCGGCCGCCCGGCGGCTCGGCGAGCGGATGGCCGGGCAGTTGGCACGGCAGGCCACGGCGCTGCTCGGCGGGGACCGGAGCGGGTTCCTCGCGATCGCAGAGCCGGCCGCGCGTCCGGCGCTCAGCCGGCGGTACGCCGGGCTGCGGGCGTTGCGGGTGACCGTCTGGCGGCCGGCGGCCGCGGGGCTGCCGACCGGCGACGACGGGCATCCGGGGCAGTGGCGGCTGCCGGTCACTGTCGGCTACTGCTTCGTGGTGCCGTCGTGCCGCCCGGCCACCGTGGAGTTCGATACCCGCTGGCGGCTCGTCGGCGCGGAGCCCCGGCTGGTCGCTGTCGACCAGTCGCGGGCGAAGCCGGCGGGCGCCCGCCCCTGGGAGCTCAGCGACCTCGCGGTGGCGGTGGGGAAGCGGGTCGTCGTGGCCAGCACGCCCGCCCTGCGAGGCCGACTGCCGGGGCTGCTCGCCGAGGCCGAGGCCGCCGCGGCGGTCGCCGACCTGTACGCGGTGACCGGCCGGCCCCCGGACTGTTATCTGGTCTTCTACGCCGGGCGGACCGAATGGCAGCGCTGGTACGGCGGCGGGCGGCCGAAGTGGACGGCCGGCTACGCGGTCGGCGTCGGCGGTGGGCACCACGACGTGGTGCTCAACGCGGCGAGCCTCTCCCCGGGCGGAACCGGCGAGCTGCTCCGGCACGAGCTGACCCACGCCGCGTCGCTGCCCGACGGCGGCTACTCGGACCGGTCGGCCTGGTGGCTGGTCGAGGGCCTGGCCGAGTACGCGGGCTCGGACGGCCAGCCGGTCGGCCGGTACGAGGGCCTGGCCGAGGTGCGCCAGCTGGTCCACGGCGGGTGGAACGGGCGGCTGGATTCGCTCGCCCCCACCGACGACGCGGCCGACGACCGGGTCGGCGGCGCCTACGGGGTCGGCTACCTGGCGGTGCGGCACCTGGTCGACCGGTACGGCGAGCAGCGGGTACGGGACTTCTTCCGGGCGGTGGTGCACGAGCGCAAGCCGCTGGACGACGCGGCCGAGGCGATCCTCGGCGACCCCTGGCCCGCGTTGCACGACGACTGCGTCGGATATGTCCGGGCGGTCGCCGGTTGACGCTGCCCGTGCTGCGGATGCGGCTCGGGTCGACGGTCGTCGACGGGTCGTAGCATGGGCCGGGTGGCCCGCATCCACCCTCCGCGACTGCCCGCGGTCACCCGCCCCCGCCTGCTCACCGCCCTCCTCGCCGTCGTCGCGCTGACCGGCACCACCGCCGCGTCCTGTGGCGACGACGGCTCGGCCGTGTCCGTCGCGCAGGTCGGCCGCGCCGAGGTGGCCGAGGTGATCGACGCGCCCGCCACGGTGGCCGCCCGGGCCGCCGCCACCCTCACCGCACCGGCCGACGGCACGCTGGCCAGCCTGCGGGTTCGCCCCGGGCAGCGGGTCAGCCGTGGCCAGGTGCTTGCCGTGATCGACTCGCCGGCCGCGCAGGACCGGCTCCGGCAGGCGCGGGCGGCGCTGCGCGCGGCCCAGCGGGCCGGCCGGGGCGTCGGCGTCGGCGACCTGGGCGGCAGCCGGCGCGGCACCGACCGGGCGGCCGCCGAGGCGTTCGACGCCGCCCGCCGGGCCGCCGGGCGGATCGGCGACCCGCAGGTGCGCTCGGCGCTGCTGCTCCAGGTCGAGTCCGCGCAGCGCCAGTACGAGTCGGCCGCCCGCGCCGCCGACCGGGCGGTCGCCGCGGTGCAGCGCGGCGTCGCCGGACTGAGCAGCGCCGTGGGCTCCCTCTCGGCCGCGCAGCGCCTCCAGGCCCAGCAGGCGTACGACCTGGCGAAGGCGACCGTCGACGCGCTGACCCTGCGCGCGCCGATCGCCGGAGTGGTGCAGCCCGGCGGGACGCGGGCCGGCCAGCCGACGGATCTCTCCGCGCTGCTGGGTGCGGCCGGCGGCGGCGTGCCCGGCCTCGACCCCGGCGGCCTCGGTGCGGCCGGGCAGGGCGGGCCGCCGCCGGGGGTCGACGACGCGGTGCCGCAGGGCGGGCGGGTCACCGCCGGCACCCCCGTACTGACCGTGGTGGACACCGGCCGGCTCAGCCTGCTCGCCGAGGTCGACGAGACGGACGTGCTGCTGGTCCGGGCCGGCCTGGTCGCCTCGGTGGAGCTGGACGCGGTGACCGGCGCGACCTACGACGCCACGGTCAGCTCGGTGGACGTGCTGCCCACCACCTCCGCCCGCGGCGGGGTCACCTACCGGGTGCGGCTCAACCTCGGCGCCGGCCGGCTCGGCGAGGGGGAGGCCGCGCCGACGCCCCGGCCCGGCATGAACGCGGTGGTGCACCTGCGGGTCCGGGAGGCGGCGGACGCGGTGGCGGTGCCCGCCTCGGCGGTGTTCTTCGCCGACGGCCGCGACGCGGTGTGGGTGCTGCGCGACGGCCACGCCGACCGGGTGCCGGTGGTCGTCGGTGTGCAGGGGCAGGATCTGGTGCAGATCGTCAGCGGGGTGCGGGCCGGCGACCGGATCGTGGTACGCGGTGCCGACCAGGTCCGCGACGGCCAGGAGCTGAAGTGATCCCCGCGCCACGTCGCACGCGGCGGGTCCGCCGGTGACCGGCGCCCTTCCCACCGGGGTGCCGGCGATCGAGGCCGTCGACGTGTCCCGGACGTACGAGCTGGACGGGGTGTCCGTGCCGGCCCTGCGCGGGGTGTCGCTCACCATCGACCCGGGCGAGTACGTCGCGGTGATCGGGCCGTCCGGGTCGGGCAAGTCGACGCTCATGCACCTGCTCGGCGGGCTCGACCGGCCGAGCGGCGGGCGGCTGGTGATCGGTGGCCGGGACGTGACCACCCTCTCCGCGCCCGAGCTGGCGACGCTGCGCAACCGCACCATCGGCTTCGTCTTCCAGGCTTTCCACCTGCTGCCCCGGACGTCCGCCGTGGACAACGTGGCGCTGCCGTTGGTCTACCGGGGCATCGGGGCCCGGCAGCGGCGGGACCGGGCGGCGGCGATGCTCGGCCGGGTGGGGCTCGGGCATCGGCTGGACCACCGGCCCAACCAGCTCTCCGGCGGCGAGCAGCAGCGGGTTGCCATCGCCCGCGCCCTGGTGACGGACCCGGCGGTGCTGCTCGCCGACGAGCCCACCGGCAACCTGGACACCGGCACCGGCGAGGCGGTGCTGGAGCTGCTCGAACAGCTGAACGCCGAGTCCGGCGTGGCGTTGGTGATGGTGACCCACGACCAGGAGGTGGCCGCCCGGGCCCGCCGCCGGATCGCGGTGCGGGACGGCCTGATCCGCTCGGACACCTTTCATGATCGACCGCTGTCGGGCGGCGACGGTGGACCTGCGACACTGGACCCCGCTCCCAGCGCGGAGCCCCGGTCCGCGTCCGGAAGCGGTCCGGGGCACCCGTCCGGTGGCTCTGGTGGCGCCGCCGGAGCCACCGGACGCCTTCCGCGTACGAGCGGCGGGCCGGAGCGCGCTCCCGGGCCGCGACCCGACGCGGAGACCGGGTCGGGAGGTGCCGGGTGAGGCTTGCCGAGGCCTGGCGGGTGGCGCTGGACGCGCTGCGGGCCAACCGGATGCGCAGCCTGCTGACCATGCTCGGAGTGATCATCGGGGTCGCCTCGGTGGTGGTGCTGGTGGCCATCGGCACCGGCACCAAGCAGCAGGTCGAGCGGCAGGTCGAAGGGCTGGGTTCGAACCTGCTGCTGGTCGTCCCGGGGCGGATCGACGTCGGCACCGCCCCGGTGGTCTCGCCGCTGGACCTCAAGGACGTCGACGCGGTGTCCCGGGTGGTCGGCGACCCGGGCCGGGTGGCGGTCACCGTGGCGTCCGGGGCGACCGCCCGGGCCGGTGCCCGCTCCGACTTCACCACCGTGCAGGGCGTCCTGGAGACCACGCCGCAGGTGTTCACCCGTTCGTTGGCTCGCGGTCGCTACCTCACCGGGGCGGACGTGGACACCAGCCGCCGGGTCGCGGTGCTCGGCGCGTCCGTGGCGCGGGCGCTCTTCCCCGACCGGGACCCGCTCGGCCAGCAGGTCGCCCTGGCCGGGGTGCGGTTCCGGGTGATCGGGGTGTTCACCCCGCTCGGGCAGAGCCTGGGCGTGGACCGGGACGACGAGGTGCACATCCCGGTGACCGCGGCGCAGCGGCTCTGGGGCACCCAGCGGATCGACGGGATCGCGGTGAAAGCCCCCGACCGGGAGCGCATCGACCAGCTCGGCGAGCGGATCGTCGCCGAGTTGTCCCGCCGGCACCCGGACACCGAGTTCAGCGCGGTCACCCAGCAGCAGATCCTCGGCGTGCTCGGCGACATCCTCGGCGTACTGACCGGCGTGCTGGCCGCCATCGCGGGGATCTCGTTGCTGGTCGGTGGCGTCGGCGTCTCCAACATCATGCTGGTCTCGGTCCGCGAACGGACCCGGGAGATCGGTCTGCGCAAGGCGGTCGGTGCCCGGCCGCGGGACATCGGGGTGCAGTTCCTGCTGGAGGCGGTGCTGCTCACCTCGATCGGCGGGCTGGCCGGGATGGCGCTCGGGGTCGGTACGGCGCTGCTGGTGGAGGCGGTCTCGCCGATCCCCGCCGCGATCACCTGGTGGTCGCTGGCGCTGGCGTTCGGGGTGTCGGCGGCGGTGGGCATCGTGTTCGGCGTGGTGCCCGCCCAGCGCGCCGGTCGGCTCGACCCGGTGGTGGCGCTGCGCGCCGAGTGAGCGCCACCATCGCGCTGCACGTCTCGCCGGCGGGGCAGGCTCCTGTCAACGGGACGGGTCGCCCGTCGGGGGAGGAAACGCCAGGTCAATGCGGGTGAAAGGGCAGATGTCCCATGATCATTCGCAGGAAGGGATCGCGCCGGTCACAGCCGCCCCGCTACCGTACTGGTAACACGCGCGTTGCCCGTCGTGGCGGAACCAGCCTGCCCGATGGCTCGCGCCGGGCATGGGAATGGGTCGGTGAGCCATGGCCGGGTCGCAGTCCGACGCACGGCTGTCGGATGTCAGGTTCCTGACCGTCGCCGAGGTGGCGACGGTCATGCGGGTCTCCAAGATGACGGTCTACCGTCTCGTGCACAGCGGCGAGCTGACCGCGGTCCGGGTCGGTCGCTCGTTCCGGGTGCCCGAGCACGCCGTGCACGAATACCTGCGGGGAGCGTTCCAGGAGACCGCCTGACGCGCCCCTCAGGCACCTCGCCGACTGCGACGAATGGGGCATCGACGGGGGCGCGTTGGTCCTGCTGACGCACTCCCGCTACCCTGGACCCCGACCGTGACCGCACCATGGTGTGCCCTGCCCACCACGCAGGTCCGGTCCGTTGTCCGCAAGCGGTCACGACGCCACCCGGTGGTGTCTCCCGGTCCGCCCCGCACGTTGCATCGAAAGGCTGTCGTATGGGCTCGGTGGTCAAGAAGCGCCGCAAGCGCATGGCTAAGAAGAAGCACCGCAAGCTGCTGCGCAAGACCCGCGTCCAGCGTCGCCGTCTCGGCAAGTGACCGGGGCCGGGCTCCGGCCCGGCACTCCGCGGCACCTGCCAACTGTCGACCCTCGGAGGCTCAGGTGATCAGGCCAGGGAGACCCCGGCTCGATCCCGCCTGCCGGACAAGGCGCACGACGTGACCCCCGGTGGCACCCCAGGTGCTCCGGGGGTTGTCGTCGTGACCGGGGTCGGTCGCTACCTGGGCGCGCACGTCGCCGCCCGCCTCGCCGCCGACCCCCGGATCGACCGGGTCATCGGGGTCGACCCGGCCACCCCCAACCCCGAGCTCGACGACCTGCTCGCCGGCGTCGAGCGGATCCGGCTGGACCTCGACTCGCTCGGCGGCCTGCTGGCCGACCTCGACGTCGACGCCCTGGTGCACCTCGCCCTGGTCACCGCCCCCGACCCGCAGCACGGCGGCCGGCCGGCGATGAAGGAACAGAACGTCATCGGCACCATGCAGCTGCTCGCCGCCTGCCAGCGCGCGCCCCGGCTGCGCCGGCTCGTGGTCCGCTCATCCACCGCCGCGTACGGGGTGTCGTTCCGGGACCCGGCTGTCTTCACCGAGGAGACCGAGCCGCGCGAGGTCCCGCGCGGCGGCTTCGGTCGCGACATCCTCGACATCGAGGGGTACGTCCGCGGCTTCCGCCGCCGGCGCCCCGACGTGACCGCGACCGTGCTCCGGTTCGCGCCGTTCATCGGTTCCACCGCGGACACCACGCTCACCCGCTACTTCGCCCAGCCCGTGGTCCCCACCGTCTTCGGCCGGGACCCGCGCCTGCAGTTCGTCCACTTCGACGACGCCCTCGAGGTACTGCACCGGTCGGTGGCCGAGGAGCACCCGGGGACGTACAACGTCGCCGGGCCCGGGGTGCTGTCGCTGTCGCAGGCGATCCGGCGGGCCGGACGGGTGGCCGTACCGGTGCTGGAACCGGGCCTCGCCGGGGTCGCCGCGATCGCCCGCAGCATGGGCTTCGGCCGGTACGGGTTGGACCAGGTCGACCTCTTCGTGCACGGTCGGGTGGTGGACACCAGCAGACTCGAGCGGGAGTACGGCTTCACGCCCCGCTCGACGGCCGCGGCCTTCGACGACTTCATCCGGGCTCACCATGGCGGCGTGGTGGTGACCCGGGATCAGCTCCAGTCGGCCGAGCAACTGGTGCTGGAGAGCATCCGGCAGGTCCGCTCGGCCGTCCGGGAGCGCTCGTGAGCACGCGCATGAGCAGCACCGGTGGGGCGGCGCGCGCCGCCGCGGCGGGATGCGAGGCGGCGGCGTGAGCGCGGGGGAGGAGCGCGGGGAGGCCCGTTACGACGTACCGCTGGCGGTGCCCGGTCCGGAAGCGGAGCCGGCACGGCGCAACGGACACCGGCGCGGCACGCCGCCCGCCGCCCGGCCCAGGCTGGCCGCGGACCCGGCGGCCGCCGGCGGGGCGACCGCGT
>NZ_KQ058760.1:0-50397 GCF_000982955.1 Micromonospora sp. HK10 | reverse complement strand
GCGAAGAAGGCGGTCGCGAAGAAGGCGGTCGCGAAGAAGGCCGTCGCGAAGAAGGCGGACGCGGCCGGCGACGGCGCCGCCACGACCGGCGGTGCCGGGACGCCTCCGGGGCCGGCGGTCGCGGACCGGCCGGGCGACCACTGGGACCGGAAGGTCGCCAAGGGCCTGGCGTTCCTGCGGCGGCGGCTCTCCGGCGACTACGAGGTCGACGAGTTCGGCTTCGACCCGGACCTGACCGACTCGGTCTTCCACCCGCTGGTCCGGCTGCTCTACCGGGACTGGTTCCGCACCGAGGTGAGTGGGGTGGAGAACGTCCCCGCCGACGGGCCCGGACTGGTGGTCGGCAACCACTCCGGGACGGTGGCGCTGGACGCGCTGGTGCTCGCCACCGCGCTGCACGACCGGCACCCGGCCCGCCGCTACCTGCGGCTGCTCGGCGCCGATCTGGTCTTCCGGATGCCGGTGGTCTCCGAGATCGCCCGCAAGACCGGCGGGACGGTGGCCTGCAACCCGGACGCGGAACGGCTGCTCGGCAACGGTGAGCTGGTCGGGGTCTTCCCGGAGGGCTTCAAGGGCGTCGGCAAGCTCTACTCGGACCGGTACAAGCTCCAGCGGTTCGGGCGGGGCGGCTTCGTCTCGGCGGCCCTGCGCACCGGCACGCCGATCGTGCCGGTGGCGATCGTCGGCGGCGAGGAGATCTACCCGATGCTCGCGGACATCAAGCCGCTCGCCCGGCTACTCAAACTGCCGTACTTCCCGGTGACGCCGACCTTTCCCTGGCTGGGGCCGCTGGGCATGGTGCCGCTGCCGAGCAAGTGGCTGATCGAGTTCTGCCCGCCGATCCCGACCGCGCACCTGCGCGACTCGGCGGACGACCCGCTGGTCGTGTTCAACCTCGCCGACCAGGTGCGGGAGACGATCCAGCAGACGCTGCACAAGCTGCTCGAACGCCGCCCCGACCCGTTCGGCCCCTGAGCCCGCGCCCGGTCAGTCCGGCCGGTGACGGCGCCGGTGCAGGGCCAGGCCGGCGGTGACCGCGCCGGCGAGCAGCCCGGCGGCGGCCGTGGACGGCACGGCGATCTTCACCGCGCGGCGACCGGTGCGGAAGTCGCGGACGTCCCAGCCCCGATCGCGGGCCTGCCGCAGCAGCGCCGGGTCGGGGTTCACCGCCACCGGGCGGCCGACGGCGGAGAGCATCGGCAGGTCGTTGACCGAGTCGCTGTAGGCGGCACAGCGGGACAGGTCCAGCCCCTCCACGGCGGCCAGCTGGGCGACCGCCTCGGCCTTGGCCGGCCCGTGCATCAGGTCACCGACCAGCCGTCCGGTGTACGCGCCGTCGACCACCTCGGCGACCGTGCCGATGGCGCCGGTCAGCCCGAGGCGGGCGGCGATCACCCGGCCGATCTCCACCGGCGCGGCGCTGACCAACCAGACCCGCTGCCCGGCGGCCAGGTGCCGCTCGGCCAGCTTGCGGGTGCCGGCCCAGATCCGCGGTGCCATCAGCTCGTCGAAGATCTCCTCCGCGAGCCGTTCCACGTCGTCCACCCGCCAGCCCTGCACGAAGGCGAGCGCCGCCTCCTTGGCCTGCGACATGTCCCCGGCGTGCTCGGTGGCGAGCAGCCGGAACTTCGCCTGTTGCCAGGCGAACCGGGCCAGGTCCCCGGCGGTGAAGTACTTGCGGGCGGCCAGGCCGCGGGCGAACCAGTAGATCGAGGCGCCCTGCATCATCGTGTTGTCCACGTCGAAGAAGGCGGCGGCGGCCGGATCGGGCGTCGGGGTGACCGGCGGCGCCACCGGGGTCTCCGCCCAGCCGGCGGTGTGCCCGTGGACGTCGGTGCTGACGGTCACCTTCCGGGTGCCGGTCACGGCGACCTCCCTCCCGTCGGGCCCCCCATGGGGGCTCCCCACCGAGCGTATCCGGCGGGGTGTGACGGCCAGGTGTCCGCGTGGCGAAGTGTGGCGACTGTCCCGCCGCGGGTCAGCGGTTGCCGGGGCAGGCCGACGGGGTGGGCCCGAGCGCGTCGCTGGCCGCCGGGGCCGGCAGGCCGCAGCCGATCGCGGAGCGGAGGGCGTCGGCCCGGTTGCCGACGGCGTCGAGCAGCGCCAGCGAGCGGCGGGTGCGGTCCCGGTCGGCGTGGTCCGCCGGGTCCAGCAGCCCGCTGACCGCCCGCCGCTGCCCGGTCAGGAACGCGTCGACGGCGTCCAGGCCGGCCGGGTCGGAGCGCTGGGCCGCCACGGTGGTGAGCAGGCGTACGCCCTGGCGGGTGTCGGCGTCCATGTCGTCCAGCACCGCGCTGAACCCGAGCCGGTCGTTGCGGACCGTGGCCGCCTCGTCGAGGCGGGTCCGGGCGAAGTCGAGGAAGAGCTGGCCCCGGCTGAGGTCCGAGCTGGCCAGGGCGAGCTGGGCGCGTTCGGTGGACCGCTTCATGCCGTACAGGGCGTCGCCGGGCAGGGCGTTCTCGCTCGCCGCGGAGATGCCGGAGAGGGCGATCGCGCCGGCGGCCACGCCGACCAGGATCGCGCCCCGGGCCCGGGCCCGGCGGCCGGTCACCGCCGGCAGCAGCGAACCGCGGATACCGCCGATCGCCGCGCCGACCGCACTCGTCGCCGGGGCGCCGATGCCCTCCCGCTCG
This sequence comes from Micromonospora sp. HK10, assembly GCF_000982955.1. Classification (GTDB taxonomy): domain Bacteria; phylum Actinomycetota; class Actinomycetes; order Mycobacteriales; family Micromonosporaceae; genus Micromonospora. Next base: position 47,764 of record NZ_KQ058760.1, on the reverse strand, counting down.
GCGGTGGCCACCAGCATGGCGCGCAGCCCGGTGCGGAACTCCCGGTCCACCTCGACGGCCGGCCGGTCGGCGGTGAGCCGCCGGCTGACCGCGACGAGCGCGGCGAGTTCCTCGTCGGCCGAGGAGCGGACGTGGTGCCGGCGGCCGCCGTTGGCCTCGTCGAGGAGCTGCGCGAAGCGCTCGGCACGCCGACGGGAGAAGAGGTCGCTGTCCACCGCAGGCACCCCCTCTCGCTGGTCACGGCCGGGCGGCCGTCGTGGTCACCAGCGACCGGTGGCAGCGTGACAGCGACAGCCGGCCGTGACGGCCGACCGAACCCGCCGGACCGGGTGGCCCGGGGGACGCCGGGACAACCACTGGTCGCACCCGGAGAAACGGTTTGTGCCGGGTGCCGGTTACGGGGCGGACGGTCCCGAAATCACCAAGCGTGATCAGTGCCACGGGACGTCGAGGGGTGCGCGTACCCCGCCCGGCGGGTCGCCGGACGGGTCGGGGCGGAACGGGTCAGGGTTGGAAGCCGTCGGGCAGGAGACGGGCCAGGGCCCGGACCGCGCGGTACTGCAGGGCCTTGATGGCGCCCTCGTTCTTGCCCATCGCCCGGGCCGTCTCGGCCACCGAGAAGCCCTGGAGGAAGCGGAGCACGATGCACTCCTGCTGCTCGGGGTTGAGCTGCTTGACGGCGGTGAGCAGGGCGACGTTGGTGATGTGCTCGACCACCGCCGCCTCCGGGCTGCCCTCCGGCCCCCGGTCCTCCCGGTCCGCGTCGAGCACGTCGCCGGTGGTGACCTCCAGCCGGTACCGGCCGGACTTGAAGTGGTCGGCGACCAGGTTGCGGGCGATGGTGACCAGCCAGGCGCCGAGGTCCCGGCCCTGCCAGGTGAAGCTGCCGATCCGCTTGAGGGCCCGCAGGAAGGTGTCGGAGGTGAGGTCCTCGGCGAGCTGCCGGTTGCCGACCCGGAAGTAGACGAAGCGGAAGACCGTGTCCACGTACCGGTCGTAGATCAGGCCGAACGCCTCGGCCTCGCCGGCCTGGGCCCGCTCGACCAGCGCCCAGACCTCCGTCGCCGGGTCCGACGGGTCGGGCCGGCTCGGGTAGCCGGTGGCCGGCTGGGCGGGCACCGCCGGCAGGACGGCCGTGTCGCCGGCCGGTACGGCGGGCAGCACGGCGGTCTCGGCCGCCGACGGCTCGGTCTCGGCCGGCGTCGCCGGTGCCGGGGTGTCCCCCCGGCGGCCCTGCGCCGGCATGGCCGGCCGGGACGGCGCGCCGAGCCGGCCGGTGGCGGACTTCGCGTTCCCCCCGGGCACCGCCGGGCGCGTTGGTGCCTCGTTGGGGTGCGAGCGGTTGCGGCCCCGCCGGGTCCCCTCGCCCCGCACCGCCGCGAGGCTCCACAGCCCTTCGGACGAGGTGCGCGGGGCGGGTTCGATCCGCTCGTTGACGGGGGTCCGCTGGGTCGGGCCGGTCACCCCGGTGGCGGGGCGCTCCGCGTAGCCGAACGTGGTCACCGCGCCTCCCCGATCCGGACGGTACGAGACGGCACCGGGTGCCGCGGGGCCGCGGCGGGACCGGGCACGGCCCGGTCGGGCAGGGCCGTTGCGGGGCGTGCCGACGGGCGGCAGATCCCCTTGAGGTGCGGGTCCAATGCGCTCACAGGCACGGGGGCCTCCTCGGGCTGAGGGGTGTCGACTCACGGCAAATGGGGTGAGCCGACCCGAGTGATGATAGGGCCAACGTCACCCACGCGTGGCAAGTCCGTTACACAGGGCGGAAGTATTTCCCGCCCGGTCGCGCAATTGGCGGACCCGTTGTCCGTCGGGTGCGGTTGACTTTCCAGCCGGAACCTGGTCCGGAGTGGAAAGTCCAGGTCGGAGCCAACTTCTCGCATCGCTCGGCGTGTCGCGGCGGTTCCGCCGGGACACCCGTCCGGCCTGCCCGCGAACCGCGTCCGCCGGCCGGACCGCGGTTCGTTCCCGCGCCCGGTAATCCTGTCCGACCCGTCACAGAGTCCCGTCGGGGGGACGCGCGCCAGCCGCCGACCGCACCGGTGCGGGGCGAGGATTCCTCCGGTCCGGAACCCGGCGAGCCGGCCCTCGCCCCGCCCGTCGGCCGTGGCCGGCCGGGCCCGGCTGTGCCAGACTCAGCCATCGTGCAGGACGCAGCCGACAGCTCCGCGCCGAACCTCGCCGACCGGCTCCGCCGGACGGCCATCACCGACGGTGACCGTGCCGCGCTGCACTGGCGGGACCGGACGCTGACCTGGTCCGAACTGGACGCGGCGGTCACCGCCACCGCCCGCGCGCTGACCCTCGCGGCCCCACCGTCCCCCGGGGACACCCACCCGCCCCGGGTGGCCATCGCCCTCGGCAACACCCCCGATTTCGTGGTCACCTACCTCGCGGCGCTCCGCGCCGGCCTGGTGGCGGTGCCGGTGAACCCCGGCTTCACCAGCCCGGAGCTGCGGCACGTGCTGACCGACTCGGCCGCCACCGTGCTGGTCTGTGCCGCGGCGGTCCGGGACCGGGTACCGGCCGGCGAGCTGCCGGCGCTGGCCGCCGTGCACACCGCCCCGCCGACCACCGACGGTGACGGCGACCCCGGGGAGTTCCCCACCCGGGCCGGCGACGACCTCGCCGTCCTGCTCTACACCTCCGGCACCGAGGGCCGGCCCAAGGGGGCGATGCTGTCGCACCGCGCCCTGGCCGCCAACCACGAGCAGGTCGGCCGGATCACCCCGCCCGTGGTCGGCCCCGACGACACCGTGCTGCTCGCCCTGCCGCTGTTCCACGCGTACGGGTTGAACTCCGGGCTCGGCGCCGTCGTGCACCACGGCGCCACCGGGGTGCTGGTGGACGAACTCCACTCGACCGGGGCGCTCGCCGACATCGCCCGGCACCGGGTCAGCGTGCTGGTCGGCGTACCGTCGATGTTTCTCACCTGGGCCGACGCGGACCGTGCCGGCGCGGCGGCGCTGGCCTCGGTCCGGGTGGCCGTCTGCGGCGCCGCGCCGCTGCCGCCGGCCGTCGCGGGCCGCTTCACCGAGGTCACCGGGCATCCGGTGCACGTCGGGTACGGGCTCACCGAGACCGCTCCGGTGCTCACCTCCACCCTCGTCGGCGGGGAACCCCGACCCGGCTCGATCGGCCGGCCGCTGCCCGGGGTCGAGCTGCGCCTGGTCGGCCCGGACGGCGCGGACCTGTGGCGCGACGGCGTGCCGGTGGCCGAGGAGGACGCCGACGAGCTGCACCTGGCCGATGACCCGTCCGGCAGCGACCCGGGGCAGATCGTGGTCCGCGGCGACAACCTCTTCTCCGGCTACTGGCCGGACGGGCGGGACGGGCCGGACGCCGACGGCTGGTGGGCCACCGGCGACGTCGGGTACGCCGACGCCGACGGCGACCTCTACCTGGTCGACCGGCTCGGCGAGCTGATCCTGGTGAACGGCTTCAACGTCTATCCGCACGAGGTGGAGCTGGTGCTCGAGGCGCATCCGGGGGTGGCCGAGTCGGCCGTCCTGGGGGTGCCGCACCCGCGGACCGGCGAGACTGTCCGGGCGTACGTGGTGCGGGCGGCCGGCTCGACCGTGACCGGGGAGGAACTGCTCGGCCACTGCGCGCGCAACCTGGCCCGGTTCAAGTGCCCGACCGCCGTCGAGTTCGTCGACCACCTGCCCCACTCGGCGATCGGCAAGGTACGCAAGACCGAGCTCCGCCCGGCGACCGCGGTGCCGTCCCCGGCCCCGCCGACCGAGATCCGCACGGAGGTACCCGATGTCCACTGACGCCCGGCTGACCCTGATCACCCGGCCCGGCTGCCACCTCTGCGAGGACGCCCGGGCCGCGCTGGACCGGGTGGTGGCGGTGACCGGCGATCGCTGGGTCGAGAAGGACGTCACCGACGACATCGAGCTGGAGCGCGAGTACGGCGACCGGCTGCCGGTGGTGTTGCTGGACGGCAAGGAGCACGGCTACTGGCGGGTCGAGGAGGAACGCCTGCTGCGGGACCTCACCACCCCACAGCTCTGAGCGGCCCCTTACAGTGCAACGATGACCACCGCACGGCGCCACCTGGTGTGGGACTGGAACGGCACCCTTCTCGACGACCTCGACCTGGTGGTACGCGCCACCAACACGGCCTTCGCCAGCGCCGGCGGTCCGGCGGTCAGCGCCGCGGAGCACCGGCAGCGGTTCCGCCGGCCGATCGCCGACTACTACGCCGAGATGCTGGGGCGGGTGATCGACGACGCGTCGTTCGGCGAGCTGGACCGGATCTTCCACGACGCGTACCGGGCCGGGCTGACCAGTTGCGCGCTGGCGGCCGACGCGACCGACGCGATCGCCGCCTGGCCGGGCAGTCAGTCGCTGCTGTCGATGTGGTTCCACGACGAGCTGGTGCCCACCGTGCACACGTACGGGCTGACCCCGCACTTCGCCCGGGTGGACGGGCTGCGGGAGACGGTCGGCGGCGGGCACAAGGCCGGGTGGTTGGCGAAGCACCTGGCCGAGCTGGGGCTGGCCGGCCACGACGTGGTGCTGATCGGTGACTCGCTGGACGACGCCGACGCGGCCGCCTCGGTGGGGGCCCGCTGCGTCCTCTACACCGGCGGCCTCTCCGACCCGGCCGTGCTGCGCGCCTCCGGCCACCCCACCGCCGACACCCTCACCCAGGCGGTCACCCTCGCCCACACCCTGCCCTGACCCGTCCGCCAGCGGGGTCAGGCGCGGAGGTGGGTGAGGACGGCGAGGACCCGGCGGTGGTGGGTGGTGGCGTCGGCGGGGAGGTCGAGCTTGGTGAAGATGTTGCGGACGTGCTTCTCGACCGCGCCGTCGCTGACCACCAGGGTGCGGGCGATCGCGGTGTTCGAGCGGCCCTCGGCCATCAGCGCCAGCACCTCCCGCTCGCGCGGGGTGAGTGCGGCCAGCGGATCGTCGCGCCGCCGGCGGACCAGCAGTTGGCCGATCACCTCCGGGTCGAGCACCGTGCCGCCGACGGCCACCCGGTTCAGCGCGTCCAGGAACTCGTCGATCGCGGCCACCCGGTCCTTGAGCAGGTAGCCGATCCCGCCCCCGCCGGCCCCGCCGGCGGTGGCCAGCAGGTCGTCGGCGTACGACACCTCGACGTACTGGGAGAGCACCAGGACCGGCGTACGCGGCACCCGCCGGCGCGCCTCCACCGCCGCCCGCAGCCCCTCGTCGGTGTGCGAGGGCGGCATCCGCACGTCCACCACCGAGACGTCCGGGCGGTGCGCCACGACCGCCTCGACCAGGGCGTCCCCGTCACCGACGGCGGCCACCACCTCGTGCCCCGACTCGGTCAGCAGCCGGATCAGCCCCTCCCGGAGCAGTACGGCGTCGTCCGCGATCACCACCCGCATGGGTCCGGTGTCTATCACGTCCCGCACCCACAGCGCGTCCGGGTCGCCGTCCGGCGGCGTGGCGGCCGGGTGCTGGTCGGCTTTCATCCTGTCCGGGTCGCGGGCCGGCGGCGTGGCGGCCGGGTGCTGGCCGCCCGGCGTCACCGGGGGAGTTCCGCGTGGATCCGGGTGGGGCCGCCGGCCGGGCTGTCCACCTCGAGGGTCCCGCCGACGGCCCGGACCCGGTCGGCGATCCCGCTGAGCCCGTGCCCCTTGGCCAGGTGGGCGCCACCCACCCCGTCGTCGGCCACGGTGATCTCCAGCCGGCCGACCTTGCGGGTCACCTCGACCCGGCAGGCGGCGGCCCGGCTGTGCTTGGCCACGTTGGTCAATGCCTCGGCGACGACGAAGTACGCGGTGCTCTCCAGCGCCGGATCGAGCCGCCCGGCGGCGGTGCCCAGCTCGTCGTCGACCAGCAGTTCGGTGGGGACCAGGGCGCGGGCGGCGAGGGCGGCCAGCGCGCTGGGCAGGCCCCGGTCGACCAGGATCGGCGGCGCGATGCCCCGGGACAGGGCGCGCAGCTCGTCGAGGGTCTCGCGGGTCTGCGCGACCGCCTCGTCCAGGGTGCGTCCCGCGGCCTCCGGGTCGGCGGCGAGCTGCTGGCGGGCCCGGCTGAGGTCCATGGCGAGGCGGACCAGACGCTGCTGCGGGCCGTCGTGGATGTCGCGCTCCAGCCGGCGCAGGGCGGACGCCTCGGCGGACACGGCGGCCCGCTTCTGGTCCTCCAGGGTGGTGATCCGCTGGCGCATCTCGGCCACGCCGGTCAGCAGCGAGCGGGCCAGGCCGCCCTGGAGCCGGGCGCAGCCCCGGGCCACCAGCGGCAGGGTGAGCAGGGCGAACAGCCCGATCGAGGTGTTCAGGGTGATCCGCGCGCCGGCCCCGTCGCCCATCCCGAGGAGCTGGCTGAGGTCCTGGTCATCGGGGCCGCGCGGGATCGCCCAGTCGTACGCGCCGTAGAGGGTGCCGGCGACGGCCAGCGCCCACCAGACCAGCATCAGCACGAACGTGGGGAGCGTCACCACCAACTTGATGAAGGCGTGCAGCAGGTCGAGCCAGGACTGCGGGTCCCGCATCGGGGTGAGGACCCGACGCCAGTAGCCGGAGCGCGGCTCGGGGGCCAGGTAGACCGGGCGGACCCGGGGTTGGCGGAGCACGGCGGGCAGCCGCAGCCGCTCCAGGTCGGCCAGCGCGCGGGCGGCGTACAGGGTGCCGGCGAGGACCGGCAGGCCGAGCGTGGTGACCAGCAGGGCGGCGGTGAGGGAGATGCCGGCGACGGCCAGCACGAACCCGACCAGCGCCAGGGGCAGGCCGAACAGGACGTAGCCGGAGTCGCGCAGGAGCTGCCGGACGAGGCCCCGGGCGGGGGTGGTGGGTGCGGGCGCGGTGGCCAGCGGGACGGCGGTCATGACCCGAGGCTATGGTCCGCGACCTCGGCGGACCCATCCCGCGGGCCGGCCTTTCCGGGGTGGGGTTCTCCCTACCCGGGAGTGAGACGCGCCTCGCCACGCCGGTGACACAGCGCGACGAGGTACGCGCGATTGGTCAGAGAAGTCGGGATTGAGCAATAATCGCCACGCGACGCCGAGGAAGCGCGGTCGTCGATCTTGTCGGAGTGGAGGTGCAGGTGGAGGCGCGTCGCCGGTCCGCAAGATCGCGATTTGTGCACCTCTTCACAAGCGCCTACTCTGTAGTCCCGACGCGCCCTGCTAGCACAGCCAGCAACATCGGTCGCCAGCGGGAGTCCCGGAACGGCCGGCCACCGTCGCTGGTCGAGGATCGCACCGCACGGAGTCTCATGAGTCAGCACCGTCACCCAGGCGCGCCCGGCCGCGCCGGTGCCGTACCGGCGCTTCCGGACCTGCCCGAGGCGACCGTGGCCCGGCTCCCGGAATACCTCCGTGCCCTGCACGCGCTCGCCGACGCCGGACACGAGACGGTCTCCAGCGAGGGCCTGGCCAACTCCGCCGGGGTCAACTCCGCCAAACTCCGCAAGGACCTCTCGCACCTCGGCTCGTACGGCACCCGCGGGGTCGGCTACGACGTCGGGCTGCTGATCGACCAGATCGAGTCGGTGCTCGGGCTCACCCAGTGCCGGGCCGTCGCACTGGTCGGCGTGGGTAACCTCGGTCACGCCCTGGCCGGCTACGACGGCTTCGCCAGCCGCGGCTTCCGGATCGCCGCGCTCTTCGACGCGGACCCGTCGCGGGTCGGCGAGGAGATCAACGGCCTGGTCGTCCGGCACGTCGACGAGCTGCCCCGGGTCGCCGTCCAGGAGTCGATCTCGATCGGCGTGATCGCCACCCCGGCGCTGGCCGCCCAGGGCGTCGCCGACCAACTCGTCGCCGTCGGCGTGACCAGCATCCTCAACTTCGCGCCGTGCGTACTCTCGGTTCCGGAGGGGGTCGACGTGCGCAAGGTCGACCTCGCGATCGAGCTGCAGATCCTGTCCTTCCACGAGCACCGCAAGGCATCGTTGACCGCGCTTCCCGCCGCCGGCGGATCCGCCCTCACCGCCCTGCCCGGCGGCCTCGCGGTCACCGACAACCAGGAGGCGATCGGCACGTGAAACTGCTCGTCGTCGGCGCGTCCTACCGCACCGCCCCGGTCGCCACCCTGGAGCGGCTGGCGGTGCCGCCCGCGGACCTCACCCGCACCCTGGACCGCCTGCTCGCCCAGCCGTACGTCAGCGAGGCGGTGCTCGTCTCCACCTGCAACCGGGTGGAGGTGTACGCCGCCGTGTCCGGTTTCCACGGTGGCCTCGGCGACATCTGCGCCGTCCTGGCCGAGCACGCCGGCTGCCCGCCGGCGGCGCTGGCCAACCACCTCTACGTGCACTACGACGCCGCCGCCGTCGACCACGTCTTCCGGGTCGCCGCCGGGCTCGACTCGATGGTGGTCGGCGAGGCGCAGATCCTCGGGCAGCTCCGGGACGCCTACCACTCCGCCGCCGGCGCAGACTCCGCCAGTCGGCTGCTGCACGAGCTGATGCAGCAGGCGCTGCGGGTCGGCAAGCGGGCACACGCCGAAACCAACATCGACCGGGCCGGCCAGAGCGTGGTCACCGCCGCCCTCGACCTGGCCGCCGGGCTGCTCGACGGCGACCTGGCCGGCCGGCCCGCCATGGTCGTCGGCGCCGGGGCGATGGGCTCGCTGAGCGTGGCCACCCTCTCCCGGCTGGGCGCCGGGCCGCTCACCGTGACCAACCGGGGCGCCGAGCGGGCCGTCCGGCTGGCCGAGTCGTACGGCGCGCACGCCGTGCCGATGGCCGAGCTGGTCGACGCCCTCGCCGCGGTCGACGTGGTGGTGGCCGCCACCGCCGCCACCGAGGCGGTGCTCACCCTCGACGTGGTGACCCGGGCGTCGGCCCGGCGGGACGCCGCACGCGGCCCGCTCGTCCTGCTCGACCTGGCTGTGCCGCGCGACGTTGCGGAGGGCGTCGCCGCGCTGCCCGGCGTCGAGGTGATCGACATCGACCGGATGGCGGCGATCCTCGCCGACGGCCCGGCCGCCGCCGACGCCGCCGAGGTGGCCCGGATCGTCGCCACCGAGGTCGAGGCGTTCCTCAGCTGGCTGCGCGGCGCCGACGTGGCGCCCACCGTGGCGGCCCTGCGCGGGCGCGCCGAGGACGTGGTCAGCGCCGAGCTGCGCCGGCTCGCCCAGCGCCGCCCCGACCTCAGCGACGACCAGCGCGCCGAGGTCGCCCGCACCGTGCACCGGGTGGTGCAGCGGCTGCTGCACCAGCCGACCGTCCGGGTCCGCCAACTCGCCGCCGAGCCGGGCGGCGACCAGTACGCGGCCCTGCTCCGCGAGCTGTTCGACCTCGAGGTGCCGCAGACCTCCCCGGTCGACACCGTCCCCGACGTGGTGGCGTCCGACAACGACGGTCGCCCGTCGTTCGACGCCGTCGACGTCCCGCCCACCGGAGGTGCGCGATGACCGCCCCCCTGCGCCTCGGCACCCGGGGCAGCACCCTGGCGATGGCCCAGTCCGGCCACGTCGCCGCGGCCCTCACCGAGGCCACCGGCCGCGAGGTCGAACTGGTCGAGGTGGTGACCGCGGGGGACCGCTCCACCGCCCCGGTGCACCGGCTCGGCGTCGGCGTCTTCGTCTCCGCCCTGCGGGACGCGCTGACCGCCGGCACCATCGACTTCGCCGTCCACTCGTACAAGGACCTGCCCACCGCGGCGGCCCCCGGGCTGCACATCGCCGCGGTGCCGGCCCGGCAGGACCCCCGGGACGCGCTCGTCGCACGGGACGGCCGTACGCTCGCCGAGCTGCCGCCCGGCGCGCGGGTCGGCACCGGCGCGCTGCGCCGCATCGCCCAGCTGCACGCGCTCGGGATGCAGCTCGAGGTCACCCCGATCCGCGGCAACATCGACACCCGGCTCGGCCGGGTGCTCGGCCCGGACGCCGACCTCGACGCCATCGTCCTGGCCCGGGCCGGGCTGGCTCGGATCGGCCGGACCGACGTGATCACCGAGACGCTCGACCCGATGCTGATGCTGCCGGCCCCCGCCCAGGGCGCGCTCGCGGTGGAGTGCCGGGTCGACGACCATGACCTGGTCGAGCTGCTCGCGGTGCTCGACCACGCACCGTCCCGCGCCGCGGTCGTCGCGGAGCGGGCCCTGCTGGCCACCCTGGAGGCCGGGTGCAGCGCGCCCGTCGCCGCCTATGCCGTTATCGCCGAGGGGGAGCCGACCAGCTCGCTCGCCGGTGGCGAGGGTGGCGATGAGATCTACCTGCGCGGGGCGGTGATCAGCCCGGACGGTACCCGTGACCTCCGGCTGTCCCGCACCGGAACGCCCGCCGACGCGGCGGAGATCGGCAAGGCGCTCGCCGCCGAACTCCTCGACCTCGGCGCCGACTCGATCCTCGGCCAAGAAGGACACGCCGGCCCGGGGACCCAGCAATTTGGGAGCACAGAATGACCCGCACCCGTAAGCCCGTAGGCCGGATCGCGTTCGTCGGGGCCGGACCCGGCGACCCGGGCCTGCTGACCCGCCGGGCGCTGGACGCCCTGGTCGACGCCGACCACGTGGTCTACGACCGGGGAGTCCCCGAGTCGCTGCTCGAGCACGTCCGCGCCCAGGCCCGGTCCGACGCCGAGTTCAGCCCGGCCGAGGGCGTACCGGGGGACGTGGCGAAGGTGCTGATCTCCGCGGCCCGCGCCGGGCAGAACGCGGTGCACCTGGTCGCCGGGGACCCGTTCGGCCACGACTCGGTGGTCAAGGAGGTGCAGGCGGTGGCGCGCACGGCCGCCCACTTCGAGGTGGTGCCGGGCATCGGCCAGGCCGAGGGGGTGGCCACCTACGCGGGCGTGCCGCTGCCGGGCGTACGGACCGCCGCCGACGTCGAGGACGTCACCACGCTGGACTTCGACGCGCTGGCCGCCGCGGTCAGCCGGGGCTCGCTGGCCCTGGCCGTGGACGCCGGCGACCTGGCCGCCGTCCGGGACGGGCTGCTGGCGGCCGGGGTGGACGGCACCACCGGCGTCGGGGTGACCGGCGACGGCACCGGCGAGACCCAGTACACCACCACGTCGACCGTGGACTCCTTCGTCGCGGCGGCGCTCGGCTTCACCGGCCGGGTGGTGCTCACCGTCGGCGGGGGCGTCGGCCAGCGGGACAAGCTGAGCTGGTGGGAGAACCGCCCGCTGTACGGCTGGAAGGTGCTGGTCCCCCGGACCAAGGAGCAGGCCGGCGTGATGAGCGCGCGGCTGCGGGCGTACGGGGCGATCCCGTGCGAGGTACCGACCATCGCGGTCGAGCCGCCGCGTACCCCGGCCCAGATGGAGCGGGCGGTCAAGGGCCTGGTCGACGGCCGGTACGCCTGGGTGATCTTCACCTCGGTGAACGCCGTCCGGGCGGTCTGGGAGAAGTTCGCCGAGCACGGCCTCGACGCCCGTCACTTCGGCGGCGTCAAGATCGCCTGTATCGGCGAGGCGACCGCCGAGGCGGTCCGCGCCTTCGGCATCCAGCCGGAGCTGGTCCCCTCCGGCGAGCAGTCCTCGGAGGGCCTGCTGGCCGAGTTCTCGCCGCACGACGAGATCCTCGACCCGGTGGGCCGGGTGCTGCTGCCGCGTGCCGACATCGCCACCGAGACTCTCGCCGCCGGGCTCACCGAGCGCGGCTGGGAGGTCGACGACGTGACCGCGTACCGGACGGTCCGGGCCGCGCCGCCGCCGGCCGAGATCCGCGACGCGATCAAGTCCGGCGGGTTCGACGCGGTGCTCTTCACCTCGTCCTCGACGGTCCGGAACCTGGTCGGCATCGCCGGGAAGCCGCACGCGCGTACCGTTGTTGCCGTCATCGGGCCCAAGACGGCGGAGACCGCGACGGAGTTCGGCCTGCGGGTGGACGTCCAGCCGACGCACGCCTCGGTGCCCGACCTGGTGGAGGCGCTCGCCGCCTACGCCGTCGAACTGCGCGAGAAGCTCGCCGCCATGCCGGCCAAGCAGCGCCGCGGTTCGAAGGTGCAGGGGCCGACCGCTCTGAGGTTCCGCTGACAGGAGGCTCCTCATGCCGTACCCCGAGATCCGGCCGCGCCGGCTGCGCCGCAACGCCGCCGTGCGGCGGCTGGTCTCCGAGACCCGCGTCGACCCGGCCGAGCTGGTCGTGCCGATGTTCGTCAAGGAGGGGCTGACCGAGCCGCGCGCCGTGGCGTCGCTCCCGGGGGTGCTCCAGCACTCCCGGGACTCGCTGCGCAAGGCCGCCGTGGAGGCGGTCCAGGCCGGCGTGGGCGGCATCATGCTCTTCGGGGTGCCGGAAACCCGGGACGAGACCGGCTCCGGGGGCATCGACCCGGCCGGCATCCTCAACGTCGCCATCCGGGACGTGATCTCCGAGGTCGGCGACGCCACCGTCGTGATGAGCGACCTGTGCCTGGACGAGTTCACCTCGCACGGGCACTGCGGCCTGCTCACTCCCGACGGCGGCGGAGTGGACAACGACGCCACCCTGGCCGCGTACGCCGAGATGGCGGTCGCCCAGGCCGAAGCCGGGGTCCACGTGGTCGGGCCGTCCGGAATGATGGACGGCCAGGTCGGTGTGGTCCGGCGGGCCCTGGACGCCGCCGGCCACCAGGACGTCTCGGTGCTCGCCTACGCGGTGAAGTACGCCTCCGCCTTCTTCGGCCCGTTCCGGGACGCGGTGGAGTCGGCGCTGGAGGGCGACCGGAGGGCCTACCAGCAGGACCCGGCGAACCTGCGCGAGTCGCTGCGCGAGGTCGAGCTGGACGTGGCCGAGGGCGCCGACATGGTGATGGTCAAGCCGGCGCTGCCCTACCTCGACGTGGTGTCGGCGGTCCGGGCCGCGGTGGACGTCCCGGTCGCCGCCTACCAGGTCTCCGGCGAGTACGCGATGGTCGAGGCCGCCGCCGCGAACGGCTGGCTCGATCGGGAACGGACGATGTTGGAAACGCTCACCTCGATCCGTCGGGCGGGTGCGCAGATCATCCTCACCTACTGGGCGGTCGAGGCGGCGCAGCTGCTCCGCGCCCGCTACTGACCGTCCCGAGGCCAGTCCCGCGGCCTCCGCCCGGCCCCCTCGTCCGGCCTCCCGGCACCGGCCTGACCCACCCCGACCGACGCCGGCCAGTTCGGGGTCGACCGACGCTGCCCCGATCGCGCCGCCAATCGGCTCGCAGACGCTGACGGCCCGGTGCCGCCCTGCCCTTCCCGTATCCAGTGGCCCTGCCTGCCGTGGTTAGGCGTCCCGGCGTCCCGGCGTCCCGGCGTCCCGGCGTCTCGGCGTCCCGGCGGCCCGGCGTCGCGCCGGCCCGGTGGCCTCGGTGGCCTGGTTTGCCTGGTGGCCCGGTGGCCCGGTGGCTCCGGTGGCCTGGTGGCCTGGTGGCCCCGGCTTTGCCGGGTGGTCGCGGTCGTGATGCCAGTCCCGCTGGTCATCGCCACGCCAGCCCTGTTGTTCGCGGCAGTCCGGGCAGCGGTGCGCACGAGGTGCCGCCGGGGCGTGCGTACCGCCGGACAAGGTCTGGGTCCTCAGACCATGCGCCTGTCCTGCCTGGGCCGAGGAAACCCGTCGTCGAGCCGGAAGGGTGACGCGGACGCACCTCGACGATGCCGTCCGCTCCGGCAGCCGCGCCAGGTAGGGCTCTCGCAGCATCTATCGCGCCCTGGCGACGGCGCCTCGCTTTCCTCGCCTGTGGTTACCGCGCCGCCATCACTCCCTGTAGCGAAACTGATCCCTGAGGCCACCCTCCATCGCTGCCTTTGCTCTGCAGCCATCCACGCATCGGTGGACGTTCAGTTACTGCTGCGTCGGTGGCTGCAGAGCAAAGGCGGGAAGAGGTGGGTTCGGTGGCACCCGCGTGGGGGGTGGATTGTCCGGTTTGGGTCAGTGATGCAGCGGTGTGGGAGGGGTGGAGCCCTGCACGCTGTAACGCTGAGTCATTATCACGGTGGGTGATTGGCTTGCTCCGCTTGGGGCGCAGTTGTTCGTTGGATGTCCACGAGAGACCCGGGGTTGTCCACAGGTGAGCAATGCGGGGTTGTTTCGGTGAGGGCGGGGCGGGAGCGTGGTCGCATGACCGAAGTCGCCGCTCCTGCGCCTTGGCCATCGGGGCCGTCGGAGCCGCCGGGGCCAGGAAGACCACCAGAGCCGCCGGAGCCGGCCGAGCTGGGGGAGCCATCAGCGCCACCAAGGCCGCTGGAGCCGGCCGAGCTAGGGGGGCCACCAGAGCGGCTGGAGTCGGCCGAGCTAGGGGAGCCACCAGTGCCACCGGAGCCGCTGGAGCCGGCTGGGCGGCCTGAGTCGGCTGGGTCGGCGGCGTTGCTGACCGAGCCACTTGACGTGCCCTGGCCGGCGGCCGGCATCGTGCGAGCGGTGCGTCGCCGGGCGGACGTTAGTCAACGGCAGCTGGCGCGGTTCGCCCAGGTGCATCCGACCACCGTCGGGCGTATCGAGGCGGGCACGCTCACTCCGAGCCTCGCGATGTTGCTCCGGATCATCGGGACGGCCGGCCTCCGGCTCGTCGTGGTCGACGAGTCGGGTCGGGTGCTCAGGCCGATGCGGGACCGTGCCGATCTTCGCGACGGGGCGGAGCGGCGGTATCCGTCCCACCTCGATGTCATCACCGATCCCGAGCCGGGAGAGTGGTGGGCCGACCGGTACGGCCTCGCCCGGCCGCCGGAGACGTTCTACCGCAACCGCGAGGTCCGGGACGCCCTGCGCCGCCTCAGCCAGTGGGAGGTGCGGGTGGCCAAGTACCGGGCAGCACCGCGACCTCCCACGCCCCGGCGGGCGGTCCACGAGATCGGCCCGCCGTCCGGCTGGTGAGCCGGACGGCGGGCCGCTACCCGGTGGAGCCGTCAGTCGTCGTTGCGGATGGTCCCCACGCCGACCACATCGGCCAGCCGGAGCCCCGGCACGCCGGCCACGTACAGCTTGAGCTGCTCGTCCGCCTCGCGCTTTCGGTCACCGCGCACGGTCACCGGGAAGGCCAGCGAAGTCTGACCGGCCGCCAAGGTCCGGCAGCCCACGTACGGGTCGTAGTCCGACCCGGCCTGGGCGGTGGTGCCGTAGGTGGTGGCGCAAATCAGGGCCGGCACCGACAGCGGCCGGGACACCGTCACGGTGAACGTCATGGTGCTGTTGCCCTTGTCGCCCTCGAGCACCGCGGTGTCGGCCACGCTCAACGACGCGCGGGAACGGAACCGGGCCACCTGCGGGTCGTGGTCGCTGGCTCCCCGGTCGCCCAGGCCCTCGGCGTCGGTCGGGTAGTCGGCGTTGATGTGCGCCGCCCGTACCTGCACCAGGTCGCTGTGCAGTTCGTCGTTGACGAAGAGGTTGTCCAGCGTCTGAGCCTGCCCGCTGAAGGTGTACGAGTAGGCCGCCGCCGGCACGTCCGCCACCAGATCGTCCCAGAGGTTGTGCATGCCGGCCTGGTACAGCGGGCCCAACTGGTCTGACGGGGTGGGGTTCTCGCCGGTGGCGATCGGGTCGTCCGGCCGCGGGAACACGTTCAGGTCACCGCCGTACACGACCCGCGCGTGCCGGTCGCTCGCCTCGACCGCCTGCACCACCGCGGCCCCGTACGCGGCCTGCTCGCGCCGCTGCCCGACCCGGGTGTCCGGCCCGGACGAGTAGTGGTTGCTCGCCGCCCAGAGGGTGTAGTGCTCGGTCGAGCCCGGCCCCGCCGCCACGGTGAACTTGGCCAGCTGGACCGCCCGGGTGTAGACGTTGCTGCCGTCCACCCCGGTGGACCGGTCCACGTCGGCCGGCAGCACCGCATTGAACGCCTTCGGGTTCTGCACGTCCGCGTTGGACGGCAGCGCCGCCGAGCGGTAGCTCACGGTGGGCGCGGAGCCCAGCAGCGGGTCGGTGGCGGTCGCCTCGGCCAACGTCAACCGGTCGGTGCGGTAGAGGAACGCCGAGGTGATGCCCCGGGCGTCCGCGCCGGTCCGGTCGTAGGCCGCCGCGTAGGCAGGCCCGCCGTTGGCCGCGACGGCCAGCGCCAGCTCCTGGATGGTGTCCGGCGCGCCGTCGGCGTTGTTGGTGTCACCGCAGACCAGTCTGCCTTCGGCCACCGCACAGATGTCCTGGTCCTCGGCCTCCTGCACGAGCACCAGGTCGGGACTGTGCAGATCGTTCACGATCTGCCGGGCCTCCACACCCAGCCGCTCGGTGTACGCCGCCTCGCTGGCCGGTACGTAGTCGAACGGCGGGCTGACCCCGGCGCAGCCCGAGTTGCCGGCGAAGTCGCAGCCGTCGAACGGATCATCCCGGTAGTCGTACAGGTTCTCCACGTTGTAGGTGGCGACCGCGACCTCCGAGTTCCGGTTGGCCGGCTGCGGCGGGTTGTTCTCCGCCGGCTCCACGCCACCGGTCAGCGTCAGCTGCTCCGGCTGCACGCTGTACTTGCTGAACGCGTACGAGATGGCGCCGTAGGCGTCCTCGGTCAACGTGTCGAAGGTGCGGGCCTCGGGCAGCAGCGCGGCCGAGTCCCCGGCGGTCGCCTTAACGCCGCCGGCGCCGAGCAGGATCCGCTGGTTGTTGCCGTTGTCGAAGAGCGTGCCCGGGATGTCGTCCAGCGGGTGCGCGTCCCGGAACACCCGGCGGGCGTACGGGTCGGACCGCTTCATGATCGGGTCCTCGCGGTCCACCACGTAGACCTCCGAGTCGGCGGTGGAGGCGTAGATGTGCCGTGGAGCGGAGACCCCGCTGCCGGAACGGACCCGCATCCGCTCACCCTCGTGCCGCTCCCAGTACCGGTCGGCGGCGGCAGCCCCGGCCGGCGGCGTCGCGTCGTCCACCCGCACCGCCGTGTCGACGTCCAGGCCGGAGTCGAGCTTGCGGACCAGCGAGGCGCTGGAGAGCTGGGTCTGGTCGAAGTATTCGGAGACCCGGCCCCGCAGCACCACCTCGTCACCGACGGTCGGCGCGTAACCGCCGATCAGCGTGGTGAACGAGCCCATGAAGACGAAGATGCCGTCGGCGGTGAACGGGTCCCCGTCCTCGGTGCCGAGGCGGCTCTGCAGGTAGAAGCCCCACTGGTCGGCCCCGGCCGAGGACCGGGTCAGCGACTTCTGGGTGATCACGCCGCGCACGTCGTACAGGGCGGAGCTGGTGCCGTTGCCGCTGGCCGGGGCGAGCGGGGAGCGGTCGGTGCGGCCGTTCTCGTCGTCGCCCGTGCGGCCCTGCACCTCGCCCACCGACAGCAGCGCGGTGGCCTGCACGGTCAGGGTGCAGGCGGCGGTGCCGCCCTCGGCGTCCGTCGCGGTCACGGTGACCGCGTAGGAGCCGGCCGGGAGGCCGGTCGCGGTCAGGGTGGCGGTGGCGGTGCCCCCTACGCCGGTCGCGGCGGTGAAGGCGGTACGGCTGACCGAGCCGGCCGCCGGTGCTGGGGCGACCGCGGTGACCGCCAGGTCGGTGATGGTGTCGTCGGCGTCGGTGGCGCTGACCTGCCGGGTCGCCGTGCCGCCGGCCTCCACGGTCAACGCGCCGCCGCAGGTCACCGTGGCCGGCTGGTCGACCGGACTGCCCCCGTCGACGTGGTGGCTGCCCAGGCCGTCGAACGTGTCGGTGGCGAAGCCGGCCCACTGCACGGCCGGGTCGAACGCGTCCAACGGGTCGGTGTCGCCCGAGGTGATCGACGGGAGCCGGCGCAGGGTGTTGTCCGCCGTGCTGGTGAGCCCGGTGCCCCACTCGGTGCCCGGGTCGACCCCGACCTGGCCGATCGCGTCGAGCACCGTGCCGCCCTTGCGGAGCACGATCGCGTCGTCGCCGTTGTAGAGCGAGCCGCCGTACGTCTGGTCGGCCTCGGCCAGGATCGCCGGCGCGGCCGCCGAGGCGGCGAAGACGAAGACGTCGCCGGCCGCGACGGTGCCGGTCAGCGCGACGTTCGTCGACGTGGTGGCGCCGTTG
Source organism: Micromonospora sp. HK10 (assembly GCF_000982955.1). GTDB lineage: Bacteria > Actinomycetota > Actinomycetes > Mycobacteriales > Micromonosporaceae > Micromonospora. Next base: position 29,979 of record NZ_KQ058760.1, on the reverse strand, counting down.
AAGAAGAACTGGAGCTGGTAGCCGCCCGCGGCCAGGTCGACCGGGGCGCCGGTGCCGTTGTACAGCTCGACGGCCTTGTTGTTGGACGACCCCTCGACGTACTCGGAGATGAACAGGTCGGTGGGCGCGGCGCTGGCCGCGGGGGGTGCGACGCCGATGGCCGTCAGGGTGACGGCGGCGGTCGTCGCGAGCGCGGCTAGGGTGCGGCGCGGGCGCATGAAGCCTCCACGATGGGTGGGCGGGAACTAACGCACGTTAAGGGGCGTTACCGCTCGCCGTCCATCCCCCGGGCAGCCGTTTGGTGAATATCTGTCATCGGTGTGCGTCGAGCCGATGCACCAGCTCGGCGACGTCCACGCTGTATTCACACCAGTCCCGGTCGGGGCGGTAGCCCAGCTCCGCGTTGACCTTGAGCATGGCCTCGTTGGCCTGTGCGTTCCAGGTCTGCACCTCGGCCAGCGCCGGCTCGGCCGAACGCAGCTCCAGCAGCATCCGCGCCTTGATGGCCCGGTCGATGCCGTAGCCGCGGTGGTCCCGGACCACGATGGTGTCGTACTGGTCGGCCCGGGTCGGGTGCTGCGCCGGCACCACCACCTCGGTCAGCCCGGCCACCTCGCCGGTCTGCTCGTGCAGGGCCAGCACGATGTACGGCTTCATGCCCCGCCGGTGCAGGGTGTCGAGGCTGTCCCGCAGCCGCTGCGGGTCGTACGAGCTGGGCCGCAGCTCACCGTCGTCGACGTCGCGCACCTCGGCCTTGGCCCGCGCGTACGGCGCGAGCAGCTCGTCGGGCAGGCCGCCCGGGCAGAACTCCAGGTGGTAGCCGGCCCCGATGCCGCTGGCCATCTCGGTCAGCGTCGGCCAGTCGACCGCGCCCAGGTCGAGCACGCTGCGGGTCTCCACGTACTCCCGGACGAAGCCGAGCGACTCGTAGAACCCCACGGCCGGGGTGTCGCCGACCACCTCGACGCCGATGGACTGGAAACCCTCGTCCCAGACCCGGCGGGCGGCCACCCGGACCAGCTCCCGGCCCAGGCCGGTGCGGCGGACCGACGGATGGACCAGCACCTCCAGCACGCCGATGCCGCCGAGCAGCAGGACGTGCACCTGGCCCAGGACGGCGCCCGGGGTGCCGTCGGGGGCCGGATCGTCCTGGGCGATCCAGGAGAGGCGCCGCTCACCCGGCATCACCTCGGAGAGGTATTCCCGCAGGGAGCTCTCCCGCCAGGGTGGATCCTGCGGCAGGTCGGCCGCCAGGACCGCGTTCAGCGTGTCCAACAGCGACGCGATCTCGGCGGACGACGCGGTCCGGGGGTCCCACTCGCGCACCATCACCCGTCTAGCTTGCCGGTAACGGGTGCCCGGGGGAAGGGCTCAGTCCGCGAATGTACGCAAGCCGTCACGTCACGTACCGCTGAGCCGCCCGTACTCGTCCGCTTTGCTGAAGACGTCCTGGGCGTACCGGCGTACATCGTTGTACGACAGGATGGCGCCCCACCAGTCGCCGGGGATGGTCATGTTCCGGCCGCCCTTACACAGGTAGTTGCCCGCCGCCAGGGCCGCGTCGTCGATGTCGTGCGGGTTCTTCGCGCCGTCGTCGTCGGCGTCCGCGCCGATCTCCTGCCAGGTGCTCGGGATGAACTGCATCGGGCCGAGCGCGCGGTCGTAGACCGTGTCGTGGTCGAGCACCCCCCGGTCGGTGTCGAGGATCCGGGACCGGCCGCCCTGGCCGTCGAGCGGGTCACCGACGATCTCCGGGGTGGAGACGCCGGTGGGCTGGAGCTTCGCGCCGTTGGCGGAGCCGTGCCGGGACTCCACGTACCCGATGGCGGCCAGCGTGGTCCAGCTGAGCTGGCAGCTCCGCTGGGTCTGGCTGAGCACCCATTCGGCGTAGCCGTACGCCTGCAACGCCACCACCGGGATGCCGGTCGCCGGACTGAGCTGCTGTGCCCAGCCGGCCAAAGCGTCCGCCGGCCGGCCGGCCGGCAGCCCGATCTCCGGCCCGGTCGGCGTCGGACCACCGGGCAGCGCCGTCTGGGTCGGCAGCGGCCCGCCGGGCAGCCCCAGGTCGGTCGTCCCGGGCGTCGGGCCCTCCTGCGGTACGCCGGCGGAGGCGGACGCGGTCACGTCGACGGCCACCGGCCGCGACCGGTGCACGGTGGCCGGGAGCACCAGCGCGCCCGCCGCGGTGGCCGCCGAGACCAGGGCGAGCAGGAAGATGCCGGGCAGGGCGGCCCTTCCGCTCGGCCGGCGGGACCAGGCCCGGGTGGCCCGGGCCGTGCCCACCGCGAGCTGCCGGGGTCCGGGCAGCCGTACGGCGTGCGCGAACGGCACCCGGCGGCGCCGGCCCGGGCGGAGGCCCTCCGTCCCGCCGGCCCCGGCCGGCCCGCTGTCGTCCGCGGCCGTCGCCTTCGCGCCGGTCGCGGCGGTGTCGGTGTCGTCCGCGGCGGTCGCCTTCGCGCCGGTCGCGGCAGCGTCGGTGGGCGTCGCGTCGCCCGCCGCCTCCGTCTCGGCGGCCGGGGCGCTCACCGCGGCGGCGGGATCGGCGGCGGGCTCCGGCGGGGCGGGGGTCGGCTTGCGGCGGCCGGCGCGGCGGGGTCGGGGGAGCGGCGCCGGGCCGACGCCGTCGGGCGGCGCGGCCGGTCGCAGGGGTCGAATCGTCGATCGCTCCTCGCCGTCCACCACCCGTCGAGTATCACCCATGCCTGCCGGCACGTCAGGCCCGGTCGTACCCTGATGGCATGCCCCGCTACGACTTCCGCTGCCGCGCCTGCGGCGACACCTTCGAGGTCAACCGGCCGATGGCCGAGGCCGGTCAGCCCGCGTCCTGCCCGCAGGGCCACACCGACACCGTGAAGCTGCTCTCCACCGTCGCGGTCACCGGCCGGGGCGGCGTGGGTCCGGCCGGCGGCGGCGCGGCCCCGGCCGGTGGGGGCTGCTGCGGCGGCGCCTGCGGCTGCTGACCGTCCTCCGGCTCCCCTCGCCGGTCGATCTGTACCTTGCCGGCGGTGTTTTCCTTTGGCACCTTGGGTCGGAATCTGCCCGGCCGTTCTCACGATGCGTAACCGCGTGACCATAGGGCAGCATGAGACCGACGTCAGGGGCGGAGGTTCCACGCATGTCGCCAGGGTTCCACCTCCCGAGCGGTTGGGTGACGTTCGTGTTCACCGACATCGAGAGTTCGACGCGGTTGGCCCAGTTGCTCGGTCCGGGCTACCGCCCCGTGCTGCGGGAACACCGTCGGCTGCTACGGGACACGTTGGCCGGCACCGACGGGGCGGAGCTGCTGACCGAAGGTGACTCGTTCTTCCTGGCCTTCGGCGACGCCGCCGCGGCGGTCAGCGCGTGCCTCACCGCCCAGCGGGCCCTGGCCCGGCACGACTGGCCCACGCCGGAGGCCGCGCCGCGGGTGCGGATGGGCCTGCACACCGGCTACGCCGAGCCCCGCGACGGCGAGTACGCCAGCCCCGAGGTGCACCGGGCGGCCCGGGTGGCCGCCGCCGCGCACGGTGGACAGGTGCTCTGCTCGGCGGCGACCGCCCGGCACGCCGAACCGCTCCCGGACGGGGCGTCCCTGTTGGACCTGGGGCTGCACCGGTTGCGCGGCTTCGACGACCGGGAACGCCTGTTCCAGCTGGTGGCGCCCGGGCTGGAGCGGAGCTTCCCGCGTCCGCGTACCGCTGACGCGGTGGCGCACAACCTGCCCACCCAGGTCACCTCGTTCGTGGGCCGGGAGGTGGAGCGGGCCGAGTTGCGCCGGCTGGTCGAGGCGTACCGCCTGGTGACGGTGCTGGGCGCGGGCGGCGCCGGCAAGACGCGGCTGGCCGTGGAGCTGGCCTCGGGGATCGTCGAGGCGTACCCGGACGGGGTGTGGTTCGTCGACGTCGCCGCGGTGACCGACCCGGGGCTGGTGGCGTTCGAGATCGCCGCGGTGCTCGGGCTGCGTCCGGAGCCGGGCCGCCCGATGGTGGACACCCTGGTCGAGTACGCGGCGGCCCGCCGGATGCTGATCGTGCTGGACACCTGCGACGCCCAGCCGGCGGCGTCGGCCGAGGTGATCTCCCGGTTGCTGGCCGGCGGCCGGGGGGTGCGGGTGCTCGCCACCAGCCGGGAGTCGTTCGGGGTGCCCGGTGAGGTGGTCTGGCGGATCCCGCCGCTGTCGGTCGTGCCGGGCCCGGGTGGCGGGGCGAGCGATGCGGTGGCGCTGCTGGTGGACCGGACGGCGGCCGCCCGGGGTGGCCGCGCGCCGGATGCCGCCGAGCAGGCCGACCTGCGGCGGGTGGTCCGCCGGCTGGACGGGCTGCCGCTCGCCATCGAGCTGGCCGCGGCCCGGATGCGGGTGCTCTCGGCCGGTCAGCTCGCCGAGCGGCTCGACGACATGCTGGGCACGCTGGACGCCGGGCGGGCGGAGCCGGAGCCGCCCCCGGCGGAGCCCGCCTGGACCGGCAACCAGCAGGACACCGTCGACCTGGTGGCGGCCGCCACCGGGGCCGCCCCGGTCACTCCGGCGAGCCGGGAGTTGCAGCGTTCGGCGAGCGAGCGCCACCTGACCATGCAGGCCACGGTCACCTGGTCCTACCGGACGCTGGGGGCCCGCTCGGCCCGGCTGCTGCGCTGGCTGGCGGTCTTCGCCGGGCCGGTGGACCTGTCCGCGGTGCAGTGGCTGCTCGACGACGACCCGCTCGACCCGCTCTCGGTGCTGGTGGACAAGTCGATGGTGCTGGCCGAGCCGCACGCCTCGGGCAGCACCTACCGGATGCTCGACCCGATCCGGGCGTACGCGGCCCGCCGGCTGGTCGAGGCCGGTGAGGAACGGACCGCCCGGGACCGGCACGTGGCCTGGTCCCGGCACGCGCTGGAACGGGCGCACCTGGGCCCGGACGGTCGTCCGGTCACCCTCTCCCTGTACGCGCTGGATCCGCTCGCCGGGGAGCTGCGGGCCGCGCTGCGCTGGTGTGCCACGGGCGGCAGCGCCCGCTCGGGGCTGCACCTGGCCGGCGGGCTGGACCAGTGGTGGCGGGAGCGGGGGCTGGCCCGTGAGGGGCGGCTCTGGCTGTTCCGGCTCTACGGCCGGATCGCCGAGACGGGCGAGCCGATCCCGGAGGCGGAGCTGGCGGCGGCGTACCACATGCACTCGTTGCACGCCGGGGCGGACGGCGAGTTCGCCGAGGAGCTGCGCTACTCGCAGCGCGCGGAGGCGGCCGCCCGGCAGGCCGGCGACCTGGGGCTGCTGGCCCGGGTGTTGGCCGGGCGGGCCGGGCCGCTGGTCGACATGGGACAGTTCGCCGAGGCCGAACGGGTCTGCCGTGAGGTGATCGACTGGGCGTCCGCGCAGGACGTCGTCTCGGATGCGCTGCGCGCCGTCTACAACCTCGCCGAGCTGCTCTGGCGCCGGGGGGCGCTGGACGAGGCGGCCGAGCTGCTCGGCGCGGCCCGTCCGGTGGAGGCGGTCCGTCCGGTCGAGCGGGGCCGCCGGTCGGTGGACATGCTGCTCGGCATGGTGGCGCTGGCCCGGGGTGATCTGGTCGCCGCGCACGAGCACCTGCTGGTGGCGTTCCGGTCCCGGATGAGCCACGGCTATCTGGGGCGGGCCTGCGACACGTTGAACGCGATCGCGGTGCGTTGCGCGCTGGGCGGGGACCTGCTGATCGCGGCCCGGCTCTTCGGGGCGGCCCACGCCACCCGGGCGTACCTGCGGGCGACGCCGGGCATCTACGGGCCGTACTGGCTTCACCAGCAGACGGAGCTGCGGCGCGCGCTGGGCGACGAGGCGTTCGAGGCGGCGTACGCGGCGGGCGCCGAGCTGCCCATCGAGGACGCCGCCGAGCTGGCCCTGGACGTGGAGCATCCGGATCTCGCGGCGGACTCGCCGCGGTTCATCGCGCCGGCGCCCCGCCGCTCCAGCGCGAGCTGACCAGGAGGTCGGGTCGTCCGGGGATACCGGGCGACGCCGACCCCCTGGTCAGCGGGGTGGCCGGTGGGTCAGCGCACGACCCGCGCCGGGCCGACCGGGCCCTCGTTCCAGGACCGGTCCAGGGCCCGCACGTAGTAGGTGTACCGGGTGTCGGCCGAAGCCGTGGTGTCCACCCAGGACTGCACGGCGTCGTCGGTGCCGCGCACCGAGGCGACCAGGTGGGACGCGTCGGCGAAGTCGCACGCGTCGGCGGCGACGACCCCGTCGAAGCGGTAGATCGCGTAGCTGGTGGCGGTGCCGAAGGGGCCCTTGCCGTTCGCCGGCTGCCGCCAGTTCAGCCGGATCCCGTCGTCCTGCCGTTGCGCCCCGGTGACCACCGGGAACAGCAGCGGCCGGGACGGCAGCTGCGACATGGTGGGCACCAGCGCGGGGCGGGAGTAGTGCTCGGCCGCGTAGATGTCGGTGGCGCCGAGCCGGTTGGCCCGCACCTGCACCGCGGAGAAGTGCACGTTGCCGAGCACCTCCGGGTACGACCGGTTGAGCGTCAGGTGGTTCGACAGCTCCTGCGGGTTCATCCAGAACGACCCGTACGCCGGGTCACCGCTCTTGTAGTCGGCCTGGCCGATGTAGAGCTGGACGTTGGTGCCGCGCACGGTCTCCGCCCACCACGGCACCAGCCGGGCGTAGTCGGCGGCCGGGTACTGCCCGATGTACCAGTAGAGCTGCGGCACGATGTAGTCGATCCACTCCTCCTTGACCCACTTGCGGGTGTCGGCGGAGATGATGTCGTACGACTGGGAGCCGGTGGTGTCCGAGCCGTTCGGGTCGGCGGACTTGTTGCGCCAGATGCCGAACGGGCTGACGCCGAACTTCACCCACGGCTTCGCCGCCTTGATCTTGGCGCCCATCTCCTGGATCAGCAGGTTGATGTTGTCCCGCCGCCAGTCGGCCCGGTCCGTGAAGCCGCGGTTGTACGCCGCGAAGGTGGCGTCGTCCGGGTACTGGTACGTGCCGCTCGGGTACGGGTAGAAGTAGTCGTCGAAGTGCACGCCGTCGATGTCGTACCGCTTGACGGCGTCCATCATCGCGGTCTGGACGAACTCGCGGACCTCGGGGATGCCGGGGTTGTAGTAGAGCCGGCTGCCGGCGACCCCGGCCGGCGGGTACGCGAACACCCAGTCCGGGTGCTGGCGCACCGGGTGGTTCGGGGCGAGCTTGCTGATGTCGGCGCCGGCGCCGCCGGGTGCCGGCATGGACACCCGGTACGGGTTCATCCAGGCGTGGAACTCGAGGTTGCGCTTGTGCGACTCCTCGACCAGGAAGGCCAGCGGGTCCCAGCCCGGGTCCTGGCCGCGCACTCCGGTCAGGTACTCCGACCAGGGCTCGACCGGGGAGGGCCAGAACGCGTCGGCGGTCGGGCGGACCTGGACCACGACGGCGTTGTGGTTGAGCTTCTGGGCCAGGTCGAGCCAGCCCAGGTATTCGGCCTTCTGCTTGGCGACCTGGTCCGGGGCGGTCCAGGAATCCTTGCTGGGCCAGTCGATGTTCGTCACCGAGGCGATCCACATGGCCCGGAACTGCCGCTTCGGGACGGCCGGGTCGGTGACGCAGGTGGTGGTGGAATCGGTTGCCGTGTCGCGCTCCGCGGCGCTGGCGGGGGCGGCGGCGACGAGCGTGCCGAGCAGTGCCACGGCCAGCCCGGCGGCTCTGAGCCGAGTTGCCTTCATGCGGTGCGGTCCCTTCGTTGGGGCTCACGGTGGGCGGTGTCGGGTGATGGTGGACGTCCGGCGCATCCGGCAAGATTCGCCGCACGATATCTGTCCCTGGTAGGAAAATTTCATCAATCCGGAGGCGGCGCAAGACCTCGTGACGGATCGATGCGCAGGTCGGGCCGAACATCCGAGGGCGCGGCGGGGCCCACCCCGATTCGTGACCTGTTCGATACCTTCCGTATCCGATTAACCGGTGGAGGGCCGGGGTAGCTGCCCGGGCACGGACCGCCGCCCTGGTGGTCGCAGGGTGGGAGGTGGCCATGTCGGTTCTGCGGACCAAGCCGATCCGCGACGTGCTCGCCCAGGGTGCGGCCGACGGCGAGGACGGCCGGCCCGGGCTGCGTCGCCGCCTCGGCGCGATCGACCTGATGGGCTTCGGCATCGGCATCGTGATCGGCACCGGCATCTTCACGCTGACCGGTATCGAGGCGAAGAACCACGCCGGCCCGGGCGTGGTGATCTCGTTCGCGATCGCCGGCGCGGTGGCGCTGCTCGCCGCGCTCTGCTACGCCGAACTGGCGTCCAGCGTGCCGACCGCCGGCAGCGCCTACACCTACGCGTACGCGACCATGGGCGAGATCGTCGCCTGGATCATCGGCTGGGACCTGCTGCTGGAGTTCGCGCTCGGCTCGGCGGTGGTGGCCCGCGGCTGGTCCGGCTACCTCGCCGAACTGTTCAACCTGCCCAGCGCCTGGTTCGCCGAGGAGGGCAGCGTGGTCAACCTCGGCGCGATCGCCATCGTGCTGATCCTCGGCGCGATCGGCATCGTCGGCATCCGCGAGTCCGCCCGGGTGACCAACCTGCTGGTCCTGGTCAAGGTCGCGATCTGCGTGTTCATCGTGGTCGCCGGGGCGTTCTTCGTGAAGGCCGCCAACCTCGGCCCGTTCATCCCGACCGCCGAGCCGGCCGGCGGCAGCGAGGACGGCATCCGGCAGCCGGTCACCCAGGCGCTGTTCGGGCTGGAGCCGTCGGTCTTCGGCTTCGCCGGGGTGCTCACCGCCGCCGCCGTGGTGTTCTTCGCGTACACCGGGTTCGAGGCCGTGGCGAACCTCGGCGAGGAGACCCGCAAGCCCCGCCGCGACCTGCCGCTGGGCCTGCTCGGCACGCTCGGCATCTCCACCGTGCTGTACATCGGCGTCTCGCTGGTGCTGGTCGGCATGGTGCGCTACACCGACATCGACGAGGGCGCCCCCATCGCGTCGGCCTTCAAGGCGGTCGGCGCCGACTGGGCGGCCGTCCTGGTCTCCATCGCGGCCGTCGCCGGCCTGACCAGCGTGATCCTGGTCGACCTGGTGGCCATGGGCCGGATCGGCTTCGCCATCGGCCGGGACGGGCTCATCCCGCCGGCCATCGCCAAGGTGCACCCGCGCTGGGGCACCCCGTACCGGATCTCGGCGATCATGACGGTCGGCGTGGCCCTGCTCGCCGGTTTCCTGCCCCTCTCCGCGCTGGCCGACCTGGTCAGCATCGGCGCGCTCTGCGCCTTCGTGCTGGTCTCGATCGCGGTACCGATCCTGCGCCGGCGGCGTCCGGAGCTGGAGCGGCCGTTCACGGTGCCGTTCTCGCCGGTGCTGCCGATCATCTCCGCGCTGGCCTGCCTCTACCTGATGTTGAACCTGTCGGTGGAGACCTGGCTGCGGTTCCTCGCCTGGATGCTGCTCGGCGGAATCATCTACTTCGGGTACGGATACCGGAAGAACCGCCTCGCCCGCCGCGAGACCGCCGCGCCGACCGGTGGCGAGCGCGCCGGCGTGTGAGTCGTCGCCGGAGACCGACCGGATCGCCCGCCGCGGCCCGGTCGCTCTCCGGCTCCGGTACGAAATCAGGGGCGGGGCTGCGGGCCCTGGGTGGGACCCTTGACGACCGGCTTGCCGTCGCTCCACACCACTTCGTCGAGCCAGACCTGGCGGCCCGGGTCGGTGCTGCCCTCCTGGCCCGGCGGCCAGGCGTGGTAGAGCAACCAGGTGCGGCCGTCCTGCTCCACCATCGAGGCGTGCCCCGGACCGGAGGCGACCTCGTTCGACCGCAGGATCGGGTTCTCCGCCGCCTTCACGCACGGCCCGGTGGGTCCCGCGCAGACCGCGTAGCCCTCCGCGTAGGTCGCCCGGTCGTAGGCGTTCGCGGCGAAGAAGAGGTGCAGCCGCCCGTCGTGCCGGTGGAAGAACGGACCCTCGACCAGGCTGCCCTCCCACGGCTCGGTCTGCTTGAGCAGCTTCGTCGGCGTGCCCACCAGGCGCAGGCCGTCGTCGCTGAGCCGCTGCGACCAGAGCCAGGTGTCCACCCCGATGGCGTTGCCGTCGTTCTTCCACAACAGCCAGAGCGTGCCGTCGGTGTCCCGGTACGGGCTGGCGTCGATCGACCCGCCCAGCTCCGCCTGGCACACCAGCGGGCCGGTCGAGTCGTCCCGGTACGGACCCAGCGGGGTGGCCGCCACCGCCCGCCCGAGGCACTGCCGCCCGGAGGCCCGGTCGGCCACCGTGTAGTAGAGGACGAACCGGTCCGGCGCGAGCTGGATCAGCTCCGGCGCCCAGGTCCGGCCCGGGTCGGCCCAGGCCGGCAGCTCCGGCAGGGCGTCACCGGCCGCGGTCCAGGCCACCAGGTCGGGGGAGGTGTGCACGGGCACGTTGCGGCCGCCCGAGTTGGTGTGCACCAGGTACCAGGTCTCGCCGACCCGGATCGCCTGCGGGTCGGGGGCGTCGGTCCGGATGACCGGATTGGTGAACACGCGGTTGTCCTCCGGCGTACTCGACGGGGTGGGTTCGCCGGCGCAGCCGGCGGCGAGCAGCGCGGCGGTGACGGCCGCCGCCGCGCCGGCCCGCCGCCGTCCGGGTCCGGTCATCCCTTCAGGCCGCTGCGCGAGACGCCCTGGATGACGTGGCGCTGGGCGAACACGAAGAGGATCAGCACCGGCACGCTGGCCAGCACCGCGCCGGCCATGATCACCGGGTAGTCGGTCACGTACGCGCCCTGAAGCAGGCCGAGCCCGGCCGGCAGGGTCAGCCGCTCGGGGCTGAACAGCACGTAGACCGGCCAGAGGAAGTCGTTCCAGTTGGTCAGGAACGACAGCACCGCCAGGGTGGCCAGCGCCGGCTTCGACAGCGGCAGCAGCACCCGGGTGAACACCGCCCAGTGGTTCGCCCCGTCCAGCACCGCCGCCTCCTCCAGCTCGCGCGGGATGGAGAGGAAGAACTGGCGCAGGAAGAACACCCCGAACGCGCTCGCCGCGCCGGGCACCACCACCACGGTCAGGGTGTCGATCCAGCCCAGCCGCTCGGCGATCACGAAGTTCGGGATGATCAGCGAGGTGGGCGGGAGGAAGAGCGTCCCGACGATCAACGCGAAGCTCAGCCGCCGGCCGGCGAACCGCAGCCGGGCCAGGGCGTACCCGGCCATCGACGCGGTGGCCAGCACCAGCAGGGTGTGCAGGCTGGCCGCCAGCATGCTGTTGACGAACCAGCGCAGCACCGGGTTGGCGGTGTTGTGGACGATCTGGTCGTAGCCGTAGCTGGAAAACGGGTCCGGCAGCCAGCTCGGCGGGTCCCGCTGCGCGTCGGCGTACGTCTTCAGCGAGGTGAGCAGCATCCACACCAGCGGGGTCACGAACACCGCGGTGATCCCGATCAGCACGGCGTAACGCCCGACCCGGCGCACGGTCGTCATGGTGGCCCCCTCAGTCTTCCCGGTAGCGGAACAGCCGGAAGTTGACGATGCTGACCACGGCCAGCATGAGCGCGAAGAGCACGCTCATCGCGGCCGCCCGGCCCGCGTCGTAGTCGCGCAGCCCCTCGTCGACGATCCGCCAGACCACCGTGCGGGTCTGCTCGCCCGGTGCGCCCTGGGTGATCAGGAACGACTGCCCGAAGACGTTCGCCGAGGCGAGGATCGTCGTGGTGAGCACGAAGAGCAGCACCGGCCGCAGCCCGGGCAGGGTGACGTGCCGGAACCGGTCCCAGCCGTTCGCGCCGTCCACCCGGGCCGCCTCGTACAGCTCCGCCGGGATGTCCTGAAGCCCGGCCAGGTAGATCACCGCGTTGAAGCCGCAGGTCCACCAGACCGTCACACCGACCAGGGAGACCCACGCCCACGGCACGTCGGTCACCCAGGGGGTGTCCGAGGGCAGACCGACGACGCCCAGCAGCCGGTTGACCAGGCCGAGGTTGGCGTCCAGCAGGAAGCGCCAGAGCAGGCCGATCACCGCGACGCCGAGGACGTACGGGGCGAAGAAGGCGGCCCGGAAGAAGGTCCGCCCGGGAAAGGACCGGTTGAGCAGCAGCGCCAGCCCGAGCGGGACGACCACCAGCAGCGGCACGGAGAACACCGTGAAGATCGCCGTGGCGCGGACGCTGGACCACCAGTCGCCGTAGATCGCCGAGTCGCTGGAGAAGAGGTCGCGGTAGTTGCCGAGCCCGACGAAGGGACGGTTGGGCAGCTGGAGGTCCCACTGGTGCAGGCTGATCCAGGCGCCGAAGAGGATCGGCGCCAGGCCGAAGACCAGGAACAGGATAAGGTACGGCGCGAGGAAGAGGTACGGGGTGGCCCGGTGTCCCCGCTCGGTGACGCCGCGCCGCCGCCCGGTCCGCCCCGCCGGGGGCGACGCGTCGTCACGCGCCGCCCCGGCCTCGATCACGTCCGCCACGGCGGATCAGCTCCCGTACTTCTTGCGGTTGTCCTCGAGCTGCTTGTTCGCCTTGGCCACGCCGTCGTCCAGCGCCTGCTTCGGCGACTTCTTGCCCAGCGCCGCCTCGTTGAAGGAGTTGTAGAAGGTGGTCATCACCTCGCCGAGGCCCGGCGCGGCCGGCGGGAACGCCGCGTACTCCAGCTCGGGGGCGAGCGCGCTGATCTCCGGCAGGGCCTTGAACTCGGCACCCTCCCGGACCGCCTTGCGGGCCGGGATCTGGCCGCCCTTGGCCCAGTCCAGGGAGTGCTGGCTGAGCCAGTTGATGAAGACCTTCGCCCCGGACACCTTGTTGTCGTTGGCGGTGCGCTGCTTGACGATGGTGAAGTTGTGCGAGTTCGCCCAGGCGGCCTGCTGGCTGCCGATCTGCGGCAGCGGCGCGACGCCCCACTGCACGTCCGGGCTCTTCTTCAGGTCGTTGATCTGCCAGATGCCGTTCCAGTTGAAGGCGTTCTTGCCGCTCTTGAGGGCCAGGTAGTCGGCGTCCTGGCCGACGTTGGCCGGCGAGTAGCCCTGCTTGATCATGTCGACCAGCCAGGTGCACGCCTCGACGGCGGGGTCGGTGTTGAAGGTCGCCTTCGCCACCTCGGCGTCGAAGAGGCTGCCGCCCCACTGGTGCAGCAGGCTGTAGAAGGTCATGCCGCCGGTGAACTGGAACGGGCTGACCCAGAAGCCCTGCACGCCGGCCTTCTTCAGCTCGGTCAGCGCCGCGGTGTAGTCGTCCCGCGTCGTGGGCGGCTTGTTCGGGTCCAGGCCGCCCTTCTGCAGGACCGCCTTGTTGTAGTAGAGGCCGAGCGGGTGCATGTCCAGCGGGATGCCGTACCGCTTGTCGTGGTAGAGGCCGCCCTTCCAGACCGTGGGGGCGAAGTCGCCCTCGCTCAGCTCGAGGGTCTTGGCCACGTCGTCCAGCTCCATGATCACGCCACGGGCCGCGAAGGTGGCGAGCTGGTCCATGTGCATGACCGCGATGTCCGGTCCGTTGCCGCTGGAGACCGCGCCGGGCAGCTTGCTGTAGTAGTCCTGCCACTCGTAGGTCACCACGCTGACCGCGATGTTCTGGTGTTCGGTGTTGAACTGCTCGACGAGCTTCTTGAAGATGTCACCGTCGCCGCCGGTGAAGCCGTTCCACAGCTTCAGGTCGACCTTCGGCCCCGTGTAGTCCTTGCCGCCGTTGCCGGCGCCGGTGGACGTGGTGGCGCTGCCGCCGCCGCAGCCGGCCAGCGAGAGCGTGGCCGCGGCGCCGAGCCCGACGCCGAGGCCGAGCAGCCGTCGCCGGCTCATCTCGTTCTGGATCATGCTTACTCCTTGGGGGACGGGATGCGGTATTGCCTGGTCACGGCTGAGGCGCGAACCGCAGCAGGTTCCAGGAGCAGGCGGGCAGCGCCACGGAGCACCGGCCGCCGTCGAGGGTGGGGGTGGTGAGTTCCCGGGGCGTCACCCGGGCGGGCTCCGCCTCGGTGTTCCGGGCCGCCGGGTCGGCCCCGGCGGTGAGGGTGGTGTGCGCGACGGCGCGCAGGCCGGGCAGCCCGCGCAGGTCGAGGTCGAGCGGGAGGTCCCGCTGGCCCCGGTTGACCGCGAAGACGGCCAGGTCGCCGGTCTCCTCGTCGTGCACGGCGACGGTGTCCAGCACCGGCACGTCGCCGTACCGCTTCGTCTCGTAGGTCGGGCCGACCGGCTCGGTGCGCAGCACGGTGCCCCGGGCGTGCCGGGCGGTGAGGGCGAACGGGTGGAAGATGCTCTGCCGCCAGGCGGGGCCGCCGTCGCGGGTCCGGATCGGGGCGATCACGTTGGCGAGCTGCGCCTGGCAGGCCACGCCGACCCGGTCGGCGTGCCGGAGCAGGGTGATCAGGAGGTCGCCGACCACGACCGCGTCGACGGCGGTGAAGTCGTCCTCGATCAGGGCCGGCGCCTCCACCCAGCCGCGCCGGTCCAGGTCGGCCTGCATGCGGGACTGGTACCAGACGTTCCACTCGTCGAAGGAGATCTTCAGCCGGCGCCGCTGCCGCAGCTTGGCCCCGACGTGATCGGCGGTGGCCGTCACCTCGGTGATGAAGGCGTCCATGTCCACGGCGGAGGCGAGGATGCTGGCCCGGTCGCCGTCCGAGGGGTCGTAGTAGGTGTGGGCGGAGATGTAGTCGACGTGCTCGTAGGTGTGTTCCAGCACGGTCGCCTCCCAGGAGGCGAAGGTCGGCATCCCCCGGTTGGAGCTGCCGCAGGCGACCAGGCTGATCGAGGGGTCGACCAGCTTCATGGCGCGGGCCGTCTCGGCGGCGAGCCGGCCGTACTCCTCGGCGGTTTTGTGGCCGACCTGCCATGGCCCGTCCAGTTCGTTGCCGAGGCACCACAGCCGCACCCCGTACGGCTGCTCGGCGCCGTGCTTGCGGCGCAGGTCGGACAGCTGCGTGCCGCCCGGGTGGTTGGCGTACTCGAGCAGGTCGCAGGCCTCCTGGACGCCCCGGGTGCCCAGGTTGACCGCCATCATCGGCTCGACCCCGGCCTCGGCCGCCCAGCTCATGAACTCGTCCAGCCCGAAGGCGTTGGTCTCGATCGTCTTCCAGGCCAGGTCGAGCCGGCGGGGCCGGTCGCCGACCGGTCCGATGCCGTCCTCCCAGCGGTAGCCGGAGACGAAGTTGCCGCCGGGGTAGCGGACCACCGAGACGCCCAGCTCCCGGGTCAGTTCCAGCACGTCCCGGCGGAAGCCGTGCGGGTCGGCGGTGGGGTGCCCGGGCTCGTAGATGCCGCCGTAGACGCAACGCCCCATGTGCTCCACAAAGGAACCGAAGAGCCGGCGGTCCGCCGGCCCGATCCGGAACGCCGGGTCGATCGTCAACTGCGCGTCGGGCACGGTGCCACCCTCTCCTCGGTACTGGCTCGGTGAGCTGGGCCACCGGGTGTCCCTGGTTTCTACAACGTTGTAAGCAACGATGTAAAGGGGTCGTTATATCGTCGTGACGCGGTAGAGTGCGGCGCAGCAGCCACCCGGAGGGAAGCTCAGTGCGGCACAGGCTCAAGGACGTCGCGGAACGGGCCGGAGTGTCGGTGAAGACCGTCTCCAACGTGGTGAACGGCTACCAGCACGTCCGGCCGGACACCCGGGCCCGGGTCGAGCAGGCCATCGCCGAGCTGAACTACCGGCCCAACCTGTCCGCGCGCAACCTGCGCAAGGGCCGGACCGGCGTGATCGCCCTGGCCGTGCCCGAGCTGGACATCCCGTACTTCGCCGAGCTGGCCCGACACGTGGTCAGCGCCGCCGCCGACCACGGCTGGACGGTGTTGATCGACCAGACCGGCGGCGGCCCCGAGCAGGAGCGGAAGGCCGCCAGGGGGATCGGCGACCACCTGATCGACGGGCTCATCTTCAGCCCGCTCGCACTCAGCGCCGACGACCTGACCGGGCTGCACGGCACGCCGATGGTGCTGCTCGGCGAGCGCGTCGACCACGCGCCGGCCGACCACGTGATGGTCGACAACGTGGCCGCCGCCCGGGAGACCACCGCCCACCTGATCAGCCTCGGCCGCCGCCGGATCGCCGCCATCGGCTCGCAGCGCACCGCCGAGGGGGCCAGCGCCCGGCTCCGCCTGGCCGGCTACGCCGAGGCGCTGACCGACGCCGGCATCGGTTACGACGAGCGCCTGGTGGCGCCCGCGCCGGCCTGGCACCGCGCGGACGGCGCCGCCGCCATCCGGCACCTGCTGGCCACCGGCGTACGCCCCGACGCCGTCTTCTGCTTCAACGACACCCTCGCCCTGGGCGCCCTGCGCGCCCTGCACGAGGCCGGCCTACGGGTGCCCGCCGACGTGGCGGTGGCCGGCTTCGACGACATCGAGGACGGCCGCTTCTCCATCCCCACCCTGACCACGGTCGCCCCGGACAAGGAGCGGATCGCCCGCCTCGCCGTCGAACTGCTCGCCGGCCGCCTCGACGGCGATCGGGACGCCCCGCCCCGCGAGCTGGTCGCCCCGCACCGCCTCGCCCTCCGCGAATCCGCCCCCGCCCACCCCTGACCCCGCCCGCCCTCGCGTTCTCCCTCCCTGCGCTCGCCGTTCTCCCCGTTCTCCCCGTTCTCCCCGCGCTCCCCGCTCTTCCCGCCCCCCGGCCCGCCTCGTTGATCCTGAGGTTGTTGGCGCACATGATCTCCCGGGCGTCAATAACTTCATGATCAACGGCGAAGGGGGGTGCGGCGGTGGGCGACAGGTGGGTGGGGTGGGGTTAGTCGAAGAAGCGGGCCAGGTGGGCCTTGGACGGGGGTGGGGCGTCGGGCGGGAGGGGAGTGAGGTCGGCGAAGATGGAGGCACCGTCGCAGCCGACGTGCAGCGGGTACCAGCGCGGCGTGCCCGGCGGGCGCTGACCGCAGATGCCCTTGACGGTCTGCACGTCCAGCAGCCGCACGTGGGTCGGGTCGGCCACCGCGTTGACGTGCCGCCACCAGGGGCTCATCACGTGCAGCACACCGCCCGGCCGGAGCGCCCGGTGGCAGTCGTCGAGCAGCGGCAGGAAGTCGATCAGGTGCTCCAGGATGTGCACCGCGAAGAAGACGTCGACCGAGTCGTCGGCCAGGGGTAGCGAGCCAGAAAGGTCGGCCACGGCATTCACCCCCGGCGCCGGATAGATGTCCAGCCCCAGGTTGCCCGGCCACTGCTTGGTCGCCCCGCAACCCAGGTCCACCACCACCGGCGCCCGCCCGGCCACACCCACCCGGCACCACACGCCCAGCACGCCGGCGAGACGACCCACCAGATCCCGGACCAGCCGCAGCTCGGCCGGGTCGGTGACCTCGCCACTGAGGTGCGCGACGCCCCGGTCGAAGCGCACCTCGACGCCGAGGCCGCGCACCCGGTCGTCGTGCGCGGCCAGGTCCGCCCACGCGTCGGCGAGGAACCCGTCGGCCACGGCCAGCCGCTCGGCCGACGGTGCCGAATGCGCCATCACCACCATGCGCCACCTCCGGGCGGCGCGATACCCGGATCGCCGCCCGGTATGCCTGCCCTGCCCCGCAGGCCGCGGCTGCGCAGTGACCCCAGTCGCCTGCCGCTGTGCGGCCACGGCCAGCGAGCCGGGGCCGTGGCTGCGGGGTGGCTCTTGTCGCCTGCCGCTGTGCGGTCGCGGTTGGGGAGCGGGAGCCGTGGCTGCGGGGTGGCTCTTGTCGCCTGCCGCTGTGCGGTCGCGGTTCGGGGGCGGGGGCCGTGGCTGCGGGTGGCCCGTGTCGCCTGCCGCTGTGCGGTCGCGGTTCGAAAGCCGGGCCGCGGCTGTGGGGTGGCTCTTATCGCCCGCCGGTGAGCGATCGCGGTCCGTGGGCCGGTGACATGCCAGAGATGAATATGCCTCTCCGGCATATTCATGCCGGAGAGGCATATCGCTCATGAGCGGTGTG
The DNA here is from genome assembly GCF_000982955.1 of Micromonospora sp. HK10. Taxonomy (GTDB): domain Bacteria; phylum Actinomycetota; class Actinomycetes; order Mycobacteriales; family Micromonosporaceae; genus Micromonospora. The sequence goes on along the minus strand of NZ_KQ058760.1, from coordinate 12,249 downwards.
TCGGTCAGGAGGGGACGCGCCCGGGCGTGAGGGCTGGCCGGGACAACGCCGCGCTACCGCGCGCCTGGCGCCGGCTGGGCCGACTTCCGGGCCGAACTGGGGGTGGGCTCAGCACGCGTGCGCGCTCGGGGACGCTGCGCGTTGCGCGGCCACCGCGCGGCCTGGCGGTCCGCTTGCTGCGCCGGGTCAGCCGGCGACCGGGCGGGCGGTCCGGGTCAGCCGGCGACGGGGGCGGGCGCTCCGGGTCAGCCGGCGGTGGTGCGGGCGGGTGGTCCGGGTCAGCCGGCGATGGTGCGGCGGGCGGTCCGGCCCGCACCGCGCATCCGCTGGCGCGGCTGGGGAGCCGGTGCCTTCGGCCGCTTGAGGTGGTACCGGTGCAACTCGTTGTTGCCCGGCAGGGACGGGTCCTCGCTCATCGCGACCAGCTCCCAACCCTGGTCACCGGCCCGGTTCAGGTGGGCCAGCGCGGTGTCCCCGTACGGGGTGACGTCGACCATCGAGCCGTCCGGGCCGTACCAGATGAAGACGACCTCCCAGCCGAGGTCGGTGGTGGCCGGCTGGCGGCGGCGGACCAGCAGCGCGTACTCCCACTTGAGCATGGCGTCATTCTCACCCGGCGCGACCCGGTCGGCACGGCTCAGCCCTCGGCGATCCGCCCGTCGGTGACGCGCAGCCGCCGGTTCACGCTCACCGTGTCCAGCATCCGCCGGTCGTGGGTGACCAGCAGCAGCGTCCCCGGAAAGCCGGCCAGCGCCGATTCCAGCTGCTCGATCGCCGGCAGGTCCAGGTGGTTGGTCGGCTCGTCCAGCACCAGCAGGTTCACCCCGCGCCCCTGGAGCAGGGCCAGCGCGGCGCGGGTCCGCTCGCCGGGAGAGAGGGTCGCCGCCGGCCGCAGCACGTGGTCGGCCCGCAGGCCGAACTTGGCCAGCAGCGTCCGCACATCGGCCGGGGCCAGCTCCGGTACGGCGGCGCCGAAGGCGTCCAGCAGGGGCTGATCGCCGAGGAAGAGCCCGCGGGCCTGGTCGACCTCGCCGACCACCACCCCGGGGCCGAGCGCCGCGTGCCCCTCGTCCAGCGGCAGCCGGCCGAGCAGCGCGGCGAGCAGGGTGCTCTTGCCGGAGCCGTTCGTCCCGGTGATCGCCACCCGGTCCGCCCAGTCGATCTGGAGGTCCACCGGGCCGAGGGTGAAGCCGCCGCGGCGTACCACCGCACCGCGCAGCGAGGCCACCACGGCGCCGGCGCGGGGCGCGGCGGCGATCTCCATCCGCAGCTCCCACTCCCGGCGGGGCTCCTCGACCACCTCCAGCCGCTCGATCAGCCGCGCGGTCTGCTTGGCCTTGGCCGCCTGCTTCTCGGTGGACTCGGCCCGGAACTTGCGGCCGACCTTGTCGTTGTCGGTGGCCTTGCGCCGGGCGTTCTTCACGCCCTTCTCCATCCAGGCCCGCTGCATCCTGGCCCGCGCCTCCAGGCCGGCCCGGGTGTCGGCGTACTCCTCGTACTCCTCGCGGGCGTGCCGGCGGGCCACCTCGCGCTCCTCCAGGTAGGCCGCGTAGCCACCGCCGAAGTGGTTGACCCGGCCCTGGTGCAGGTCCAGCTCCAGCACCCGGGTGACCGTGCGGGTCAGGAACTCCCGGTCGTGGCTGACCAGCACGGTCCCGGCGCGCAGCCCGGTGACGAAGCGTTCCAGCCGGTCCAGCCCGGCCAGGTCCAGGTCGTTGGTGGGCTCGTCGAGCAGGAAGATGTCGTAGCGGCTGAGCAGCAGCGAGGCGAGCCCGGCCCGGGCCGCCTGGCCGCCGGAGAGGCCGGTCATCGGGTGGTCCAGGTCGACGGTGAGGCCCAGCTCGGCGGCGACCTGCTCGGCCCGCTCGTCCAGATCCGCGCCGCCCAGGTCCAGCCAGCGCTCCAGCGCGGTGGCGTACGCGTCGTCGGCGCCCGCGGCGCCGGCGGTCAGCGCCCCGGTGGCGGCGTCGAGCGCGGACTGCGCCGCGTTCACCCCGGTACGCCGGGCCAGGAAGTCGCGGACCGTCTCGCCGGGCCGCCGCTCCGGCTCCTGCGGCAGGTAGCCGACGGTGGCGGCGGGCGGGTTCAACGCCACCGAGCCCTGCTCCAGCGGCTGGAGCCCGGCGAGCGTACGCAGCAGCGTGGACTTGCCGGCGCCGTTCACCCCGACCAGCCCGATCACGTCGCCGGGGGCGACGACCAGGTCCAGGTCGGTGAAGAGGAGGCGGTCGCCGTGCCCAGCGGTGAGGTCCTTGGCGATCAGTGTGGCGCTCATCAGGAGATCGAGACTACCGCCGGGGCGGCCCGCGGCGAATCGGATAACCGGGGCGCTGCGAGCAACCCGGGTGAGGGAGACTCACAGCCGTGGTGACCACTCTGGCGATCGACTGCGGTGGCGGCGGGATCAAGGCTTCCGTGCTGGACGCCGCGGGGACCATGCGGGCCCGACCGCTGCGCGTCCCCACGCCGTACCCCCTGCCGCCCGCGCTCTTCGTCAAAACGCTGCTGGACCTGGGCGGCCGGCTGCCCACGGCGGACCGGCTCACGGTCGGCATGCCCGGCATGATCCGGCACGGCGTGGTGGTGGCCACCCCGCACTACGTGACCCGGTCCGGGCCGCGCAGCAAGGTTGATCCGGCGCTGCTCGCCGAATGGTCCGGCTACGACGCGCGGACCGCCCTCGCCGACGCGTTCGGGGTGCCGGCGCTGGTGCTCAACGACGCCGAGGTGCACGGCGCCGGGGTGGTCGCGGGGACCGGCTGCGAACTGGTGCTGACCCTCGGCACCGGGCTGGGCAGCGCGCTCTTCGACGGCGGGGTGCTCGCCCCGCACCTGGAGCTGTCGCACGCGCCGGTGCGCTGGAACACCACCTACGACAAGTACGTGGGCGAGCCGGAACGCCGGCGGCTCGGTGACGCGTTCTGGTCCCGGCGGATCCGGCAGGTGGTCGACGGGCTGCGGCCGGTCTTCCGGTGGGACCGGCTATACCTGGGCGGCGGCAACTCCCGGCTGATCCGGCCGGAACAGCTCGCCCGGATGGGCGACGACGTCGTGGTGGTGCCCAACACGGCCGGAATCGTGGGCGGTGTCCGGGCCTGGGACCTCGTCGGCGACCGGTACGACCCGACGCCCTGAGGCGGCAACTTCCACCGGAGGAACACTCGCGGTACGCCCAGTGTTGTGTCAGCGTCGGACTAGGCGGTGCGACACGAGGAGGTGGGTTCGAGTGGATCTTCTGGCGGACTACCGGCGGGCGACCATGTTCTTCGAAGCGGGTGACCCGACGGGGGCGGCCCGGCTGCTCGAGCCGATCGTCGAGGCGGAGCCCGGGAACTCCTCGGTGCGGCAGCTGCTGGCCCGGGCGTACTTCCAGTCGGCCCAGCTCAACCGGGCCGAGGAGCAGCTGCGCGAGCTGGTCGACCGGGACCCGAGCGACCACTACGCGCACCACGTGCTGGGCCGCACGCTGGAGCGGATGAACCGGCCCGCCGACGCGCTGCGGCACCTGCGCATCGCGGCGGCCATGTACTCGACCAACACCGACTACACCACGGCGCTGCGCCGGGTGGAGGAAAAGGTCGGCAGCGGTCGCTGACCCCCCAGGAGGGTACGAAACGGACAGGGCAGCCCGGCGGGCTGCCCTTCGCCGTCTCTACGATGGGCTGGTGAAGCTCAAGCTCGATCTCCACGACATCTACAACCGGGGCCACGACATCGACCGGGCCCTGCGCGGGATCATGGACGAGGCGGTGGCGAAGAAGGCCACCCTCGTGGAGATCATCCCGGGGAAGGGCTCCGGCCAGCTCAAGAAGAAGGTGCTGCGCTTCCTCGACCAGAAGGACGTGAAGCAGCTCTACCACCGGGTCGAGAAGGACTCGAAGAACTTCGGCCGCCTCTTCGTCCACTTCCGCTGGAAGTAGTCGGATGCGGCCGGGGCGCCGCCGCCGGCGGCGATAATCCTGGCAGGGGCGCGTACGGCCGGCCGCCCGGCGCACGCCCCGCTGCCAGCGTCGACCGGGACGGCGGGCGGCGGGACGGCGGGCGGTGGGGAGGCCGGGCATGACGACCGGAGGCAGCAGCGAACTGGTGCGCCGGCCGGAGACGTCGACCCGGGCCACCCTGCTGGAACTGGTCTTCGACGTGGTGTTCGTGGCCGCGCTGGCGGCGGCCTCGATGCGGATCGCCGAACAGCACTCGTGGGCGGGCGCCTGGCTGGACGCGGTCATGCTCATGGCGATCTGGTGGACCTGGTCGATCACCTCGACCACCACCGACTTCTACGACCCGGACCGGCGGCCGATCCAGAGCGTCCTGATGGTGACGATGTTCGGCGCCCTGGTGATGGCGTCGGCGCTGGCCGCCGACCCGCACTCGTTGATCTTCGCGGGCGGGTACGTGATCCCGCACCTGTTCCGGGGCCTGGTGCTGGTCAGCGTCCTGCACCGGCGGCGGCACCGGGCCCAGCAGCGGGCGGCCCGGTTCCTCTTCTGGTTCCTGGCCTCCAGCGTCTTCTGGCTAGGTGGCGCGCTGCTGCACGGGCCGGCCCGGACCGCGCTCTGGTCGGTCGCGGTGGTGGTCGACTACGTCTCGGCCGCGGCCCGCTACCCGACGCCCGGACTCGGCCGGGTGCCGCTCGCCCAGTACGAGAAGACGAGCGAGCACCTGGCCGAGCGGTACCAGCAGTTCATCATCCTCGCGCTCGGCGACATCGTCCTGGTGCCGACACTGCGGATCAACACCGCCGAGTTCACCCGCGCCCGGTCGGCCGCCTTCCTCGCCGCCTTCCTCGTCATGCTGCTGCTCTGGCAGATCTACGTGCTGCGCGCCGGGACCATCGTGGCGTCCACCACCCCGCCGCTGGTGCGGCGGGCGGCCCGGCTGGCCCCGTACACCCACCTGCTCATGCTCTCCGGCATCGTCTGCACCGCCGCGGCGTTCGACCTGGTCGTCGGCCGGCCTACCGGGGACACGCCGGGACGCTGGCTGGTCCTGCTCCTCGGCGGGCCCGCGCTGGTCCTGGTCGGGCGCAGCCTGTTCATCCAGCGGGTCCTGGGCGTGCCCCCGTGGCGGCGGCTGCCCTGGCTGCTGGCGTTGGCGGCGGTGACGCCCTGGGCGGGCGGCTGGCCGCCGGTGCTGGTCGCCGGCTTCGTCGCGCTGGTGCTGACCGGCGTGGTGGTCGGCGACGCGGTGGCCGCGCCGCCGAACCGTCCCGCGCTCCGCGGCCGCCCCGGCTGACCCCGGCCGGCCGGGATCAGAGCGGGTACGTCCGGGCCACCGCGAACATCTCGGAGCTGTGCGAGCCGACCACGCCCACGTCGGCGGGGCGGGGCCGGAAGCCGGGCAGCCCGGTCAGGCCGTCGCTGGCGTCCATGACCCGCAGGTTCACCCGGTCCGCCCGCGGCGTGAGGGTGAGCGTCACCTCGACGCCCTCCGGCGGCGGGGCGTGGAACACGACCCCGAAACCCCACCGGCCGTCGCGCGCCTTGACCGGCACGTCCCGCCCGGCCACCGTCGCCGACCGGACGGTGGCGGTGGCGGTCTCCACGTGCAGGGTGAGCAGCCGTACCGTCCGCTGCGGGACCACCCGCAGCCGGAGCACCCGCTGGTCGCCGCTGCGGGTGTCGGCGAGCGTCTCCAGCTTCGGGGCGGGCACGTCGGCGGCCGGGGCCGGGCCGGCGCGCAGCTCGCCGTCGCCGAGACCGGGGAAGTCGGCGGAGACGTCGGTGCGGCCGCCCACGTACCCGTCGGTCCACGGCTGCGGGGCGTCCTCGTGGCTGAGCCAGCGGGCGGCGCCGGTGCCGGCGTCCAGGGCGTACATCAGGTGGGTCGGCACGGGATGGGCGGCGTCGAAGCGGTCCACCGCCAGGCCGACCCCGGCGAGCACCACGGCGGCGAGCGCGGCGGCGCCGGCCGGCAGCGCGCCCAGCCGGCGGGCCCGCAGCGCGACCAGGCCGCGCTGTCCGCCGGCCTGCGGATGCAGCAGGTCGACCACCGGCAGCACGGCCAGGCCGAGCAGCACCGCGACGAGCGCGGCCACCCCGCCCATCGCCATGCCGAGCGCCGGGAAGAGCAGCACCACGGGGGGCAGCAGGACCACCACGGCCACCGCGCCGGCCAGGGTCACCGCGACCACCGGCCACGGGCCCTCCAGCCGGGTGGCCAGCGCCGCCAGGCCGGCGAGCGCGCCGGCCAGCGCCGGCAGCGTGGTCAGGTACGCCCCGCCGGGCACCAGCACGGCGAGCAGCACCCCGAACAGGGCCAGCCAAGCCAGCCCGCCGAACGTCAGCGCGGCCGGACCGACCCGGCGGCGGGCCAGCGCGTACCAGGTGAACAGGACCGCGGCGGCGAGCGCCACCACGGCCAGCCGGTACCAGACCGGCCGGTACGGGTCGAGCAGCTCGGCGTACCCCGGGCGGACCGTGGTGATCGCGGTCCAGAGCAGCCACGCGCCGAGCGGGGCGACGACGATCGGCACCAGGGTCAGCCCGACGCCGGCGGCGAGCCGGCCGGCGCTGGCCCGGCCGCGGCGGCGCAGCAGCCAGCCGAGCGCGCCGACCGCCACCAGGGCGGCCAGCGCCAGCGGCAGGGTCAGCCAGCCGGGGTAGCGGACCAGCCCGCCCGGCACCGGGAAGTAGGTGGCGTCGTGGCCGGAGCGCAGCTGCCGCAGGTCGGTCCGGCCGAACTCGCGGGCCAGGCCGAGCGCGTTGTCGCCGTGCATCTGCAGGCTGCCCCGGTCCATCGCCGCCGGGGTGTCCAGCGGCGTGTGGTAGATCGCCCCGCCGTCGATGTACGCCGAGTTCAGGCCGACGAAGTCGTGGTCGAGGAACGCGGTGAAGTCGGTGTCGTTCGGCAGCGCCCGGTAGATCTCCACGGCGAAGGAGGTGCCCACCGGGTGCGGCGCGGCCCGGCCGAAGACGTCCACCAGCTTCGCGTTGTTCCGGGACGTCTCGAACATGATCACCGGGCCGGTGGCGCCGCGCGCCTCCAGGTTGAGCACCACGCCCCCGTCGCGGGCCAGCGGGTGGTCGGCGGCGAACCCGGCCGCGCCGCAGAGGCACGCCTCCTCGGCGTCGGTGAGCACGAAGACCACGTCGTTGCGGGGGCGCGGACCGGTGGTCAGCGCCCGGGCCACCTCCAGGATGGTGGAGGTGCCGGCGGCGTCGTCGTTGCCGCCCGGCCCGGACTGCACCGAGTCGTAGTGGGCGACCAGGAAGACCCGCCCGGTCGAGGCGGTGCCGGGCAGCCGGGCCACCACGTTGCGGACCCGGGCCACCGTCGCCCCGCCGGCCGCCCCGCTGAGCTGCCCGGCCTCCGGCGCGACGGCGTCCTGCACCTCGGTCTCCAGGCCGAGGCCGCGCAGCACGCCCACCAGGTGCTCGCGGACCTCGTCGTTGGCGGCGCTGCCGGCCACGTGCGGTCGCGTCGCGATGACCCGCACGTTCTGGTACGCCCGCTCGGCGCTGAACTGGCCCGCCGGGGCGTCCGCCGGGCGCGGCGCCGGGGTGGCCAGGTCGACCAGGACGCCCGCGCCGACGGCGAGGAGCGCGACGAGCGCCGCGAGGGCGGCGAGCGGCCGCCTGCGGGGCCGGGCCAGCGCCCGGTCGGCGGGGCGGGAGGGGGGTACGCCCACGGGAACTCCTCGGGGATGGGTCGGGGTGGGGATCATCCTGCACCCCGGGCGGCGGGCCGCGGCAGCCCCCGGTCGGCCGGTGCGTTCCGGGCCCGACAGGGCCGGCCGCGTAACATCGGAACCCGGCCCGGTCGCTGTCCGGCGGGTGGGTCGTTATCGGTGCGGCCCGTTCCGGTATCTGTCGTGTTGTGTGCGGCCGTTGCCTGATACAGGATCAGCAGGGCACTCGGAAGGAGCCCGACATCACCAGCGAACTCCCGCGTCTCGCGGCGGTGACCCGACCGCAGCGGGGGTCCGGTCTGCCCGGCGCCGCCGTGGTGCCGCAGGCCGCTTTCGGGCACTACGCGAGCGTGCCGCCCGGCGAGCGGCTGCGGGTGCTGCTGGTCGAGGACGACGAGGGCGACGCCTTCCTGGTCGGCGAGCTGCTCGCCGAGACCAACTCGATGATCGACCTGCTCGTCGCCACCAGCCTCAGCGAGGCCCGCCAGCGGGTGATGGGGGTCGACTGCGTCCTGCTCGACCTGGGCCTGCCCGACGCGCAGGGACTGGACGGCCTGCGCCAGGTGCTGGACATGGCCAGCGGCGCGGCGGTCTGCGTGCTGACCGGCCGCTCCGACGAGCACCTGGGCATCGTCGCGGTCGCCGAGGGCGCGCAGGACTACCTGGTCAAGGGGCAGGTCGACGGGGTACTGCTGACCCGGGCCCTGCGCTACGCCGTGGAACGCAAGCGGGCCGACGAGAACGCCCGCCGGCTGCGCGAGGTGGAGCTGCGCCAGGCCGAGTCGGCCCGGCTGGAGCGCGGCCTGCTGCCGCAGCCGCTGATGACCACCGACCAGGTGGCGGTGCACACCTTCTACCGCCCCGGCCGGCACGCGGCGCTGATCGGCGGCGACTTCTTCGACGTGGTGCAGACCCGGCCGGACCGGATCGACCTGATCGTCGGTGACGTCTGCGGCCACGGCGTCGACGAGGCGGCCCTCGGCGTCGAGTTGCGGGTGGCCTGGCGGGCGCTGATCCTGGCAGGCGTGCCGGACGAGGAGGTGCTGCCCGCCCTGGAGCAGGTGCTGATGAGCGAGCGGCGGCTCCAGGAGATCTTCGCCACGGTGGCCACCACCCGGCTCGACCTGGCGGACAACCGGGCGACGGTGCGGCTCGCCGGTCATCCGCCGCCGCTGCTGCTCGCCGGCGGGCGGGTGGCCCCCGTGCCGGCCCGGGGCGGCCTGCTGCTGGGCGTACGGCCGCGCCGGCCGGTGGCGTTCGACCTGGAGTTCGAGACCGAGGACTGGTCCCTGCTGATGTACACCGACGGCCTGATCGAGGGGCGCGTGGGCAGCGGCGACGACCGGCTCGACGTGTCCGGGCTGACCGAGCTGCTGGCCGACCCGGCCAGCCGGGCGGTCTCGCTGGCCGAGTTGCCCGCCTGGCTCGTCGGCCGGGCCGAGCAGCTCAACGGCGGCCCGCTCGCCGACGATGTCGCCATGCTGCTGGTCACCCGCGGCGGTGGCCGGTGAGCACGAGGAGCGCGACGACATCCGCCCAGTCGTCGGAAGGTGGTTCGGTGCAGGCGTACCAGCGGGGTTGGACTTTGCGGCGGCGGGTCGTCGCGTTGCTCAGCGTGGTGTTGGTGCTGCTGCTCGGGCTGGCCGCCGCGGAGGCGACCCTGGCGGCGAAGAACCGGCAGAACATCGACGCGGTCCTGCTGAAGACCGGTCCGCTCCGGGTGCAGGCGCAGGAGCTGCTCAGCGCCCTGCTCGACCAGGAGACCTCGATCCGCGGGTACGCGGTGAACGGGGACCGCAAGGACCTGGCGCCGTACGAGGACGGCCTGAAGCGCGAGCGGGACACCGTCGCCGAGATGCGCGGGCTGGCCCGCGACTACCCGGACGTGCTGCGCGAGCTGGCCGTCGTGGAGCAGCAGGCCGCGCAGTGGCGGCGTGACGTCGCCGCGCCGGTGATCAACACCACCGAGCGCAGCGGCCCGGCCGCCGGCCGGGCGCTGATCACCGAACAGACCCGGCAGCGGTTCGACGGCATCCGGGTCGCGGTGGACAAGCTCCAGAACGAGATCCTGATTGTCCGGCAGCAGACCGCCGCCGACGTGAACGACACCAGCAACGTCCTCGTGGTGCTGCTGATCATCGCGGCGCTGGTGGTGGCGGTCGCCGGTGCGGTGATGCTGCTCTCGCTGGACCGGATCCTGATCCGGCCCCTGGCCGGCCTGGTCGGCCAGGTGCGGGAGGTCGCCGCCGGCGACTACCAGCACCGCATCGAGGGGTCCGGGCCGCCGGAGTTCCGCCGGCTCGCCGACGACATCGACCTGATGCGCCAGAAGATCGCCCGGGAGCTGGACGAGGTCCGCGAGGCCCGGGAGCGGATCGAGTGGGTCAACGGCCAGCTCCAGAAGCAGGCCGAGGAGCTCACCCGCTCCAACCGGGACCTGGAGCAGTTCGCCTACGTGGCCTCGCACGACTTGCAGGAGCCGCTGCGCAAGGTGGCCAGCTTCTGCCAGCTCCTCCAGCGCCGCTACGCCGGCCAGCTCGACGAGCGCGCCGACCAGTACATCGCGTTCGCGGTGGACGGCGCGCAGCGGATGCAGCGGCTGATCAACGACCTGCTCGCGTTCTCCCGGATCGGCCGCCTCACCACCGGTTTCACCGAGGTCGACCTGAACAAGGTGATGGGTGACGTGGCCGGCCAGACCGAGGCCGCCCGCCAGTACAGCGACGCCGAGCTGAGCTGGGACGAGCTGCCGGTGATCCGCGGCGAGGAGCCGCTGCTGACGAACCTGCTGGCCAACCTGGTCAGCAACTCGATCAAGTTCCGCCGGCCGGACGTGGCGCCGAAGGTGCACGTGTCGGCCCGGCTGGTCGACGACGAGTGGGAGATCAGCTGCCGGGACAACGGCATCGGGGTCGAGCCGGAGTTCGCCGACAAGATCTTCGTCATCTTCCAGCGGCTGCACGCCAAGGACGCGTACCCGGGCACCGGGATCGGCCTGGCGATCGTCAAGAAGATCGTGGAGTACCACGGCGGCCGGGTCTGGGTGGACACCGGCCTCGACGAGGGCACCGCGATCCGGTTCACCCTCCCCGCGCTGCCCGAGGACGTCGAGCGGGCCCGGGCGGCGGCCGAGCCGGAGGCGGGTGCGGAGCCGAGCGGGGAGCCGGTGACGACCGGCGACGGCGCGGATGACACCCTTCGGTCGGCGCCCGTCGGCGCCCAGGCCGACCACGCGGAAGGCGGGGAACCGCCCGAGGGGGCGGCCGGACACGGTACAACCGGTGGCATGAAGGAGACGGTGGGATGACCGCGCCGGCAGACGGCAAGAGCCCGATCGAGGTCCTGCTCGTCGAGGACGACCCGGGTGACGTGTTGATGACCCAGGAGGCGTTCGAGGAGCACAAGCTCCGCAACCGCCTCACGGTCGTCTCCGACGGCGCCGAGGCGCTGGCGTACCTGCGGCAGGAGGGCCAGTACGCGGACGCGGTGAGCCCCGATCTGATCCTGCTCGACCTGAACCTGCCCCGCCGGGACGGCCGCGAGGTGCTGGAGGAGATCAAGAAGGACGAGCAGCTCTGCCGGATCCCGGTGGTGGTGCTGACCACCTCGCAGGCCGACGAGGACATCCTGCGCAGCTACCAGCTGCACGCCAACGCCTACGTGACCAAGCCGGTGGACTTCGAGCGCTTCATCTCGGTGGTCCGCCAGATCGACGAGTTCTTCGTCAGCGTGGTCAAGCTGCCGCCGCGTGGCTGACCAGCTGCTGGACGATGTCGACGCGCTGCTGCGACAGGCCGCGGCGGAGATCGTGGTGCCGCTGTTCCGGCGGCTCGACGATGCCGACATCTCCGAGAAGGCACCCGGCGAGGTGGTCACCGTCGCCGACCGTGACGCCGAGGAGCTGATCTCCGCAGGGCTGCGCCAGCTGCGCCCCGACTCGGTGGTGGTCGGCGAGGAGGCGGTCGCCGCGGACCCCGACCTGCTGCGCCACCTGCGCGGCGACGGCGACGTCTGGCTGGTCGACCCGGTCGACGGCACCTCCAACTTCGCCGCCGGCCGGCGGCCGTTCGCCCTGATGGTCGCGCTGCTGACCGACGGGGTGCCGGTGGCCTCCTGGGTATACGACCCGCTGGACGGGACGATGGCCGTCGCGCGCGCCGGGTCGGGCACCCGGCTGGACGGGACGCCGGTACGCACCACCGGGGCGCAGCCGGAGGTCGGCGCGTTGCGGGGCACCGCAATGACCCGCTTCCTGCCGCCGGACGCCCGGCGGAGCGTGTCGGCGGGCGGCACCCGCATCGGCGAGCTGCTGCCCGGCCAGCACTGCGCGGGCCGGGAGTACCTCGACATCCTCACCGGCAAGCAGCAGTTCGTGCTCTTCTGGCGCACCCTGCCGTGGGATCACGTCCCCGGCGCGACGCTGGTCCGGGAGGCGGGCGGGGTGGCGCGGCGCTTCGACGGCACCGACTACCACCCGGCGGACGAGGGCCGCGGTCTGCTGGTCGCGGCCAGCGAGGAGATCTGGGACGAGGTCCGGGCGGCCCTGCTCGGCGACTGACCGTCCGGCCGCGGCTCGACGCCCGGCCGCGCTCGGCCGCCGCCCGCTCGGCCGGCCGCCG
>NZ_KQ058759.1 GCF_000982955.1 Micromonospora sp. HK10 | reverse complement strand
CGACCGGGCCGGGCCGGGGCAGCGGGGTGAGCCGCAGCGCGCCGTCCGGGCCGCACTCGACGGCGGTGCCGGCGCTGACCTCGGCCAGTACGGCGTTGAGGGTGGCCAGCCGGGCGGCCGGGTCGGGCGCGGCGAACACCTGGTAGAGCCGTTCCCGCAGCTCGCGCAGGTGGGGCAGGTCGTCCTCGCCGAGCGGGTCGGTGACCCCGGCCAGGTCGAGGTCGCGGCCGGCGGCCCGGATCCGGGCCATCGAGAGCTGATCGGCCGGCTCCTGGAGCACCCAGTAGCTGTGCAGCAGCGTGACGGCCAGCCGCAGGGCGGGCTCCAGCGGTGGCACCGCGCTCATCGGCGCCCGCTCCGTCGCCCGGTTGTCGACACGCCCGCCGTCCCTCCCGTACTTGACCGATCGCCGCCGCCCATCCTAACGTCATCAGTTGTAAAACACATTTAGAAACTGATGGAGGTGGTAGCGGTGCGACGTCTCACGATCCTCGCGTCCACGGCCGTGCTGCTGGTCTCCGGCGCGCTCACCGGCGGTGCCGGCGCGCATGCCCAGGCGCCGGCCGGCGCCACCGGGGCCGCGCCCGCCGGTGGCGGGTCCGCGCCGGCCGTGCTGGTCCGCGACATCGAGATCCCGGTGCCCGGCCAGCCCGCCGTCCGGGCCTGGCTGGTCCGGCCACAGCGGGCCGGCGGCCGGCTGGCCGGCGTGCTCGACCTGCACTGGTTCGAGCCCGGCCGGGCCAGCCAGGACCGCGGCGAGTTCCTCACCGAAGCGACCCTGCTGGCCGGGCGCGGCGTGGTCTCCGTGCTGCCCCAGCTCACCTTCCCGTGGGCCGGCGACCCGGTCGGCGACGCCCGGGACCGCAGCGCGGTCACCGCCCAGCTCGACGCCGTGCGGCAGGCGTACCGGCGGCTGGTCGCCGAGCCCGGTGTGGACCGCGCCCGCACCGCGGTGGTCGGCCACGACTACGGCGCGATGTACGGCGCCGGCCTCGCCGCCGGCGAGCCGGGGCTGCGCGGCGCGGTGCTCCTCGCGCCCGACGCCACCTGGGCGAACTGGTTCGACACGTACTGGCTGCACCTGCCGGCGGGACAGCAGGCGGCGTACCGGGCGGTCTTCGCCGGGCTGGACCCGGTGGATCAGGTGGGGCGGCTCGGCGCCGGGGCGTACCTCCAGTTCGCCGGGGCGGACCGGTTCGTGAGCGCCGAGACCCGGGCCGCCTTCGCCGCGGCCGCGCCGCGGGCCCGGGTGTCGCTCTACCCGCGGGAGGAGCACGACCTGGCGGCGAGCCAGGCCCGGGACGACCGGCTCGGCTGGCTGGCCGACCGGCTGGACCTGCGCGGATGATCCGGGTGGGTGGGGACCGGCCGGCCCGGGGGGTGCCGGCCCGTCCCGGCGTACGGGGCGTCGGCTGGGCCGGCCCCACCTGAGCGGCGGCGGGTGTCGGCGCGGTCGGGCCGGGTACCTCGCGGCCATGGCACAGAGCGAACCGGCCCGCACCGGGCCGACCCCGGACGGCGCGGTCCGCCGCTTCGCGTTCCGCTTCGACCGGCCGTTCCGGCTGCCCCTGGCCCTGCTCGGGGTCCGCCCGGACACGGCCCGGGTCGAGGTGGGCCCCGACGAGGTGACCGTCCGGTTCGGGCCCTGGCGGCTATGCACCCCCCGGGCGAACATCACCGGGGCGGAGCTGGGCGGGCCGTACCGCTGGTGGCGGGCGATCGGGCCGCACCTGTCCCTGGCCGACGGCGGGGCCACCTTCGGCAGCAGCGTGACCGCCGGGCTCTGCCTGCGGTTCGCCACCCCGGTGCCGGCGCTGGTCCCCGGTCGCTGGCCGGCCCACCCCGCGGTGACCGTCACGGTGACCGACCCGCAGGCGCTGCGCGCGGCGCTGGTCGGCGCGCCCGGCTGACCACCGGCACCGCGGATCTCCGGCCGGCTTTGTCGGGTTCCGCCGGGCGAGCCCGCGGCACCGCCTACCGTCGGGACAGGGCCGGGAAGGGATGCGAATGGTGGACGGGCGGAACGGGGAGCGGCCCCGGCGTACCCGGGGGCGGCGCGACCACGCGCACCCGCCCGCGGCGGAGCGGGCCCTGCGCGCCGCCCGGGACCCGGAGCGGCGGGAACGCTCCGGCCGGGAGCCGGGCGTGATCCCGGCGTGCGTGGACAGCCCGGTCAGACCCCGGGAGCCGGACCGCCCGCTCACCCGGTGGCTCTTCGCGCACCGGGTGCAGCCGGTCGGCCCGGAGACCCGCGAGCACCAGGTGTCGGCACGCCCCTGGTGGCAGGTCATGTGCCTGACCGGGGTCGACTACTTCTCCACGCTGTCCTACCTGCCCGGCATCGCCGCCGTGGCGGCCGGCGCGCTCTCGCCGCTGGCCACCCTGCTGATCGTCGCGCTGACCCTGCTCGGGATGCTGCCGATGTACCGGCGGGTGGCCCGGGAGAGCCCACACGGGCAGGGCTCGGTGGCCATGCTGGAGCGGCTGCTGCCGTTCTGGCGCGGCAAGATCTTCGTGCTGGTGCTGCTCGGGTTCGTGGCCACCTCCTGGATCATCACGATCACCCTGTCGGCGGCCGACGCCACCGTGCACCTGCTGGAGAATCCGATCCTGCCCGAGTCGTTCCCGCACGGCAGCACGGCCGCCGTGGTGGTGACGGTGGTGCTGCTGCTCGTCCTGGGCGGGGTGTTCCTGCTGGGCTTCAACGAGGCGGTGCAGGTGGCCATCCCGCTGGTCGCGATCTTCCTGGCGCTGAACGCGGTGATCGTGGTCGTCGGCCTGGCGGAGGTCACCGCCGACCCGGCGGTGCTCACCGGCTGGACCGACCGGCTGACCCGGTTCGGCGGGCTCGGCGACGTGCTGGCCACCAGCGTCCTGGCGTTCCCGCTGCTGGTCCTGGGGCTGTCCGGGTTCGAGACCGGGGTGAGCATGATGCCGCTGGTCAAGGGGGGCGGCGCGGACCCCGAGCAGCGGCTGGCGCGGCGGGTCCGCAACACCCGCAAGCTGCTCACCACCGCCGCGTTGATCATGTCGGTCTACCTGATCGCCACCACGTTCGTGACCACCGTGCTGATCCCGGCCGACGAGTTCCGCCCCGGCGGGGCGGCCAACGGGCGGGCGCTGGCCTTCCTGGCGCACGAACACCTGGGCGAGGCCTTCGGCACCGCCTACGACATCAGCAGCATCCTCATCCTCTGGTTCGCCGGCGCCTCCGCGATGGCCGGCCTGATCAACATCGTGCCCCGCTACCTGCCCTCGTACGGCATGGCGCCGGAATGGGGGCGGGCCGTGCGACCGGTGGTGCTGGTCTACACCGCGATCAGCATCGGCATCACGGTCGCCTTCCGGGCCGACGTCAACGCCCAGGCCGGCGCGTACGCCACCGGGATCCTGGCCATGATGGTCTCCGGGGCGATCGCGGTGACCATCTCCGCGTACGCGGAACGGCACCGGTTCGCTGGCGGCGGCTTCGCGGTGCTCACCGTGGTGCTGCTCTACGCGCTGGTGGAGAACGTCGTCGCGAAGCCCGACGGGATCACCATCTCCGGCCTCTTCATCGCCGGCATCATCGTCGTCTCGCTGGTCTCCCGGGTGTCCCGGACCACGGAACTGCGGGCCGAGGCGATCGAGTTCGACGACGCCGCGCGCCGCTTCGTCGCCGAATCGGTCGCCCACGACGGCCGGCTGCACCTGATCGCCAACAAGCGGCAGAGCGGCTCGCTCAAGGAGTACCGGGTCAAGGAGCGGGCGCAGCGCGGGATGAACCCGGTGCCCGGCGCCGCCGACGTGCTCTTCCTCGAGATCGACGTCACCGACCCGTCGCGGTTCAGCGGCGTGCTGCGGGTGCAGGGGGTGGAGGTCGGCGGGTACCGGATCCTGCGGGCCGGCAGCCCGGCCGCCCCGAACGCGATCGCCGCGATCCTGCTGGCGCTGCGCGACGCCACCGGCGTCCGGCCGCACTGCCACTTCGAGTGGTCCGAGGGCAACCCGATCGCCCACCTGCTGCGCTACCTGATCCTGGGTCGGGGCGACACCCCGCCGGTGGTCCGGGAGATCATTCGCAAGTCCGAGCCGGACCCCACCCGCCGCCCCGGCATCCACGTCGGCGGCTGACCCGCGGCGAGGTCAGCCCATGGCGCGCAGCGGCGCGGCGAGTTCGGCGGCGAAGAAGTCGAGGAAGCCGTCCGGGTCGGGGCCGGCGTTCTGCAGCACGATGTGGTCGTAGCCCGCCTCGACGTAGGCCCGCGCCTTGGCCAGGTGCACGGCCGGGTCCGGACCCACCGAGAACTGCTGGCGGATGTGGTGGTCCTCCACCCAGGCCGTCGCGGCGTCGAAGTTCGCCGGGTTGGGTAGCTCGCTCATCACCTTCCACCCGGTGACCGCCCACCGGCTGGTCTCCTTCGCCGCCCGGACCGCCTGCTCCTCGTCCGTGGCCCAGGCCAACGGTACCTCGGCGTACCGGGGACCGGTGCCGCCGGCGTCCCGGTAGTGCCCAACGATGGACGACTTCGGCTCGGTGGCGAACAGCCCGTCGCCCAGGTCGGCGGCGAGCGCCGCCGAGTCCTGCCCGCTGGCCGCCACCGCGATCACCGGCGGCGTGTCCGGCAGGTCCCACACCCGGGCGTCCTCCAGTTGCAGGTGCCGTCCCTCGTACGACTGGTAGCCGCCCCGCCAGAGCAGCCGGATGATCTCCAGCGCCTCGCGGAGCCGCTCGTGCCGGCCGCGTACGCTCGGGAAGCCCTGTCCGACGACGTGCTCGTTGAGCCGCTCACCGGCGCCCACGCCGAGGGTGAACCGGCCGTCGGAGATCAACGCCATGGTGGCGGCGGCCTGCGCGATGATCGCCGGGTGGTAGCGGACGCTCGGACAGGTCACCCCGGTGGCCAGGCGCAGCGTGCTGGTCTTCGCCGCGACAGCCCCCAGCGCGCTCCAGGTGAAGCAGGAATGCCCCTGCACCTCCAGCCACGGGTGGTAGTGGTCGCTCATCTCGACGAAGTCGAACCCCACCTGCTCGGCGCGGACCGCCTGACGGATCAGCTCCTGCGGTCCGAACGCCTCCGAGGCCAGCTTGTAGCCGATCTGCATGTGGTTCTCCCGTTCCCTGCGCCTGGACCGCTGCCCTTCCCGTCCCGCCCGCCGGCAAACGCCCCGCTCACCCACGAAAGCCCAGCCTCCTAGGAAGCCCTACGGGCGGTGACGCCGGCCCGCGCCGGCACGACGAGGCCCGCGCCGCGGGGGAGCGGGGCGCGGGCCGGGGGAGCGGAGCGGGGGTGACCTACTTGGACGGCTCGGGGAGCTTGCAGTCCACCTTGGGGTTGGCGCCGATGTAGTTCAGCGGGCCGGCCACGATGGTGACCAGGATGGTGCCGGCCTCGGCGCAGTTGGTGTCGTCGTTGGAGTAGTAGCCGCGCTGACCGGCGGCGATCGCGCCGATGATGAGCCAGATGACGACCAGGACGCCGAGTATCGAGGTGCCACGCATGGGTTGCCTCCACGGGGTTGTGGTGGATTCGAGGTGGAGGTCATGTACCCCGGGCGGGTCGCCGGCCAAACGGCGTGCGGCACCGGCGAGGCTGATTTCGATCGCATCGGGCGGGCACCGGTACGGGCCTAGTGCGGTGGCGCCGGTTCCTCCGGCGGCTTGCCCCGGCTGCGCCGGTGGTCGGCGACGGCGACGCCGGCCAGCACCAGCATGGCGCCCATCGAGGCGTAGACCGGCGCCAGGAACAGCACGCCCGGCGCGATGGTGAGCAGGGCCAGCACACCGCCGGGGCGGGACAGCGACACCCGGCTGAACACCTCGTACTCGAACGCGGCGCGACCGACCAGGAACAACGCCGGCCCGCCGATGATGACCGCCAGCCAGGCCGGCGGGGTGCGCCCGGTCGGTTCGAGCAGCACCAGGTCGAAGCCGGCGGCGGTGGTCACCACCCCCGCCACCATCAGCAGGTGCGTGTAGGGGGCGGTGTTCAGGAACCGGGCCGGCTGTCGCGAGCGGGCGATGGCGTGCGGCAGCAGCTCGCCGGACTTGTGCACGTAGATCCGCCAGAGCAGCAGGGTGGTGCTGAACGCGGTGGCGAAGGCGGCGATGTTCTCCACCTCGGAGTGGTGCAGGCTGAAGACGGTGCCGGCGACCAGGATGGCGTCGCCCAGCGCGATGATGAAGAACTGCTGGTAGCGCTCGGAGAGGTGTTCGGCGGTCACCGCCCGCTGGGCGTCCGGCACTACGCCGAGGCCGGGCACCGGGTAGGCCAGCCGGAAGCCGACGTAGTCGATCGCCAGCGCCAGCGCCCACCACCACTCCCGGCTGAGTCCCTCGCTCGACACCGCGCCACCGATCACCCACGGCACGGCCGAGACGGCGAACCAGATGAAGATCCGGGTCGCCCGGCGCTGGGTCTGGCGGTCCCGCCGCACGGCCGGCATCAGGTACAGCCCGCGACCGAGATGGATCGCCACGTACGTCCCCGCGAAGATCAGGCCGCGGCCGGCGAACGCCTCCGGGATGGTGGTGGTCATCAGCAGCGCCCCGAACATCACCGCGATGATCAGCACCTTGATCTCGGGGCGCTGCGGGTCGTACACGTCGGTGACCAGGGTGGTGATCGCCCAGGTCCACCACATCGCCATCAGCATGACCAGGGCCTGGAAGGCGCGGTCCCAGCCCAGGTCGACGATCAGGCCGCGCGAGATGAGGGAGAGCGCGACCACGTAGACCAGATCGAAGAAGAGCTCCAGCAGGGTCACCCGACGCGGTGACTCCGCGTCGCGCATCAGGGGCCGCCGTGCGGGGGGTGGCTCCGGCGTGGCGAAGGGCACGAGCTGCTCCTGCGGTGGCGGATCGGCGCGGCGGGCCCCTTCCGGCCCTGTACCGACCGTAACGACGCCCGCTCGGGCCCGGGTGTGCTTTCGGCCATCCGGGCGGCCACCCCCGCCGGAGCGCGCGGGGGTCCGGCCGGGCCGGTGACGACCGTCGGTCGACACCGGCCCGGACCTGACTCAGGCGTCGGCGCCGCCCGCCGGGAGCACCGCGGTGGCCTCGTCACGGGCGCCGGCCAGCACCTTGGCCTGCTGCGACCAGGTCGCCAGGCCCGGCGCGGCGCGCAGCCCGGCGGCCTTGACGGTGTCCCGCAGCGCCGCCTCGTCCAGCTCGGCGAGCTGCTGGTAGGTACGGATCCCGGCGGCCTGCAGGGCGGCGGCCAGCTTGGGCCCGATGCCCTGGATCCGGCGGAAGTCGTCGACCGCCTCCGCGCCGGCGGGGACGGCGTCCTCGACGGCCGTCCGCTGCGCCGGCACCGCCACCGGCGTCGCCTCGGCCGGCCCGTCCGTCGCGGCGACCGGCTCGGCCAGGGCCGCGGCACCCGCCGGCTCGGCGGTAGCCGCGACCGGCTCGGTGTCGGCGACCGGCTCACCGGCCGCGACCGGCTCGGCCTCGGCCACCGGCTGACCCGTCACCACCGGCTCCGCAGCGGCAACCGGCTCGGCCGACACCGGCTCGGCCTCGGCAACCGGTTCAGTGGCAACCGGCTGCGCACCGACGGCCGCGACCGGCTCGGCGGC
>NZ_KQ058758.1 GCF_000982955.1 Micromonospora sp. HK10 | reverse complement strand
TCGGGGGTGACCTGCTCGGGCGTCCGGGGGGTGTAACCATCGGTGGCGGGGAGGTGATTCCCTCGGCCTGGATCCGATGCCCCCGGGGGGTGGACCGGTGGTGCGCGGTCCGGGGGATGTAACGACGGAGGCCGGGACGTCATTCCCCTGGCTTCCCTGGCGTCACCCGGGGGTGGACCGGTGGTGCGCGGGTCCGGGGGATGTAACGACGGCCGGTGGCCGATCATTCCGACCGGGGGCTGCTCACCCTGGGGTGGGGCTGCTCCGCGGTCTGCCATGTTCAACGACCCCGGCCCCGGCATGATTCCGCCCTGCCGGTGGCCCCGACCACGGGACGCCAGCCCCCCAAACCGGGCACGGGGCGCCGGTCCCTCAAACCGCCCAACCGGCCCACACCTTCACGGACCGCCCGAATCCGGATGACGGTCGAGGCAGACGGCGCGTCGCCGGAGCCGGATGGAAGGTCCGGCAGCTCCGCATGGTCCGGGTGTCGGAGCCTAGGGGCGGACGGGGGTTCCGGAGACTACCGACTTGATGACGGAAACGACTCACGAGCCTTTGATCATGGAAACGACCAAAGCCTTGATGTCGGAACCCAGCTCACAAGTCCTTGATATCGGCAATGACTCAGAGGCTTCATGTCGAAACCGGCCCAGAAGTCCTTGATGTCGGACATGACTCACAGCTTTTGATGACAACGACTCACAGCCGGCGCGGACGGGTTGATCCACTCCGGTTGCGGCGATCCGGCCCTTCCTCGACGCCGGATGCCCCCGTCTGCCGCATCCCGGTGTGGCTCACCCGCTGGCCAAGTCGTTCACGTCATCAGAGCAGTAGCGAGCGGAAGGGTGGCGGCCCAGGCGGTCAGGCCGACCCATCTGGTCGTCCAGCGGAACAGTCGGGGACGTGGCTGTCCTGCGGCGAGTGGAACGGTATGGGTGTCTGCCGGGTCCGGATACGCCCATGACGTTCCACCGACGGCGGGCGAGCCGCGCAGGGGTCAAGCCTGACCGCCCGGAGCCGGCCACCCTCGCCCCCTCGGACGGACGCGCTGGGTGCCGGTTCGGGGATGGCCCGGAATGCTGCATGCTGCGGCGTGCCGCACCGGGCGGCCGATTACGGCCGGCTCGGTGTCCAGGTTGGAGGGTCCGGCGGTCTGCCAGGATGGCGGGCATGGAGATCTGGCACAACCCGTCCTGCTCGAAGTGTGCGACCGCGCGGGCCACTCTGGACGAGGCGCGGGTGCCCTACCGGCTGCGGGCATACCTGACCGAGCCGCCGACGGTGGCCGAGGTGACCGAGGTGCTGCGCCGGCTGGACGCCCGGGCGTGGGACATCTGCCGGACCGGCGAACCGGCCGCGGTGGCCCTCGGCATGGCGGACTGGGCGCGCGACGACGCCACCGAGGCGCGCTGGATCGCCGCCCTGGTCGCGCATCCGGAACTCATCCAGCGCCCGATCCTGCTGCTCGACGACGGCAGCGCGCTGGTCGGCCGTACCTCGGAGGCGCTGGACGAGGCAGTGCGCCGCAGCGACGGCTGACGCCGCCCACCGCGCG
>NZ_KQ058757.1:441-14073 GCF_000982955.1 Micromonospora sp. HK10 | reverse complement strand
GCGAGCCGGGCGTCGGCGGCGCCCAGCGCGGCGGCCCGCTGCACCAGGTCGGCGGAGGCGCCCAGGGCGACCCGGACGTTGCGGGCGACGATCCGCTCGACGAGCCGGGACAGCCCACCGCGCAGGCCACCGGCCAGCACGGCGTTGTGCCAGGTCACCACCAGCGGCGCGGCCGGCCGGGCGAGTACGGCCACCAGGCCGGCCCGCAGCCCGTGCGCGTGCACCACGTCCACCGGGGTGTCGGCGAGGGCCCGGCGCAGCGCGGTGACCGCCCGCGCGTCGGCCGGGGTGGGGCTGGCCGGGATCTCCACCGGCGTGAACCGGGCGCCGACCCCGGTGAAGTCGAACTGGTCCTGGGTGGTGGCCGGGCCGCAGACCAGCACGGACGCGCCCGCCTCGACCAGCCCACGGGCCACCGAGCGGACGTGCTGGCCGACCCCGCCGGTGCTGGAGGCGAGCAGCAGGGCCACCGAGCCGGGCCAGTGCAGTGCCGACGAGGCGTCCGTCATGAGGAAATGCTCTCCTTCCCGTCGCCCCGTCCCGAGCCGCGCCCCTGCTCCGGCGTGTCGCCGGGCCCGCCCGGGGGGCGTCGCCGCTGTAGCCGGCGGCCCACGGCGGCCAGCAGCGGCTGCACGTCGCGCCGGTCGGTCAACCAGGCGACGGCGAGGAACAGGGCGCCCACCACGACCCCGGACAGCATGCCCTGTAGCAGCGCCTCGACTGTCGTCGGGGTGCCGTCGCCGAGGCCGGCGAGCCAGCGGGAGGCGCCCGCACCGGCCGCGCCGGCGACGGCCGCGGCGAGCTTCCGGCGCGACGTGCAGCCGCTGACGGCCGCGGCGAGCAGCCCGGCCGCGCCGGCCCGACCGACACCGGCCAGGGCGGCCCGCCCGGCGGAGCGCAGCACGGCGGCGATCAGCAGCCCGCCGAGCACCAGCATGCCGCCGGAGGTGGCCAACGCCATCGCCGGCACCCGGTCGGTGACGGGCAGCGCCGGACCGAGCAGGACGGCCAGCGCCGGCACGGTCAGCCAGCCCACCGCGGTGGCGGCGGTGGCCGCCCGGGCCTCGCCGCGGGCGTAGAGCGCCCGGGTGAGCACCGCGAAGAGCCCGTAGCCGACCAGTCCGGGGGCGAAGCCGGCGATCCCGGCCGCCGCGGTGCGCGCCGCGTCGCCGGTGAAGAACAGCTGCCCGACCGGGACTGCCGTGCCGACCAGCGCCGCGGCGCCGAGCAGGCTGAACAGCACCACTCCGCGTACCGCCGGGGCGAGGGTCCGCCGGTAGGTCCGCTCGTCGCCGGCCGCCCGCGCCGCCGCGAGCGTCGGGTACGCGGCCACCGCGAGCGGCACGGCCAGCACCGACCAGGGCAGGAAATAGATCGTCTGGGCGATGTTGTAGATGCCCGGGTTGGCCGTCGAGCCGTAGGAGACCTGGTTGAGCACCACCATCAGGGCGATCTGCTGGGCGCCGACGGTGACCAGCCCGGCCGCGGCCAGCCCACCGACCCGGGCCCGGGCGTCGGCGGGGAACCGGAAACCCGGCCGCAGCGGCAGCCGCAGCGCCCGCAGCGGGATCAGCAACGACAGCGAGAGCACCACCACGCCGAGCGTGGTGCCCCCGGCGAGCAGCACCTCTCCGCCCGCGCTCACCTGCCCGACCGTGGCCAGCCGCCCCTCCGCGGCGGTGAAGCCGAGGTAGACGGCGATGACGGTGACGCTGGACAGCAGCGGGGCGAGCACCGGCCAGGCGAACCGCCGGTGCGCCTGCAGCACCCCGGTCAGCACGATGCCGACGCCGTAGAGCGGCAGTTGGGGGGCGAACAGCCGCAGCATCCGCGCCCCGGCCTGCTGCTGCGCCTCGCCGAGGCCGGAACCCTGCAGGGCGACCAGCGGGTCGGCCAGCAGCGCGACCAGCACGGCGAGCGGCACCAGCAGGGCGAGCACCCAGGTGAGCAGGGCTCCGGTGGTGGCGGCCACCGCGCGCCGGTCGCCCGCCTCGGCGGCACCGGCCAGCAGCGGTACGACCAGGCTGGCCAGCGCGCCGCCGGCCACGATCTCGAAGATGAAGTTCGGCAGGTTGTTCGCCACCACGTACGCGCCGCCCAGGTCGCTGGGGGCGAGCGTCCAGGTGAAGACGGCGGTCCGGCCGAAGCCGGCGAGCCGGCTGGCCACGGTGAGGACGGCGATGAGGGCGGCCGCTCCGGCCAGCCGGCCGGCGCCGGCGAGGGGTGCCGGTTTCGTCACGTCAGTCGGCGAGCCGGCCCAGTTGGTCGAGTTCGCGCAGCCCGGGGGTCCGCTGGATCACCTGGGTGAAGCTGACCTTCTCGCTGGCGGCGGTGAGCGCGGCGAGCACCGCGAGCACGCCGGCCCGGCCGGCCGGGCCGGTCCGCGCGGCCAGGCTCACCCCGAGCAGCGCGCCGAGGGCGTTGGCGCCGCTGTCACCGAGCATCAGCCGCTCGTCGAGGTCCTCGCGGACCAGCGCGGCGGCGGCCCCGACCGCGCCGGCCGCGATGCCGCCGGACGGGCCGGTCGACAGCGGCGCGCCGAGCAGCATGCCGGACTTCAGCGCCCGGCCGGGCCGCAGGTCGAGCAGGTTGAGCAGGTTGGCGGTGCCGGCCACCACGCCGGCGCCGAGGAGCACGTCCAGGCCGCGGCCGAGGGTGCCGGCGCGCTGCCGGCGCGGGTGCGCGGCGACCCGGGGGTCGGCGGCGAGCAGCGCGGCCGCGCCGAGACCGGCCAGGCCCACCCCGGCGACCTTGACCAGCCCGGCGGTGACCCGTCCCTCGCGCAGCGCGGCGAGGTGCCCGGCGAAACCCTTGGCGGCCTTCTGGTCGGGGCGGGCCCCGACGATGTCGTCGTAGAGGCCGACGCCGCCGGCGCCCACGCCGGCGAGCAGGGCGGCCGCCCCGGCCGGGGCGCTGCCCGCGCCGAGCGCGCCCGCGGCGGCCGCGCCGACCGCCAGCGCCGGCCCGGCGGCCAGGGTGACGGTGCGACCGCGGAAGTTGGTGCGTTCCAGCGCCGGCGCGCCGGGCGAGTCACGTACCTCCCGCAGCACGTAGCGGGCGGCGACCACGCCCGCCCCGACGGCCAGCAGCCGAGCCAGTCCCACGCGACCCCTCCGATTCGGATACCCAGTGCGATGTGCGGCAGACCGGACCAGCCGGCCGCTCACTCGGGCAGTTTAGGCAGCAGCCCCTGGGCGTTGTCACCGACGCCGTACTGGCCGGCCTTCTTCTCGGTCAGCTGCTGCAGGAGCGCGAGCGTGGTGACGAGCTGGCCCTGCACGGTGTTGGCGTTGTCGACGGTCGAGATGGTCTGGGCGAGCACCGGGTCGCCGCGGACCACGGCGACCACGTTGCCGCCGGCCGAGCCCATGCCACCGACCACGATCGCGCCGGTCCGGTCGAACTGCTCGGCGATCTTCACCACCGACTCGTCCTTCTTCGCCGAGTCCTTGTCCACGTACGGCTGCCCGGTGACCAGCACGACCGCCTCGGCGGGGCCGGAGATCTTGTCCGCCGGGGCCAGGTAGCCGGCGGTCGCGTACGCCTGGACGGCCGCCCGGCGGTCGGCGTCGCTGACCGGCGGGCTGCCCGCCGGCCGGTCCAGCAGGACGTTGGCGAGCAGGGCGCTGGAGGTCTCGACGCCGTGGCTGTTGCTGGGCAGGCCGGCGGTGGGGACGCTGTTCGGGCGGGCGGCGGTGACCGCCAGCTCCAGCAGGTTGTTGTTGCTGTCCGGGTTGATGAACTTGTCCTGCACGTCGATCCGGTCGGTGACGTTGGCGCCGGCCAGCTCGAGCATCTTCACCACGCCGTCGGTGTGGTCCCGGCCGCTGGGCAGGCTCAGCACCAGCACCCGCCGGCCGGTCAGCTTGCCGGGAAGGAGGACCTGGGCGATCTCCGCGGCGAAGTCCTCCTCCATGTCCAGTTCCTTTTGCAGGCTGTTGACCGTCTGGCGCATCTGCGAGTTGTCCTTGCGCAGCAGGTTGACGTTCTCCTTGAGCGAGTCGGCGACGGGCCCGTTGAGGGCGGCCGTGCCGACCACCAGGCCGATCGCCAGCGCCAGGAAGACCGCGGTCAGGGACACCACGTGGTATCGAAAGTTGATCACGCTTGCAGCCTCTTGATCGGTCGTGAGCTAGAAGAGCTGGCCGAGCTGGAACACGAAATTGTCCCACCATTCGGAGACCACGCCCAAATACGCCTTCCCGACGGTGGAGACCGCCACCGCGGAGGCCATCGCGGCCAGGGCCGAGAGGACCAGCAGCAGCAGGGAGGAGCCGGAGATGCTCTGCCGGTAGAGCCGGCTCACCCCCTTGGCGTCGACCAGCTTGCCGCCCACCTTCAGCCGGGTCAGGAACGTCGAGGCCATGCCGCCCCGGCCCTTGTCCAGGAACTCCACCAGCGTGGCGTGGGTGCCGACGGCCACCAGCAGCGAGGCACCCTTCTCGTCGGCCAGCAGCATGGCCAGGTCCTCGCTGGTCGCCGCGGCCGGGAAGGTGATCGCCGGCACTCCCAGGCCCTCGACCCGGGCCAGACCGGGTGCCCGGCCGTCCGGGTAGGCGTGCACGATCACCTCGGCGCCGCAGCGCAGCACGTCGTCGGTGACCGAGTCCATGTCCCCGATGATCATGTCGGGGGTGTAGCCCGCCTCGACCAGGGCGTCCGCGCCGCCGTCCACGCCGATCAGCACCGGCTTGAACTCGCGGATGTACGGGCGCAGCACGTCCAGGTCGTCCTTGTAGTCGTAGCCGCGGACCACGATGAGGCAGTGCCGGCCCTGGACC
Source organism: Micromonospora sp. HK10 (assembly GCF_000982955.1). Lineage (GTDB taxonomy): Bacteria > Actinomycetota > Actinomycetes > Mycobacteriales > Micromonosporaceae > Micromonospora. The sequence goes on along the minus strand of NZ_KQ058757.1, from coordinate 9,292 downwards.
TCGGTCTGGATCTCGGGCACCCCGACGCCGTCGAGCAGCAGGTCCCGCTCCTGCTTGAGGTAGTCCATGGTGTTGGCGGCGAACGCCTCCAACTGCACCGACAGGCCCTCCCGGGCGTCGGCCATCGACTTGGCCACCGTCTCGGCGTCCTGCAGGGCGCCGTGGGCGACCGGCTCGGTGCCGACGAAGACCGTGTTGCCCTCGATCCGGACCAGGTCGCCCTCGCGGATCTGCTCGAAGACGCTCTCGCCCAGGTCGTCCAGGAGCGGGATGCCCGCGGCGATCAGCACCTCGGGCCCGAGATTCGGGTACCGCCCGGAGACCGACGGCTTGGCGTTGAGCACGGCCGCGACGCCGACGGCGACCAGCGAGTCGGCGGCCACCCGGTCCAGGTCGACGTGGTCGATGACCGCGATGTCGCCCGGCCGCAGCCGGCCGACCAGCCGTTTCGTCCGGCGGTCGAGCCGCGCGGTGCCGATGACCGAGCCCGGCTCCGCGGTCCGGTTCCGGCGCAACGTGGGTAGACGCATCGTGACCATCCTGGCATGTGAGGCAGGTTTTGCTGTCGCGACATGCCTGAGCAGGGCCGCCTACCCAGGGAAGCACACCGGAGCGCATGCCGGTGTGCTTGCGGTCACAAACTCCGGATCACGGACGCCTTTCCTTGGCCGCCACGGCTAGGAGTTCCTCGGCGTGGGCGATACCCAGATCCGAATCCGGCAAACCTGCCAGCATCCGGGCCAGCTCCCGGGCCCGCTCGGTGTCCTCCACCACCCGCACCCCGCTGGTGGTGACCGCTCCCCCGGTGTCCTTCGCCACCACCAGGTGCCGGTCGGCGAACGCGGCCACCTGCGGCAGGTGGGTCACCACGAGCACCTGGTGGCTGCGGGCCAGCCGGGCCAGCCGCCGGCCGATCTCCACCGCCGCCTGCCCGCCGACGCCCGCGTCGACCTCGTCGAAGACCAGGGTCGGCGGCCCGCCCGAGCCGGCGAAGACCACCTCGATGGCGAGCATCACCCGGGACAGCTCACCGCCGGACGCCCCCCGCTGCAGCGGCAGCGCGGGCGCGCCCGGGTGGGCCAGCAGCCGCAGCTCCACCTCGTCGGCACCGTCCGGGCCGACGCCGGCCGCCACGCCGTTGACCGACAGGCTCGGCTCGGCCCGCCCGGCCGGTCGGGGCAGCACGGCAACCTCGATCCGGGCGTGCGGCATGGCCAGCCCGGCCAGCTCCACGGTGACCTGCTCGGCGAAGCGGACCGCCGCCTCCTGTCGCGAGGTGGAGACCCGGCCGGCCAGCTCGGCCACCTCCGCGGCCAGCCGCGCCGCCTCCTTGTCCAGCTCGTCGAGGAGGTCGTCGGAGGTGTCCAGGTCGGACAGCCGGTCGCGGGCCCGCTCGGCCCAGGCGATCACCCCGTCGACGTCGTCGGCGTACTTGCGGGTCAGCCCGCGCAGCGCGGCCCGCCGCTCGTAGACGGTTTGCAGCCGGGCCGGGTCGGCGTCCAGCCCGGCCAGGTACGCCGACAGCTCGGCGGAGACGTCGCCGACCAGGGTGGCCGCCTCCTCCAGCCGCAGCGCCAACTCACCCAGGGCCGGGTCGGTGCCCGCCTGCCCCTCCAGGGTGCGCCGGGCGGTGCCGAGCAGACTGGTCGCGTCCGGGGTGTCGTCGGCGGCCTCCAGCCCGCCGGCCACGCACTGCTGGGCCACCTGGGCCGCGGTGCGCAGCCCTTCGGCGTGCTCCAGCCGCTGCGCCTCCGCCTTCAACTCGTCGTCCTCGCCCGGCTGCGGGTCGACCCGGGTGATCTCGTCCAAGCCGAGGCGGAGGAGGTCCGCCTCCTGGTTGCGTTCCCGGGCGTTGCGGCGCCGGTCGGCCAGGTCGTCCACCACCGCCCGCCACCGGGTGTACGACTCGCGCAGCGCGTCGAGCAGCTTCTCGTGCTCGGGGCCGGCGAACCGGTCGAGCGAGGCCCGCTGCTCGGCCGGGCGCAGCAGCCGCAGCTGGTCGGACTGGCCGTGCACGGCCACCACCTGCTCGCCGACCTCACCCAGCATCGCCACCGGCATGCTGCGGCCGCCCAGGTGCGCCCGGGACCGACCCTCCACGGTGACCGTCCGGCTCAGCAGCAGCGAGCCGTCCTCGTCGGGCTCGCCACCGGCGTCGGTGACCCGGGCGTGCACCGCCTCGGCGATCCGGCCCGCCAGCCGCAGCCGCCCCTCCACCACCGCGCGACCCGGTTGTGCCCGCACCCGCCCGGCGTCGGCCCGGCCGCCGAAGAGCAGCCCGAGGCCGGTCACCACCATGGTCTTGCCGGCACCGGTCTCGCCGGTGATGACGTTCATCCCGCCGGTCAACGGGAGCGTGGTGTCCTCGATGACGCCCAGTCCGGTGATACGCAGCTCCTCCAGCACAGCACCCGACAGTAGACGCGTCCTGCGACAGTTGGCCAGCCGGCGGACTCTCCGGCCGGTTGCCGGGCGCGACGGGCGGGGCGGTCGATGTCGGGGTGCCGGACGAGTCACTCGCCGGTCGGCCGCTGAGCCGCCGCTTCCTCCGACGTCGGCTCACCGGGCCGAGCACCCGGGGCGGGGTCGAAACCCGCACCGGGTCCGGCCGTCCGGTCCGCCCGCCGCGGCCGGTCACGACTCGTCCAGCACCCCGACCGTCGCGGTCCCGACCACCCCCTGGCCAGGGCCACGACCGCCGGACCGCGCGTCCGGGCGGCCACGGGCCTCACCGCGCCCCGCCCGGACTCCACCTCAACGCAGCCCGTACGCTCCGGCGGCCGTCGACCGACGGCGCCGCCGGCCCCGGCGGCGGGCGCCGTCGGCAGGGCCGCCCGGACGGTGCCGGGAGCCCGCGCCGGCTCGTCGCCGCCGAGGGAGGCTCCTACCGTAACCCGACCGGCGCGCCACCCGGGTACTCCGAATCGCCGACGCCGGGCGGGTTACGGGGCCACGGTGGGCCCGCGTCGTCACCCGGCCGACCGGCCACCCGCTGAGCGGCGGATCAGCGGCGGCTGCCGCGCCAGCCCTGCACGGGCAGATCGAACTTGGCGACCAGCCGGTCGGTGAAGGGCCGCGCCATGAGCCGGACGATGCGCACCGGCAGGGTGCCCCGGCGCACCGTGACCCGCGCACCCGGCGGCAGGTCGTAGACCCGGCGGCCGTCGCAGCAGAGCACCGCCAGGGTGGTGAACGGGTCCACGGTGATCACGAAGGTGGAGGTCGGCGCGGTCACCAGGGGGCGGCTGAACAGCGCGTGCGCGCTGATCGGCACCAGCAGCAGCGCCTCCACCTCGGGCCAGACCACCGGCCCGCCGCCGGAGAACGCGTACGCCGTGGAACCGGTCGGGGTCGCGCAGACCACGCCGTCGCAGCCGTACCGGGACAGCGGGCGACCGTCCACGTCGACGAGCAGCTCCAGCATCTGGGCCCGCTCGCCCTTCTCGACGCTGATCTCGTTGAGCGCCCACGACTCGATGGTCGGGCCGCCCTCGAACTCGGCGGTCACGTCGAGGGTGAGCCGCTCGTCCACCGTGTAGTTGCGGCCGACCACGTCGCGCACCGCGCTGTCCAGGTCGTCGATCTCGGCCTCGGCCAGGAAACCCACCTTGCCCAGGTTGATGCCGAGCAGCGGCGCCTTCGCCGGCCGGGCCAGCTCGGCGGCGCGCAGGAAGGTGCCGTCCCCGCCCAACGCGAAGACGATCTCGGCGCCCTCGGCGGCCTCCGGGCCGGTCACCGGCACCACGCCGGGCAGGTCCAGATCGTCGGCCTCCTCGGCCACCACCCGCACCTCGAAACCGGCGGCAATGAGGTCGGCGGCCACCGCGCGGGCGTGCTCGGTGCTGCGTCGACGGCCGGTGTGCGTCACCAGCAGCGCGGTTCGGCTCACCCGGACACCTCCTCGGTCGTGGGCTCCGACGGGAATCCCTGCGGGCCCGCGGCCACCACGGCGCCGACCCGCTCCGGGTCCGCGGGGGGCGCGTCCCGGCGTAACCATACGAAGAACTCGACGTTGCCGCTCGGCCCGGGCAGCGGGCTGGCCGCGACGTCGGCCAGGCCCAGTCCGAGCCCCGCGGCGGCGGCGGCCACGTCGAGCACCGCCTCGGCGCGCAGCTGCGGATCCCGGACCACGCCGCCCGCGCCGACCCGCTCCCTGCCGACCTCGAACTGCGGCTTCACCATCAGTGCCAGGTCGCCGTCGGGGCGGGTGCAGCCGGCCAGCGCCGGCAGCACCAGCCGCAACGAGATGAACGACAGGTCGGCGACGGTGAGGTCCACCGGGCCGCCGATGGCCTCCGGCGTGAGGGTACGCACGTTGGTGCGCTCGAAGACGCGCACCCGGTCGTCGGTGCGCAGCGACCAGGCGAGCTGCCCGTAGCCGACGTCGACGGCGACGACCTCGGCGGCGTCGGCGCGCAGCAGCACGTCGGTGAAGCCGCCGGTGGACGCGCCGGCGTCCAGGCAGCGCCGGCCGGTGACGGTCAGCCCGCCGGGGGCGAACGCGGCGAGCGCGCCGGCCAGCTTGTGCCCGCCCCGGGAGACGTACTCGGTGCCGGGGTCCTCGCCGGTGACCAGCAGCGGATCCGCCGGGTCGACCATCGCGGCGGGTTTGCGCGCCGGCACCCCGCGCAGCTGGACCCGGCCGGCCGCCACCAGCGCGGCGGCCTGCTCCCGGGACCGGGCCAGGCCGCGGCGGACGAGCTCGGCATCCAGCCGGGTACGACGTGCCATGGGTGGTTCTGCTCCGCCTCTGCTCAGGCCTGGTCGATGCTGGCCAGGGTCTCGCGCAGCGTCTCGTACGCCGCCTCGTACTGGGCGATCTGGTCCGCCGGGGAGAGCGCCTCAGCGTTGATCATGGCTTGCACGGCGGCGTCGACCGCCGGGTGCCGGCCCTCGCCGATCTCCTCGGCCGGCGCGGCCCGCACCCCGGGGGGCGGCCCGGGCCGGGCACCGCCGGGCGGCGGACCGGGGCGCGGGCCGGGCGGCGGACCCGGACGGTACGGCGTGGTCACGACTCGTCACCGCCGGCCGGCTTGCGGCCGGTGGCCTTTTTGGCCGGGCGGACCGGCGCCGCCGGCGACTCCTCCGCCGGGGTACGCGCGACCGTGGCGGCCGGCTTCCGCGCGATCGCCTTCTTCGCCACGGCCTTCTTCGCCACCGCCTTGGTCGGCGCCGGCACGGGGGGCGCGGGCACCGGCGCCTCGCCGTCCGGCCCGTGCGTCTCGCCGGCGCTCCGCCCCTCGGCGCCGGCCGGCTCCTCGGCGCTCGCCGGCTCCTCGGCCACCTCGCCGGATCCGGCCGTCTCGGCGGCCGGTGGCAGCCCGGCGGACGGGGCGGCCCGGCCCGCGGCGGCGGCCGGCGCGCCGCCGGTCTTCGCCTCGCGCAACTGCCGTTCCAGCTCGTGCACCCGGCGGGTCAGCTCGGCGACCTCGTCGGCGGTGGCCAGACCGACCGCCCCCAACGCCCGGTCGACCTCGAAGCGGACCAGTTTGGTCAGCGCCTCGCGGTTGGAAAGGCTCGTGGAGACCAGTTCCTCCGCGAGCGACTGCAGCTGGGCGGCGGTCGCGCCGCCCTGCCCGACGACGCGCCGCACGGCGTCCTGGGCCTTCTTCCGGGGCGCCTCCGTCAGGCCCATGGCCAGCTCGAGGTAGGCGCGCCACGCGTCCTGCATGCCTGAGTCCCTTCCGCGGGGCGGGTGTGCAGGTGTCACGCTACCGGGCGCCTGGGACGCCCCATTGCGGTACGGTGCCGGGGAACGGCGTGACGCGTGACGAGGAGACGATGTGGCCAGCGTGGACGAGTGCCGGCAGGCGTTGCAGGATCTGGCCGCCCGGCTGGACCGGCACGCCGAGATGCAGGGCCGCATCGACCTGGACCGCACTCTGGCCTGCCGGATCACCGACCTGGACACCGCGTTCCACGGCCGGATCGAGGGCGGGCGGCTGGTCGACCTCACCGACGGCGACGACCCGAAGGCCAAGATCGCGCTCAGCACCAGCAGCGACGACCTGGTGGCGCTGGTGCACGGCCGGCTCGACGTGACCCAGGCGGTCGCCTCCCGGCGGGTCTCCATCAAGGCCAACCCGTTCGACCTGTTGAAGCTCCGCAAGCTGCTCTGAGCGGCCGCGCCGGTCAGTCGGCCAGGCCGAGCACGGCGAGGGCCTCCCCCGCCGTCGCGGAGACCGCCCGCACCCGGGCGCCGGCGCCGGTCGACCAGGCCACCGCGCAGAGCGCCGCGAGGGCGTCCAGCGGGCGCCCGCCGCCGTCGAGGAGCAGACCGTCGCCGCTCGCCGTGACCGACCAGCCACCGGCGTCCGCGGAGCCCGGCACCCGGACCACGGCCGCCGGGTCGAAGAGCCCCGCCAGGTCCAGGGACACGTACGTCGGCCGGCGCCCGACGGGAGCGGCCAGCAGCTCGGGTACGTCGCTGACCCCGGTGAGCACCAGCAGGCAGTCCAGCCCGGCCCGGACCGAGCCCTCGATGTCGGTGTCCAGCCGGTCCCCGACCACCAGGGCGCGCCCCGAACCGGCCCGGCGGGCCGCGGTGCTGAACAGCGCCGGTTCGGGCTTGCCCACCACCACGTCCGGGTCTCGGCCCAGCGCGGTACGCAGCACCGCGACCAGCGAGCCGTTGCCCGGCAGCGGGCCACGCGGGCTGGGCAGGGTCCGGTCGGTGTTGGTCGCGTACCACGGGGCTCCGGCCCGGACCGCCAGCGACGCCTCGGCCAGCTCGGCCCAGCCGACCTGCGGCCCATAGCCCTGGGCGACGGCCGCCGGCGCCTCGTCGGCCGTGGCGACCGGACGCAGCCCGACCGCACGCACCTCGGCGCGCAGCGCCTCCGCCCCGACCACCAGCACCGGCGAGCCGGCGGGCAGCCGGTCGCGCAGCAGCTCCGCAGTCGCCGCGGCGGAGGTCAGCACCTCCTCCGGCCGGGCCGCCACGCCCATGCCGGTGAGCAGGTCGGCCACCTCGCTGGAGCGGCGCGAGGCGTTGTTCGTCGCGTACGCGACCGCCCGGCCCTCCGCCCGCAGCCGGCCGACCGCCTCCACGGCGCCGGGGATCGGCCGGTCGATCAGGTAGATCACGCCGTCCAGGTCGAACACGACCAGGGCGTACCCGTCAACCAACCGCCCGCCCGTCCCGGTCCGGCCGCGCTCCCCGCGGTCCGGATCGGGACCGGCCTCCCCGGCGCTCCCGGTCACCGGCGCTCTGCCTCCGGCTTCTCGCCGCCCTCGTCCGCGCCCTGGCGACCGGTCCCCGTGGCGTCCACGGCGGCGGCGCTGGTGTCCGCGGCCAGCGAGCGGGCCTGCGCCTCGGTCAGCTCGTCGTCGCCGAGGTCCGCGGCGTTCCGGTCCCGGTACCCGGCCGCCTCGGCGCCCGGGGCCGCATCGCCGCCGGCGGCGATGGCGTCGGCGGTGTCGGCGTGCAACCGGACGTCCCCGTCAAGGTCGTCGTCCTCGTCGTCGCGATCGTCGTCCCGATCTCCGTCGTCGCCCCGGTCGTCCTCGTCGTAACGGTCGTCGAGGTCGTCATCGTCGTCGCGGTCGTCATCGTCGTCGCGGTCGTCGTCGTCGCGGTCGTCGTCGTCGTCGCGGTCGTCGTCCTCGTCGCGGTCGTCGTCCTCGTCGCGGTCGTCGTCGTCGCGGTCGTCGTCGTCGTCGCGGTCGTCGTCCTCGTCGCGGTCGTCGAGGTCGTCCTGGTCGTCGGCATCGCCGTGACGGTTGTCGTCCGCGTCGGCGTCGCCGGTCAGGGACGCGTCCGGGCGGGCCGGCACGGCCCCCGGCGTACCGGGTCCGGCGGCCAGTTCCTCGGCGTCCTCGTCGTCGCCCTCGATGACCACACCGTCGAGCTCCAGCAGCCGCTCGGCGGCGTCCGTCTCACCCTCGGAGTCCATGTCGGCGGCCCGCGAGAACCACTCCCGCGCCTCCTCGCGCCGGCCCACGGCGAGCAGCGCGTCGGCGTACGCGTACCGCAGCCGCGCCGCCCAGGGCTCCGGCGAGTCGGTGGTCAGTTCGCGAACCTGGAGCATCGCCACGGCGGCGTCCTTCTGCCCGAGGTCACCTCGCGCCCCGGCAGCCACGATGAGCAGCTCGATGGCGACCGCCTGGTCGAGCTTCTCCCGGTCCGCCCCGCGGAACAGGTCGATGGCCCGCTCGGGACGGCCCAGCGCCCGCTCACAGTCGGCCAACACCGCCAGGTGGCTCTGCAGTCCAGTCATCCGGTGGTAGGTGCGCAGCTCGGCGATGGCCGTCTGCCACTCCCCGGCGTGGTACGCGGCCAACCCGACCGCCTCCCGCACCGCCGCGATCCGGGACGCGAGCCGGCGGGCCGCCATCGCGTGCGCCAGCGCCTCGGCCGGGTCCTCGTCGATCAGCAGGCCGGTCGCGACCAGGTGCCGGGCGACGGTCTCCGCCACCGGCTTCGCCAGCGAAAGCAACTCCGCCCGTACCGTCGAGTCGAGGTCGGTCGCGACCACGTCATCCGGCAGCGCCGGCTCCGCCACGCGCTCGCCCGAACGCCCGTCGATCTGCTCGTCCCGCCGCTCGCGCTGCGGGCCGTAACCACCGCCCGGACGCTGGTCCTCGCGCTGGGGCCGGTCACCGAAGCCCCGACGCTCGCCGCCCCGGAAGCCGCCCTCACGGCGGTCACCACCACGGAAGCCGCCCTCGCGGTCACCGCCCCGGAAACCGCCCTCGCGGTCACCGCCCCGGAAGCCCTCGCGACGGTCGGCGCCGGAACCGCCCTCGCGGCGCTCACCGCCACGGAAACCACCCTCACGACGGTCACCACCACGGAAACCACCCTCACGACGGTCACCACCACGGAAACCGCCCTCACGACGGTCACCGC
>NZ_KQ058757.1:0-424 GCF_000982955.1 Micromonospora sp. HK10 | reverse complement strand
AAACCACCGTCGCGGTCGCCGCTACGGAAGCCACCCTCACGGCGCTCGCCCCCGCGGAAGCCACCCTCACGACGGTCGCCCCCGCGGAAGCCACCCTCACGACGGTCGCCGCCCCGGAAACCACCGTCGCGGTCGCCGCCCCGGAAACCGCCCTCGCGGCGCTCGCCGCCCCGGAAACCACCCTCACGACGGTCGCCGCCACGGAAACCACCGTCGCGGTCGCCGCCCCGGAAACCGCCCTCGCGGCGCTCGCCGCCCCGGAAACCACCCTCACGGCGCTCGCCGCCACGGAAACCACCGTCGCGGTCGCCGCCCCGGAAACCGCCCTCGCGGCGCTCGCCGCCCCGGAAACCACCCTCACGGCGCTCGCCGCCACGGAAGCCGCCCTCACGACGGTCGCCACCACGGAAGCCACCCTCACGAC
>NZ_KQ058756.1 GCF_000982955.1 Micromonospora sp. HK10 | reverse complement strand
GGATGGCCGTGGGTGTCGACCCGGGTGAACGGGCCGCCGGGGGGCCGGAACCGGTCGAGGCGGCCGGGCGCGGGCGCGAAGTCCCGGTCCGGGTCCTCCACGTTGATGCGGGCCTCGATCGCCACGCCGCGCGGCCGGATCTGCTCCTGCCGCCAGCGCAACGGCGTCCCGGCGGCGATGTGCAGCTGCTCGTGGACCAGGTCGAGCCCGGTGATCAGCTCGGTGACCGGGTGCTCCACCTGGATCCGGCAGTTGATCTCCAGGAAGTGGCACTCCTCCGCCGCGTCGACCAGGAACTCGAAGGTGCCGGCGCCGGTGAAGCCGACCGCCAGGGCCCCGCGCAGCGCCGTCTCGGCCAGGGCGTCCAGGGTGGCGGGGCGTAGCGCCGGCGCCGGGGCCTCCTCGATGAGCTTCTGGTGGCGGCGCTGCACCGAGCAGTCCCGGGTGCCCAGGTGGATGCCGTTGCCGTGGGCGTCGCAGAGCACCTGCACCTCGACGTGCCGGGCGTCGGTGAGGTACCGCTCGACGTACACCCGGTCGTCGCCGAAGGCGACCTGGGCGGCGGCCCGGGTGCGGGCGTACGCCCGGGGCAGCTCGACGGCGGAGCGGACCACGCTCATCCCGCGCCCACCGCCGCCCGCGGCGGCCTTGATGATCACCGGGTAGCCGATCCCGGCGGCCACCTCCAGCGCCTCGGCGGCCGTCGGCAGGGTCCGCACGCTGCCCGGCGGCAGCGGCAGCCCGGCCTCGCTCATCAGCTCGCGGGCGGTGGACTTGTCGGCCAGCGCCGCCATCACCTGCGGCGACGGGCCGACGAAGGTGAGCCCGTTCTCCGCGCAGATCTCGGCGAAGTCGGCGTCCTCGGAGAGGAAGCCGTAGCCGGGGTGCACGGCCTGCGCGCCGGTCTGCCGGGCCGCCTCGACGATCGCGGCGGCGTTCAGGTAGCTCTGCCGGCTGGCCGCCGGTCCGATCCGGACCGTCTCGTCGGCCAGCCGCACCGGCAGCGAGTCGGCGTCCGCGCTGGAGTGCACCACCACCGTCCGTACGCCCAGCTCCCGGCAGGCCCGCAGCACCCGCAGCGCGATCTCGCCGCGGTTGGCGATCAGCACCTTCTCGAACATCACCCGGCCCGCCCGGTCAGCGGTTCCAGGGCGATCAGCGGCTGGTCGTACTCGACCGGCTTGCCGTCCTCCACCAGCAGCTCCACCACCCGGCCGGCCTGGCCGGCGGTGACCTCGTTCATCAGCTTCATCGCCTCCACGATGCCGACCACCTGCCCGGGCCGGACCACGTCGCCGACGGCCACGAAGGGCGCGGCGCCGGGCTCCGGGGCCCGGTAGTAGGTGCCCACCACGGGCGCCCGTACGGCCGGCCGGTCCGCGCCGGCGACCGGCTCGGCCACCGGCCGCGCGGCCGGTTCCGGCTCGGCCCGGGGCGCGGGCGCCGGCGCGGCCGAGCTGTGCCACTCCACCTCCAGCACCGTCCCGCCGCTGCGCAGCCGCACCCGGCGTACCGGGCCGGCCAGTTCGGCCACGAGCTGGCGGGCCTGCCGGCACAACCCCTCCAGTACCCCGTCCGGGTCCGGCGCGGCGCTCACCGGGTCGTCCCCGTGGCGCGGGCGGCGCCGTAGCGGCGGAACCGGTTGCGGCGGTGCCGGACCAGGGTGGCCGTCGGCACGTCGAGCAGGCCGGCGAGGTGGCCGGCGACGGCCCGGCCGAGCAGGTCGGCGGCGGCCGCCGGGTCGCCGTGCGCGGCCGGCGTCGGCTCAGGCACCACCTCGTCGACCACCCCGAGCCGGCACAGGTCGGCGGCGGTGAGCCGCAACGCCCGGGCGGCCTGCGGGGCGGCGGAGCTGTCCGGCCAGAGAATCGCCGCGCAGCCCTCGGGGCTGATCACCGAGTAGACGGCGTGTTCCAGCATCAGCACCCGGTCCGCGACGGCGAGCGCGAGCGCCCCGCCGCTGCCGCCCTCCCCGGTGACCACCGCGACCACCGGGGTGGGCAGCACGCTCAGCGCCAGGATGTTCTCGGCGATGGCCGCGGCCTGTCCCTGCTGCTCCGCGCTCACCCCCGGGTCCGCGCCCGGGGTGTCCACCAGGGTCACCACGGGCAGGCCGAGGCGGGCGGCCAGCCGCATCAGCCGCAGCGCCTTGCGGTGCCCGGCGGGACTGGCCATGCCGAAGTTGCGGGCCACCAGCTCGGCCGTGGTGTGTCCCTTCTGGTGGCCGATCACCATCACCGGCCGCCCGTCCAGC
>NZ_KQ058755.1 GCF_000982955.1 Micromonospora sp. HK10 | reverse complement strand
CGGTGACTCGACGTACAGCACGATCGCGGCGCGTGAGTTCAACATGATCACGGCCGAGAACGAGATGAAGCCGGACGCGACGGAGCCCCAGCGGGGCCAGTTCAACTTCAACTCCGGTGACCAGATCTACAACTGGGCCACCCAGCGTGGCCTGAAGGTCCGCGGTCACACCCTGGCCTGGCACGCCCAGCAGCCCGGCTGGATGCAGAGCCTGTCCGGCAGCAGCCTGCGCCAGGCCATGATCGACCACATCAACGGCGTGATGGCCCACTACAAGGGCAAGCTCGCCGCCTGGGACGTGGTCAACGAGGCGTTCAACGAGGACGGCAGCCGCCGCTCCTCCAACCTGCAGGGCACCGGCAACGACTGGATCGAGGTCGCCTTCCGCACCGCCCGCAACGCCGACCCCTCGGTCAAGCTCTGCTACAACGACTACAACATCGAAAACTGGTCCTACGCCAAGACCCAGGGCGTCTACCGCATGATCCAGGACTTCAAGTCCCGCGGCGTGCCCATCGACTGCGTCGGCCTGCAGACCCACTTCACCGGCGGCAGCTCCCTGCCCAGCAACTTCCAGACCACCCTGTCCAGCTTCGCCGCCCTCGGCGTCGACGTCGCCCTCACCGAGGTCGACGTCACCAACTCCTCCACCACCCAGTACGCCGGCCTCACCCAGGCCTGCATCAACGTGCCCCGCTGCATCGGCATCACCGTCTGGGGCGTCCGCGACAGCGACTCCTGGCGCTCAGGTGAGAGCCCGCTGCTCTTCGACGGCGGCGGCAACAAGAAGGCCGCCTACAACTCCGTCCT
>NZ_KQ058754.1 GCF_000982955.1 Micromonospora sp. HK10 | reverse complement strand
TCGCCCTGGTCACCGTGAAAGGGCTCGGCGCCGAGGAGGGCGACCTGGTCTACAACAACGCCATCCCGCTGCTGATGCGGGACCTGCTGCCCAACGGGGTGCTCGGCGTCGCGGTGACCGGCCTGGTGGCGTCGTTCATGGCCGGCATGGCCGCCAACGTCAGCGGCTTCAACACGGTGTTCACGTACGACATCTGGCAGGCGTACTTCCGGCGGGACCGGCCGGACGAGTACTACGTGCGGATCGGCCGGATCGCCACCGTCGTGGCCGTGGTGGTCGGGATCGGCACGGCGTTCATCGCGGCCGGGTTCAGCAACATCATGAACTACATCCAGGCGCTCTTCTCGGTCTTCAACGCCCCGCTCTTCGGCACCTTCATCATCGGCATGTTCTGGAAGCGGATGAGCCCGCTCGCCGGCTTCTGGTCGCTGCTCGCCGGCACCGTGGTGGCGCTCGCGACGTACCTGCTCCACCTGGCCGACGTGCTCAGCTTCAACTCGGACCTG
>NZ_KQ058753.1 GCF_000982955.1 Micromonospora sp. HK10 | reverse complement strand
CCCCGATCTGCCGCAGGTCGTCGCCTCGCGTCCCCGCGGGGGCGGCGGGTGCGGGCCGCGCGGGGTGGGGAGGGGCCGGCGGGCGCCGCGCCGGGGGCGTACCCCCGACGCGGCCCCCTGTGCCCGCCGGCCCGGCTCGTCACCGCCCGGCCATCGCGGCCCAGCTCGGCGGCACCGGCTCCCGCCGCAGCGGCATGCCGGCCTCGGCCGGCGTCCGGTCGCCCTTGCGCTGGTTGCACGGGTAGCAGGCGGCCGTGGTGTTCCGCCAGGTGTTCCGGCCGCCGCGCGAGCGGGGCAGGATGTGGTCGACGGTGCTCGCCGGGGCGTCGCAGTAGGCGCAGCGCCGGCCGTCGCGGCGCAGCACCCCGGCCCGGGACCAGGCCGGGCCGGCGCTGAACCGCCAGCGGGTCACCACGTACCGGACGAGGCGGACCACCCGCGGTATCGGGAAGACCCCGATCACCTGGTCCGGCTCGGCCTCGTGGATCTCGGCCACCCGCCGGCAGAGCATCCGGATCGCGTGCTGGACGGTGACCCGGTGCAGCGGGCCGAGGTCGGCGTTGATGACGAGGACGGCGTCCACCGGGCTCTCCCTTCACAAACGGTGGTCGAGGGCGGGCCGGGCAGCGAAAAGCCGCCCGGCCGATGGCGACGGGGCGGCTGCGACGGGAGACGCGGGTGCGCGTCAGCCGGGCCACCCGGCACCGGGGTGGGTGCCCCGGTAACCGGCGCTGAGCAGCCCGAACGGCACGAAGGTGGCGTGCGGCTGCGACATCGACGGCTCCCGGAGCGGTGGTTGACCTTGCGCGCTCACGGTAGATCCGCGCGGCAGAGGCGGGCAACGCATTTCGATCCGCCGTCGGGCGCCGGTGATCCATCGAGGACGAAGGTGGTTTCGGGCTGGATGTGCTGGTTCATCTTCCCGGCATCCGGGAGGGACGGCGGGACGGGACCTTCGGCACCCCCGCATCCGGGCCGTTACGCACGGTCGCCCGGGCGGCGACCGTCCGAGTCTGATAGTGGCCCTGACGCCGCAACCGCCGAGGTGAAAGCAGCATGTCCGAACTCCACACCACCATCGACAGCCTGGTCGCCGACGGCCTGAAGGCGCTCACCGACTACGAGCGGTTCACCCAGGAACAGGTCGACCACATCGTCCGCAAGGCGTCCGTCGCGGCGCTCGACCGGCACGCCGCGCTGGCCCGGCTCGCCGTCGAGGAGACCGGCCGGGGCGTCTTCGAGGACAAGGCGGTGAAGAACATCTTCGCCTGCGAGCACGTCACCCACGCGATGGCGAAGACCCGCACCGTCGGCGTGATCAGCCGCGACGAGATCAACGGCATCGTGGAGATCGCCGACCCGGTCGGCGTGATCGCCGGCATCACCCCGGTCACCAACCCCACCTCGACCACCATCTTCAAGGCGCTGCTCGCGTTGAAGACCCGCAACCCGATCGTCTTCGCGTTCCACCCGTCGGCCCAGCGGTGCAGCGTCGAGGCGGCCCGTACGGTCCGGGACGCGGCCGTCGCCGCCGGGGCACCGGCACACTGCGTGCAGTGGATCGAGGAGCCGTCGGTCGAGGCGACCACGGCGCTCATGCACCACCCCGGGATCGCCACCATCCTCGCCACCGGCGGCAACAGCATGGTCCGCGCCGCGTATTCGGCGGGGAAGCCGGCGCTGGGCGTCGGGGCCGGCAACGTGCCCGCGTACGTCGAGGGCAGCGCCAAGCTGGCCCGGGCCGTCAACGACATCGTGCTCTCCAAGTCGTTCGACAACGGCATGATCTGCGCCTCCGAGCAGGCCGTCATCCTCGACGACGCGATCCACGACGCGGCGCTCGAGGAGTTCCGGCGGCTGCACGCGTACGTCGCCACGGCCGAGGAGAAGAGCCGGCTGGAAGGGCTGCTCTTCCCGGACGGCCGGCTCAACCCCGAGGTGGTGGGGCGGACCGCCGAGTGGATCGCCGAGGCGGCCGGGTTCACCGTGCCGCCGCGTACCTCGGTGCTCCTGGTCGAGGTGGACGGCGTCGGACCGGACGAGCCGCTGACCCGGGAGAAGCTCTGCCCGGTGCTGGCCGTGCTCCGGGCCGGCACCCGCGAGCAGGGCCTGCGGTACGCCGAGCAGATGGTGGAATTCCACGGCCTCGGGCACAGCGCGGTCATCCACACCGCCGACGAGAAGCTGGTGGAGGAGTTCGGCCTGCGGGTGAAGGCGGTCCGGGTCATCTGGAACTCGCCGGCCTCGCAGGGCGGCATCGGCGACATGTACAACGCCTTCCTGCCCTCGCTCACCCTCGGCTGCGGCAGCTACGGCCGGAACTCGGTCTCGAACAACGTCTCGGCGGTCAACCTGCTCAACATCAAGCGGATCGGCCGCCGGACCAACAACATGCAGTGGTTCAAGGTCCCCTCGAAGATCTACTTCGAGCCGAACGCGATCCGCTACCTGGCCGAGATGCCGGACGTGCACCGGGTCACCGTGGTCACCGACGCGACCATGACCCGGCTCGGCTTCGTCGACCGGATCAACCGGGTGCTGCAACGCCGGGCCGAGAAGATCGCCCTGCAGATCATCGACGACGTGGAGCCGGAGCCCGGCGTCAGCACCGTCGACCGGGGCGCCGAACTGATGCGGGCCTTCGGGCCGGACACCATCGTGGCCCTCGGCGGCGGCTCGGCGATGGACGCGGCCAAGGTCATGTGGCTCAAGTACGAACACCCCGAGGTCGTCTTCGACGATATGCGGGAGAAGTTCTTCGACATCCGCAAGCGGGCCTTCACCTTCCCCAACCTGGGCGAGCGGGCCCGCCTGGTCTGCGTGCCGACCACCTCGGGCACCGGCGCGGAGGTCACCCCGTTCGCGGTCATCACCGACCACCGCACCGGCAAGAAGTACCCGCTCGCGGACTACGCGCTCACCCCCACCGTGGCGATCGTCGACCCGGTGCTGACCGCCAGCATGCCGCGCGCCATTGCCGCCGACAGCGGATTCGACGCGCTCACCCACGCCATCGAGGCGTACGTGTCGGTCTACGCCAACGACTTCACCGACGGGCTGGCCCTGCACGCCATCCGGCTCATCTTCGCCAACCTGGAACGCTCGGTGGTCGACGGCGACGACGAGGCGCGGGAACGGATGCACAACGCCGGCACCATCGCCGGCATGGCCTTCGGCAGCGCCTTCCTCGGCATCGTGCACGCCATGTCGCACACCCTCGGCGCGACCTTCCACATCGCCCACGGGCGGACCAACGCGGTGCTGCTGCCGCACGTGATCCGCTACAACGGCACCGTCCCGTCGAAGCTCTCCGGCTGGCCCCGCTACGAGAGCTACCGGGCGCCCGAGCGGTTCGCCGAGATCGCCCGGCTGCTCGGCCTGCCCGCGGCCACCCCGGCGCAGGGCGTGGCGGCCCTCGCCGACGCGGTGGAACGGCTGCGGGACGCGGTCGGCATCGAGCCGTCGTTCGCCGCCGTCGGGGTGGACCAGGCGGCGTTCGAGGCGGCCCTGCCGCAGCAGGCACTCAACGCGTACGAGGACCAGTGCGCGCCGGCCAACCCCCGGATGCCGATGCTGGACGACATGCAGCAGCTCATGCGGGCCGCGTACCACGGCACCCGGTGGGACGGGGTGAGCCGCTGAGGGTGGGGAGGGCCCGTCGAAGGGTGCTCCCTCACCGGGGGGCGAGCAGGCCGCGCGGGCGGATCGAGCGGACCGGCTCGGCCGCCGCCCCCTCGGCCCGCAGGATGTGGTTGGCGGCCATGATCCCGGTGGCCGCCGAGCGTTCCATGAGCGCGCTCGGGAACTCGGTGCGGATCCCGTCGCCGGCCAGGTAGAGGCGGTCGGCGTCGGTGCGTACCCCGGGCCGCTCGGCGTGGCTGCCGGGGGTGAACGCGGGCGCCTGCGCCTCCACCCGGGCCCGCAGTTGCCGGACCCGCAACCCGGCCGCCTCCGGCCAGAGCTCGGTCAGCTCGACCCGCATCCGCTCGGCCAGCTCCTCGGCCGGCACGTCCGGCTCGCACGCGTACGCGTGCAGCTCCACCACCGAGCCGCCGGTGCGGGCCGCCCAGCGGCGCGGCTCCGCCTCCAGCCGGTGGTAGAGGGTCACCGAGTCCAACGTGGCCTGCCGGGACACCCCGCTGAACACCGCCCGGTCCGGCCGGACGTCACCGTCCATCCAGTACCGGGCCACCGCGTACGGCGGACCGGGGGTGCCGAACGCGGGCATCCGGGCCACCAGCCGGGGTGCCGCCGCGACCAGGCCCGGTGAGGCGGCGACCAGCGCGGCGAGCGCCGGCGGGTCGACGGCCAGCACCACGTGCCCGGCGTCGTGGGCCGCCCCGTCGGCGGTGCGTACCCGCCATCCGCCCGGCGTCCGGTCCAGCCGGGCGGCGGCCGTGCCGGTGCGGACCTGGCCGCCGTGCCGCTCCAGGTGGCGGGTCAACGGCTGCCAGATCGCCGTCGCGTAGTCCTCGTCGGGGCAGTCGAAGGCCAGCCCTTCCGGGTTGCCCAGCAGGTAGAAGTGGAACTGAGCGATCATCTCGGCGGCCGACATCTCCGCCTCGTGGTTGAAGAACGAGTGGGAGAAGACCTCGAAGAGCATGGCCCGGGCCCGGTCCGGCAGCCGCAGCGAGGTGAGCAGCTCGTCGGCGGTCCGCTCGTCGAACTCGGCGTAGGTGCGTTCCGGGTCGTAGCTGAGCAGCGGCAGCGCGGCGTCCCGGTCCATGCCGCGCAGGTCGGTCAGGCGCAGGCTCGGGCTGCGCAGCAGCAGCGCCAGCAGGTTCGCCGGGGGCGCGGGCGGCAGCCGGCCGAACTCCTCGGTCGGCCAGCGCGCCGACAGGATCGGATAGCCGGGGATCGGCTTGAGGAACCCCAGTCCGGGGTCGACCCGGCGGAGGATCGATCGCCAGTTGTAGTACTGCCGGAAGAAGGCGTGGAAGCCGTGCTCGTTGCGCTGCGGGCCGTCCGGCAGCTCCTCCGGCCAGGCGCCGAGCCGGCCGCCCAGGGTGGGCGCCGACTCCAGCACGGTCACGTCGACCCCCCGCTCGGCCAGCACCACGGCCGCCGACATGCCGGCGATGCCGCCGCCCACCACCACCGCCCGCACCGGCCGGGGCACCCGGGGGGCGCCACCGCCGCCCGGGTCCACCACGTGTTCGCGTACGCCGATGAGGCGGCCGATCAGTTGCGACAGCGCCATCCGCACCTCCCCGGCCGATAGGCCCTCAGTCTGCCCGCTCCGGCGTCCGCCGGCAGAAGTCGGCCGCTCGGCCGCCCGGCGGTCCGCCCTCCGGCTCCGGCGGCGGAAGGGCCGCCGCTCAGTCGTCCGGGGGCAGCAGACAGCGCCGCGCCCGGTCCGAGGCGGGCCAGACGTACTCCAGGTCGGGTGGGACGTCGCCGAACCGGGGACCGTAGTGCGCGGGGTCCTTGCGCAGCAGCGACGAGCGGTGGCTGCGGTGCAGATCCTCCCGGCCCAGCCAGGGCGGCAGCTCGCCGGCCTCGGCCAACTCCGGCTGGGTCCGGACGACCGCGAGGCCGCAGGCGGTGGCGAGGTCCGTGGTCAGGGTGGCCGCGCAGGTGTCCGCCCGGCCCGGCTCGCACCACACCGCACACATGTCCAGCCCGTACCGGGTCAGCGCCTCCTCGTAGCCGGCCCACATCTTCACCGCCGGGTGGTTGCGCCAGCCGTAGCCGGGCCGGGTCAGTCCGCGCAGCACCTGGATGGTCTCCACCCGCTGCTTGCCCAGCCGCTTCTGATCCAGCGCCCGGGCGCTGGCCAGGAAGTCCGGATACGGGAGGAACGTCTGCATGGCGGTGCACTACCCGAACGCGCCGGCCCCATGCTTCATGATCGAGGGGGCTGCGCGCACCGCGAGCGGCTGACTACCATCCGGGCATGGCCGAGCCCCTGCGCGACCGCGCGCGCCGCGCGACCGGGTGGCGGCTCCGGATGAACGGTGACTCCCGGCCGCACTTCGTGGTCTGCGGCTCCGACCCGCTCGCGTACTGGGTGGTCCGGTCGCTGCTGGCCACCGGGCCGTCCAACGGGCGGATCCGGATCACCCTGGTGGTGCCGGAGCGCCGCCGCTCGGAGGGGCCGGACGGCCGGGACATCGAAGGCATCCAGGTGGTGCGCGCCGACCGGCTCGACGAGGCCACCTTCCGCCGGGCCGGGCTGGCCGGCGCGGACGGGCTGGCCCTGCTGCACCAGGACGACGTGGGCAACATGCACGCCGCGCTCTGCGCCCAGGAGGTCGAGCCCCGGCTGCGCCTGGTGGTACGCATGTTCAACACCAGCCTCGCCAACGGCCTGCGGCAGATCTTCCCCGACTCGGCGGTCCTCTCCGACGCCTCGATGGCGGCCCCGGCGTTCGTCGCCGCCGCGCTCGGCGAGCTGGCCCCCACCCACTTCCGGCACGCCGGCCGCACCCTCTACGTGGCCCGCCGGGCCGACGTACGCCCGCAGGACGTGCTCTGCGGCCTGGCCGTCACCGGTGACCCGGAGCTGATCCGGGTGCTGCCCGCCGACGAGGCCTCCGCCGACGTGGTGCTGGCCGAGGCGACCGGGCAGCCGCCCGGCACCGAGCTGGCCGCCCGCCGGCTGGTCCGGGCCCGCCGCCGCCGGGAGCCGGTGGTGGCGCTGCTGCGGGCGGTCCGCAGCTTCGCCACCCGCAAGATCGGCGTGGCGGTGCTGGTGCTGCTGGCGGTGATCGCCGTGCTGGGCTGGCTGAACGGCCGGGCGGCCCAGGTGAACTGGTCCGATGCGCTCTACCTCACCCTGGTCACCACGTTGAGCGGGCAGGATCCGGATCTCGGCAAGCCGGTCGCCGCCCAGATCATGCAGGTGGTGCTCAACCTCGCCGGGCTGGCCCTGATCCCGCTGATCACCGCGGCGGTGGTGGACGGCATCGTCAACGCCCGGCTCGCCCTGCACGCCGGCCAGGCACCCGACCGGTCCGGGCACGTGGTGGTGGTCGGGCTCGGCAACATCGGCACCCGGGTGATGGCCCAGCTGCACGACTTCGGGGTCGAGGTGGTGGCCATCGACAAGAATCCCGAGGCGCGCGGTGCGGCGCTCGCGCACCGGCTCGGCGTACCGCTGATCATCGGGGACGCCGGGCTGGAGGAGACCCTGCGGGCCGCCTCGGTGGACACCTGCCAGGCGCTGGTGGTGGTCTCCACCGACGACGGCACCAACCTGCGCGCCGCGCTGAACGCCCGCGGCCTCGACCCCGACCTGCGGGTGGTGCTGCGACTCTTCGACGGCGACTTCGCCCGGCGGATCCAGGAGGCGTTCGGCGTCCGCCTGTCGCACAGCGTGTCGTACCTCGCCGCGCCCGCGTTCGCGGTGGCGCTGCTGGACCGGGCGGTGATCGCCACCATCCCGGTCGACCGGCACGCGCTGCTGGTCACCGAGGTGCCGGTGGTCGCCGACTCCCCGCTGGACGGCCGGCCGGTCGCGGCGGTGGCCCGGCCGGGAGAGGTGCGCGTGCTCGCGCACACCCGCGCCGGGCAGCGGACCGACTGGACCGTGGACCCGCGGATGGTGATCCAGGCCGGGGACCGGCTGACCGTGGTGGCCCGCCGGGCCGGGCTCAGCGCCCTGCTCCGGGAGACCAGCGCGGGCCCGGTCGAGCCGGCCGGCCCGCCGGTGCCCCGCCAGCCGGCGGAGTGATCTCCGGCGGTGAGACCGGCTGACCGCGCCGGCCTCGCTGCTCAGCCGGCTCGGCGGGCGGGACGCACGGCCTACCAGCGGCTCAGCCGGCTCGGCGGGCAGGGCGCACGGCGTATCAGCGGCTCAGCCGGCTCGGCGGGCGGGACGCACGGCGTACCAGAGGGCGCCGAGGGCGAGCACGCCGAAACCGGCGAGGGTGCTGGCGACCGGCAGGTTGACCGCGAGCAGCAGGCAGCCGACCAGCCCCAGCGCGGCGAGCAGCTGCACGGGCAGCTTCCGGGCCGGATCGCGGCCCAGGGTCAGCGCCGAGGCGTTGGCGATCGCGTAGTAGACCAGCACCGTGCAGCTGGAGAAGCCGATCGCACCGCGCACGCCGCCGAGGGCCACCACCACGATCACCACGGCGGCCACGGCCAGCTCGGCGCGGTGCGGCACCCGGGTACGCGGATGCACGGCGGCCAGCCCGGCCGGCAGGTCCCGACGGCGGGCCATCGCCAGGGTGGTCCGGCCGACGCCGGCGAGCAGGGAGAGCAGCACGCCGGTCACCGCCACGGTGGCCCCGGCCCGGACCAGCCAGGCCAGGCCGGGCAGCCCGGCCGCGCCGACCACCTCGGCGAGCGGGGCCGCGGCATCGGCCAGCCGCCCCTCGCCGAGCACGCCGAGCGCCACCACGGCCAGCACCAGGTAGATCGCCAGCACGATGCCGAGCGCCACCGGCACGGCGCGCGGGATGGTCCGCTCCGGGTCGCGTACCTCCTCGCCGAGGGTGGCGATCCGGGCGTACCCGGCGAAGGCGAAGAAGAGCAGACCGGCAGCGGTCAGCACGCCCCGGGCGTCGATGCCGGCGACCCCGCCGAGCCGGTCGAGGCCGACGTGCGGCGCGCCGGAGACCGCGACCACGGCCAGCACGGTGAGCACCACGCCGACCAGGACCCGGGTGGCGGTGGCGGTCTTGCCCACCCCGCGCAGGTTCACCGCGGTCACCGCCAGCACCGCGAGGACCGCGACGAGCCGCGCCCGCCCCGGCCAGAGGTACGCCCCGATGGTCAGCGCCATCGCCGCGCAGCTCGCCGTCTTGCCGACCACGAACCCCCAGCCGGCCACGAAGCCGGCGAACGGGTGCAGCCGTTCCCGGCCGTAGACGTAGGTGCCGCCGGACTCGGGGTAGCGGGCCGCCAGCCGGGCCGAGCTGGTCGCGTTGCAGAAGGCGATGAAGCCGGCCAGGGCCAGCGCGGCGAGCAGCCCGGCTCCGCCGGCGGCCGCCGCGGCGGGGGCGAAGACCACGAAGACGCCCGCGCCGAGCATCGACCCCAGTCCGATGACGACCGCGTCGGGTACGCCCAGTCGGCGCTCCAGTTGCTCCACGGCAGCACCCTACGGCCGAGAGGTGAACGGCCGGTCCCAGCGCCGTAACCGGCCCGGCAACGGCAGGTCGTCCCAGGGCATCCGGCGCAGCAGGCGGTCCAGCAGCAGGCCGAGCAGCAGCCCGGCGACCGAGTCGGTCAGCCAGTGCCAGCTCAGATAGACGGTGGTGCAGAAGACCACCGCCGGAGGCACCACCCGGATCACGGTGACCAGCCGGGCCGGCATGGTCCGGCCGAAGGTGCGCAGCAGGGGGGCCAGCAGCAGCGCGAGCACGCCGTACCAGACGATCGCGTTGGCGACGTGCCCCGACGGGTACGACTGCGCGAAGCGCACCGGCAGGTCGTGCTGGAACAGCGGCAGCGTCTGCTCGGGCGACAGGAACGGCTCCTTGATCGAGGCGCTCGGCGCCGGGCGGGCCGTCCACACCTTCAGCGGGCCGATCGTGAAGGTGGTGAGCACGAACGCGACCACCGGCGGCAGGATCGGCCGCACCGAGCGCAGCCGCACCGCCAGCAGCACGCCCAGCCCGGCCGCGAGCAGCGTGAGCGGGGTGCCCTGGCCGAGCAGGTTGAGCGTCATGGCCACCCAGCGGGCGGCGGTCGGGCGGTGCCCGTCGCACCAGTCGGCGACCGTCCGGTCGAGCCCGAACAGGTGCCCGGCGGCGAGTGCCACGGTCAGCGCCACCAGGGCCGCGAGCAGCAGCCCGTCGAACCACCACCCGGCCGGCCGGACCGGCCGCGGCCGCAGGTCACCGCGTACCCCTGTGGTCTCCCGCACGCGACCACGCTACCGGCCGCGGGCGGCGGCGGACCGGCGCGGGCCTTCGGCGGCTGTGTGCCGGCCCACGAAGGGAAGCGCTGCGGCGGGGTCAGCGGTCAAACTTGTCGGCGTGCGGATCACCTCGGCCCTCGTCGACCCGGCGCTGCTCGACCTTCCCTGGTCGACCCCGCTGGAGGAGTGGCCTGCCCAGCATCTGGTCGCGCTGCCGCAGGGCATCTCGCGGCACATCGTGCGCTTCGTCCGGCTCGGCGACTACGTGTACGCGGTGAAGGAGACCGGCGAGCGGGTCGCCGAGCGGGAGTACGACCTGCTCCGGGCGCTGGAGCGGATCGACTTCCCGTCCGTCGAGGCGGTGGCGATCGTGGCCGACCGGCAGACCGACGACGGGGAGCCGCTGGACCCGGTGCTGATCACCCGGCACCTGCAGTTCTCGCTGCCGTACCGGGCGCTCTTCTCCCGGACGCTGCGGCCGGAGACCATGAACCGGCTGCTCGACGCGCTCGCCGTGCTGTTGGTGCGGATGCACCTGACCGGGTTCTTCTGGGGCGACTGCTCGCTGTCGAACACCCTGTTCCGCCGCGACGCGGGCGCGTTCGCCGCCTACCTGGTGGACGCGGAGACCGGGGCGTTGCACAACTCGCTCTCCAACGGTCAGCGTGGGGAGGACCTGGAGATCGCCCGGGTCAACATCTTCGGTGAGGCGTTGGACCTGCAGGCCGCCGGGCTGCTGCACGAGTCGATCGACCCGGAGGTGGTCTGCGAGGAGGTCGTCCAGCGGTACGAGCGGCTCTGGCACGAGATCACCTACGAGCAGCAGGTCGAGCGGGCGGCCCGGCACGACATCGAGGGTCGGATCCGCCGCCTCAACGAGCTGGGCTTCGACGTCGCCGAGGTGGCCATGTCGACCGCCGACAACGGCCGGTACCTGGTCCGGCCGAAGGTGGTCGACGCCGGCTACCACACCCGCCGGCTGCTCCGCCTCACCGGTCTGGACGCCGAGGAGAACCAGGCTCGCAAGCTTCTCAACGACCTGGACGCGTACCGGGTGGAGAGCGACCTGACCGACGAGCAGCAGGCCGCGCACCGCTGGCTGACCGAGGTGTTCGAGCCGGTGGTCCGGGCGGTGCCGGAGCACCTGCGTCGCAAGCTGGAGCCGCAGGAGCTGTTCGCGCAGATCATCGAGCACAAGTGGCTGCTCTCGGAGCGGGCCGGCCGGGACGTCGGCATGCGCCACGCGGTGCATTCGTACCTGTCGGACGTGCTGGTGCACCGCCCCGACGAGCAGGCCGTCCTCGGCGTCGAGGTGCCCACCGCCGGCTGAGGCGCCCCGTTCGCGGGACAGCCGCCCGGGTCCGCTCGGTCGTGCGCGTCGTCCTACCGCCGCGGTCCGGTCCCGTGGTCGTGGCGGCGCCGTCCGGTCCGTCCCTGGGCGGTGGCTGCCGCGCCGAGGGTGGCTCTGGGTGCCGGCTGTTGTGCCGAGGGTGGTTCTGGGTGGGCGGCTGCTGTGCCGAGGGTAGTTCTGGCTGGCCGGCTGCTTCGGCGGATAACCAGTAGTTGCCTACCGACGTGATGACGTGAATGGATCGCCGAGGGCGGCCCGCGGCCGACGGCGCGCCGTACGGCGGTGCGACGGCTACCGGCGGGGTCGGCGGACGGCCGACCGGCGGATGTATCGGCTGCGGGCTGAGCCTGGCCACCGGACCGAGTCATTCACGACATCAAGTCGGTAGCGGGTGAGAACCCGTGCCCGGCGGGCTGAGGACACCGTCTGTGGTCGGTCGGTCGCCGCGCCGCCGTCGGCCGGCGGACCCGCCGGATACGTGGCGCGACCGGCTGCGCGTCGCCGGCCCCGTGGCGCGATCGGCCGCGCGTCCGCCGGACTCCGCAGCCTGCGAGCGGAACTGACCGTCGCGGACCGCTCGCGTCACTCCACCCAGGTGCCCCCGCGCATCACCCGGACCACGTTGAGGTCGTCGTCGAGCACCACGAGGTCGGCCCGCAGGCCGGCCTGGAGTGCCCCGAGCCGGTCGCCCAGGCCGATCGCCCGGGCCGGGGTGGTGGCGACCATGCGGGCGGCGTCGGGCAGCGCGATGCCGGCGGCGACGGCGTGCCGCAGCGCGGCGTCCATGGTCAGGGTGCTGCCGGCGATCGCGCCGTCCCGGCTGAGCCGGGCCACCCCGTCGGCCACCGTGACGGCCTGGCCGCCCAGCTCGTACTCGCCGTCGGGCATGCCGGCCGCGGCCATCGCGTCGGTGATCAGGGCGGCCCGCTCCGGGCCGGCCACCGAGCTGGCGAAGCCGAGCATCCCGTCATGCAGGTGCACCCCGTCGGCGACCAGCTCGCAGACCACATTGGGGGCGTCGAGCAGGGCCACCACCGGCCCCGGCTCGCGGTGGTGCACCGGGCGCATCCCGTTGAACAGATGGGTACCCACGCTCGCCCCGGCGGCCACCGCGGCCCGGGTCTGCTCCCAGGTGGCGTCGGTGTGCCCGACCGCCGCGACCACGCCGGCTGCGACGAGCAGCTTGATCGCCTCCAGCGCGCCGTCCCGCTCGGGGGCCAGGGTGACCATCCGGACCGCCCCGCCGCCCAGCTCGATCAGCTCGGCCAGCTCGTCGGTGGACGGGTCACGGAGGAACTCCGGGTTCTGCGCGCCGCAGCGGTCCGCCGACAGGTACGGCCCTTCGAAGTGGACGCCGGCCAGCACCCCGGCCTCGACCAGCGGCCGGAACGCCGCGGTGGCGTCCCGCATCAGCGCGAACGGCGAGCTGACCAGGCTGGCCAGCAGCGTGGTGGTGCCGTGGCGTAGGTGGAAGTCGGCCGCCGCCCGGGCCGAGCCGGCGTCCCCGGTGGTGAAGGTGTGCCCGCCGCCGCCATGGGTGTGCATGTCCACGAAGCCCGGCACGATCCAGTGCCCGTCGCGCACCGTCGGGTACTCCGCGACGGCCCGGATCCGGTCGCCGACGACCTCCACGCAGCCCTGCCGGATCACGCCGGCCGGGGTCACCACCTTGCCGGTCACGCGCAGGGTCATCGGCTCTCCTTCTCCAGGGTGTCCAGGGCGAGCAGGGCGGCGCCGAGGCAGCCGGCCTCGTCGCCGAGGGCCGCCGCGACCAGCCGCGGCTCCCGATGGAAGGTCAGTCGTTCGCGCAGCGCCACGCGGAGCGGGTCGAGCAGCCGGTCGCCGGCCTGGGCGAGCCCGCCGCCGAGCACCACGGTCTGCACGTCGAAGAGCGCCTGCCCGGTGGCGAGGCCGTCGGCGAGCGCCTCGACCGCGT
>NZ_KQ058752.1 GCF_000982955.1 Micromonospora sp. HK10 | reverse complement strand
CTGGCCCCGCCGGCGGGGCCAGCTCGGGCCAGAGCGTGGCGGTGACCGCCCGGGTACGCCCCAGCCGGTGTGCCGCCCGCCGGCCCCGCTCGGCCAGCACGGCGGCCAGGTACGCCGGCTCCGGCGCGGCCCACGACGGCGGTGGCGCGGTGACCGCCGCGACCTCCGCCCACAGCTCCCGCCCCAATAGACTCCGCTCCGGCTCGGCCAGTTGGTGACTGCGGGTGAGGTACTGCCGCACGGCCAGCGCCAGCCGGTCGTCCACCCGGCTCAGGTCGGCCAGCGCCGCCCAGCCCAGCAGCGGCGGCACGGCCGGCGGCAGCGGCCGCCAGACCCCCGCGGCCCGGGTGTGCACCACCAGCGTGCCGGCGACCAGGTCGCCCAGCCGGCGCCCGCGCGGATCGCTGAGCATCACCGTGACGCTCGCCGCCCAGCTCAACAGCGGCAGCACCAGGCCGGGCCACTCCACCGCGACGCCGACCAGGGCCCGGGTCAGCGACTGGCCGACGCCCACCGGGCCGCCGTCGGCGCGGACCACCCGCAGCCCCACGGCGAGCTTGCCCAGCGTCCGGCCGCCCGCGAAACGCTCCATCAGCACCGGGTAGCCGACCAGCACCAGGATCAGCAGCACGGTCTGCATGGCCCCGGACAGCGCGCCGTCGACCAGGCCGCCGGGCAGCAGGAGCAGCAGCAGCGACAGCACGATCGACAGCACCAGCGCCACCACCAGCTGGGCCACCAGGTCGATCAGCAGGGCCAGCACCCGGGAGCCGAGCCGGGCGGCCCGGACGTCCAGCTCGACCGCCTCGCCACTGACCAACCCGGCGTCGGCCCACCGCGCGGGTGGGGGAGGTTGCGCGCGCACCGCCACAGTGAACACTATGAGCGCCGAACGGGGGAGGACGTGTGGATCTCGACGCGTACGTGGCGGAGCACACCGCCGAGTGGCGGCGGCTGGCGCGGTTGACCGGCCGGCGCCGCCTGGACGCGACCGAGGTCGATGAGCTGGTCGTGCTCTACCAGCGGGCCGCCACCCACCTCTCGGTGCTGCGCAGCCGCTCGCCCGACCCGGCGCTGGTCAACCACCTGTCCCACCTGGTGCTGGCGGCCCGGGCCCGGATCACCGGCCGGCCCCGGCCGTCGTGGGCGGCGGTCCGCCGGTTCCTGCTGGCCGACCTGCCGGCCGCCCTCTACCGGGCCTGGCCCTGGTGGTGTGCGGTGGCGACCGGGTTCAGCGCGCTCAGCGGGTTCCTCATCTGGTTCGTCGCCGGGCACCCGGAGACCGCCGCCGCGTTCATCGGCGAGGACGCCGCCGCCGATCTGGTCGACTCCGGCTTCGCCGGCTACTACACCGAGTTCACCGCGCCCACCTTCGCGTTCCACCTGTGGACGCACAACGCGTGGATCGCCGCGCAGTGCCTCGCCTCCGGGGTGCTGATCGTGCCGGTGTTCTGGCTGCTCTGGCAGAACGCGCTGAACCTCGGCGTGGTCGGCGGGGTGATGATCTCGTACGGCCGGGCGGACGTCTTCTTCGGCCTGATCACCCCGCACGGGCTGCTGGAACTCACCGGGATCTTCGTGGCCGCCGGGGTGGGGCTGCGGACCGGCTGGGCGTGGATCGCGCCGCCCGCGCACCTGAGCCGGGGCCGGGCGGTCGCCGAGGCGGGCCGCTCCGCGATCGTGGTGGCCACCGGCCTGGTCGGGCTCTTCGCGGTCTCCGCGCTGCTGGAGGCGTTCGTGACCCCGGTGCCGCTGCCGGTCGCCGTCCGGGTGGCCGTCGGCGCCGCGGCCTGGCTGGCCTTCCTGGCGTACGCGCTGCTGCTCGGCCGGCACGCCGCGTCGACCGCCGACACGCCGGCCCCGGCCACCGATCAGAGCTGGCCGAGGGACTTGAGCCGCAGGTAGGTGTCGGCGACCGCCGGGGCGAGCCGGTCGGCGGGCGCGTCCACCACCGTCACCCCGTGCCGGGACAGCGCGGCCCGGACCCGCTCCCGCTCGGCCAGGGCCCGCCAGGCGGCCGCGGCGGCGTACGCGTCGTCCGGCGTCGCCGGTGGCCCGGCGGTCAGCCCGGTGAGCACCGGGTCGTGGGTCGCCGCGAGGACCACCCGGTGCCGGGCGGCGAGCCGGGGCAACACCGGCAGCAGCCCCTCGCCGAGCGCGCCCGGCTCCAGCGCGGTGAAGAGCACCACGAGGCTGCGCTGCCGCTCCCGGCGCAGCACCTCCCCGGCGATCAGCTCGAAGTCGGTCTCCACCAGGGCCGGCTGGAGCGGGGCGACCGCGTCGACCAGCCGGGCGAGCAGGGCCGGCCGGCCGCTGCCGGTGACCGTGGCGCGGACCGTGGCGTCGGCGGCGAGCAGGTCGACCCGGTCGCCGGCGCGGGCGGCCAGCGCGGTGAGCAGCAGCGCCGCGTCGATCGCGGTGTCCAGCCGGGGTTCGTCCCCGACCCGTACCGCGGCGGTGCGCCCGGTGTCCAGCACGCAGACCAGCCGCCGGTCCCGCTCCGGCCGCCAGGTCCGCACCAGCACGTCGGCGCGGCGGGCGCTGGCCCGCCAGTCGATCGACCGGACGTCGTCGCCGATCACGTACTCGCGCAGGGTGTCGAACTCGGTGCCCTGGCCGCGTCCCCGGGTGACCTGGACGCCGTCGATGATCCGCAGCTTCGACAGCTTTTCCGGCAGGTGCCGCCGGGAGTCGAAGCGGGGCAGCGCGCGCAGCGTCCACGCCGGCGTGCCGGGACGGCCGGCCCGCTGCCGGAACGCCAGCCGCAGCGGCCCCAGCGAGCGTACGGTCAGCGCCGCCGCGGGCCGGTCGCCGCGCCGGGTCGGGGTGAGCCGCACCGGCAGCGCGGCGACGCCGCCCGGCTCGACGGTGAGCACCCGCTCGGGCGGCACGTCGGGGCGCGCCCCGGCCGAGGGCACCCAGGCGTCGCGCACCTGGGCGTACAGGGTCCGGTCGGAGCCGTTGGCCAGCCGCAGCGTGACGGTGGCCGTACCGTCCAGCCGGACCGTCCGGTCCCCGTCGCGGGTGGCGGTGAGCGCGTGCAGCGGCACGGCGAGGGCCCAGTCCAGCGCGACGAGCAGCAGCACCACCCCGGTCATCAGCGCGACGCCGAGGAACGGTGCCGGCCAGGCGGGGAGGGTGGCCGCGCCCAGCCCGAGCAGCAGCGCCGCCCGCCGGGTCATCGCGGGGTCGGCACGGTGGCCAGCACCGCGTCCAGCACCGCGTCGACGGTGACGCCCTCCAGCTCCACCTCCGGACGCAGCCGGAGCCGGTGCCGCAGGGTGGGCCGGGCGACCGCCTTCACGTCGTCCGGGGTGACATGGTCCCGACCCGCCAGCCAGGACCACGCCTTGGCGGTGCTGAGCAGCGCGGTGGTGCCCCGGGGCGAGGCGCCCAGCTCCAGCGCCGGGGCGGCCCGGGTGGCCCGGCACAGGTCCACCATGTAGCCGAGCACCGGCTCGGCCACGTGCACCCGGCCGACCGCCTCGCGGGCGGCGGCCAGGTCGGCCACGGTGGCCACCGGCCGTACGCCGGCCGCCCGCAGGTCCCGCGGGTCGAAGCCGGCGTGGTGGGCGCGCAGCACGCCCAGCTCCTCGTCCCGGCTGGGCAGCGGCACGGTCAGTTTGAGCAGGAACCGGTCGAGCTGCGCCTCGGGCAGCGGGTAGGTGCCCTCGTACTCGATCGGGTTCTGGGTGGCCGCGACGATGAACGGCTCGGGCAGCGGGCGGCGCTCGCCCTCGACGGAGACCTGCCGCTCCTCCATCACCTCCAGCAGCGCCGACTGGGTCTTCGGTGGAGTCCGGTTGATCTCGTCGGCGAGCAGCAGGTTGGTGAAGACCGGCCCCTCCCGGAAGGTGAACTCGGCGGTGTGCGGGTCGAAGATCAGCGAACCGGTCACGTCACCCGGCATCAGGTCCGGGGTGAACTGCACCCGCTTGGACCCCAGGTCCAGCGCGGTGGCCACGGTCCGGATCAGCAGCGTCTTGGCCACCCCCGGCACCCCCTCCAGCAGCACGTGCCCGCGGCAGAGCAGGGCGAGCACCAGGCCGGTGAACACCGCGTCCTGGCCGACCACGGCCTTGGCCACCTCGGCCCGCAGCCGGTGCAGGGCGGCGCGGGCGTCGGGCTGCGCGACGGTCGGCGCGGCGATGACGGGTCCGGTCACCGGGGATCATCTCCTTCGGTCGGATGAGCGACGGTACGGGTCAGGGCGTCCAGGTCGCGCGCCAGCGCCAGCAGCTCCTGGTCGTTCTCCGGGGCGGCACCGTGCAGCAGCTCCGCCACCCGGTCCGGGTCGTCGCCGGTGTACGCGGCGACCCGGGCGGCCACCTCGGCCGGCGCGGCGTCGGCGGGCAGGTTGAGCCGGGGCAGCAGCCGGTCGCGGGCGGCGGCGCGCAGCGTCTCGGCGGCGCTGTCCCGGGCGCCGGCCCGCCGGTAGAGCCGGGCCCGGCCGAGCACCGTCTCGGCGGAGCGGACGGTCACCGGCAGCGGTTCCGGCACCGGTGGACCGAGCCGCCGGGCCCGCCAGAGCAGCACCAGCAGGCCGGCCAGCGCGAGCTGGGCCAGCAGCGCCCAGAACCAGGCCGGGAAGGCGTCCCAGAGCGGGTTGTCCCAGGGCGGCCGCTCGCCCGCCCGGTCCGGCTCGCGACCGTCCGAGCCGGGGTCCCGCCCGTCGCCCGTCCCCCGGCCGGACCGGTCGCCGTCGCCGGGCGTGGGTGACGCGCTCGGGCCGGTGGGTGCCGGCTCCGGGCCGGG
Organism: Micromonospora sp. HK10; assembly: GCF_000982955.1. GTDB lineage: Bacteria > Actinomycetota > Actinomycetes > Mycobacteriales > Micromonosporaceae > Micromonospora. The sequence continues at coordinate 19,322 of NZ_KQ058752.1, read as the reverse complement.
CAGGTCGAGCCAGACCACCGGGCGGGCGCCGCCGAGCAGGCCGGTGGCGAGGTCCCGGTTGCCCCACTCGTCGATCCGGTCGTTGCGGAACGGGTCGCTGGCCCCGATCACCACCACCTCGGTGCGCCCCGGCACCCGGACCAAGCCGCCGCGGTAGCAGCGGTCGGCGGCGGAGTCGGCGGGGACGGCGTACCGCTGGCGCTCGGCGGCGGCGGCGCCGGCCCGGCCGGCCTCGGGCAGCGGGCAGGGCCGGCCGTCGGCGTCCGGGGTGCTGACCCGGGTGGCCCAGCGCCGCCCGGCCGGCAACAGCGGCAGGTCCAGGCCGTCCACCGCCCGCCGCGACGGGTCGACCAGGACCAGCCGGCTGCCGGGCGGCAGGTAGCCCAGGTCGCGCAGGACGGCCGGCTGGACCAGATCGGGGGCGGGCACGAAGAGGGTGCTCGGGCCGGTCCGCGCCGCCGCCAGCGCCCGCTCGGTGTCGGTCTCCCGGCGGACCGGTACGCCCTGGCCGCGCAGCGCCGCGGCGAGCCGGCTGCCGCCGTCGGCCCCGGTGGCGACCGGGGACAGGAAACCGGGGTCGTCCGGGTCGGGCTGGTCCACGGCGTGCAGGACCAGGGTGACCACGATCAGCAGCACCGCGACCGCCAGCGGGATCAGCAGCCGGTGCCGACGGCGCGGGTGCGCGGCGGCGGCCGGCCGGGGCGGGGCGGGGACGGCGGTCATCCGCGCGTACCCTCGCCGGCCAGATCCCGGCGCAGCTCGGTGGCGAGGTCGCGCATCCGGTCGTCGTGCTCCCGGGTGGCCGGGCGCTGGGCGTACCAGAGGTCGGAGAAGATCACGCCGGCCGCGTGCAGGGTCGGCTGGGTCCGGGGCCGGGCGTACGCCACGGCCGTGGTCAGCTCGGTGACGGTCATCCCGGGGCGGTGGGCGACCACCTGTCGGGCCACCAGTTCGCCGACCATCTCGCGCAGCCGCTCCCGGACCGCCTCGGCGTACCGCCCCTCGGCGGCGAGCCGGTCGGCGAGGCCGGCCGGGCCCGCGTCCGCCGCCCGGGGCGCGGGCACCGCCGGCACGACCGGGGCCGTCCGGACCGCCCGCCGGCGGCGGCGCGGCAACCGCAGCCGGGGCAGCCGCAGGCGCGGCCGGCGCAGGCGGGGCAGCCGCAGTCGGGGTAACCGCAGGCGGGGTCGGCGCAGGCGGGGCAGCCGCGGCTGGGGCAGCCGGCGGGGCACCCAGGCCGGGAAGAAGAACCAGCCGAGGGCGGCCAGCAGGGCGGCGAGCAGCAGGAGCAGGGCGGCCAGCGGCAGCGGTACGACGTCGCCGAGCGCGGCGACCGTCTCGGTCCACCAGCGGCTCACCGCCGCACCGCCAGCAGGACGGGTTCCGGGACGCCGGCCGGGGCCCGGGAGAGCCGGATGTCCAGCCCCTCGGAGCGCATCCGGGTCTCCAGGTGCAGCACCGCGTCCAGGCAGGCCAGCGCCGGGTAGGCCACGGCGTTCACCGCGACCCAGCAGACCGTGGCGATCGGCAGCGCCCACGCCTGGACGTCGAACAGGCCGAGCAGTTGGAGGCCGTGGTAGGCGCCGAGCCCGACGCCGAGCCGGAGCAGCCACCAGCCCAGGTAGCCGAGCAGCCGGATGGCGCCGGCCCGCCCGCCGCCACGTACCGCGAGTCGCAGCGCCCGCCCCGGTGCCCGGTAGGCCGGCACCCGGTCCACCACGAGCGCCGGGATGAGCGCCCCGAGCAGCCCGTACGCCACGAACCAGGCCGGCCCGGCCAGCCCGGCCAGGCCGACGGCGCAGCCGGCCGCCGCCGCGAACAGCAGGGTGGCCACCCAGCGGGCCGGCCTGAGCAGTTCGCGGGGGCGCGCCCGGCGGCCCAGCAGCGCCGCTCCGGCGGCCCGGGCCGCCGGATTGCCGAGCAGCGCGATGATCACCGCCTCGGTGCCGGCCCCCGCCGCGAGCAGCAGCCAGTACGTGCCGAGCCGGTCCCCGACCGGCAGCCACTCCGGCGGCCGGGCGGCGGCCAGCACCCGCAGCGGGTGCAGCAGCAGTTGCTCGGCCAGGGCCAGCAGGACGCCGAGCGGGACCAGCAGCCGGGCCTGGTCGCGCAGCAGCAGGACGGCCGAGTCCAGCAGCTCGCCCACGGTCAGCGGGCGGCGCGGCAGCACGGCGGTCGGGCCGGCGTCGGGCACGCGTACTCCTGCTGGACGGGCGGTGGTGGCGGGCGGCGGCGCGCCCGGGGATCATGGTTGCATGGCCGGTCCGGTTCCGGCTGACCCGCCGACCCGCGGCACGCCACGCGGGCCGTCCTGGCCGGCGGCTGTGGTGCCGGGCCGCCCACCGCAGTACCGTGCCGTGTGATGACGCCGAACCCTCCGAAACGAACGGGGATGGAACGATAAACCCCATGAGAGCCCGGGTACTGGTCGTCGACGACGACCCAGCGCTCGCCGAGATGCTCGGCATCGTCCTGCGCAGCGAGGGCTTCGTGCCCTCCTTCGTCGCGGACGGGGAACGGGCACTGGCCGCGTTCCGTGACAGTCGGCCCGACATCGTCCTGCTCGACCTGATGCTGCCCGGGATGAGTGGCATCGACGTGGCCCGGGCGATCCGGGGCGAGTCCGGTGTGCCGATCGTCATGCTCACCGCCAAGAGCGACACCGTCGACGTGGTGCTCGGGCTGGAGTCCGGCGCCGACGACTACGTGGTCAAGCCGTTCAAGCCCAAGGAACTGGTGGCCCGGATGCGGGCCCGGCTGCGCCGGGGCGAGGACGTGGCGCCGGAACTGCTCACCATCGGCCCGCCCGGCAACCAGATCACCATCGACGTGCCGGCGCACACGGTCAGCCGGGACGGCGAGGAGGTGAAGCTGACGCCGCTGGAGTTCGACCTGCTGGTCGCGCTCGCCCGCAAGCCGCGCCAGGTCTTCACCCGCGAGGTCCTGCTGGAGCAGGTCTGGGGCTACCGGCACGCCGCCGACACCCGGCTGGTCAACGTGCACGTACAGCGCCTGCGCGCCAAGATCGAGCCGGATCCGGAGCGACCGGAAATCATCCTCACGGTTCGGGGCGTGGGTTACAAGGCGGGCACCGGATAGCCTGGTCGCACTGTGCTGACCTCGCCGCCCTCCGACCCGCCGACCCTGGTGACCCGCCGGCTGCGCGCCGTGCGGGCGCTGTGGCGTGCGCTGACCGGGCAGGCGGCGGGGCTCACCTCCGGCCTGCACCGGACCTGGCGGCGGTCGCTCCAGGTCCGGGTGGTGACCATCACCCTGGTGGCGTCGAGCCTGCTGGTGGGCGGGTTCGCCTACCTGATCGCCGACAAGATCACCGGCATCCTGCTGGAGAACGCCGAGACCGACGTGCTGCTCCGGCTGCGCAACGGCAGCGAGTACGCCGCGAAGCAGTTCAACCTCTACAACTCGCCGCAGGAGGCCCAGCTCCAGGACACCATCGACGGCACGGTCAACTACCTGGCCGGCGGTGACCCGACGCAGACCAGTGGGGTGATCGTGGCGATCACCGCGGACAACTTCACCGCGTTCATCGAGCCGCGTACCTCACCGGACGCCCAGGTCCGCCCGCTGATCGGGTCGGAGCTGCGGGCCAAGGTCGCCGCCGGCAAGATCGCCCACCAGATCCGCACCGGCACGCTCGACGGCGAACGCACCAAATACCTCGTCTACGGCTCGCCGGTGCCCACCAAGTTCGGCCAGGTGGAGCTCTACTACCTCGTGCCGCTGGCCCGGCAGGACGCCACCGCGGCCGACGCCCGGGCCACCGTGGTCGCCACCGGCGCCGCCCTGGTGCTCCTGCTCGGACTGCTCGCGGCCCTGGTCACCCGGCTGGTGGTGACCCCGGTCCGGGTGGCCGCCCGGACCGCCCAACGGCTCTCCGCCGGCCTGCTCGACCAGCGGATGGTGGTCAACGGCGAGGACGACCTGGCCCTGCTCGCCGCCTCGTTCAACCAAATGGCGACCAACCTGCAACGGCAGATCCTCCGGCTGGAGGAGATGTCCCGGTTGCAGCGGCGGTTCACCTCCGACGTCTCGCACGAGCTGCGGACCCCGCTGACCACGGTCCGGATGGCCGCCGATCTGATCTTCGCCGAGCGGGACGAGTTCGACCCGGCGGTGGCCCGCAGCGCCGAGTTGCTCCAGGCCGAGCTGGACCGGTTCGAGGAGTTGCTCACCGACCTGCTGGAGATCAGCCGCTTCGACGCCGGCTTCGCGGTGCTGGACTCCGAGCCCACCGACCTGGTGCCGGTGGTGCACCGGGTGGCCGAGCGGCTGGCCGGGCTGGCCGAGCGGGTCGGGGTGGCCATCGAGTTGGACCTGCCGGACACTCCGGTGATCGCCGAGGTGGACCCGCGCCGGGTCGAACGGGTGCTGCGCAACCTGGTCGGCAACGCCGTCGAGCACGGCGAGGCCAAGCCGGTCCGGATCACCCTGGGGATGGACCAGAGCGCGGTGGCGGTCACCGTGCGCGACCACGGCATCGGGCTCAAGCCGGGCGAGGAGAAGCTGGTCTTCAACCGGTTCTGGCGGGCCGACCCGTCCCGGGCCCGGCAGACCGGCGGCACCGGCCTGGGGCTGTCGATCAGCCTGGAGGACGCCCGGCTGCACGGCGGCTGGCTGGAGGCCTGGGGCGCGCCCGGCCAGGGCGCCCAGTTCCGGCTGACCCTGCCGGCCCGGGCCGGCGACCGGCTGACCACCTCCCCGCTGCGGCTGGTGCCGGCCGACGCCGCGCTGCCGTTCGGCGGCCCCCGCGACGGCGGCCTGCTCGCCATCGGGCCGGGCAGCGGGGCCGGCGCCCTGGCGGTCGGCCCGGCGGACGGCGTGGACCGGGCCGAGGTGACGTCGTGAGCGCGCCCGGTGGGCGGGTCCGTGACGCCGGGCGGCGGCACCTCGGTGCCGTTCGGTGGTGCCACCGGGCCGGGCGGCGGCGCCTGCTGGCCGCGCTGGTGGCCGGCTCGTTGCTTCCCGCCGCGCTGATCGGCTGCGGGCTGCCGGACGAGACCGAGGTCCAGGTCGACGGGTCGGGACCGGCCGCCGAGGCCGGCGCGCTCAACGGCAGCCCGGCCCGGCCGCCCAGCCCCACCGACAGCAACGAGCCGGGCCCGTTCATCGAGAACTACCTGCGGGCGGCCGCCGCCGGGGAGCGCGAGCAGGCGTACACCCGGGTGAAGGAATTCATCGCGCCGGAGTCGCGGGCCGGGCTGCCCGAGAAGCAGAGCAGCGAGATCGAGCTGACCGTGGTGCGGCTGCGGGAGAAGCTCGAGGTCACGCCGCCGAACAACCAGGGCACCAGCGCGGTGACCGTGAAGGTGCAGCAGGTCGGGGTGCTGCGGGCGGACGGCACCCTGGCCCCGCCGGTGGAAAGTGATACCGAGTACGTGTTCCGGCTGCGCCGCACCGAGCCGGGCCAGGGGCTGCTGATCACCGACCTGCCGAACGTGCTGCTGGTGCGGGACACCGCGCTGCGCGACTACTACCGGCCGCTCACCATCTACTTCTGGAACTCGGATCAGAAACGGCTGGTGCCCGACCTGCGGTACCTCCCCTCGTCCGTGCCGACCGAGCGGCGGGTCACCGACGTGGTGAAGTGGCTCGCGGGCGGGCCCTCCGACTGGCTCGCCCCGGGAGTGACCCGGCTTCCCGACGGCACCCGGCCGATCAACAATGCCACCGGCGCGGACGGGCACTGGGAGGTCAACCTCACCATGCCGGGGGCGAACGACGGGAAGCTCGCCCTGCTCGGCACCCAGCTCGCCTGGTCGCTGTCGGACCTGACCGGCAAGCTCGACCTGAAGATCCAGAACCAGAAGCGCCACACCGTCGACCTCGAGCAGGAGCGGGCGGCGCACGCCGCCTACCCGCACGGCGACCTCCCGGCCCGGTTCACCGTGTACGACGGCGCGATCCGCCCACTCGCCATCGGCAACGAGCCGACCGCGGGCGTGCCGATCGAGCCCGCCGACAACAAGAACGTGGTCTCGGCGGCGCTCGCCCGCGCCGACGACCAGGTCCTGGCCGCGCTGGTGGTGACCGGGTCGGGCGGCCGGAAGCGGCTCAAGGTCGGCTCCGGTCCGGCGCCGGTCACCGTCTTCAACACCAACAGCGGGGCGTACCGGTCGATCGGGCGGCCCACCTGGCTCCGCTCCCTGGACAAGAACCACCCGGCCGGGCTGGTGGTGGCCGACGGCAAGCTCTACCGGTTCGACGGGACGTCGGCCGCGATGAGCCGGGTGTCGCTGGCGGTCCCCGGACCGGTCGTGGCGGTGGCCAGCTCTCTCGACGGGCACCGGATCGCCCTGGTCAGCGGGGGCGCGCTCTACGTCGCCGCGGTGAGCGTGGACGGCGGCGTGATCAGCGTGCGGCAGCCCCGTCGGCTGGCCACCCCGCTCACCGCGATCACCGCCGTCGACTGGATCGCGGAGAACGATCTGATCCTCGCCGGTGCGGAGGCGGACCGGCGGCCGGCGATCTACCAGAGCACGGTCGACGGCGCTCAGGCGACCGCCCTCCGGACGAACCTGGGCGCGGAGGTGACCCAGCTGGCCGCGTACCCCGGCGGCGTCGTCGGAGGGCCGCCGGCCTTCTCCTACATGTACGAGGCGGGCAGCGGCGCGAACCGGGCCGCCTACCGGAACAATCCGTTCGACAACATCAAGCGGGAGCAGGTGCTGGACCTGCCGGCGGGCAGCGGGGCGACCGACCCGACCGCGCCCTTCTTCCTCTACTGAGCTGACGGGGCGGTGCCGACATGCCGGACCGGCGCGGTAGTGGTCCGCCGGACCTGGGCGGTAGCGGCCTGCCGGACCTGGGCGGCCTCTGGTCGGAGCTGACCGATCTGGTCCTGCCGGCCGCCTGCGCCGGTTGCCGCGCCCGGTCCGCGGCCCTGCGGCGGGGCTTCTGCCCGTCCTGCGCCGGCGAGCTGGCGGCGCTGCGTCCCGCGCCGGCCCGTCCCGATCCGTGCCCGCCCGGCCTGCCGCCCTGCGTCGCCCTCGGCCCGTACGCCGGCCCGCTGCGGGAGGGGCTGCTGGCGTACAAGGAGCGGGGCCGGCACGGGCTGGCCCGCCCGCTGGGCGCGCTGCTCGCCGAGGTGGTGGCCGCGGCGGTGGGCCCGGAGCGACCGGTGACCCTGGTGCCGGTGCCGGACACCGCCCGGGCCGCCCGGGCCCGCTACGGCGACCACCTGGGCCGGCTGACCCGCCACGCGGCGGCCCGGCTGCGCGGCGCCGGCTGGCCGGTACGCGTGCTGCGGCCGCTCCGGGCGCTGCCCCGGCCGGACTCGGTGGCGTTGGACAGCGCCGGCCGGGCCGCCGCGGCCGACGCCGCGTTCCGGCTGCGCCGCCGCCCCGCGGGAGCGCCGGCGGACGGGCCGGTGGTGCTGCTCGACGACATCGTCACCACCGGGGCCACCCTGGCGGCGGTGTGTCGGGTCCTGCACGGCGTGGGAATGACGCCAAACGCCGCGGCCGTGCTCGCCGCAACGCAAAAGCGGCACCATTCGTGACGCTTCGTGTTTCCGTTTCACCCCAAGGTGTATGACCTGTTAAATTTCGCGGCCTCCCTCGGCGACTAGGGGTGACTGGTGGCCGAACAGGAGTTAGCGTTCAGGTGTCGGGGGTAGGAGGTCTCCAACCTTCCCCGGCACTGGAAGGAGGCGTAGCCGTACACATCGGTCGACGCCGAGCGGGACTTTCCCAGGGCGCGTCGACTCCGAAGATCCGGACCGAACGACCGTCCGAACAAGGGAGGTCACGTGGACATCGTGGTCAAGGGCCGTAACGTCGAAGTGCCGGACCATTACCGGGTGCACGTAGCCGAAAAGCTCGCGAAGATCGAACGCTACGACCACAAACTCATTCGCGTGGACGTCGAGTTGTTCCACGAGCGCAATCCGCGCCAGGCCGATCACTGCCAGCGGGTGGAAATCACCTGCGTGACGCGCGGCCCGGTGATCCGGGCCGAGGCCTGCACGAATGATTTCTACAGCGCGCTGGACGCGGCGATCGCCAAACTGGACACCCGGTTCCGCCGGGCGGCCGACCGGCGCCGGGTGCACCGCGGCCGACACGCACCGCTCTCCGTCGCGGCCGCCACCGCCGACCTACCGGTCGCCGATTTGGACGGGCCGGGGCTGGCGGTGCTGAACGGCCACGCGACGGCCACCGCGGTCGCCGACCGGCCCGACGACGGTGGCCTCGAGGAACACGACGACCAGCCGTGGCACATCGCGCGGGCGAAGGTGCACCCCGCCGAGCCGATGACCGTCGACGACGCGCTCTTCCAGATGGAGCTGGTCGGCCACGACTTCTACCTGTTCCAGGACAAGGAGTCCGGCCGCCCGAGCGTCGTCTACCGCCGGCGCGCCTACGACTACGGCATCATCTCGCTGGACACCGGGCCCTGACCATCCCGCGGTGCGGACCGGGAGCCGTGGTGGGTCACCCCACCGCGGCTCCCGCCGTTCCACCGCGGCCCGCCGGGCCGCCGCCCGCCGTTCCACCGCCGCCCGCCGTTCCACCGCGGCCTGCTGGGCCGCCGCCCGCCGCGGCGCCGCGCCGGCCCCGCGCGACGTCGGTGGCGAGCAGCCCGAAGACCATCAGGTCGGTGCGGGTGCCGTCCGGGCCGGGAAACCGGGCGCGGAGCAGCCCTTCCCGGCCGAAGCCGGCTTTCGCCAGCACCCGCTGCGAGCCGAGGTTGTCCGTCCGGGTGCCGGCCCAGAGTCGGGCCAGGCCCACGTCGAAGGCCCAGCCGGCCAGCAGGCGGACCGCCCGGGTGGCCAGGCCCCGCCCGCGTGCCTCGGGCAGCACGCTGTAGCCGAGCATGGCCTGGCCGGTGGCCGGTTCGTCGTAGACCAGCGCGCAGCCGCCGGCCACCTCGCCGGTGGCCGCGTCCAGCACGGCGAGATCGGCCGAACGGCCGGCCAGCCAATGGCCTTCCGCCACCCGGCAGCGCCGCTCGATCGACTCCCGGGTCGGCGGGACCGGCGGTACCCGGTTCGCCACCACCTCCGGCAGCGTGTGCAGCCGGTACAGCGCGTCGGCGTCCGCCGGCTCCACCCGGCGCAACGTCACCACACCGTCGGTGAGCCGGCCGTCGGGCAGGTCCGGCAGCAGCCGGGTGGTGGGCCCGGGCGGGTCGCCGGCGAGGCGTACCCAGACCGCCAGGTCGTGCCGCGCGTCCCGGCCCTGGCCGGCCGACCGGCGTACCCCCTCGGACCGGAACCCGGCGGCCAGCGCCACCCGCTGGCTGGCCGCGTTCTCCTCCTGGGTGAGCAGTTCGAGCCGGACGGTGCCGGCGGCGAAGGCCGCCTCGGCCAGCGCGCGGGTGGCGGCCGTGGCCACGCCCCGGCCGCGCGCCCACGGCGCGACCCAGTAGCCGATCTCGGCCTGCCGGCGTTCGGGTAGCGGGTGGCTGAGGCCGGCCGCGCCGAGCAGCCGGTCGGTGGCCGGGTCGGCGACCGTGTACGCCGCGCCGCCGCGCGCCCGGACCGCCGGCTCGCCCTCGGTAATCCACCACCGGGCGCTCTCCTCGGTGTACGGATCCGGCAGCCCGGGCAGGAACCGCTGGATGTCCGGGTCGGCGCAGGCCGCGGCGGTGTCCGCCAGATCGGTCAGCCGGGACGGCCGCAGCCGGACCCCGTACGCCTCGATGATCTCCGGGGTCACGCCAGGTCCTGCGGGAGCAGCGCGGCCATCCAGACGTCCACCCGTTCCCCCCGGTGCTGCACGCCGGCCCGGGCGGTGCCCTCGAAGACGAAGCCGGCCTTCTCGGCGGCCCGGCGGGAGGCGGTGTTGCCCACGTTGGCCCGCCACTCGATCCGGGCCAGGCCGAGCGTGGTGAAGCCCCAGGCGCTCAGCGCGGCGAGCGCGGCCGGCATCCAGCCGCGGCCCCGGGCCGCCGGGGCGGTCATGAAGCCCACGTCGGCGACGAGCGGGGAGGTGGGGGAGATCCGCAGGTCGACGGAGCCGGCGTAGCTGTCGTCGGGGTCGGCGATGGCGAAGGTCGCGCCGGTGCCCCGGGCCCAGGCGGCCCGCGCGACGTCCCGCAGGAAGCCCTCGGCGTACTCCGGCAGGTAGGGGTGGGGGACGGTGGTCCAGCGGACGGTGTCCTCGTCCCGGCAGGTCTCGACCACCGCGTCGAGATCACGCTCCTCCAGCGGCCGGAGCCGCAGCTCGGTGCCCGCCGCCGTGGCGAAGAGGACGGGTTGGGGGCGGCCGAAGACGGCGGCGCGGCGGGCGACCAGGGTGTCCGGGCCGTACGGGACGGGCTCGCCGGGCGCGGCCAGCTCGGCCGGGAGGAGGGAGCCGAGCCAGCCCTCCGGGCGGCCGTCGACGGACGGGTGGGCGAGCCGCAGTTCGCCCTCGATCCGGAAGCCGGCCCGGAGCGCCACCAGGCGGGAGGCGTGGTTGCCGATCTCGGCCTGCCAGGTCAACCGGCGCAGCTTGAGCGTGTCGAAGGCCCAGCGGGCGACCGCTCGGGTGGCCCGGACCGCCACGCCCCGGCCCCGCGCCCAGGGCGCCGTCCAGTAGCCCACCTCGGCGGAGTCCAGGGCCCGGTCGATGGAGACGAGTCCGCAGGAGGCGAGGAGTTCGCCGGTCCGTGCGTCGCAGACCGCGAGCGGAGCGCCGGTGCCGTCGGCCCAGGCCCGGGCGCTGACTTCGGTGACGAAACCGAGGGCGTGCTCGGGCAGGTACGGGCGGGGTACGGTGGTCCAGCGCTGGATGTCCCGATCCTGGCAGGCGCGATACACCGCGTCGGCGTCCTCGGGCCGCCAGGGTCGCAGCAGCAGGCCGTCCTCGACGATCTCCACAGGCTCCATCGGGCCATCCTGCCGGACCGTTCGCGTTGGGCGTAACCGGATAACCGCCGGCCAGCGAGGCGCTGGGGCGATATGTCGGGTTCCCCGCCCCGGACCGCCGCCACCAGTGACCATCGCCGGGTCGAAGCGCCTACGATGGTTCGAGACTGTCTAGGGGAGCGTTGATCCGTGTCGATTCTGGAAAAGGTCCTTAGCGCGGGCGCGGGCCGTATGGTGCGTCGGCTCAAGGCCATCGCCGCCGCCGTCAACTCGATCGAGGACGACTACGTCAACCTCACCGACGACGAGCTGCGCGGCATGACCGACCAGTTCAGGGAGCGGCTCGCCGACGGTGAAACCCTCGACGACCTGCTGCCCGAGGCGTTCGCGGTGTGCCGGGAGGCCGCCTCGCGGGTGCTCGGCCAGCGCCCCTACGACGTCCAGGTGATGGGCGGCGCGGCGCTGCACTTCGGCAACATCGCCGAGATGAAGACCGGTGAGGGCAAGACGCTGACCTCGGTCATGCCGGTCTACCTGAACGCGCTCGCCGGCAAGGGCGTGCACGTGGTCACGGTGAACGACTACCTGGCCGAGCGCGACGCCGCCTGGATGGGCCGGGTGCACGAGTTCCTCGGCCTGAGCGTCGGCGTGGTGCTGCCCAACCGGCCGGCCACCGAGCACCGCGCCGCGTACGAGTGCGACATCACCTACGGCACCAACAACGAGTTCGGCTTCGACTACCTGCGGGACAACATGGCCTGGTCCCGCGAGGAGCTGGTCCAGCGCGGCCACTTCTTCGCGGTGGTCGACGAGGTCGACTCGATCCTCATCGACGAGGCCCGGACCCCGCTGATCATCTCCGGCCCGGCCGAGCACTCCGCCCGCTGGTACCAGGAGTTCGCCGCCGTGGTGGCCCGCCTCCAGCCCGGCACCGACGGCGAGGGCGACTACGAGGTCGACCACGCCAAGCGGACCATCGCCATCACCGAGCGCGGCGTCGCCAAGATCGAGGACCGGCTCGGCATCGACAACCTCTACGAGTCGGTGAACACCCCGCTCGTCGGCTACATGAACAACGCGATCAAGGCCAAGGAGCTCTACAAGCGCGACAAGGACTACATCGTCAGCGACGGCGAGGTCCTGATCGTCGACGAGTTCACCGGCCGCATCCTGCACGGCCGCCGCTACAACGAGGGCATGCACCAGGCGATCGAGGCCAAGGAGGGGGTGGAGATCAAGCAGGAGAACCAGACCCTGGCCACCATCACCCTGCAGAACTACTTCCGCCTCTACGAGAAGCTCTCCGGCATGACCGGTACCGCCCAGACCGAGGCGAGCGAGTTCAACAAGGTCTACAAGGTCGGCGTCGTGACCATCCCGACGCACCGGCCGATGGTCCGCCTCGACCGGGCGGACGTCATCTACAAGACCGAGAAGGCCAAGTTCAACGCCGTGGTCGAGGACATCGCCGAGCGGCACGAGCAGGGCCAGCCGGTGCTGGTCGGCACGGTCTCGGTGGAGAACTCCGAGATCCTCTCCCAGCTGCTGCGCCGCCGGGGCATCCCGCACTCCGTGTTGAACGCGAAGTTCCACGCCAAGGAGGCGGAGATCGTCGCCCAGGCCGGGCGCAAGGGCGCGGTCACCGTCGCCACCAACATGGCCGGCCGCGGCACCGACATCCTGCTCGGCGGCAACCCCGAGTTCCTCGCCGCCAACGAACTCCGCCAGCGCGGCCTCGACCCGGTCGAGCAGCCGGAGGAGTACGCCAAGGCGATGGAGGAGATCCTGCCGAAGTGGAAGCAGGCCTGCGACGTCGAGGCGGAGGAGGTCGCCGCCGCCGGTGGGCTCTACGTGCTGGGCACCGAGCGGCACGAGTCCCGGCGGATCGACAACCAGCTGCGCGGTCGCGCCGGCCGGCAGGGTGACCCGGGCGAGTCCCGCTTCTACCTGTCGCTCCAGGACGACCTGATGAAGCGCTTCCGGGCCGGGGCGGTCGAGGCGGTGATGGACCGCTTCAACATCCCGGAGGACGTGCCGATCGAGTCGAAGATGGTCACCCGCCAGATCAAGAGCGCACAGGCCCAGATCGAGGGCCAGAACGCCGAGATCCGCAAGAACGTTCTCAAGTACGACGAGGTGCTCAACAAGCAGCGCCAGGTGATCTACGCCGAGCGCCTCCGGGTGCTCAACGGCGAGGACCTCTCCGAGCAGGTCCGCAACATGATCGACGACGTGGTCGGCGCGTACGTGGTGGGCGCCACCAGCGAGGGCTACGCCGAGGACTGGGACCTGGAGCAGCTCTGGTCCAGCCTCAAGCAGCTCTACCCGGTCGGTGTGACCCTGGAGGACCTGGAGGAGGAGGTCGGCTCCCGGGCCGGCCTCGACCAGGATTTCCTGCTCGACCGCCTCAAGAACGACGCGCACGCGGCGTACGACCGGCGCGAGGAGCAGCTCGGCGAGGAGGCGGTCCGCCAGCTCGAGCGGATGGTCCTGCTCCAGGTGATCGACCGCAAGTGGCGCGAGCACCTGTACGAGATGGACTACCTCCAGGAAGGCATCAGCCTGCGGGCGTACGCCCAGCGCGACCCGGTCATCGAGTACCAGCGCGAGGGCTTCGACATGTTCGCCACCATGATGGACGGCATCAAGGAGGAGACGGTCGGCTTCCTCTACAACGTGGAGGTGCAGGTCCAGGAGGCCGAGCCGGAGCCCGAGGAGGTGCAGCTGCTGGAGAAGCCGGTGGAGATCCGGGCCAAGGGCCTCGGCCACGCTCCGCAGCAGGGCCTGCAATACTCGGCCCCCGCCGTGGACGGCGAGGCCGGCCGGGGCGCGCCGGTGATCGAGCGCGCCGAGCAGGAGGCGCCGGCCCTCGGCGTCGGGCGTACCCAGAACCCGCAGCGGCCCGCCGCGTCGGGTCCCCGCCGCGCGCCGAACGGCATGAGCGGCCAGGCCGTCGCGGCCAGCACCGCCGCCCGGCGGGCCGCCCCCGGTCAGGTGGACGGCAGCAGCGAGGGCCCGTCCCGCAACGCGCCCTGCCCGTGCGGCTCCGGCCGCAAATACAAGCGCTGCCACGGTGCCCCCAACGGCGGCAACTGACCCGCGCCCCGCAGCACCTCACAACAGGCCCCGGCCCTCGGCCGGGGCCTGTTCCTGTCCCCGCCCGGTTCTGTCCGCGCCCGGTCCTGTCCGCGCCCGGTCCTCTCCCGCCCCGCCCCGCCCCGCGGGGGCGGTGCACGAGTTGCCGCATACCGTGCCTTCCCGCTGCCCGGATGCGCCGTTTTGCCGCATCTCGGGGGTCGTCCCGCCGGTCGGCGGCAGGCTGCGGCGCCTCGTGCCTTCGGGCTGGGCGGGGGACACTTTGCGGCATCTCGTGCCTTCCTGCTGCTCGGATGCCCCGCTTTGCCGCATGACGTGTCGATCATGTGGTGTGCGCCAACCGCGGTGGCCCGTCGGCCGCGTTGGCGTCACTCGGCCGGTGTGGGTGCCCGTCGACGGTGCCGGGTCCGGGTCACGAGGCCGGGTCACGAGGCCGGGTCGCGGGGCCGGGAGCAGGGCCGGTGGCGGGGTGTCAGAGGACGTCGAGGACGGTGCAGAGCCAGGCGCCGCGCCGATGCTCCAGGCGCAGGGCGATCGCCCAGCTCGTGCCGTGGGCCCCGGCGAGTACGGCGGCCGCTTCGACGGCACCGGCGCGCGGTTCGCAGGCTCGTAGCCGGCGGAGTTGGAGGACGGGACGGGCGGCGCGGCGGCGGACCGAGGCCACCCGGCGGGCCGCCCGGGTCAGCTCGGCGGCCACCCGGGTCGCCGCGTCGGGCAGGCAGAGCGGCCGGAGCTGCCCCGGTGGGCGGTAGCCGTTGACGATCTCCAGGAAGGTGCGGACGAACCGGTACGCCGCCCGGGTGGCTTCGGGGGTCGCGGTGGCCAGCGGGGCGGGCGGCTGGGCCGGGTACCGCCCCGGACCGGTGGGTGCCGGTCCGGCCTCGACCGGGCGGCCGGCGGGTCGTCCCGGGTCGCGCCGGCGAGGGCCGAACAGGTCGAGGGTGAGCTGGTCGATGTCGCCCCAGGGCACGTCGTCGTCGACCAGCGGCGGGTCGATCGGTGGCGCGGGGCGGAGGCGGACCGGGGGACGTGGTGCCGGCGGGCGGCGGGTGTCGACCATTCCTCGTGACCCCTGTCCCTTGCGTTTGCTTCCGTTTGCCTCCGACAGGCTCTCATTCTCGGGCAGCGCAACGTCGCTCGTCAATGCCGCTGCGGGACCGGGTCGTTACTCGGCGTCGCGCTCGGTGAGCGGGTTGCCGCGTACCCACTCGGCGGTCTCGGCGTACTTGCGGGCGATGTACTCCTCCAGTTGAGCGCGCTCCACCCGCCACTGCCCGCGTCCGCCGATCTTGATGGCGGGCAGCTCGCCGCTGCGCACCATGTGGTAGACCTGCGAGTCCGACACGTTCAGCTCGGCGGCGACGTCGGACAGCAGCAGGAACCTCGGCTCCACGGCGACTCCCGTACTTCGTTTCGTTTGCCTCAGTTTGCCATCAGGCGGGCCCGCGCCCCAGCCGCCGCGACGCCGATCCGGGATCGGACACACCGGCGGGAGACTTCTCCGGAGCCGGTGCGCGGTGTATGACGGTCACGGCGTACGGCATGATCGGCGCCCGGGGCCGGTGTCCGCCGGCCGGTGCCTGAGCGTGGGAGATTCCGGTGACCGACGAGCTTGTCCGGGTGTACGTGCCGGCGACCGTCCCCATGCTGGCGCGGCTGCGGGAGGAGGGCCTGCCGGCCGCCGAGGCGCACGCGGTCACCCCGGAGCTGCGCGAGTGGTACGCCGAGGGCGACGAGGAGGAGTTGGAGTACGTCGCCTTCACCCGGGCCGCCCAGGAGGCGCTGCTGCTGCTCCGGGCCGACCCGGCGGCACCCCGGCGACGGGTGGTCGTGTCGGCGGACCTGCCGGCGCGGGCGGTCGGTCGGGCCGGCGGCGAGTTGGGCGCCAGCCTGGTCGGGTTGAGCGGGGCGGTGCCGGTGAAGAGGGTCGCCGCGATCCACGTGGACGGGTCCGAGGCGGTCGACGACGTGGCGGCCGCCGCCGAGGTGATCGTCGAGGCGCAGGCCGGCGACCCGGACGCCCAGTTCACCGTCGACGGCGCCGAGGACCACGAGCTGGAGTGGTACGACGTGACCGAGCTGGACCTGCTGCTGCGCGAGGTCTCCTGACCGGCACTATCCGGGCGGGCCGGCCGACCAGCACGACCAGCAGACCGCCGGTCAGCCGGCCGGCTCCTCCTCGTCGTCGTCCATGACCGGGCGTGGCCCGAGGGTGCGGCCGAACGCGATGAGCGCGGTGAGCGCCCCCACGAAGAGCACCCAGATGCCGTTGTCGACCCGGGACGTGCCGAGCGCGGTCTGCGCAACCTCGTCGGCCTCGCTCAGCGCGGCGGCCAGGTCCAGCAGGCCCCGCCCGCCGATCCGGATGATCACCTCGGTGAGCAGCAGGAGCAGGCCCGGCCCGGCCCCGGCGAGCAGGTACGCCGGCCAGCGCGGCTGCCCGACGGCCCCGTCCCGGCGGGCGGCGCGCCGGCGGGCCCAGGTGAGATAGCCGAACGCGACCAGCCCGGCGACCAGCCCGGCGAGCAGCGACTCCGTCCGGGACACCCACTTGGCGGCGTCGAGCATCGACTGCTGGCTCTCCCCGGCCCCGAACAGGTCGGAGAGCGGGTCCCGGGCCCGGCTGAACAGCACCACGAAGAGTTGCGCGGCGAGCGTGGCGGCGGCCAGTCCGCCGACCACGGGGGCGTTGCGCGCGCCGGCCAGGGCGCCGCCGATGATGGCCGCCGCCGCGGTGGTGCCGGCGATGGTGTTGGTGGTCGCGTTGTCGGCGTACGTCAGGTTGATCGCCACGGCGGCGGCGAGCCCGACCAGCAGGCCGGTGCCGACGGCGGCGAGGAAGCGCAGGGTGGCCCGCTGGAACCGGTTCGCCACGGCCAGGGCGACCGCGGCGCCGGCGACCAGCGCGGCGGTGATCACGCCGGGCAGCGCGTACGCGGAAAGGCTGATGGCGGTGACCCCGGCGGCGGCCGAGCTGATCGCGGCCCGGGTGGACCAGAGCATCGCGGCCAGCCAACCGACCGCCATCAGCGCCAGCACCAGGGCGCCGGGGGCGACGGGGGCGCGCCCGGCGCCGTCGGCCGCGGGCTGCTCCGGCGCGTCGACCACGACGGCCGCGGGTTGCTCCGGCGCCTCGACCAGGACGGCCGCGGGCTGCTCCGGTCCTTCGGCCGGGGCGACCGAGGGCTGCTCCGCCGCTTCGGCCGGGGCGACCTCGGGCTGGTCCGGTTCCGCGGCCGTGGAGCTGCCGGGCTGCTTGCTCATCGTCTCCCCTTCGACGGACCCCGGATCGCCTCGCGGGGCCGGGCGGGTCACCGGCCATCCAGGGTACGCGTCCCGCCGGCTCCGCCCGGCGCGGCCGTGCGGGCCCGGCGGGGTGGGGCCGGAGCCGCGCGTCTCCTGCGAGGAGGTGATGGATCGTAAGCGAGGAGCGTCTGTTGCTGATGGTTCGTCGGATCCGCCTGGTCTTTGCCTGTGGTCCGTTGTGTCGCGCGTCGTCCGGTGTCGCGGCGGGAGACGGCACCAGCGGGGTGCGGGCTCACGCCGCGTGGAAGAATTGGCCGAGGTCCCGCCGCCGCGACCGGTCCGCCGCGCGGTGTCCGGCACGCCGGCCGTCCGGCCGGTGCCCGCGGGTCCGATTTCGCCACCGCCGTCGAGATCGCACAGGAGCCTCTGATGGACGCCGTGTTCTCCGTACCCGAGCCGCGCAACGAGCCGGTCCACACCTACCAGCCCGGCAGCGCCGAGCGGGAGCGGCTCCAGCGGCGGCTGGCCGAGCTGGCCGCCGAGCGGATCGACCTGCCGATGACCATCGCCGGCGAGCAGCGGATGGCCGGCGGCGACCCGATCAACGTGGTCCAGCCGCACCGGCACGCGCACGTGCTGGGCGTCACCGGGCACGCCACCCACGACGACGCCCGCGCGGCGGTCAAGGCCGCCAAGGATGCCGCACCGATGTGGCGGGCGCTGCCGTTCGAGGAGCGGGCGGCGATCTTCCTGCGCGCCGCCGAGCTGCTCGCCGGTCCGTGGCGGGACACCTTGAACGCGGCCACCATGCTGGGCCAGTCCAAGACGGTGGTGCAGGCGGAGATCGACTCGGCCTGCGAGTTCATCGACTTCCTGCGGTTCAACGTGCATTTCGCCCGCGAGCTGCTGGCCGAGCAGCCGCTCTCCTCGCCCGGGGTGTGGAACCGGTTCGACCACCGCCCGCTGGAGGGCTTCGTCTACGCGGTCACCCCGTTCAACTTCACCGCGATCGCCGGCAACCTGCCGTCGGCGCCGGCCCTGCTCGGCAACACCGTGGTCTGGAAGCCGGGCCCGACGCAGCAGTTCGCCGCGCACTTCACCATGCGGCTGTTCGAGGCGGCCGGCCTGCCGCCCGGCGTGATCAACATGGTCACCGGGCGCGGCGAGGAGGTCTCCGACGTGGTGCTGGCCGACCCCGACCTGGCCGGCATCCACTTCACCGGCTCGACCAAGGTCTTCCAGCACCTGTGGCGGACGGTCGGCGAGAACATCGCCCGCTACCGCGGCTACCCCCGGTTGGTCGGCGAGACCGGTGGCAAGGACTTCGTGGTCGCGCACTCCAGCGCCGACGTGGACGCCCTGCACACCGCGCTGATCCGGGGCGCCTACGAGTACCAGGGGCAGAAGTGCTCGGCCGCGTCGCGGGCGTACGTCCCCCGGTCGATCTGGGAGGGCGGGCTGCGCGACCGGCTGGCCGCCACCGCCGACTCGCTGACCTACGGCGACGTCACCGACTTCAGCAACTTCGGCGGCGCGGTGATCGACGACAAGGCGTTCGGCCGGCACACCGCCGCGCTGGAGCTGATCAAGGGGGACGACTCCTGCCGGGTCCTGGCCGGCGGCACCGCCGACGACTCGGTCGGCTACTTCGTCCGGCCGACCCTGTTCGAGTGCTCCGACCTGGCGCACGAGACCTTCACCACCGAGTACTTCGGCCCGATCCTCGGCGTGCACGTCTTCGACGACGCCCGCTTCGACGAGGTGGTCGCCCAGGCGGAGTCGATCGCCCCGTACGCGCTGACCGGGTCGATCTTCGCGACCGACCGCCGGGTGGTCGACCAGGTGGCGGAGAAGATGCGGTACGCGGCCGGCAACTTCTACATCAACGACAAGCCGACCGGTGCGGTGGTCGGGCAGCAGCCGTTCGGGGGCGCCCGGGCCAGCGGCACCAACGACAAGGCCGGCTCCTGGCACAACCTGGTCCGGTGGATGTCGCCGCGGACGATCAAGGAGACCTTCGTCCCGCCGACCGACCACACCTACCCGCACATGGGCTGACCCGTGCGGCGGGGCCCCACCGAGGGGCCCCGCCCCACCGGCCGGCCTCACCGGCCGGCCTCACCGGCCGGCCTCACCGGCCGGCCTCACCGGCCGGCCCCACCGGCCG
>NZ_KQ058751.1 GCF_000982955.1 Micromonospora sp. HK10 | reverse complement strand
CAACGTCGTTCAGTTAGGCGTGGGCGAGGCTGGTCAAGGGGTGTGTTGATCAGAGAGTGAGAAGCGGAGTTCCGGTATCAAGGTTTGTCACTCCAAGACAACCCAGAACCAGGAACTCCGCTTGGTGGATCAGATTGCCATAACCCGGACGGTCACGGTAGCGGCGGGGCCGTTCGCGGCGGGTCACCTCGGTGAGCTGACCCGGCTGTTGCCGTTCGAGATGATCGATGAGGTTTTGACTGCGACCCGGCGTACGCAGCAGCGGATCCGGCTGCTGCCTGCTCGGGTCGTGGTCTATCTGCTGATCGCGGGTTGCCTGTTCGCCGATCTCGGCTACCGGCAGGTGTGGTCGAAACTCGTCGCCGGTCTGCATCCGCTGCCGGTGCTCGACCCGTCGGGCAGTGCCCTGCGTCAGGCCCGGCAGCGGCTGGGTCCGGCACCCATGCGGGCCCTGTTCGAACTGCTGCGCGGCCCGGCGGCTACCAGTGCTGCCACGGTGTGGTGGCGGGGCCTGATGCCGGTTGTCATCGACGGCACCGTACTCACCGTCGCGGACTCGCCGGCCAACCTGCGCCGCTACGCCAAGCAGCGGGGCAACAACGGCGGTTCCGGCTATCCCACGCTGCGGCTGAGCGCACTGCTGGCCTGCGGCACCCGTTCGGTGCTCGACGCGGTGTTCGACCCGCTCAGCACCGGCGAGATCGCCCAGGCTGAACATCTGGCCCGCAGTCTGCGGGCCGGGATGCTGTTGCTGGGCGACCGCAACTACGCCAGCGCCGATCTGATCACCAGGATCACCGCGACCGGGGCCGACCTGCTGATCCGCTGCAAAAGCAGCCGGAAACTACCTGTGCTCGGCCGCTACCCGGACGGATCCTGGCTCTCCGCCGTCAGCGGCCTACGGGTCCGCGTCGTCGACGCCCGGATCAGCATCACCACCAGCGGCGGCAGCCACACCGGCGACTACCGGCTGATCACCACTCTCCTCGACGCCCGCCGCTACCCGGCCGGCGACCTCGCCCGGCTCTACCACCAGCGCTGGGAGATCGAGACCGCCTACCTCGAACTCAAATCCAGCATCCTCGGCGGACGAGTCCTGCGAGCCCGCACCCCCGACGGCATCGACCAGGAAATCCATGCCCTACTGATCACCTACCAGGTGCTCCGCACCGCGATGGCTGACGCCACCGACAGCCGACCCGGCCTCGACCCCGACCGGGCCAGCTTCACCACCGCCCTCAACGCCGCCCGCGACCAAATCACCCTGGCCGCCGGCGTCATCGCCGACACCGCCATCGACCTGGTCGGCGCCATCGGCGAACGCGTCCTGGCGAACCTGCTACCCGACCGCCGCATCCGCACCAAGACCCGGATGATCAAACGCTCGAACTCCAAATACCAGGCCCGCGGACCGAACATCGACCGCCGCACCTACAAAGCCACCACCAACATCGACATCATCACCAACGAACCTTGACAGGCCAGCCACCGGCCTAACTGAACGACGTTG
>NZ_KQ058750.1 GCF_000982955.1 Micromonospora sp. HK10 | reverse complement strand
CGAGGCCGCGCAGGTCTCAGGGTGAGGCCGCGAGCGGCCCGGGTGGAGGCGGCAGCAGACCAGGCACGAGACCGCCGCCGGGCCTGGGAGCAATCGCCGGGACCGGCGCGGACCCGAGCGGGTGGGACGGCGACAGCCCTGGGCGCGTCCACCTGGGACCGGCACGTGGAGCGTCCGCGCGGGCCCGACCGCCGGCCGGGCCGGGGAGGGCACGTTGCGCCGCGCGCCGGGTCGGAAAGTGGCACCCGCGGTGACCCGGATCGGCCCCGACGACGCTGGCCCCGACGGTGGGATGCGCGGGCGGTGGGAATGGTCGGGGCTCAGCCGGTCGGACCGGCGCAATGAGCGCTGCCCATCGGCGGCCTCGGGCGGCTAATGTCACATCATGGAGCGGCGAATCTTCGGCCTCGAGACCGAGTACGGCGTCACCTGCACCTACCGCGGGCAGCGTCGGCTTTCCCCCGACGAGGTCGCGCGGTACCTGTTCCGGCGGGTGGTGTCGTGGGGCCGGTCGAGCAATGTGTTCCTGCGCAACGGAGCCCGCCTCTATCTGGACGTGGGCTCGCACCCGGAGTACGCGACGCCGGAGTGCGACTCGGTGACGGATCTGGTGGCCCACGACCGGGCGGGCGAGCGGATCCTGGAAGGGCTGCTCGTCGACGCGGAGAAGCGGCTGCACGACGAGGGCATCGCGGGCGAGATCTACCTGTTCAAGAACAACACCGACTCGGCCGGCAACTCGTACGGCTGCCACGAGAACTATCTGGTCTCCCGGCACGGCGAGTTCGGCCGCCTCGCCGATGTGCTGATCCCGTTCCTGGTCACCCGGCAGTTGATCTGTGGCGCCGGCAAGGTGCTGCAGACGCCGCGCGGCGCGGTCTACTGCCTGTCCCAGCGGGCCGAGCACATCTGGGAGGGGGTCTCCTCGGCGACCACCCGGAGCCGGCCGATCATCAACACCCGGGACGAGCCGCACGCCGACGCGGAGCGGTACCGCCGGCTGCACGTGATCGTCGGTGACTCGAACATGAACGAGGTCACCACGCTGCTGAAGGTCGGCACCGCCGACATCGTGCTGCGGATGATCGAGGCCGGGGTGGTGATGCGGGACCTGACGCTGGAGAACCCGATCCGGGCGATCCGCGAGGTGTCGCACGACATCACCGGGCGGCGCAAGGTGCGGTTGGCCTCCGGCAAGGAGGTCAGCGCCCTGGAGATCCAGCAGGAGTACCTGGCCAAGGCCACGGAGTTCGTGGAACGCCGGGGCGGAGACCAGACCGCTAAGCGGGTGGTCGACCTGTGGGCGCGGGTGCTGCGCGCGGTGGAGACCGGCGACCTGGACCCGGTGGCCCGGGAGATCGACTGGATCACCAAGCTGAAGTTGATCGAGCGGTATCAGCGCAAGCACGACCTGCCGCTGTCGCATCCGCGGGTGGCGCAGATGGATCTGGCGTACCACGACCTGCGGCGCGGGCGCGGCCTGTACGGGCTGCTGGAGCGGCGCGGAGAGGTGGACCGGGTGGCCACTGACCCGGAGATCTTCGAGGCGAAGGAGACCCCGCCGCAGACCACCCGGGCGCGGCTGCGCGGCGAGTTCATCCGGCACGCCCAGGAGAAGCGGCGGGACTTCACCGTGGACTGGGTGCACCTGAAGCTGAACGACCAGGCGCAGCGCACCGTGCTGTGCAAGGACCCGTTCCGGGCGTACGACGAGCGGGTGGAGCGGCTGATCGCCAGCATGTGAGGCGCGGCGGCCGGTGCCCCGGTACCGGCCGCCCCGCCACCGGTACGCTGGCACGGCGATGAACACTTCCGAACCCTCCGGCCGCGACGGCGGCGCGCGCCCGGACCGCGACCGTGGCACCGAGAAGCTCAACTGGCTCGACCGGCGCCGGGAGAAGATCCGCGCCGAGGTCGAGCGGAACCGCCGTGGCGAGTACACGGTGCCGACCTGGGTGCTGGCCGCCGCGCTGGTGGTGATCGTGGGCGCCTGGCTGGCGCTGATCTTGTTCGCTGGCTGAGCCGGCTGAGCTGGCTGAGCCGGCTGCCGCGTCGCGGGTCGACCGCCGGCGTCCTCGGAGGTTCGCGCTAGCCGCGTACCGGCGGTCGGCCGGTTTCCTGGTCCGGCACGGCTACCTGGCGGGCTGAGTCTCCGATCAGCGGGTGAGGGCGGCGGCGTGCCGGCCGGCGGCGGCCGCGGCCAGGAAGTAGGCGTGGTCGGCGTCCAGGCCGCGCCCCATCGTGGACAGCCCGACCGGGCTGGCCCGCAGCGCCGCGTCGAGGCCGTCGGTGGGCACCGTGACGATCCGGTGCCGCTCCGCGAGGGGGGCCAGCGACGCGGCCACCTCTTCGGCGAGCGCCGGGTCGAGGCCGTCG
Organism: Micromonospora sp. HK10; assembly: GCF_000982955.1. Lineage (GTDB taxonomy): Bacteria > Actinomycetota > Actinomycetes > Mycobacteriales > Micromonosporaceae > Micromonospora. The sequence goes on along the minus strand of NZ_KQ058750.1, from coordinate 924 downwards.
GGGACCACCAGGTCCGCCGGGGCCAGGGCCACCCGCCCGTACGCGGTGAGGCTGTGGTGGGAGACGCCGCGGTGCCGGGGGCGGGGGTCGGCGGCGGAGACGCGCAGCGAGCCGACCGGCCGTCCGCCCAGCGCGGCGACGGCGTTGACCGCCTCGCCGACGGCCACCCCGGAGAAGCCCCAGCGGGTGCCGGTGCCGAGGTTGCCCGGGCCCTGGGCGACGATCGCGACGTCGGCGCGGAGCACGTGCCGGGCGGCGAGCAGGCCGCTGTGCAGGGTGCTCGCCTCCAGGTCGCCGCCGAAGGCCTGGCCGACGGTGACCGTGCCGGCGAGCCGGCCGGCGAGCCCGGCCAGGGTGCGGGAGAACCAGGCGGGCAGCGCCCCACCGTCGGTGAGCAGGTAGGCCACCCGGGCGTCGGGGGCGTCGGCGTGCACGCCGGCGAGGATCGCCGGCAGCGCGGAGTGCAGGTCGGCGGTGACCACCGGCAGCCCGTCCAGGCTCTCCGCGGCGGCGAGCAGCGCGTGGTGCGGGCTGGCCTCCTCGTCCACCCCGAGCAGGATCGGCTGCAACGGCGTGTAGCGGGCCTTGACCAGGTGGCCGGCGGCCCGGGTGTCGGCGGGCTGCGGCGGATCGGCGGGGAGCCGGTCGGGCAGGGCGACGACCAGGGCGTACCCGCCGGTGCCGAGCCCCATGAGCAGGGCGCCGGCGTTGAGCAGCACCCGGTCGCCGGGCTGCGGGTCGCCGACCAGCGCCGGGTAGGCGAGGGCGCGCATCCGGGCGCCGTCGGGCAGGTCGACGTCGAGTTCCACCGCGCCGGCCCAGCGCCGCCGCACCCCCGTGACCGTGCCGGCCCGCCATCGCACCATGCCCGGCACGCTATCGGCCCGCGCCGGATCGGGGCACGGCCGGGGTCGGCGGGCGGCC
>NZ_KQ058749.1 GCF_000982955.1 Micromonospora sp. HK10 | reverse complement strand
CGCCCACGCCGCCGGCGCCCTGTCCCTCGACGACGCCGCCAAGGTGGTCGCACTGCGGGCCCAAGCCCTGCGGGCACTGATCGGGCACGGCGACATGGCGTCTCTCGCCCTGCCCGCCGACCAGGTCACCGAACTCCTCCACGGCTCGGAAAACCGAGCGCACATCGCCACGGTCAACGGGCCGAACGCCACCGTCATCGCCGGCGACCCCGACGCCGTCGCGGCGGTCGTGGCCCACTGCAAGGAGCGGGACATCCCCGCCCGGGTACTGCCCGTCGGCTACGCCTCCCACACCCCCCACGTCGAAGCGTTGCGCGACGAGGTCCACACCGCCCTCGACGGCGTACAACCCACCACGACGGATGTCGCGTTCTACTCCACCTACACCGGCGACCGCATCGACACCGACACGCTCACCGCCGACTACTGGTACGACAACCTCCGCCACCCGGTCCAGTTCCAGACCGCCACCCAAGCCCTGCTCCGCGACGGGTACGCCACCTTCGTCGAGGTCAGCCCCCACCCCGTGCTCATCCAACCCATCGAGGACACCGCCGACCAGCACGAGATCGTCGCCCTACCCACCCTGCGCCGCGACACCACCAACCAACTCACCACCGCGCTGGCCACCGCGCACACCCACGGCCTGCCGGTGAACTGGCGGCCGCTGCTGCCGGCGGTGACCGCGCCGGTCGACCTGCCGCCGTACCCGTTCCAGCGCCAGCGCTACTGGCTCACCAGCCGGCCCACCGCCGGGGAACCGGCCGACCTGGGCCAGGGCGCGGCCGACCATCCGCTGCTCGCCGCCGCCATCGAGCTGCCCGACCAGGAGGGCATGCTCTTCACCGGCCGGCTCACCCTCGACCGGCAACCCTGGATCGCCGACCACGCCGTCACCGGCACCGTCCTGCTCCCCGGCACCGCCTACGTCGACCTCGCCCTGCACGCCGGACACCACACCGGACACCCCCACCTCGACGACCTGACCATCGAGACGCCGCTGATCCTCGACCCGGACACCGACCTGCAGCTCCAGGTCGAGGTGGGCGCGCCGGACGATGCCGGGCGGCGGGCCCTCACCATCCGCTCCCATGGCGACGGCCAGGAGTGGACCCGGCACGCCACCGGCGCCCTCACCGCCACCCCGGCCCCGGCCGAGGCGGACCCCGAGCCGGCCGGCTGGCCACCCGCCACCGCCGCCCCCGCCGACGTGACGACCGCCTATCCCGACCTGGCCACGACCGGTCTCGGGTACGGGCCGGCGTTCCAGGGTGTCCGGGCGGTCTGGCGGGACGGCGACGACGTGCACGCCGAGATCCGCCTCCCCGACGAGGTGGACGTCGACGGGTACGCCATCCACCCGGCGCTGCTCGACGCGGCCCTGCACCCGCTGGCCCTGACCGGCGACGCCGACGGCGTCCGACTGCCGTTCGCGTGGACCCGCGTCACCCTGCACGCCACCGGATCCCGGGAGCTGCGGGTGCGACTCGCCGCGACCGGCCCGGACACCGTCCGGCTGACCGCCACCGATCCCGCCGGCGCACCGGTGGTCACGGTGGCCGGGCTGACCGTCCGCCCGCTGCCGGCCGAGCAGCTGCGCCAGGCGGGCGGCCGGAACACGCTGCACCGGGTGGCCTGGTCACCGGTGGTCGCCACCGGCGGGCTGCCGTCGGCCGTACCGCCGGCGGTCGGGCTGGACGACCTGGTGGCGTCGCTGGCCGCCGCCGAGCCCGTGGCGGAGACCGTGCTGGTCCGGGCCACCGGGCCGGACGCCACCGGTGATCCGCTGGCGGTGCACGAGGTGGTCGAACGGACCGTGACCGCGTTCCAGGCGTGGCTGGCCGACGAGCGCACCGCGGAGAGTCAACTGGTCGTGCTGACCCGGTGCGCGGTGGCCGCGCGCCCCGGCGACCCGGTGGCGGATCTGGCCGGGGCGGCGCTCTGGGGGCTGGTCCGCGGCGCCCAGGTCGAGCACCCGGACCGGTTCGTCCTGGTCGACACCGACGACCATCCGGGCAGCGTGGCGGCGCTGCGGGCGGCGGTGACGACCGGCGAGCCGCAACTGGCGGTACGCGAGGGCACCCTGCTGGCCCCCCGGCTGGCCCGGTACCGGGCCGTCGAGGCCGCGCAGGGCGCGGGCCAGGGTGGCGTCGTCGGTGACTCGGGACCGGCACCCGCCGCCCTGGATCCGGAGGGGACGGTGCTGATCACCGGCGGCACCGGCACCCTCGGCGCCCTACTCGCCGAACACCTCACCACCACCGGCCAAGCCCGACACCTCCTGCTCGCCAGCCGACGCGGCCCCGACGCACCCCAAGCGACGGAGCTGGTCGACCGGCTCACCCAACTCGGCGCCACCGCCACCGTCGTCGCCTGCGACACCGCCGACCCCGACCAGGTCCACACCCTCATCACCGGCATCCCCACCGACCACCCCCTCACCGCCGTCTTCCACACCGCCGGCGTCCTCGACGACGCCGCCCTACACACCCTCACCCCCCACCAGATCCACACCGTCCTACGCCCCAAAATCGACGCCGCCTGGCACCTCCACCACGCCACCCACCACCTACCCCTGACCGCATTCGTCCTCTACTCCTCCGCCGCCGGCACCCTCGGCAGCCCCGGCCAAGCCCACTACGCCGCCGCCAACACCTACCTCGACGCCCTCGCCCACCACCGCCACACCCTGAACCTCCCCGCCACCAGCCTCGCCTGGGGCTACTGGGCCCACACCACCGGCATGACCAGCCACCTCACCACCACCGACCAGACCCGGATCACCCGCAACGGCCTGCTACCCATGCCCACCGACCACGCCCACACCCTGCTCGACACCGCCCTGGCCAGCGGCGAACCGACGCTGGTGCCGGTGGCGCTCGACCTGGCCGCGTTGCGGGGCGGGCCGGTGCCGGCGATGCTGCGGGGCCTGCTGCCCGAGTCCCGCCGGCCGGCGGCCGGCGCCGCGCCGCGGGTGGCGCTGGCCGAGCGGCTCGGCGCCCTCGACGAGGCCGAACGCCTGCCCTACCTGCTCGGGCTGGTGCGCGAGCAGATCGCGACCGTGCTCGGGCACGCCGATCCGCAGGCGGTCGAGCCGCAGCGCACGTTCAAGGACCTCGGCTTCGACTCGCTCACCGCGGTGGAGTTGCGCAACCGGCTCAACGCCGCCACCGGGCTGCGACTGCCGGCCACCCTGGTCTTCGACCATCCCACGGCGGACGCCCTGGCCGGCTACCTGCTGACCCGGATGCCGGTGAGCGGGGCGGGCCGCACCGGGGACGTTCTCGACGAGCTTTCCCGGCTGGACCGGGTGCTCGCCGAGGCCACCCTCGACGAGGCCACCTTCCAGGAGGTGAGGAACCGCCTCCAGCGGCGGCTGGCCCTGCTGGGCAAGCGGTGGGAGCCCGCCGAGGGCGGCGACCTGGACGACCGGATCCACACCGCGTCGACGACCGAGATCTTCGACTTCATCGACCAGGAGCTGGGCCGGAAGGTGGGCTGAGCAGCGGCAGTCCGGCACGGCGGCGGGACCGGCCGCCGTGCCGGGCCGAAATCCGTTGACGGAGTGAGTACTCACTCCGTACCGTGACGGCATGACGGAGACGACAAGCCGGCGCCGGGCGCCGGGGATGAGTCCGGAAGACCGACGCGAGATGATCGTGGCCGCCGCCCTGCCGCTCCTGGTCGAGCACGGTGCCTCCGTGAGCACCCTGCAGATCGCCAAGGCGGCCGGGATCGGCGAGGCGACGATCTTTCGCGCCTTCACCGACAAGGACGAACTGTTGGACGCCTGCCTGGCGGCGGCCCTGCGCAACGACCACGTGCTGGCCGAGCTCGACTGCGTACCGCTGGATCAGCCGCTGGCCGCCCGGCTGACCGAGGCCGCCGCGACCCTGCACGCCTATCTCGAGCGGATGGGCGCGGTGACCGCCGCGATGCACACCGCCGGCCGCCGGCGCGAGCGCGCCAGGCCGGGTGACGGCGGGGCCACCGACAGCCGGGCGGACGCGGTGGAACGCACCCAGCAGGCGGTGGTCCGGCTCCTGGAACCGGATCGGGGCACGCTGCGGCTGCCCGTCGAGCAGCTGGCCGTCATCTTCCTCGGCATGCTGTTCGGACGGCGGGGAGCGCGGCGGGGAGCACCCGGCGGCGCGGAGACGCCGGTCGAGACGTTGGTCGACGTGTTCCTGCACGGCGTGGTCGGCAAGCCGGCCGACCCCTCCTGAGCCACCGCGCCCCCGCAGCGTCGGGCCACGGCCGCGGCGCACCGACCGCGCACCGGTCCAGGACGGCAGCACCGCGAGCCCCGGAACGGCAGCACCGCAGGCCCGGGGACGGCAGCACCGCGTGCCTCAGGACGGCAGAACCGCGGGCCCCGGAACGGCAGCCCCCGGCCCGCGGGCACCGTGCACAGTGGGCGGGCTCAGCGCCGCACGGGCGGATCCGTGCGGCCGTTGTCCTCGTCGGAGCTGAGCCGCAGCGAGCCGGTCAGGGCCGCCCAGGCGCGCCGTTCCCGGCGACTCAGCGGGGGCGCCGGCCGGACGTCGGGATGGGCGGCGGACCCGCTTCCGCCAGGGTTCCGGCGCGGCGCCGGAACGGCAGCGGACGCGTCCCGACCGGCCGGACGTCGCCCGGCCGGGTCATGCCCCGCCAGGCCCCGGCCGGTCAGGTCCCGACCGGCCGGGTCCGGCCCGGCCGGGTCCCACCCGGCCTGGTCCCCGGCGGTCGGGTCCGGGGCGGCCGGGGTCCAGCCGGGCGGGGGGCCGCCGGCCGGGGCGGCCCAGCCGCCAGGCGCCCCCGCCACCGTGCCGCCGGGCGGTGTGGGCGGCACCCAGCCGCTCATCGTCACGGCGAAGTGCGGCAGGATCGCCCAGCACTCGCGCCACCAGGCGCGCAGCGCCGACCACACCCGGCTCCGGCCGTTCACTAGGCGCGCTCGCCGGACACCTTGAAGCCGCCGAACTTGCCCGCCTTGACCTTGCCCGACAGTTGGCTGCCGTGCACCGTCAGGTCGAAGGTCACCGTCATCTTCAGGTGCGGCAGCTTGGCCTTGAACTGCAGCGCGTCCCCGTCCACCGTGCCGTCGAAGATCTCGGTCGACAGGTTCTGGCCGGTGTTCACCATCGTGCCGGTCACCGTGCCGGCGTTCTCCACGAGATCGACGGACACCTGCTGGCGACCCATCGGCGACTCGATCACCAGGTTCCACTTACCGTCCACGCTCATCGTGGGGCCTCCAATCCGTGCCGGGCGACGGGTTCGACCGGGCGGCGTAGGGGGTCATCGTCCGGTACCGGACCAAAGGCAGCTTGAAGCGCGCGTTGTGGTCGTACCCGGTCAACCGGACGCCGGGCGGGCGCCCGCCGGGTCGGCCGGCCGGCGCGCGGCGGGCGGCCCGGCCACCGGGACCGCGATGGCGGCGAGCACGAGGCCGCGCCGGGCGAGCCACCGGCCGGTGAAGCCGCCGAGCGGGCGGCCGTCGGGCAGCGCCGGCGGCGGCACCAGCAGCCGGGCCCGGAAGGTACCGGCCGCCGGGTCGACGGTCACGTCGGCCTCCTCGAAGTCCAGCCAACGCCCGGTGAGCGGGTACCAGGCCTTGTAGACCGACTCCTTGATGCTGAAGAGCAGCCGGTCCCAGCGCACCGAGGGCTCGCGCCGCACCAGCTCGGCGACCCGCGAGCGCTCCTGCGGCAGGGCGATCGAGTCGAGGACCCCGGCGGGGAGCGGTTCGTTCGGCTCCGCGTCGATCCCGGTGCTGAGCAGGGTGCCGGCCCGGGCGGCGACGGCGGCCCGGTAGCCGGCGCAGTGGGTGATGCTGCCGACCGTGCCGTCCGGCCAGCGCGGCTCGCGGCGTGGCCCGGCCAGCAGCGCGACGGGCGGCACGCCCAGTTCGGCGAGGGCCCGGCGGGCCAGGTGCCGACCGGTGGTGAACTCCCGCCGCCGCTTCTCCACCGCGCCGCCCACCAGCGCCTCCTCGGCCGGCAGGAGCCGGGCCTCCGGCGGGTCGTCGTACGCCTCGGCCGCGGCCACCCCGGCGGGCAGCAGCTCCTCGATCACCGCACCGGCTCCGGCAGGAGCACCCGGCGCACCGGGCGGGGTGGGGTGGCGCGCCGCCGCCACTCCCGCGGGTAGCCCAGCGAGACCTCCTCGAAGCGCACCCCGTCGTGCACGGTGGTCCGCGGGATGTGCAGGTGGCCGTAGACCACGGCGGCGGCGCGGTGGCGCAGGTGCCAGTCGGCGGTCAGCTCGGTGCCGCACCACTGCGCGAACTCGGGATAGCGCAGGATCCGGGTCGGCTCCCGGACCAGCGGATAGTGGTTGATCAGCACGGTCGGTACGGCGGGGTCGAGCGCCGCCAGCCGGCGGTCGGTCTCGGCCACCCGGGCCCAGCACCAGGCCTCCCGGCTCGGGTACGGGTCGGGGTGCAGCAGCATCTCGTCGGTGCAGACCACCCCGGCGGCGTACGCCCGCTCCAGCGACTCGGCCTTGGTGGCGGTGCCGGGGGCACGGAACGAGTAGTCGTAGAGCAGGAAGAGCGGGACCAGGGCCACCGGGCCGCCCGCGCCGGTCCAGACCAGGTAGTCGTCCTCCGGGGTGCGGACGCCCAGGTCGCGGCAGAGCCGCACCAGTTCCCGGTAGCGCGCCTCGCCGCGCAGCTGCACCGGATCCTGCCGGGGCGTCCACAGCTCGTGGTTGCCGGGCGCCCAGATCACCGTGGCGAACCGGCTGCTGAGCAGGGTGAGCGCCCACTCGATGTCGGCGAAGAGCTCGCCGACGTCACCGGCGACGATCAGGCAGTCGTCGTCCGTCTCGGGGTGCAGGCCCGCCACCACGTCCCGGTTCTCCTGGTACGCCACGTGCAGGTCGCTGACCGCGAGCAGGTTGCCGGTGCGGGTCTGCCCCACCTGGTTCACCTCCGCTGCTGTCGTGGGTCCCGACGATAACCACGCCGGTCCGGCCCGCCAACCCCTAGCCGCCGCCCCTAGCCGGTGGCGTCCCGCAGCAGCGTCTTCTGCACCTTGCCGAGCGCGTTGCGCGGCAGGCGGTCGACCAGGTGCACCCGACGGGGTCGCTTGTGCACGGACAGGTGCCCGGCGACGAAGTCGATGAGCTGCTGCGGCTCGGCGCCGTCGGCCACCACGTACGCGGTGATTTCCTCGCCCAGGTCGGGGTGCGGGGCGCCGACCACGGCGGCCTCGCTGACCGCCGGGTGGGCCAGCAGCGCGTCCTCGACCTCCCCGGCGCCGACCCGGTAGCCGCCGGTCTTGATCAGGTCGATCGAGGCGCGCCCGACGATCCGGTGCCAGCCGTCCGGCCCGATCACCGCGATGTCGCCGGTGTCGAACCAGCCGTCCGGCATCGGCACCGGCTCCCGGTGCAGGTATCCGCTGAACAGCGTCGGCCCGCGGACCTGGAGGCGGCCGATGGTGCTGCCGTCGGCCGGCACCTCCGTGCCCGCGTCGTCGACCAGGCGGGTCCGCACGCCGGCCAGCGGCAGCCCGACGTGGCCGGCGCGGCGGACACCGTCGGCGCGTCCGCTGACGGTGATCAGCGTCTCGGTCATCCCGTACCGTTCCAGCGGCGGCTGGCCGGACCAGGCGGCGAGCCGGTGGAAGACCGGCACCGGCAGGGCCGCGCTGCCGGAGACCAGCAGCCGGGCCGGGCGCAGCGCCCGGGCGGCGGCCGGCTCGGCGGCGATCCGGGACCAGACCGTCGGTACGCCGAAGTAGAGCGAACCGCCGGCGGCCGCGTACGCCTGCGGGGTGGGCCGGCCGGTGTGCACCAGCCGGCCGCCGATCCGCAGCGGGCCGAGCAGGCCCAGCACCAGGCCGTGCACGTGGAACAGGGGCAGCCCGTGGACCAGCACGTCGTCGGGGGTCCACCGCCAGGCCTCGGCGAGGGCGTCGAGGCCGGCCGCGATGGCCGCGTGCGGGATCACCGCGCCCTTCGGCGCGCCGGTGGTGCCGCTGGTGTAGAGGATCAGGGCGGGCTGCTCCGGTGCGGGCGGCGCCCAGTCGACGTCGGCGCGCCCGGCCCGCTCGACGGGCAGCCCGGGCGGTTCGCCGTCGGCGGCCGGCTCCCGGGTCGGAGTGAGCAGCAGCGCGGCGCCCGAGTCGCGCAGGATGTGCCCCCGCTCCGCCGGGCCCGCGTCGGGTGGCACCGGGACGACGGGTACGCCGGCCAGCAGCCCGGCGACGACCGCGACGGCGGTGGTCACGGTCGGCTCCGCCCGGACCGCTACGGCGGACGCGCCACGGATGTCCCGGGCCACCGACCCGGCCCAGCCGAGCAGCTCCTGCCGGGACAGGTCCCGGCCGCGCAGGCGCAGCGCGGCCGGGTGGTCGGCGCCGGCGTGCAGGGCGGCGAGCAGCATGCGGATCAGGCTTTCTGGACGGCGGGCGTGGCGGGTCCGGGCGGCACGCAGGACACGCTACTCGGCGACCCGGGTGCGGCCGGTCCAGCGGAACACCACCGGCTCGCCGTCGGCCGGGGCGGCCGGGTCGCGCTCGAAGTGCTCGTAGCCGCCGTTGTGCGGGAGCTTGACCTTCTGGTCGCCGGCGGCGAGCCGTTGCAGCCGCCACTCGGCCGGCAGGTGCCGGGGCCCGCCCTCCAGGACGACGTCGATGAGCCGCGCCGCCTCCGCCGCCAGGCCGAGCGGGTCGCGGCCGTCGTACGGGGCGGGGCAGGTGCTGGTGGGCTGCGACAGTTCAGTCATCACGGGAACCTTTCACCTCGATTTCACCGCACCGCTTCCGTGGGCGTACGGCGCAATTCGCCGAATCGGTGGGCCGGCGACGTGAACGTGTTTCCCCCGAATGGGGACGAACCTCGAACGACGGTGGTCGAGCCGCGGATAACGCGTGGTCAACGGGGTGTCCTGAGTGGGCGGAAGCGCGGCGACGCCGGCCCCGACCAGGGCCAAGTTATCCACATCACACCGGCCCGCCAACCCTTATCCGGACCCCTACCGAAAATGCTGGTCGGTCGATGGCCGCGCATTGCTCCGGCTTTAGTTCGCGGTCCCATGCTGGCGCGGGCGCAGCGTCTGTCCGACGACGGTTCCGGCGCCGGCCGCCGCGCCCGCCGCGCTGGAACTGAGGAGAGAGCATGACCGTCACCGTCGTGTCCCCCACCGTCGGCGTCGACGCGCCCACCGATCCACGGCACCCGCTGGTCCGCCTCGGCCACCTGTTCGACCCGGACACCATGGCGGTGTTCCGGCCGGCCGACGAGGCGGGGGTGGCGGTGGCGACCGGCCGGATCGCGGGCGCGCACGCGGTGGCGTACTGCACGGACGCCACCCGGATGGGCGGCGCGCTCGGGGCGCGCGGGGCCCGCAACATCGTCGAGGCCATCGACCTCGCCCTGCACCGGCGCTGCCCGGTCGTCGGGCTGTGGCACTCCGGCGGGGCGAAACTCGCCGACGGCATCGAGTCCATGGACGGCGTCGGGCAGATGTTCGCCGCGATGATCCGCGCCTCCGGCCGGGTGCCGCAGCTCTCCGTCGTCCTCGGTCCGGCCGCCGGCGCGGCCGCCTACGGGCCGGCCCTGACCGACCTGGTCATCCTCTCCGCGGCCCACGGCCGGCTCTTCGTGACCGGGCCGGACGTGGTCCGCCGGGTCACCGGCGAGCAGGTGGACATGGAGACCCTCGGCGGGGCGGGCACGCACAGCCGCTCCTCCGGGGTGGCCCACGTGATCGCCGACTCCGAGGCCGACGCCTACCAGCGGGCCCGCCGGTTCACCGCGCTGTTCGCCCGTCCCGGCGTCTTCGACCGGGGTGCCATCGCCGAGCCGCGCGACCTGCGGGCGCTGCTGCCGGAGGCCGCCCGGCGGGCGTACGACGTGCGTCCGCTGGTGCGCGCCATCGTCGACCGGGACTTCGAGGAGGTGCAGCCCCGCTGGGCCCGCAACATCGTGACCGGGCTGGGCCGGCTGGGCGGGCGCACCATCGGCGTCATCGCCAACAACCCGCTCTACAAGGGTGGCTGCCTGGATTCGTTGTCGGCCGAGAAGGCGTCCCGGTTCGTGCGGATGTGCGACTCGTTCGGGGTGCCGCTGCTGGTGCTCGTCGACGTGCCCGGCTACCTGCCCGGGGTCGGCCAGGAGAGCGGCGGGGTGGTCCGGCGCGGGGCGAAGCTGCTGCACGCCTTCGGCGAGGCCGTGGTGCCCCGGGTCACGCTGATCACCCGCAAGTCGTACGGCGGGGCGTACATCGCGATGAACTCCCGCTCGCTGGGTGCCAGCGCGGTGCTGGCCTGGCCCGACGCCGAGGTCGCGGTGATGGGCGCGCAGGCGGCCGTGGAGGTCCTGCACCGCAAGGCGCTCGCCGCCGTCACCGACGAGGAGCGGCCGGCCCTGCTGGCCCGCCTGATCGCCGCCCACGAGGTGGCGGCCGGCGGGCTGGACCGGGGGCTGTCGCTCGGCGTGGTCGACGAGATCATCGACCCGGCGGACACCCGGCGCCGGGTGGCGGAGGCGATCGCCGCCGCACCCGCCGGTCGCGGCCACCACGGCAACATCCCGCTCTGAGCCGCAGCGCCGCCCGGAGCGGGGGCCGATCGGAGCCGGAGTGTCGCTCGGAGCCGGGGGCCGCGCTTTCCGCGCGGACCGGGCCGGTGCCGGCGGCCGTCGCCGTCGACGGCGAGGGCGCCCGCGCCGGACCGGTCCGCGCAGCGGTCGGTCAGGACGGCCAGGGCGGCGTCCGGCCGGTCACGGTCAGCACGAGCACCAGGTCCTCGACGAGCCCGTCGGTGAACCAGGACCGCACGTCCGCCTGGTCGGGCAGCTGGATCTCCCAGTCTCCGGTCGGGTCGCCGCCGGTGAGCGGCTGCCAGGCCGCGCCGCCCGGACGCCGGGTCCCCACCACGCCGCCGGTCGTGCTCACCGGGCCGGTCGCGGCGACCCGCACCCCGCCCGTGGTGCGCGCCAGCGAGGTGACCGTGAGCTCCTCGGTGAACCCGGGCGCGCGGACCGCGAAGAGGGTCAGCTGGCCGGTGGCCAGGTCGGCCAGGTGGGGCGGGAAGTCGTCCGGGGTCAGCGGCAGCACCACCCGCATCCGCGCGGCCGGATCCGCGACGCCGTCCGGGTTGTTCAGCTCGTACCAGGCGTCCGGGAACTGGTTGCGGACGCTGAACGACCGGTCTCCGACGAACCGCCGGTCGAGCCGCCGGATCACCTCCTGCCGGTACTCCTCGCTGTCCAGCGCGGTGTACTCGATGGTGAGCAGCACGTCGGCGATGGTCCGGTAGTCGAACGGGTTCGCCGCCCTGGGCAGTTCGAGCCGCCACACCGTGTCCACGCCCATGCCCTCGAACGGCAGCAGCATCCCGGTCTCCGGCTCCAGGTCGAACAGCCCGGTCGCGTTGATCGGCGCGGTGACCGCGATCGACTCGGTGTCCCGCCGCAGGGTGACCGTGTCGAAGCTGTCCCGGGCCACCACGGTCCGGGAGACGCCGGACGCGGACAGCACCGCGCGGATTCCCCGGGCCGGCGGCACCAGCGCGATCAGTGACACCTTGACCCGGTTGACCAGGCGCAGGTAGTGGCCGGGGAACTCCCGGTCGAACAGGTCCTCCGGGGTGGCGAAGGTCAGCACCCCGGTGCGGCGGAACTCCTGCAGCTCGTACCCGGCGATCTGGGACAGTGACAGGGTCTGGCTCAGGTGGAGCTTGCGCCGGTTGGTCTGGAAGGCGTACTGGTCCAGCCGGACGATGTCCTGCAACAGCCGGGCCGAGCCGGTCAGGCCGCGCCGGTCCACGCCCGGCCCGGTGTCGTCGCCGGCCGCGCCGGCGTCCTGCCAGTAGTCCGCCGCGACGAACCCGAGCGCCGGCTCCTGCCGCTCGAAGGAGAGCTGCGCCTGGGCGAGCTGGGCCAGCGCGGTGGCCTGCTGAAGGAAGTACGCGTAGACCCGGCCCAGCACGCCGCTCATCCAGGCGTGGAGTTCGGCGTTGGTGAACTTGGTGGCCAGGAACTCCGCGACCGCCTCGGCGTGGTCCTGCTGGAGCCCGGCCAGGGCCCGCTCCCCCAGCGCCAGCGCCCGCTGGTTCTCGGCGAGCAGCACCTGCTGGCCGCCGATCGCCACGTCCCGCGTGGCCTGGCCACGCTGCAGCTGCCAGTCCTCGGCCCGCCGCTCGAAGCCGGCCCGCACCTCGGCGATCCGGGCGTCCGTCGCGGCCAGGTCGGCGTTGCCGGACAGGTAGTCGGTCAGCATGCCGAACGGCGAGAAGCCGCCCCCGGAGGCGACGCTCGTCGCCGCCGACACGACGCTGCCGAAGAAGGAGCTGATCCGCGCCTGCTCCTGCAGCGACCGCGCCTCCTTCAGCCGGTCCAGTTGGGCCCGCTCCCACGAGTTGAGCCCGGCCGCCAGCCGGTTACCCAACGCGGTGGCCAGGTCCTGCGCCTTGTCCCGCTGCAACGTGGCCAGCCGCACCCCGACGTCGGCACCGGCCACCTTGAGGTCGGAGATGCCGAGCGCGGCCTCGGCCACCTTCAGGTCGTGGCCGGCCTGCAGCAGCCCGTAGTTCTCCGCGTCCACGCTCTGCAGCGCGGCGAGGTAGCTGGACTCGACCTGCTGGGCGATCGAGACCAGGTTCTTCGCCCGTTCCACCAGCACCGGGTAGCGGTACGGGCTGGGCAGGAAGGACGTTCCGTCGGCCAGCGCGGCCGGGTCCGCGAACCCGACGATGTTCAGCCCGGCGTGGATCTTGTCCAGGCCGGCGCCCGCCCGGGCGCGCAGCGACGTCCAGACCGGATTCGCCGGGAACGGCACCTCCGGGCCGGTCTCCAGGGCCGCCTCGGGCAGCCGGAGGATGTCCACCACCGCCTCGTACAGCGCCCGGGCCCGGGCGTTGGAGTCGGTGCCGCCGCGGGCGAACTCCGAGTCGGCGAAGCCGAGCATGCACTCCACCACCGACAGGATGGTGAACCGGGTGTAGGCGCCCTTGCGTTTGCGGGCGGTGAAGTGCGGGTTCAGTTCCTTGATCTGGGCCAGCCAGCCGGGGAAGCGGTCGAAGTTCGACCGGGTGCCGGCCTCCAGCACCAGTCCGTGATAGATCGGTCGCTGGGCGGGCGGCAGGTGGTACGCGAACACCGTCTGGTACCAGTCCAGCGCGGTGGCGTACTCCTGCGCCTCCTGGAGCTTGCGCCCCAGCGCGACCGGGACCAGCCAGAAGATCTCCCGGAGGTGCTGCGGGATCTGCGCCTCCCGGGTGATCGGCTGGGCCGGCGTGCCGGCCGCCGCCACCAGCGTGGCGCAGAGCGCGCGGTGCGCGGCGAGACCGGCCGCGGTGCGCCGGTCCGTCAGCTCCAGGCCGGGCAGGCCGGCGCCCACCTCGGCGCGGACCGCGGCGAGGAAGGTCCGCGCCAGCGCGCGGGCGCCGTCCGGGGTGAGCCGGCGGGCCGCGGACAGGCCGGCCAGGAGATCGCGGTACGCCTTCGTCGGCGCGAGCTGGATCTCCGCGGTCACCACGTCGGTCTGGAACAGGTCGGGCTGGAGCTGGTTCTCCGGGTACGCGAACGCGCGCATCGCCGACCGCCACCGCCGGTAGCTGACCAGCCACTGCCATTCCAGGTCGAAGGACTGCTCGTCGGCGATGGTCAGCGCGGGCCCGGTCCCGTCCGGCGTCAACCGGCCGGTACGCGCGGACACCAGCAGGGTCTGCACCGAGTCCACGGCCTGACCGACCCGGCTGGTCCGCCCGGCCGAGGCGCGCAGGTCGAGGCAGAGCTCGCGGGAGAGCCGCCCGGCGGCCTGCTCCGGCGACTCGGGCGTGGGCCGCCGGCGGCCGATCTCGGCGATCAACTCGTCGCGCAGCGCCGGCAGCGCCCGCCGTTCGACCGCGTCGACCAGGGCGCGGAAGGCCGCGTCCAACGCGTCCGCCTGACGGGACCGGGCGGCCAGGGTACGCCGCCAGTCGGCGCGCACCGCCAGGTCGACCCGCCAGCGCAGCGGCCCGTCCGGCGGGCTACCGGCCGCGGCGACGTCCGCGACGAACGTCGCCGGTTGCAGGATGACGCCGCGGCTCTGCTCCTCGGCCCGCCACTGCGGGTGCCGCTGGCCCTTCTGCGCCTGCACCAGGATCGCGGCGACGTCGGACCACTCCTGGTCCAGCGTCTCGTCGGCGGCCAGCAGCGCGCGGACGCGGGCCAGGTAGCGGAACGCGTCCGGCGCGAGCGCGACCGGCCGCAGGTCGGCGGCGATGTCGTGCCCGTCGGCGTCCCGGGCGGCCAGCGCCGGCAGGTCCACGGCGCCGACGTACTCGGCGACCGCGCCGTCGAACCCGGCCAGCGACCGGCCGGTGCCGGAGAGCCGGGACTCGACCGCGGCCTGGGTGGTGGCCACCCAGTCGGTCCGTTCCGTCCACACGGCACGGGCCGGGTCCGTGGGCGACGGGCTGCGCAGCTGCGCCCCGTCGACCAGGTCCGGGTCGATCACCGGCAGCGCCCTGTCCGGCCCGTCCCGCTCCGCCTCGTCGGCGGCCCGCCACCGGGAACGCAGCGCCGCCTGCCGCCAGAGCAGCACGCCGGGCACCGCGAGCGGTGGGCGCAGCGGGTCGCCCGGCGCGGTGGACCGGTAGCCGAAGAGCTCCTCCAACTGGGCATCGGTGACCTGGTCCGGCGCGACGGTCAGCTCGTCGAGGCTGTCCGGCCGGCCGTCGCCGAGGTGGAACCCGAGCCGCGCGGCGAGGGCCTGCCGGAACCCGGCCGGCTCCCGGCGGGCCAGCCGCAGCTCCTCGGGCGTGGTGCCCAGCTCGTGCAGCAGCGCCTCGTACGCCAGCGCTCGGGCCCGTTGGTCCAGGGCCGCCGGAGCCGGGGCGCCCATCGTCGCGCGCAGCGCCTCGACCGCGATCCGCGCCCCCGGAACGGCTTCCGTCGCCGGCTCGTCGTTCTCGGGCCGGGTCAACCGGTCCAGCGGCTGGCCCAGCCGGGCGGCCAGCGCGGCCGGCGCCGGCCCGGGCGGGGCACCGTCGACGCTGACGTACCGGGCGGCGAGGCTGAGCAGCTCGTCCAGGTAGCTGGTCGGTTCGAAGACCCGGTCGACGGGCCCGGGCACGAACGGCATCCGCACCGTCACGTCGACCGACACGGCCTGCTCGAACGGCACCCCCTCCGGCCCGGGATCCGGGTCCGGATCGGGGTCCGGATCGGGATCCGGATCGGGATCCGGATCGGGGTCGGGGTCGCCGCCGTGGTGCGGCGGCAGCGGGGACGGCGCCGGGTGCGGCGCCGGCTGGTGCGGGTGCAGGATCCGCTCCCCGTACGCGGTCGCGGTGATGCGGACCGTCTGCCCGCCCTGGACGGTGTCGGGCAGGCGGCCGGAGCAGCTCCACGCCCCGTCGGAGGCGAGCTGCGCCTCCACCACCGGGCCGCCGGCGCCGAACTCGACCCGCACCCCCAGCACACTGAGCCGGGGGAACCCGAGGCCACGCGCCGCCGCGATGCCGGCGACCGGGACGACGAGTCCCACCTCCTCGCCGCCGACCGGGCTCTGGATCGTCACGAGCATCGACTGCGCCACTGTTGCGCTCCTTAGCGGTTGGTCGGTCAGAACCCGAGTGAGCCGTAGCCGTAGATCCGGGTCAGCCCCGAGTAGGTCTTGCCCAGCACCTCGTTGCCCTTGTCCGCGGCCGCTTCGACGCTCTTCACCCCGATGTAGCCGATCGCGACGCCGGCCACGGCGATGCCGCACGCCTCCGGCGCGAAGTAGCACATGATCGGGATCACCGTGCCGTTGTGGTCCTTGGCCTCCATGATGCCGACGATCGGGTACGTGGTTTCCACCCCGATCCGCACCACGTCCTTCGCCGTCGGCATCTCGCCGGTGACGAGCAGCTGGAAGCCGATCACCAGCCCGATCGCGGCCATGCTGTTCAGCAGTTCGACGTCCACCGAACCGCGCTGGCTCGACCGGCCGGTGCTGCCGCGCGGCTTGCGCAGGGTGGAGCGGGCCGTCATGTCGCCGGCCAGGTCCCCGCCCGCGCTGAGCTTGAACAGCGGCTTCTTGATGGACTCGAAGAACGTGCGCTGGTGCTGCGCCAGCCGCGCGTCGCCGGTCTTGTAGTCGATGCCGGCGGCCAGCACGTCCTTCGCCTTGCGCCCGACCAGTTGGTCGGTGCTGGACACGCCCTTCTCCAGGATCGCGACGTCGATGGTGACCGAACCCTTCGGGGCGCCGCCCGGCTTGCCGGCGAAGTCCCAGATGTTGCCGGACGGATCGATGATCACCTCAGTGACGATGCGGTTGGCGGCCACGTTCGGGGCGTTGAACCGGGCGCTCTCCAGGATTCCCTGCAACATGTCGTGCATCCGGGTGCCGAACGGGCTGCTGCCCTCGCCGGACAGCCGCACCTGCGCCGGTTCCAGGAAGTCGTCAGCCAACTGCTGCAGGAAGGTGGCGATCGCCTCCACCTGCTGGTCGCCGGCGCCGCTCGGATCCTGGAAGCGCAGCGGCGAGCCGGCCGCGAACCGGTAGAGGTTGGGCTGCACCCGCGGTCCCTGCGGATCGCAGGACAGCCACCGGCCGAGCCCCGGGTGCAGGTAGCGCGCCGCGTGGTAGTTGAGTCCGCTCTCCTCGTCCCGTTCCTTGCCGGCGTAGCGGTAGCGCTTGCGGGTGAAGCTGCCGAAGGCGGTCTCGCCGTACGGGGTGAACTCCTCCCGGTTCGTCAGCTGCCCGGCGCCGTCCAGCACCACGGTGGCGCTGCCGACGTGGTCGGCGAGGTGGACCTGGATCGCCGGCCCGCTGTCGGCGGGGTGCGCCGGGCCGACCCGGACCAGGGCGACCCGCCGCCGGTTGTCCAGCACGTGGATGGTGTTGTTCGCCCCGGACGCGCCGCCGGCCGTGGCGCCGGCCCAGCGGTGGTGCTCGAACACCTCGCCCAGGTAGTGGGTCACCTCGACCGCGCCGCCCTGCCGCCGGACCAGCTTCTTCACCCGCTGCCCGGCGGCGTCGTAGAGGTACTGCGCGTGCACCGACGGCTCGGCGCCGGCCGGTTGGACCGCGAACGAGACGAGCTGGTCGGCGTGGTTCCAGGCGAAGTGCCGCGAGGTCGTCTCGGCGCAGAGATTGCCGTTCGCGTCGTACCGGTAGTCGTACGGGGTGCCGCCGGTGGTCACCCGCCGCAGCCGGTTGCTCCCCGGGTCCACGGTGTGCTCGCGGGTGAAGCCACCGGTCGAGGAGTGCGCGAGCCGGACCAGCGAGCCCGCCGCGTCGTACCCGTACGTCTCGAGGTACGGCCGGGTCCGGGTCACGTCGGTGCCGCGCGGCAGGTCCGTCCAGGGCAGGACGTCGACGGTGAGGTCCGACTCCCGGCCGGTCGCCCGGCACAGCCGGTACGCCGGGTCGTAACCGAACTGCCGGTCCAGCGCGTCCGGGGTCAGCGGCAGCCCGCAACCCGGCGTCCGGTCGCGGATGGTGAGCACGTTGCCCACCAGGTCGTAGTCGTACCCGTGGTCCTGGAGCACCTGGCCGTCGCGCACGCTGTACAGCCGGGCCAGCCGCGACGTGCGGGCGTCGTACGCCTGCCGGGTGACCACCCCGTTGCCGTACTCGACGAGGGTGCGCTGCCCCTTGGCGTCGTAGTGGATCCGGGCCAGGTAAACCGTGTCGTCGAGCAGCATCCGGTCCAGCTCACCGGAGCGGTTGTACGACGGACGCAGCTCGCGCCGCCGGCCGTCCACGTCGGCCGGGAGGGTGTGCCGCATGATCCGGTTGAGGGCGTCGAACGCGGTGCTCGTCCGGTACGCCGTGGGGTCGAGCAGGCCGGCCTCGTGCTCGTCGCGGGTGCGTCCCGGCGGCGGCGTCCAGTCCACCCGGAACGCCGGCACCTGCCAGCCGTGCCCGGCCGCCTGCGCGTAACCGGCCAGGATCGGCCCGTCCGCGATCATCCGGCGGGTCGACTCCCGGACGTTGCCCTTGAAGTCCACCGATTCGACGGTGACCAGGCCGGCCTCGTCGTACTGCCGGACCGCCCGCCCGAGCAGGTTGCGCGCCCGGGCCGTGTCCCGCTCGGCGGCCGGCTGGTCGGGCCGGCCGGCGTCGCCGTACTCGACGCGCTGCCGCAGGGTGACCGGGTCGTCCGCGCCGTCGCGGGCCCAGACCCGCACCGGACGACGCAGCGCGTCGAACGCCACCAGGTGCAACGCTCCCCGACCGTCGCGGCTCTCGATCGCCACGTCGGCCGCGTCCGGGACGGTGTCCCGCACGCCGGCGTCGACGCTCTCCATCCGCCAGCGGCGGCCGGCCAGGTCGACCCGGAAGCGGAACGCGACCCGGTCCAGCGGGTCGGTGACGCTGACCAGGTTGCCCTGGATGTCGAAGCTGGACCGGGTGACGAACCAGTCGGCCGGGTCGGCGCCGTTGCGGGTGACGCCCCGCACGGTCCGCCCGAGCGCGTCCAGCTCCGCGCTGGCCGGGGTGTTCCAGTGCGAGCGGTACGCCTCGGCCGCGCCGCCGTGGCTGCGACCGGCGTTGTCGTTGGCGTCGTAGGTCCAGCTCTCCCACGGGGTCGGGGTGACCACGTCCGGGTCGGCCAGATCGACCGGCACGCCGAACACCACGCGCTGTTCGCTGCCGTCCGGCTGGACGGTCCGGACCACCTGGCCGCGCGGGTCGTAGCCCGTGGTGACCCGCTGACCCAGCTGCGCCTCCCCGGGCGCGGCGAACTCCCAGCCGGTGGCGAAGAACGGCTCGTAGGCATGGACCGGCTGGCCCTTGTTGTTGTAGACCGTCCAGCCGCTCACCGTCACGTTGTCCGGCGCGCCGGCCGGGCGGGTACGGGTCACCACCGGCCCCACCGGGAGCGACTGGTCGGTGGGGACCACGGCGCCGCCGAACTCCGGGTCGCCGGCCAGGGTGTCCTCGGCGAGGGTGCGGGTCTGCACGAGCCGGCCGAACCCGTCGGAGTACTCGACCGACACGACGGCCTCGTCGCGGCGCGGCAGCGGCACCTCCGTCTGGGTGTCGTGGTAGGCCCGGTGCACGGTCCGCACCGACGCCGGCTGCCCGCGCTCGGCGAAGGCCCGCAGGTCGTACTCCAGCCGGACGGTCGGCTCGACCGCGTCGCCCTCGCCCGCCGCGCCACGGTCGTAGCGCGCGGTCACCAGCCCGATCGGCGAGAACGACACGCTGGTCCGGTTGCCGTTGGCGTCGACCACCTCCCGGGGCAGCAGGACCCGCAGGTCGTACGCCGCCGTGGTGGCCAGGCCGGCCGGATCCACCGCCCGGACCGGCAGCAGGTCGTGCTCGTCGTACCCGAACCGGCTCTCCGCGCCGAACGCGTCCCGCGAGGCGAGCAGCAGGCCACGGGCGCCGTAGCGGTGGCACGCCCGGGTCAGGTAGTAGCCGCCGCCGTCGTACCGGTAGCCGGCCAGCGGCGCGGTCATGGCGCGGAACTCCGGCGGGTACTCGGCCGGCCACGGGTCGCCGCCCGCCGGCTCCAGGAAGGGCGGCCGGCCGCCCAGGTCGGTAAGGAAGTCGTCGGTGAACGCCAGCGACTCGGCGCGCACCGCCAGGGCGTGCTCCCCCAGCTGGCCCAGGGGCAGCCCGGTGTACGGGTCGCCGTCGTAGTAGGTCCGGGCGTGGCCGACCACCCGCAGCGGCGCGGTCCCCGCGAGGACCGCGTCCCGCAGCGCGGCCACGCTCTGCCGACCGTCGTCGCCCACCTCGACGCAGCGCGTCTCGCAGACCCGGTCGACGAGGTACCGCTCGGCGTCGTCGCGCTGGGCGTACCGGGTGGTGGCGTAGGTGGCGAGGTAGGGCTCGGCGGCCACCGGGCCGGTGGACCAGGGGTCCCGCCCGCGTGGCACGGCGACGTCCAGCTGGCCGGTGGGGTTGCCGTACCCGTCCGGCTCGGTGCTGACGGTGATCCGGGTCATCGGCTCGTCGCCGCGCTCCCACTGGGTGACCCGCCGCGCCACCGGGTACGGGAAGAAGACCCGCCGCGGGCCGGCGGCCGGCTCCTCGCGCAGCCCGGACAGCGCCTCGGTCACCGTGTACGGCCGGTGCTGCCGCGCGCCGCCGTCCCGCGCGTACAGCTCGGTGCGCAGCACCTGGCCGCGCAGCGCCCGCAGCGCGTCGCGGCGGTCCGGCCGGGCCAGCCCGGCCAGCCACCCGGCCATCCCGGCGGGGCGGGTGAGCCGCGCCGGGTCGCCCGGCCAGTACTCGTGGCCCAGCTCCAGCTCCGCCCAGTCGGCGGCGTCGGCGGCGGTGACGGGCCCGACGTGGAACCAGGTCTTCGTCAGCGTCGGTGCGGTGTCGTACGCCTCCGGCGGGTCGACCGTCTCGGCGTCCAGCTGCTCGACCATGGCGAAGCCGCGGAACTCCCGGTCCACCCCGTCCCAGTAGCCGTGGTGGTAGCGGTACTCGCGGCTGACCTGCCCGCCGGAGATCTGGTCGGTGGACCGGACGCGGGCCACCACCTGCACCGGGTACGGCAGCGGGGTGCGCCACCGGGTGGCCGGGTCGGCCTCGTCCCGGCGGTAGTCGACGGTCGACGGCCGGTAGTCCACCGTGGTCCGCGCGCCCAGCTGGTTGTCGACGCTGGACAGCAGGTAGGGCTTCACCCCGCCGGTCAGGTCCAGGAACCGGGGAGCCACCCGGTGGGTGCCGGCCGCGGCCCGGCTCCACAGCAGCCCGGCCATCCCGGTGCCGAGCAGGTCGGCGAGCTGGACGGCGTCCGAGTCGACCAGGTCCGGGGTGCCGGTGACGGTGACCGGGTGCTCGGTCCAGCCGTTGCCGGCCTGGTTGCCCCAGAGCAGGACCCGGCCGTGGTCGAGGTAGACGAGATCGGCCACGCCGTCGCCGTCCACGTCGCCGAGCAGCAGCCGCCGCGGGTCGTACCCGGGCGGCAGCCGGGGCGCGTGCCGCATCTGGACGGCCGGCCCCCAGCGCCCGTGGCCGAGGTTCGGCCAGTACGTCACGTTGCCGTCCCGGACGAGCACGATGTCCTGCAGACCGTCGCCGGTCATGTCGGCGAGGCGGACCTGCGGATCGGACAGGTCGACCGCCGGTCCGGCCGCCACGGCGGTACGCTGCCAGGCCCGCCGGGGATCGGCGTCGTTGAACCAGCACTCCAGCCGGGTGCCCGAACGCAGCACGTCGGTGAGCCCGTCGCCGTCGAGGTCGACCAGCCGGACGGCCGGGTCGGCGAGGTCCACGCTCGGCGCCTGGCGGTACGGCCGGAACGAGGACCGGCTCCAGCCGGGACCGGCGCTGCCCGCCCCGAAGCTCAGCGGGAAGTAGCCGCTGCGCGCGCCGGAGGTGACGAGCAGGTCGGGGCGCCCGTCGCCGTCCGCGTCGAGGAACCGTACGCCCGCCTGGCTCAGCGCGACCGGCGGCGCCTCGTCGACCGGTCGCGGCAGGTCGAACCGCCCGTCGCCGCGGTTGCGCCAGGACCGCCAGCCGGCGCCCAGCTCGACCAGGTCGGGCAGCCCGTTGCCGCGCAGGTCGACGAGGGCCAGCTCCGGGTCGTGCAGCGGGCTCATCGGCAGCCCCGGCCCGCTGATCGGGGTGAAGCGGCGGCCGGCCGGGTCGAACCCGGAGTAGCCGAACGTCAGGGACGGCAGCGCCTCCTCGCGCCGCGCCGGGCCGGACTCGTCGATCCCGACCACCTCGACGCCGGTGAGCAGCGACACGCCGGTGAACCCGGCCTGCGCGTACGCCAACCGGTACTCGCGGGCCACCCGCTGCTGCCCGTCGGCGGCTCGGGTGACCACCCGCACGGCCCGGCAGCGCAGCGACGTGCGGACCTCGAAGCCGGCCCGGTGGTCCGAGAACGGGTCGGGCCTCGGCTCGTACTCGAACAGCACGGCGACCAGGAACGACGGCTGGGCCGGGTCACCGTAGTCGACGTACTCGATGCGGGACAGCAGCGGCTGATCCCAGCGGTGCCCCTCGGTCTCGCCCCGGTCCCGCAGATAGGTGTAGCGGACCTGGTTGCCCAGCGGGTCCACGGTCCCGGTCACCCGCCAGCCGAAGATCCGGTCGGCGCGGTCCGGGTCGCGTACGGTCGCGGGGTCGGGCTCGCCGGCGGCCCGGTGCGGCGTCCCGTAGTGGGTCAGCAGCCCGCTGCGGTCGCGTACCGCCCAGTAGTCGCCGGTGTCGTCGCGGACGTGCTCGATCCGGGCGAACAGTCCCTCGGTCCGGGGGCGGTAGCGGGTCCGGCCCGGCTCGGCCCCGGACACCGGCACCAGGTCCTCGGCCCCGGACAGCAGGAACGTGTCGTCGCCTTGATACCGCGGCACCCCGCGCGACGTCTTGCGGGTGATCCCGGGCAGGCTCAACGCCCAGCCCAGCCCGAACGGTCCGTTGCCGTGCCCGGTGCTGTAGCCGAGCGCGAGCGTGGGCTGCACGCCACGGCGGCCGGGCGGGATGGCGAGCGGGACCGAGAGGTTGCCGGTGCCGGTCAAGAGGTCGGCCGAGAACGCCTCGCCCATGCCCTTGACCGCGCCGCCTCCCGTCGGCAGCGAGATCACCGCGCCACCCGCGACCGGATCCGTGCCGCCGCCGTCACCCATGCCGCCGCGCCCCCTCGGTTGGCTCGACGTCCCGCCCGGCCGGCGCCACATCGATCCTCGCCGACAGTGTCGGGCCGGCGGCGGCGCGGATCTGTCGGGTAGCTGCCCGTCCGGCTATCCGGGAACCGACCGGCGCCGTCAGGGCAGCGAGACGCCACCGTCCACGTTGAGCAGGTTGCCGGTGATCCACGAACCGGCCGGCGAGGCCAGGAAGACCACCGCGGCGGCCACGTCGTCGGCGGTGCCCAGCCGGCGCAGCGGCAGGGTGTCGCGCATGTTGCCGAACACGTCCGCGCTCTCCTGCGACGACATGCCCATCATGTTCACCGCCACCCCTTCGGTGGGGATGGGGCCGGGGCCGATCGCGTTGACCCGGATGCCGTGCGGCCCCCACTCGCGCGCCCAGGAGCGGGTCAGCGAGAGGATCGCCGACTTCGCCGCGCCGGCCGGCGAGTAGAGCGGGAAGCCCCGCTCCGGATCCGGCATGAGGATCGAGATGATGGTGCCACCGCCGGCGCTGATCATGTCCCGGACGAAGGCCTGGCTGACGTAAAAGGTGCCGAACAGGTCGATGTCCACCACGGTGCGGAAACCCCGCGCGCTGACCTTCTCCGCCGCCATCCGGAAGTTGCCGGCCGCGTTGTTCACCACCAGGGACACCGGGCCGAGCTGCTCGCGGACGCTGCGGGCCAGGGCCCGCACGGCCCCCTCCTCGCGTACGTCGCAGGGCACCGCCACGCAGGTGCCACCGGTGTCCACCTTCAACGTCTCGGCCGCCGCGGCGAGCCGCTCGGCGTTGCGGGACGCGATCGCCACGGTGGCGCCGTGCCGCAGCAGCGCCCGGCTGATGCCGTACCCGATGCCGGTGCCGCCGCCGGTCACCACCGCGACCTGCCCGGCCAGCGCATCCGGCGCGAAGACCTGTCGTTCCGTCACGTCGACCCCTTCCTTCGGTCCGGGCGCGCGGCCACGAACCAGCTCCCCATCTGCGTGCGCCGCCGGCTCACCACCGGGTCAGCGTGGACACCGCCTCGGCCGGACTGGGCTGGGCGGCGATCTCGGCCCGCAGCCGGGCGGCCGCACCCGCCCAGCCCGGGTCGGCGAGCACCGTGGCGACCGCGGCGGCGATGTCGTCCACCGTGGTCGCGTCGGCCTTCAGGGCGACGCCCGCGCCGGTGGCGGCGAGCCGCTCGGCGTTGAACGTCTGATCCGGCACCGGCGTCACCAGCACCTGCGGTACGGCGCAGACCGCGGCGGTGAGCATGGTGCCGGCCCCGGCGTGGTGCACCGCCGCGGCGCAGCCGGGCAGGATGAGGTGCAGCGGCGTCTCGGTCAGCAGCCGCACCCCGGCGCCCGGGTCGCCGAGCGCCGCCCGGTCGGACTCCTTGACGGTGACCACGATCTCCACGTCGAGCCGGCGCAGCGCGGCGATGATCTCCGGGACCTGGAAGCCGTCGGCGCCGACCGCGAGCGTGTTCGACATGCTCCACGACACGCAGACCCGGGGGCGGTCGGCCGGCTCGGCCAGCCCGGCCGGCACCGCACCCGAGCCGTTGTACGGCACGTAGCGCACCGGGACCCGGTCCGGCAGGTCGACGCTCTGCAGGCTCGCCGGGCACGGGTCGACGGTGGCCGCCGCGTACCGGGGCCGCTCGGGCACCCCCAGGCGGGCGTAGAGGGCACGCAGCTCGGCGGGCCACTCGGCGGGGTCGGCGCCCAGGCCCGGGAAGTGGTCCAGCCCCGGCATGTACGGGCCCCACAGGTGGTGCACCAGCGGGCAGCCGGCGGCCGCCGCGACCACCGGCCCGACCAGCGTCACCGGGTCGGTGACCACCAGGTCGGGGCGCCAGCGGCGGACCAGGTCGACCAGTTCGTCGGCCATCGCGGTGGCGGCCGACACGTGCGGGACGTACTGGAGGTTGCGGAAGTCGCGCAGCACCTGCGGGGGCAGCGCGCGCATGCCCTCGACGCTGGCCGGCATCCGGCCGCGGGCCTGCCGGATCCGGTCGTTGAGCCCGGCCACGCCGGCCATCAGGTCGTACCCGGCGCCGACGGGCGCCACCACCAGCCCGGAGCGCAGCACCGGCTCCACCACCGGCGGCTGCCCGGCCACCCGCACCTCGTGCCCGGCGGCCCGGAACGCCCAGGCCAGCGGCACCATCGGGTAGTAGTGGCTGGACCAGGCCATCGGGATGAACAGGACTCGCACGGGTACCTCCTCGGTGGGGCGGCCGGTCAGGCCGACCGGCTCAGGGCGAGGTGCCGGTCGATGACGTCCCGGTAGTAGAGCGGGCCGAACTCGGGCAGGTCGGGCAGCAGCCGGCGCAGCTTCGCCAGGGAGACCCGGTACCGCTGGTGGCCGTCGACGAAGCGCCGCCGGGCGTGCACGCCGAGCCGCCGCTCCAGGTGGTCGACGATGTCCTCCACCGGCACCGCGCGGCCGGAGGCCACATTGACCACCTGGCCGGCCACCCCGGCGACGAGCAGGCCGTCGAGGATGTGCACCACGTCGTCCAACGCGATCAGGTCCCGGTGCGCGCCCCGGAAGACGTCGACCTGCCCGGCGAGGACCGCCCGGGTCAGGAAGGGCAGCAGCTGGTGGTCCGGCTGGTCCGGGCCCACCACGTAACCGAGGCGCAGCGTGAGATGGCGCACTCCCGAGTCGCGTACCAGCAGTTCCAGGCCGAGCTTGTGCCGCCCGTACGGCGAGCGCGGGGTGACCGGCTCGTCCTCCCGGCCCGGGCAGCCGGGCGCGCCGTACACGTCGGCCGCGGCCGAGGAGAGGTAGACCAGCAGCCGGCCGTCGCGGCGGCACCGCGCGGCCACCTCGGCGACCCGGCACCGGTCACGGTGGTACTCCTCGGCGGTGGCGGTGCGGGTGCTGGAGACGCCGGCGGCCAGGACGGTCACGTCCGGGTGCGCGTCGGCCAGCCGGGCCAGGCCGCGGCCGAGAAAACCCCGCCCCACCACCTCCATGCCCGTCCGCCCCTCGCCCGATCGCCGCGGTGTCGTCGCCGAGCGCACCATCGGGACCTGAAGGATCCACAAAGCCGACCCAACACCCCCCGCCGACGGGCCGTCCGGCGGGCGGTGAGCGGGCCGCCGGCTTGCCGATCCGGCGTACGGTGGCGGCCATCGACAGGTATTGCGGTGGAAACACGCGGCGGGCAAACTTCACTCGGCACTGTCGCGCGGTCACTCTTTGCGAGCCGCAACGGAGGAACAACAACGGGTCGACCGGGGGCGTTCGAGGATGACCTTGATCGAGCGGACCGACGAGCTGAACTCGTTGATCGGCGAGTTGTCCAGCACCACCGGCGGCGACGGGCGGGTCGTCCTGGTCAGCGGCCCCACGGCGGTCGGCAAGACCGATCTGGTCCAGGCCTTCGCCCGGGCCGCGAGCGAGCGGGGCGCGGTGCTGCTCTCGGCCACCGCCACCCGCGGCCACCGGGATCGCCCGCTCGGGGTGGTCGCCCAGCTCATGCGGCAGGCCGAGCCGCACTCGGCGGCGCTGCGCCAGCTCACCGAGAACGCGGTGCTCACCGCCACGCTGCACATGCACGGCGCCGACGACGCCCACCAGGTCCGCCCGGCGGTCCTGCACGGCCTCTGGAGCGAGCTGGCCACCCTGGCCCAGGCCCGGCCGATCGTCATCGTGGTCGACGACCTCCAGTACGCCGACGTCTCGTCGCTGACCACCCTGCTGTTCCTGGCCCGCCGGGCCAGCACCGGCCGGGTGATGCTGGTGTTCACCCTCTCCGCCGACGCCGACCCGGGGCGTTCGGCGCTCCGCGGTGAGCTGCTGCGGATGCCGCACTGCCGGCGGATCCGGCTCGTCCCGCTGTCCCGTTCCGGTCTGGCGGCCCTGCTCGCCGAGGTGCCCGGCATGCGGGAGCGGCCCGGCGTGGCCGCCGAGGCGCATGCGCTCACCGGCGGCAATCCGCTGCTGGCCCGCGGGCTGCTGCTGGACAACCGGCGCCCCGCCGGGGAGCCGGCGGCCGGGCTGCTGGTGGGTGACGGGTTCACCCGCGCGGTGCTCTCCTGCCTGCACCGCACCGACGGGATCGTCCGCCGGGTGGCCCAGGGCGTGGCGCTGCTCGGCGGCGAGAACGACGCGGCGCTGGTCGCCGACCTGCTGGACGTGCACGCCGTGCTGGTCGACGAGGCGATGATCGCGCTGCGCACGGCCGGCCTGCTCGGCTTCGACGGTTTCCGGCATCCCCGCGCCCGGGCCGCGGTCCTGGAGACCCTCGACGCCGAGGACCTGGTGAACCTGCACGCCCGCGCCGCCGTCCTGCGGCACCGGCAGGGCGATCCGCCGCTGGAGACCGCGCGGCACCTGGTCAGCGCCGGCCATCCGAGCGCGGAGTGGACGATCGGGGTGCTCACCGACGCCGCCGAGCAGGCCCTCGCGGGTGGCGAGCTGGACCTGGCGTTGAGCTGCCTGCGGTTGGCCGACGCCCAGTGCTCGGACGCACGGCAGCGGGCCGCCATCCGCACCACGCTGGCCGCCGTGGAGTGGCGGATCGATCCGGGCACCGCCAGCCGGCACCTGCCGGACCTGGTCGACGCCCTGCGGCAAGGGCTGATCAGCGGCCGGCACGAGGCCATCGTCATCGAGTTCCTGCTCTGGTCGGGCCAGCTGGACACGGCACGCGCGGCGCTGACCCGGCTGGTGGAGCGGCCGGGCCCGCCCAGCGGCGAGGCGGCGGTCACCATCGCGGCGCTCCGCCCGTGGCTCGGCCACGCCTTCCCCGAACTGGGACGCCTGCTGGAGGATCACCAGCCCCGCTCCGCCCTGGTACGCCCGGCGCGGGTGCTCGCCGACCCGACCCTGCACCGGGTGGACGCGCTGGCCGACGCCACGCCGCACGGCGACGGCGTGACCCGGTCCGAGCAGCTGCTGGCCAAGTGCGACCCGGACGAGCTGACCCTCGGCACGATCGTCACCTCGCTGGCCACCCTGATGTACGCCGACGAGCTGGAGAAGGCCGACTCATGGTGCGACCGGCTGCTGCGGGCGGTCGGCAACCGGCGGGCACCGACGTGGCAGGCCCTGCTGACCGCGATGCGGGCCGGCATCCTCGGCCGGCAGGGCAACCTCCGGGAGGCGCAGCAGCAGGCCAACGACGCGCTGAAGCTGCTGCCGGCGGCTAGCTGGGGGGTGGCCCTGGCGATCCCGATCGCCACGTTGATCCTGACCGCGGTGGGGTTGGGCAACCTGGACGAGGCCGCCGCGTGTCTCGGGGTGGCGATGCCCCCGGGGCTGTTCCAGACCTCGTTCGGCCTGACGTACCTGCACGCCCGGGGGCGTTACCACCTGGCCGCCCGGGACGCCCCGGCCGCCCTGGCGGACTTCGAACGGTGCGGGGAGATGTTGCGCCGGTGGGGCCGGGACGAACCGGCGATGCTGCCGTGGCGCAGCGACGCCGCCCTGGCCCTGCTGGCGCTCGGCCGGCCCGGGCCGGCCCGGGAGCTGCTGCGCGAGCAGCTGGACCTGCTCGCGCCCGGGCAGCACCGGACGCGCGGGCTGACCCTGCGGGTGATGGCCGCCGCCGTCGCGCCCGCCGAACGGTTGGCCCTGCTGCACGAGGCGCTGACCCACTTCGAGGCGTCCAGCGACCGGCTGACCCTGGCCATGGTCTTCGCCGACATCAGCCGCACCCAGGAGCTGCTCGGCGCCCGGCCGCAGGCCGAGGCCGCCGCGCGCCAGGCGCAGCTGTGGGCACGCGAGTGCGGGGCGGAGGCCAGCGTACGGCGGCTGCTGCCGGCGACGGTGCGGGTGGACGTGACGGAGGAGGCGCTGCCCGTCGTGCCCGAGGAACGGGTGACCGACCTGAGCGACGCGGAGCGGCGGGTGGCCGGCCTGGCGGCGTCCGGGCACACCAACCGGGAGATCGCCGACCAGCTCTTCGTCACGATCAGCACGGTCGAGCAGCACCTGACCCGGGTCTACCGCAAACTCAACGTCCGGCGCCGCACCGACCTGCCGTGGGAGTTGCAGACGGAGGGCGGTCGCCGGGGCTGACCGGCCGGGTCAGCCGGGCCGAAGCTGACCGCCGGGTCAGCCGGGCCGGCGCGGTCCGGCCCGGCGCAGCGCCGCCCGGGTGAGCGCGTCGAGGCCGGCGACCCCGGTGTCGTCCCAGGGGCGCCGGACGCCGTCGGCGGCGCTGCCGCAGTCGCCGGCCACGGCCGGATCCCGGTCGTCGCCGGCCAGCAGGGCCAGGTATTCCTGGGCGGTACGGCCGGGCGGCAGTCCCAGCGCCGCGGCCGTCGGCTGACCGGGCGGCGGCCGCAGCCCGTGCCCGGCCAGTTCCTCGTTGACCTCGAGGTCCGCGGCGAGCCGCCAGCGGCGCCCCAGCCGGCGGTCGGCTCCGGTCGCCGCGCCGGGCCGCAGGGGCGACCGCCTGGCGTGCCCGCGCACCAGGTGCCCCACCTGGTGCAGCAGTCGCCAGCCGAGTTCGTCGACCGGGGTGAGCAGGGCGGTCACCGGATCCACGTACGCCACCCAGCGGGGATCGGCCGGGAAGGCCGCCAGGCGCCGGTCGCGGACGGCGACGCCCGGGCCGACGTCACGCGCCGGGCGCACCGAGGTGATCACGGCCAGGACCGCGGTGGCCGCCGAGGGCACCCGGCGCACCGCCCACAGCCGGGCGGCGGCGAGCCGGTCCATCACCTCGTCCAGTTCGACCGGGTCCGGCCTCACGACCTGCGCCCTGGGCGGTGTCCGCCGTCCGCACCGGTCGCCCCTTCCGGGGCCGGTGGCACCGTCCTCGGCCGGACCGGAGCGGAGTCCCGGTGGCGTCCGGCCCGGGCCCGCCGCCGGCCGGCACGGGGCCCGGACACCGGCTGCGGGCCCGCCCACGCGCTACGTCCGTCCCGCCGGGCGCGGATGTCGGCCATGCCAGTCCTCCCCTGTTCCCGCGCGGCCACCCGCCCGCCGGCCGGGCGGCGTCGACCGGCCCTCGGCGGTGATGGTGACCGGCGCGCCGGTCCGGGGCGTGCAGGACCTCCCGTCGCGTGCGCGGGAGGGCCGGCGGGGTCAGCGGGCGGGGAATTCCTACCGACTGCGAATCGCGGTCGGAGCCTTCCTCGCCAGGTCCGTACGGGCGAGCGCGCCGTCAGCCGACCATTCCACCACCGCGATGGTGGTCCCGATGGCGAGGCCGCCCCATTTGCCGCGCCTCGGGGCCTACTGCGGACGAAGACCGTGAATTCATAGTTTGGCCGACGTACTAAGGGCCGAACGTACGAATTGCCGCCATGCGGTCAGCCTATGGCGAATTTGTGGGTTCGTCAACCAGCACTGACTACCGGAAAGTAGCCGGCCGGACACCCAGCGCGGTACTCGCGCCGACCGTCCGGACCGGCGCCCGGCGGCCGCGTTTGGGGCGGCTTTGGCGGGCCGGGCCACCATCGCCGGGTCGACCCCGATCGACAGGGAAGGAGGCGGTCCGGTGACCGACCGCGATTCGTCGTGGGCCTCGGGCGGGGCGCGTCCGCGCCCCCGGGGCGGAACGGAGCGAGCATGCTGACCCCGTACCTGCTGCGCGCCCCGGCCGCCGCCGACGGGCTGCGGCTGTTCTGCTTCCACCACGCCGGCGGCTCGGCGGCCGCGTTCGGCACCTGGCAGCGCGGGCTCGGCCCGCGGGCGGAGGTGCTGCCCGTGCAGTTGCCGGGCCGCGAGGGCCGGCTGTCCGAGCCCCGGGCCACCGACATGTCGGGGCTGGTCGACGACCTGGTGCGGGAGCTCGGGGAGCACTTCCGCCCGCCGTTCGCCTTCTACGGGCACAGCATGGGCGCGCTGCTGGCGTACGCCGTGGCCCGCCGGCTGCGCGACCGGAGGGCCGCGCTGCCGACGCTGCTCGCGGTCGGCGCCTATCCGGCGCCGGAGCGGCCCGGGCTGCTGACCGACGTGCCCGGGATGGCCGCCGACGATCTCGCCGCGCTGCTGGTCCGCATCGGCGGCATGTCGGAAATGCTGCTCGACTACCCGGAATGGCGGGACGCCGCGATCGACCTGCTCCGTGACGACCTGCGGGTGTGCCACAGCTACCGGCACGTCCCGGACGCGCCACTGCCCACGCCGATCGCGGCGTTCGTCGGCGACCGGGATCCGTTGCTGACGCCCGCCGAGGCGGCGCCGTGGGCCGGGCACACGACGGGCGGGTTCGAGCTGCAGCCGGTCCCCGGCGGGCACTTCTTCCTGCGGGAGTCGACCCCGGTGCTGCTGGGGGCGCTGCGCCGGTCCCTGGCCGCGGCCACGGCGCGGCGCGGTGTCGCGCACGCCGCACCCGGCGAGCGGGGCTGATCCCGGGCCGCCACCACGCACAAGACCGAGAAATGCGACGTGTCCGCTGTCGACGGAAAGGTCAGCTCGCTCATTTGTCGACCGCATTCCGTGCATCGACAACAATCCGACGTCGGTTGCCCACCCACTGGCACGGTGGCAGAATGATCGTCCTGGGGAGGAATTGTTTTGCCGCCCGCAGTTCGGTTGCATTCACCGACCTGCGGACCGCTTCATAACGTCCGGAATTGCGCCGCAGTTGGGAAGGTGAATTACGCCTTCCGGGGGCCGCCTCTCGGCGGCGGAGCACCCGTGTCGGCGGAACCGTTCCCCCCGCCTGAGTGCAACCTGGGGGGCTGCCGTGGGGCTGGTGGAACGGGATGCGGTGCTGTCGCGGCTGCGGACAGCGCTGCGGGACACGCTGTCCGGCCACGGCCGGCAGGTGGTGGCGGTGGGCGCGGCCGCCACCGGCAAGACGGCGCTGCTGTCCGCGTTGGCCGCCGAGTCCCGGGACGCCGGCGCCACCCTGCTGCTCGCCACCGGGTCACGGCGCGAGGCCGCGTTGCCCTACGGCGTCATCCGGCAACTGCTCGCCGGTGGCGCCGAGGAGCCGGCGCTCGCCTCCGCCGCCCGCTTCCTCGACGGCACCATCGCCCTGGGCACCGTCGCGCTCGGCACCGTCGCGCTCGGCACCGTCGCCGGGTCGCCGGACCGGGCCGACCCGTCGCTGGTCGACCGGGTCTGCGCCGAGGTGCTGCGCGCCGCGCGCACCAACCCGCTGGTGATCGCCGTCGACGACGTCGACCAGGCCGACCTCGCCTCCGTGCGCTGCCTGGTCGAGCTGGGCCGGCGGATCACCGACACGCCGATCCTGCTCTTCCTGGCCGCCTCCCCCGGTGCCGACGACGCGTACGCGGCGCTGATCGACGCGCCCCGCCGGCAGCTGTTGCCGCTGGAACCGCTCTCCGCCGACGGGGTCGCCATGCTGCTGGCCCAGCACGCCGACGGGCTGATCGACGCGGCGCTGGCCACCGCGCATCACGCGGTGAGCGGAGGCAATCCCCTGCTGGTCAAGGCGCTCGTGGAGGACACCCGCAACAGCCGCGACGGCCGGCCCGGATCGGTCGTCATCGGGGGCGCCTTCACCGAGGCCCTGCTCGACTGCCTCTACCGGGGCACGCCGACCACCCTGCGGGTGGCGCGGGCGCTCGCCGTGCTGGGTGACGCGAGCCGGCCGACCACGCTGGGCTGGCTCGCGGAGGTCGACGCCGCGGCGGCACGCTCCGCGTTGGACCTGCTCACCGCGTCCGGCCTGCTGCGGGAGGGCCGCTTCCGGCACCCGGCCGCCCGCGAGGCGGTGCTGCGTCACCTCATCGCCGAGGAGGGCCCGGAGCAGCACCGGCGGGCCGCCGAGCTGCTGCACCGGGAGGGCGCCGAACCGGCCGAGGTGGCCCGGCAGCTCGTCGCCGCCGGCACACCACCGGAGAGCTGGGCGGTGCCGGTGCTCCGGCGGGCCGCCCGGCAGGCGGTGGCGGACGGCGAGCTGCACCGCGCGGTCGACCTGCTGGAGCTGGCCCACACCGGCGCCACCGAGGCGGTCGACCGGACCACGCTCAAGGTGATGCTGAGCAGCGTGGAGTGGCAGCTCGACCCGTCGCTGGCCGCCCGGCACCTCGCCGCGCTGGTCGCGGTGGCCCCGGAGGTCGGGTTCGGGGCGAAGGCCGGGGTGACCACCGCCCAACAGCTGCTCTGGCACGGTCGGGTGGACGAGGCCATGGAGGTGCTGCGGCACGCCCGGTTCACCGCCGACGACCCGCGCACCGCCCGCCTGCTGTCGCGGGCCCGCAACCTGCTCGCGTACGCGTACCCGGCGGTCGGGCGGCGGCTGCGTCGGCTGCTCGGCGACGCCTGCGGATCGCTGCCCCAGGCCACTCCGGACGGCGGGGCGGCCGAACTGCTCTTCGCCGCCGTCGACGGGGTGAGCGGCCGGCACCGGCAGCTCGAACAGCTGCTGGAGCACCGGCACGACCAGCTCAACCCGGTGGACCTGACCGCGGCGCTCATCGCGCTGATCTGCGACGACCGGGCCGACCGGGCGGCACCGTGGGCCGCCCGGCTGGTCGCCGGAAGGGGCGTGGCGCTCCCACCGACCTGGCAGGCGATCCTGGCGGCGCTGCACGGCGAGGCGGCCCGCCGGCAGGGCGACCTGCGGGTCGCCGCCGCCGAGTCCGAGCGGGCGCTGACGCTGGTCGGCCGGGACGGTTGGGGGGTGGCGATCGGCGGTCCGGTCGCCACCCGGGTGTTGACCCTGGTCTCCACCGGCCGCCTGGACGAGGCCGCCCAACTGGTCAACCAGCCGGTCCCACCGGCAACCTTCCAGACCCCGTTCGGCCTGCACTTCCTGCACGCCCGGGGCCGCTACTACGCCGCCACCCAACGCCCGGAGGCCGCGCTGGTCGACTTCCACACCTGCGGCGAGCTGATGCGCGCCTGGGAGGTCGACCTGCCCGCGCTGGTCCCCTGGCGTACCGAGGCGGCCCGGGTCTACCTGGCGTTGGGCCGGGCCACGGAGGCGGCGCGGCTCGCCGAGGAGCAGATGGGGATGGTCGGCGACCGGCGCAGCCGCAGCCGCGGGCTCACCCTGCTGGTCGCGGCGGCCGTCAGTCCGCTGCCCGAGCGGCTGCCGCTGCTCCGCGAGGCGGTGGACATCCTGGAGGCGGCCGGGGACCGGCTCGCCCTGGTGCGGGCGCTCAACGACGAGGCGGCGGCGCACCAGGCCGTCGGCAACACCATCCAGGGCCGGATGTCCACCCGCCGGGCGCGCCAGGTCGCCGAGCAGGGCGGCTTCCCCGGGTCCGGGCGGCGGACCCACGACGACGGTGGCAGCGCCGCGCTGCGGGTCGACGCCGAGCAGGTCGCCGCGCTCAGCGAGGCGGAACGCCGGGTCGCCACCCTGGCCGCCCAGGGCCTCACCAACCGGGAGATCGCCGATCAGCTCTCCGTCACCATCAGCACCGTCGAACAGCACCTCACCCGGGTCTACCGCAAGCTGCGGGTCCGCCGCCGGGCCGACCTGCCGTACCGGCTCGGCGCGGCCTCCTCGGGCCCGTCCTGACCGGAACCGCCGACCGGTCGGGGCGGTCCGCCGATCCTGGTCGGTCGCGGTCGGTCGGTCGCAATCGGTCGCGGTCGGCCGACCACGGTCCGCCGGCC
The DNA here is from genome assembly GCF_000982955.1 of Micromonospora sp. HK10. Taxonomy (GTDB): domain Bacteria; phylum Actinomycetota; class Actinomycetes; order Mycobacteriales; family Micromonosporaceae; genus Micromonospora. Next base: position 11,855 of record NZ_KQ058749.1, on the reverse strand, counting down.
ACGGTCGGTCGGCCACGGCCGGTCGGCCACGGTCGGTCGGCCACGGTCGGTCGGCCACGGTCGGTCGGTCATGGTCCGCCGGTCACGGTCGGTTGGTGGCGCGCAAGGGGCCGGTCCGCCGCGGGCTCAGGCGATGTCGGCCGCGGCGGCCCGGCCGGCGGTACGGCCGGAGAAGAGACACCCGCCGAGGAAGGTGCCCTCCAGCGCGTTGTACCCGTGCATCCCGCCGCCGCCGAACCCGGCGACCTCGCCGGCGGCGTACACCCCGCCGAGTGGCTCACCGTCCGCGCCCAGCACCCGGCCGGACAGGTCGGTGTGCAGCCCGCCGAGGGTCTTGCGGGTGAGCACGTGCAGTTGGACGGCGATCAGCGGCCCGGCCGCCGGGTCGAGCAGCCGGTGCGGGGTGGCCACCCGGATCAGCCGGTCTCCCCGGTAGCGCCGGGCGCCGCGGATGGCCTGCACCTGCGCGTCCTTGCCGAAGGGGTTGGCGAGTTCCCGGTCCCGGGCCTCGACGAGCCGGCGCAGCGCGACGGCGTCGAGCTGCGGACCACCCGTCCCGGCGGCCAGCTTGTTCATCCCGTCGACCAGCTCCGGCAGGCGGTCGGCGACCACGAAGTCGGCACCGTGCCGCTTGAACGCCTCCACCGGCCCCGGCGCACCGGGGCGGACCCGCTGCAGCACCTGCCGGACGCTGCGGTTGGTCAGGTCGGGATTCTGTTCGGAGCCCGAGAGCGCGAACTCCTTCTCCAGGATCTTCTGGGTGAGCAGGAACCAGCTGTAGTCGTGCCCGGTGGCCCGCAGGTGGCGCAGCGTGGCGAGGGTGTCGAAGCCGGGGAAGAGTGGTGCCGGCAGCCGCTGGCCGGTCGCGTCGAGCCACAGCGAGGACGGGCCGGGGAGGATCCGGATGCCGTGGCCGGGCCAGACCGGGTCCCAGTTGCGCAGCCCTTCGGTGTAGTGCCACATGCGGTCGGGATTGATGACCCGACCGCCGGCCGCCTCGGTGATGGCCAGCATCCGGCCGTCGACGTACGCCGGCACCCCGGTGACCATCCGCTCGGGCGGGGTGCCCAGCCGGGCCGGCCAGGCCCGCCGGACCAGGTCGTGGTCACCGCCGATCCCACCCGAGGTGATGATCACCGCTTGGGCGGCGTACCCGAAGTCGCCCACCACGGTGCGCGAGGTGGGCCGGCCGCGGGCGCGTCGTCGGGCGCGAGCACCGCGCCCCGTACGCCGGTGACCATGCCGCCGCTGGTGACCAGCTCGTCGACCCGGTGCCGGAAGAGCAACCGGATCCGGCCCTGCTCGACGGCGGCGCGCACCCGCCGGGCGAACGGCTCGACCACACCCGGCCCGGTCCCCCAGGTCACGTGGAACCGGGGCACCGAGTTGCCGTGCCCGTGCGCCGCCCCACCGCCCCGCTCGGCCCAGCTGACCACGGGGAAGACGCGGAGACCCTGCGCGCGCAGCCAGGCCCGCTTCTCCTCGGCCGCGAAGTGCACGTACGCCTCGGCCCACCGGCGCGGCCAGTGGTCCTCCGGCCGGTCGAACGCGGCGCTGCCGGTCCAGTCCTGCCAGGCCAGCTCGACCGAGTCCCGGATGCCCATCCGCCGCTGCTCGGGCGAGTCGACCAGGAAGAGCCCACCGAACGACCACCACGCCTGGCCGCCGAGGTTCTGCTCGGGCTCCTGATCCAGCAGCAGCACCCGGCGGCCGGCGTCGGCGGCCTCGGCGGCGGCGACCAGGCCGGCGAGGCCCACCCCGACCACGATCACATCGGTGTCCACGCCCCGACGGTAGTTACCGGAGCCGGGAAACCCCCGGCCGGGGTACGCCGGATCGGCCGTCGTGACGGTCGGGTCGCGCCGGACGGGGAGGTCCCCCGCCCGGCCGCCGTGGCCCGGTCAGGTCGCCGGGGCGGCGCTGCGGGTGTAGCCGTTGAGCAGGGCGAAGTCGCGGCACTGACCGCCGCCGCCCCCGGCGCCGTCCAGGGCCGTGCCGGCGCGCCGGCAGGTCGCCCGCAGGCTGATCACCCGGCCCGCGGGCACCTCGATCGGCGAGACCATGTGGTAGTCCAGGTCGCGGAAGTTGTTCAGGGCCACGGTCAGCACGGTCGTGCCGTCCACCACGAGATCGAGCCGTCCCTCGTCGCCCTGCGGGTTCTGCAGGAAGATGTCGGTCAGCACGAACACCCGCCGGGACGCCACCGTGTAGCGGTCGGTGCGGGAGCTGCCGGTGCCGGTCGTGACCGCGAGTCGCCGGCTGAACGACTCACCGCCGTCCGGGATGGCCGGCACCCCGGCGCGGGCGCTGGGGCTCGGCGAGGGCGGCCGGGCCGGGTTGCTCGGCGCGGGCAGCGACGGGCGGGCCCCCGGGGCCACCGCGTCGACCGCCTGCTGAGCCTTGCTGTCCGCCTGCTGGGCGCGGTTGTCGGCGGCACTGGCCTGTTGTGCCACCGGGGCGACCTGCTCCTGGGCGGCCTCCTCGGCCAGCGACTTCACGGTCGGGCGCAACAGCGCGTACCAGAGGCCCGCGCCGAGCAGGGCCAGCACCAGCAACGCCGCCAGCACGCGGGGCAGGCCCCGGGGCAGGACCGGCTCCTGCACGGTCGCGGCGTCCAGCGTCGCCGGCGGCGTCTCGTCGGAGGCGACCCCGACCTGGAACGGGAGGGTGACCGGGTGCCCGCGCCAGAGCAGCCGGCGGGTCCGGGCGCGCACCTGCACGAAGGCCGCCTCGCCGGGGGCCACGGTGACCTGCGCCGGGCGGATCGCGACGGCGAGCCGGTTGTCCGGGTCGCTGCCGGTGAGCGCCAGCCCGAGCGGCACGTTGCCCAGGTTGGCCACGGAGAGCTCGTGCCGGCCGCCGCGCCGGCCCCGGGAGGTGCGGGGCAGGATCTCCGGCGCGAGCTCGGCGAAGGGCAGGACCCGCACGACGCCCTCCGGGACGACCTGCGCGTCCGGGGTCTCGGTCGGGCTCACCCGCACGGCGAACGGACGTTCGCCCGCCACCACCTGCGGCGCGCGGGGCGGGTGGAACCGGACGGCGACCGACTCGGTGGCACCGGGGTAGACCGCGACGGTCGACGGCTCGACCGTGGTCCAGCCGGCCGGCTCGCCGAGCACCTCGATCACGTACGACTCCACGATCGGCCCGGCGTTGCGGATGTCGAGCCGGCAGCTCGCCGCACTGCCCGGGCTGACCTCGACGAGGTCGGCGTCCAGGTTGGCGTCCGTGGTCATGGCCGCGACTCTAGGAGCGTCCGGCCCGGTTCAATCAGGCGTAGAGGAAGACCTTCGGGCAACCCGCGAGGGCCGTTGAGTCCACGTTGACTGCACGATTGGTGCCGGCGGCGATACTCGGCGCAACATCCGTCCGACCGAGCGCTGCTGGGGGAGCCGATGCGCCGTCTACCGATCCACCTCTACTCCACCGATGTGATCTCCCGCGCCGGCGTGGTCAGCCAGCTCCGGCCCCGCCCGGAGGTGCTGCTGCTCGACGAGTCCGAAGCGGACCAGGCGGCCGTCGCGGTGATCGTCAGCGACAGCATCGACGAGCCGACCCTGCGCACCCTGCGCGCGCTGCGCAGCCGGTCCCGGTCGGCCCTGGTGCTGGTGGTGACGCAGGCCGACGACGCCGGCCTGGTCGCCGCGGTGGAGCACGGGGTGGCCGGGATCGTGCGCCGGTCGGAGGCGAGCGCGGACCGGCTGGTCGCGGTGATCCGGTCCGCCGCGGCCGGCGAGGGCGCCGTGCCGCCGGACCTGCTCGGCCGGTTGTTGCAGCAGGTCGGGGCGTTGCAGCGGGAGGTGCTGGGGCCGCGTGGGCTGACCTTCTCCGGGCTGGCCGAGCGGGAGGTGGAGGTGTTGCGGCTGGTCGCCGACGGGTTCGACACCGCCGAGATCGCCAGCCGGCTGTCCTACTCGCAACGGACCATCAAGAACATCCTGCACGACGTGACGAACCGGCTGCACCTGCGCAACCGCTGCCACGCCGTGGCGTACGCGCTGCGCAACGGCCTGATCTGAATCGCGCTGCCCGTTCGGGCAGCCCGCGCTGCCCCCAGGCCGGCACCGACCGGCACCACCACACCGCCGCCCGCCCGCCACGGTGGTGGCGACACGTGTGACCACGGGAGGTGTCGTGCGCTGGGGCAGCCGCCGCTGGGTAGTCGTGGTGCTCGGTCTGCTGGCCGGGCCGGCCGTGGCCGCGGCGCCGGAGCCGCCGGGGCCGCCGGCCCCGGCCCCGCCGCCGGCCGTCGACGCCGGGTACCGCCTGGGCTACACCAGCCCCGAACGCCCGACCCTGCTGGTCGGCGGCGGCACCGGCCCGGCCCAGCCGCTGCTCACCGCCGCCGAGCGGGGCGACGCCGAGCAGGACGCCGACGCCCGGGCCGGCCGGCTGGTCTGGGTGGGCCGGCGGGCGGTCGACGGGAGCGCCGACCGCAACGGTGCGCTCTACCTGCGCCGGCCGGGTGCGGCGCCGGCCCGGCTGCTCGGCGGGGCGGGCACGGTCGGGCAGCCGGCGCTCTCCCCCGACGGCCGACGGGTCGCCTTCACCAGCGACCGGGCCGGCAACGCCGACATCTGGGTGATCGGTGTCGACGGCACCGGGCTGCGCCGGCTCACCGACCACCCGGCCGAGGACAGCTGGCCGACCTGGTCTCCCGACGGCGGCCGGATCGCGTTCGCCAGCACCCGCGCCGACCTCGCCGGCGACATCTGGGTGGTGCCGGCCACCGGCGGCACCCCGGTCCCGATCACCGACGGGCCGGCCGCGGACGGGCAACCGGCCTGGTCACCGGACGGCCGGCGGATCGCCCTCAGCACCACCCGGTTCGCCCCGGCCGGCGCCCCCGACGTCCGTACCGTGGCCACGGTGGCACCTACCGGCGGGCCGGTGACCCGGCTGGTGCCCGGCCCCGGCGACGCCGCCGAGCCGGCCTGGTCCGGCGACGGCGCCCGGCTCGCCTTCACCACCACCCGCGACGACCCGGCCGGCGACGTGTACCTGCTCCGGGACGGCCGGGTCACCCCGGTCGCCACCGGACCGCTGCCGCAGCACGACCCGGCCTGGCGCGGCGCCGACCTGCTCTGGACCGGCACCGACGAGGCCGACAGCACCGACGTGTGGAGCGCCGACGCCACCGGCGGCGACCGCCGGGACCACACCGCGCGGCCGGGGCGGAACGAGACCGGGCCGGCGTTCAGCCCGGACGGCACCCGGCTGGCCTACAGCGCCGAGCAGGCCGACGGTGGTGCCCGGGTCGTGCTGGCCGATGCCACCGGCGCGGACCCGCAGGTGCTCGCCCCGCCGGGCACCGCCGACGGTGACCGCGACACCGATCCGACCTGGTCGCCGGCGGGCGACGCGATCGCCTTCAGCCGCCAGCCCGCCGACAGCGACGAGCCGTCCCGGATCCTGGTGGTCGCGGTCGCCGACGCGCGGCTGCTCGCCGAGGTGCCGATGCCCGCCTACCTGCGCGGCAGCGACGCCGAGCCGGCCTGGTCGCCGGACGGCCGGCGGCTGGCCTTCGCCCGGTACGCCACGACGCGCGACAGCGACCTGGAGACCCCTGTCGTGGACCGGCCGGCCCTGCCCGGGAGCACCTTCACGGTGACCCAGTCGGTGCGTACCCCGGAGATCCCGCCCCGGCCGGACATCGTCTTCCTGGTCGACGACACCGCCTCGATGGCCCAGCCCGGCGAGGGTGGCGCGAGCGTCATCCAGCAGCTCCGGGCCCGGCTGCCCGAGGTGATCAAGAACGTCCGGAGCAGCCAGCCGGAGGCCCGGTTCGGGCTCGCCACGTTCAGTGGGGTCGACGGCGAGGGCGGCCACGACCCGCTGATGTACTTCCCCCGCCAACCGGTGACCGCCGACGACGCGGCCGTGCGCCGGGCCGTCGACGGCCTCACCGCGCAGAGCCCGTACGGCACGGAAAACTGGTTCTACGCGCTGCGGCAGTTGGCCCGCAACGACCGGATCGGCTTCCGCCCGGACAGCAGCCGGGTGGTGGTCCTGATCAGCGACACCGACAGCGTGGACAAGACCGTGCCGCCGCCCGAGGAGGGCAGCATCGCCGAGGCCGACCTGACCCGGGAGTTGCAGGCCGCCGGCATCGCGCTGATCGGCGTACCGATCGTCGGGGCCGACTTCGAGCGCGGCCTGAACTACGACGGGGCGGCCGGGCGGATCACCGCGGCCACCGGGGGCCGGCTCACCGACGACAGCGACCCGGGCGGGGTGATCGACGCCGTGCAGCGCGCCATCCGCGAGCTCACCGTCACCGTACGGCCGGCCGCCACCTGCGCGGACGGGCTCTCCGTCCGGTTCGACCCGGATCCGGCGCGGGTCGCCGCCGGGCAGCCGGCGGTCTTCCGGGAGACCGTCACGCTGGCACCGGGCGCGGTCCCCGGCACCGTGCTGCGCTGCACCGTGCGCTTCGACCTCGAACCGCCGGAGGCCGGCGCGGACGCGGTGCAGGAGCTGATCGTCCGGGTCGTCCCGCCCGGGCTGCCCCTGGTCCGCGTCGACGACGTACGGGTGGCGCCGGCCGGGCCGGACGGCGCCCGGGTGAGCTACCAGGCCTCGGCGGTGGACGCCACCGGCCGGCCGTTGCCGGTGCGCTGCGTGCCGGCCTCCGGCTCCCTGTTCCCGATCGGGCAGACCGTGGTGACCTGCACGGCGACCGACGGCGCCGGCCGGACCGGGTCCGACACGGCGCTGGTCGTGGTCGCCGATCCGGCGACCCAGGGCAGCCGGATCTGGCTGGCCGGCCTCGACGCCGGTCCCGGCGGCACGCTGACCGTCACCGACCAGCGTGACCTCAGCGCGCGGGTGGGTCCGGCCTGCCCGAGCCGCTCGGCGGACCGGGCTCCGGCCTGGTCACCCGACGGCACCGCGCTCGCCTTCGCCGACAGCGCCTTCGACCTGTGTGTGGTGACGCCGGAGGGCGCCGGCGCCCGGCATCCGCTCGCCGCCGCGGACCGGGCCGGCCGTATGGTGGCGGACCCGGCGTGGTCACCGGACGGACGGCGGATCGCCGTGGCGCTGAGCCGCCCCGAGTCGCCCGGGCTGCGGGCCGCCGAGCCGACCGACATCGTGGTGCTGCCCGGGCGCGGCGGCCCGGCCACCCCGGTGATCCGCACGGTGGGCAGCCAACCGGCCTTCCAGCGGCTGCCGGTGCCCGAGCTGAGCCTCGCCGTCTCCGTCGGCGGCCTGCCCGGCTACCTCGGCGGCGATCCGCTGCCGGTCACCTTCACGGTGCGCAACGCGACCCGGCTGCCGGCCGACAACGTCTGGCTGGACGTCGCCGCGCCGGCCCCGCTGCTGCCCCTGACCACCGCCGACCCGCGGTGCGACGCCGGCCTCCGGCTCTGCCGGCTCGGCACGCTCGGTCCCGGTGCCCAGCAGGTGGTCACCGTGGTGCTGCCGGCCCGGGCGGCGGTCACCGCCACGGTCACCGGGCGGCTCACCGCCACCGTCCGGCAGGTGCCGGCCAGCCGGATCGCGCAGGCGCCGGTGCGGGTGCTGGCGCCCCGGGTCCGGCTCGACCCGGCGATCGGCCCGCCCGGCTTCGTCACCACCGCGCTCGGCGCAGACTTCCCGCCCGGCGCACGGGTGCGGCTGAGCTGGACCCCGGGCATCACCACCACCCCGGACACGGTGACCGTCGGCGCGGACGGCAGCTTCCGCACCCCGGTGCTGGTGTTGCGCAAGGACACCCTCGGCCCGCGGGACCTGACCGCCAACCGGGTCGCGGGCCGGCCCTTCGCCCCGGTACGCGCACCCGAGCCCTTCCTGGTGGTGCCGCGCGACCTCGGCCCGCCGGTCTTCAGCGGCCGGGGGTGACCGGTGATCCACGAGATCGACGACGCGCTGCGCCGGCTGGTCCGCGAGGAGGCGCTGCCCAGCTCCAGCGTGGACATCGTGCTGGAGGCGCCGACGAAGGAGTGGGCGGCCCGGCGCAACGCGCCCACCGTGAACCTCTACCTCTACGACATCCGCGAGGACCTGCGCCGCCGCTCGCGCGGCCTGATCAACGAGTACGACGAGCGTGGCCAGGTGGTCCGCCGGATCGCCCCGCCCCGGTACATCAAACTCTCCTACCTGGTCACCGCCTGGACCCAGCGACCGGAGGACGAGCACCGGCTGCTCTCCGCGCTGCTGCTGTGCTTCCTGCGCTTCGACGCCGTGCCGCCGACCGTGCTGACCGGCTCGGTGGCCACGACCGGGATGCCGGTGCCGATGACGGTCGCGTTGCCGCCACCGGAGGACCGCGCCTTCGCCGACGTCTGGACGGCGCTGGGCGGCGAGCTGAAACCGTCCCTGGACCTGGTGGTCAGCACGCCCGTGGACAGCGGCCGGGAGGTGCCGGTCGGTCCACCGGCCCGCGAGGGCGTGGTCGCCGACGTCGCGGACCGCACCACAGACGGCAGCGGCGACCGGGTGCGGCACCGCCCGGCCCGCGCCGGCGGCTGACCGTGGCCGGCCACGCGGCGGCGCTGCTGCGCCGGCTCCAGCACCTGGAGCGGGCGGTACGCGCCGCGGTGGCCCGCCGCCGGGAGAGTGATCCGCAGCCGGACGACCCGTTCCGTGGCCTCTACCTCTCCGACGAGGCGGTCGACGCGGCGCTGGCCGCGGCCCGCGACCCGTTCGACCCGTGGCCGGCCGGTGACCGGACGGCGGCGCCGGGCAACGACCGGCTCGCCGCGTTGGCCGCCGCGGCCGGGCTCACCCCGCTGGACGAGGCGCTGCTGCTGGTGGCGCTCGCGCCCGACGTGGACAGCCGGTTCGAGCAGTTCTACGGCTACCTGAACGACGACGTGACCCGCCGCCGCCCCTCGGTCGGGCTGGCGCTGCGGCTGTGCGGGCTGCCGGAGTCGGCCACGCCGGCCCGGCTCCGGCTCGCCGCCGGCGCGCCGCTGGTGGACCTGGCCCTGCTGCGGGTGGACTCCCCCGACCGGCCGGTGCTCAGCCGTGGGCTGTGGGTGCCGGACCGGGTGGGCGGCTGGCTGCTCGGCGTGGACGCCCCCGAGCCGCTGCTGGTCGGCCTGGCCGAGCCGGCCGCCCCGGTCGGGCCACCCCCGCCCGGCGCGGTGCCGCTCGGGCGGGCGCTGGACCGGGCCGGGGCCCGCCTGGCGTACCTGCGGGAGCGGCCGGGCGGCAGCGCGACCGCGCTGGCGGTGGCCGCCCTCGACGGTGCCGGCCACCGGGCGATCGTCGTGGACCTGCCCCGGCTGGCCGCCGACCCGCATCCGGCGGAGCTGGCCACCGCCCTGGTCCGGGAGGCCGTGCTCACCGGGGCGGGCCTGGTGGTGGGGCCGGTGCAGGGTGACGAGCCGTGGCCGGTCTGGTCCCGGCTGACCGCGGCCGGCGCGCCGGTGCTGGCGTACGGGACGCAGCCGTGGGACCCGGCCTGGACGGCGCTGGCCCCGTTGCAGGTGGAGGTGGCCCCGTTGACCGCCGACGAGCGGGCCGCGGTGTGGCGGGCCGCCCTGCCCGACGGACTGGCCGACGGGCTGGACCCGGCCGGCGCCACCGCGCAGTTCGTGCTGGGCGCCCCGGCGATCCGGCGGGCCGCCACGGTGGCGGTGCAGCTCGCCACGGCCGCCGGCGAGCGGGTCGGCGAGGCGCACCTGCGCGCCGGGGCGCGTACCCAGAACGCGGCCGGCCTGGAACGGCTGGCCCGGCGGATCGTCCCGGAGGTCGGCTGGGCGGACCTGGTGCTGCCGGCCGCGACGCTGTCGCTGCTGCGCGAGCTGGCGGGGCGGGCCCGGCACCGGGACCGGGTGCTGCGCGAGTGGCGGATGCGCCCCGGCGGCGGGCGCGGCCACGGGGTGACCGCGCTGTTCGCCGGGGACTCCGGCACCGGCAAGACCATGTCGGCCGAGGTGGTGGCCGCCAGTCTGGGGCTGGACCTGTACACGGTGAACCTGGCCACCGTGGTGGACAAGTACGTCGGGGAGACCGAGAAGAACCTGGAGCGGATCTTCGCCGAGGCGGCCGGGGTGAACGGCGTGCTGCTCTTCGACGAGGCCGACGCGATCTTCGGCAAGCGCTCGGAGGTGCGCGACGCGCACGACCGGTACGCCAACATCGAGAGCGCGTACCTGCTGCAACGGATGGAGACCTTCGACGGGTTGGCGGTGCTCGCCACCAACCTGCGGGCCAACCTCGACGAGGCGTTCACCCGCCGGCTGGACGTGGTGGTGGACTTCCCGGTGCCCGACGAGGCGGCCCGGCGGGCGCTCTGGGACCGCTGCCTGGGCGAGCGGGCACCGCGCGCCCCGGACGTGGACCTGGACTTCCTGGCCGGCGCGTTCGAGCTGGCCGGGGGGCACATCCGGTCGGCGGCGGTGACCGCCGGTTATCTGGCCGCCGGGGCCGGGCGGCCGGTCGGGATGGCGGAGCTGATCGGCGCGGTCGGGCGGGAGTACCGCAAGCTCGGCCGGCTGACCCTGGAGAGCGAGTTCGGCCGGTGGCTCCCGCTCGCCGTGGGCTGAGCCGTGCCCTTTCGGGCAGCCGGCGTTGCCCTCGTGGCGGGTCGGCCGGCGCTGGCCGGCCGGGCGAGCGGGGTGCACGGTCGAAGCAGGCCCGGCCGAGGGGGTAGACCATGCGCGGACATCGTGAGTTCGACGCCGAGGGGGCGGTACGCCCGGCCGGTGACCGTCCGACCGGCCCCGAGCGGGACGGCGAGTCCCTGATGTACGCCGCCGCGACCGCCGGTCGCCCCGATGTGCTCGGCGCACCCGGCCTGCTCGGCCTGCAACGGGCCGTCGGCAACCAGGCCGTCGGTGAGCTGCTGGAGCCGTCCGCGCCGCGCTCGCCCGTGCACGACGTGGTCCACTCCGGCGGCGGCACGCCGCTGGCCCCCGAGGTCCGCGCGGACATGGAGGCCCGCTTCGGCGGGCAGGACTTCGGCGACGTCCGGGTGCACACCGACCAGGCCGCGCACGACTCGGCGCGCGCGGTCAACGCGCAGGCCTACACGGTGGGCTCCAACATCGTCTTCCAGCGCGGCGGCTACGACCCGGCCTCACCGGCCGGGCAGCACGTGCTCGCCCACGAACTGACGCACGTTGTGCAGCAGCGCAGCGGCCCGGTGGACGGCACCGACACCGGCGGCGGGGTGAAGGTCAGCGACCCGTCCGACCGCTTCGAGCGGGAGGCGGTCGCCACCGCCGACCGGCTGATGGCCACCCCGCCCACAGCCACCCCGACCACGGCCGCCCCGGCAGCGGTCGCCCCGGCCACGGCCGCGCCGGCGGTGCAGCGCGCGGTCGAGCACGACGGGCATGACCACCCGCCGGTGCAGCGCGCCGAGGAGATGTCCGAGGAGGACGAGTCGGCCCAGACGTACGTGCAGCGGCAGGAGGCCGGCGGGGAGGAAGAGGAGACCGCCGAGCAGTAGCGGCCGACCAGCGACCTGTGCGTCGGCGCATCGCTGGGCCACTGGTGGACCCGCCCCGATCGGGAGGTGTGAGGTGAAGGCACCGGCCGAGGAGCGGGGCACGACCCCGCACCGCGCGGCGCCCGTCCCGCCACGCGCGGCGGCCGACGCCGAAGCCGCCACCGGCGTACGCGAATCGGCCGAGCGACCACTGAGCCGCGCGGCCGTGCAGCGGTTGCAGGCGGGGGCCGGTAATCGGGCCGTGGCGGCGCTGGTCGCCCAGCGGCGCGCCACCGCCGCGCGTACCCCCGCCGCGAAGCGGCCCGCTTCCGGCGCGGGCCGTGGCGCCGCCGGCTCCGTGCAGCGCTCCGCCACCCCGGCCGCCGCGGCGAGCGGACCGACCACCGCCGGCCCTGCCTCCGCGCCCGCCGCCCCCGCCGGCCCTACCTCCGCGCCCGTCGCCGCCGCCCTC
>NZ_KQ058748.1 GCF_000982955.1 Micromonospora sp. HK10 | reverse complement strand
GCGCGGGCCACGGGCGGGCGCGACCGGCTAGCGCAGCGACCGGAACGCGGTACGCAGCTCGTCGCAGAGCAGCTGCGGCTGCTCCCAGGCGGCGAAGTGCCCGCCCCGGTCGAGCCTGTTGTAGTGGATCAGGTTGGGATAGGCCCGCTCCGCCCAGCTCCGCGGGGCCTCGTACAGCTCGTCGGGGAAGACGCTCACCGCGGCCGGGACCGAGATGTCCTTCGCGCCGAAGAAGGAGAGCTTGTTCTCCCAGTAGAGGCGGGCCGCCGAGACGCCCGTGTTGGTCAGCCAGAAGAGCGTGATGTTGTCGAGCAGGTCGTCCCGGGTGATGCCGCCCGGCTGGCCGGCGGCGGCCCGGCAGAACAGCTCCAGGCTGGCCGCGTCGTGGTCGAGCAGGAAGCTGGCCAGCGCCATGGGCGAATCCGCCAGGCCGGTCAGCGTCTCCGTCCGCGTCGCCATGATCAGCGCGTACGCGGAGTGCTTCCAGAAGAAGTCCAGCTGCTCGCAGGCCCGCTTCTCCTCGGCGGAGAGGCCGGCCGGCAGCGAGCCGAGCGCGTTGTTCGCCCCGGTGATGTCGGACTGGAACAGCGCGTCGAGGTCGGGCGGGACCGCGCTGGGCATGTTGGTGTGGATGCCGGCCAGTTGCGGCGGCGCCTGCACCCCCATGATGTTGGTGATCAGCGCCCCCCAGTCGCCGCCCTGCGCGACGAACCGGTCGTAGCCGAGGCGGGTCATCAGCTCCGTCCAGGCCCGGGCGATGCGTTCCGGGCCCCAGCCGGGCGCGCTCGGCTTGCCGGAGAAGCCGTAGCCGGGCATCGACGGGATCACCAGGTGGAAGGCGTCCGAGGCGGACCCGCCGTGCGCCGTCGGGTCGGTCAGCGGCCCGACGATCTTCAGCTGTTCGATCACCGAGCCGGGCCAGCCGTGGGTGACGATGAGCGGCAGCGCGTTGTCGTGCCGGGAGCGGACGTGGATGAAGTGGATGTCGAGCCCGTCGATCTCGGTGATGTAGTTCGGCAGGGCGTTCAACCGCGCCTCGACCTTGCGCCAGTCGTACTCCTTCTCCCAGTACCGGGCGAGCGCCTGGCTGGTCTCCAGCGGCACACCCTGCGACTGGTCGCCGACGGTCTGTTTCTCCGGCCAGCGGGTCGCCGCGATCCGGGACCGCAGGGCCTTGAGGTCGGCCTCGGGCACCTCGATCCGGAACGGGCGCAGGTCGGTGCTGGGGCGGGTCAGCGTCTTGACGGCCACGTGAGGTCTCCTTCTCGGTCGGGTTGCGGTCGGACGACGGCCGGGCCGGCCACTACGCGGCGTTCTCGCCGCGCCGCGGGAGCTTCCAGTCGGGTCGGACGAAGTGACAGGTGTAGCCGCCGGGGTTGCGCTCCAGGTAGTCCTGGTGCTCCGGCTCGGCCTCCCAGAACGGGCCGGCGGGGCTGACCTCGGTGACCACCTTGCCGGGCCAGAGGCCGGAGGCGTCGACGTCGGCGATGGTGTCCTCGGCGACCCGCCGCTGCTGCTCGTCGGTGTAGAAGATGGCCGACCGGTAGCTCAGGCCCACGTCGCCGCCCTGGCGGTTCTTGGTCGTCGGGTCGTGGACCTGGAAGAAGAACTCCAGGAGATCCCGGTAGGAGAGCTGGTCCGGATCGTAGTTGATCTCGATCGCCTCGGCGTGGGTGCCGTGGTTGCGGTAGGTCGCGTTCGGCACGTCGCCGCCGGTGTAGCCCACCCGGGTGGAGACCACCCCGGGGCGCTTGCGGATCAGGTCCTGCATGCCCCAGAAGCAGCCGCCCGCCAGAATCGCCTTCTCGGTCTTGTCGCTCATCGCTGCGTCCCCCGTCGGATGCTCAGCTGTCAGGACTCGCCCTCACGGGCCGAAGGTGAACACGTACGCGCGGAAGCCGGGCTGGTCGACCGCCAGGGTCAGCCGGTGGTCGGTCCGGCTCGCGCCGGCGACGAGCCGGAACATGGCGGCCCGGTCGATCCGCGCCACCGCGTCCGGGCCCACGTCGGCACCCCGCTCGTCGCCGATCGGGTCGCCGTCGAGCAGCACCCGGAGCGCGCCCGGGCCGGCGGGACCCGGATCGACGACGAGGTTCACCTCGCCGGCGTGGAAGGGCAGGGTCAGTTCACCGCTGCCATCCGCCAGTTCGACGTACTCCCCGGCGCTGCGCCAGTCGCCGGCGAGCGCGAAGGTGCCCGGCACGCCCCGGTCGGCGCCGAGGTACGTCTCCGGCGTGATGCCCAGGTAGGAGGGCTCGCCGGTGGTGGCGTACGCGGTCACCTCGGCGCTGACCGGCGGCAGCCGGATGCCCGGCGTCCGGATCGCCAGCAGGCGGCGCAGCTCCGACTCGACCCGCTCGTAGCTGCCCTCGCCGACCCACCGGTCGACCAGCCACCCGTCGCCGTCGAAGAGGTACTTCGCCGGCCAGGCGTCATTGCCGAGGGCGCGCCAGAAGGTGAACCCGTTGTCCAGCGCGACGGGATAGCTCAGGCCGTGGTCCCGGATCGCCCGGTCGATGTGCGCCGGGTCCCGACCGAACTCGAACTCGGGCGCGTGCACCCCGATGACGGTCAACCCCAGGTCCGCGTAGTCCCGGTGCCACGCCTTGACGTAGGGCGCCGTGCGGATCCAGTTGACGCAGGTGTACTCCCAGATGTCGATCAGGACCACCCGGCCGCGCAGGTCGTCGGGGGTCAGCGGCGGCGAGTTCACCCACCGCTCGACCGTCACGGGAGGCAGCTGCCGTCCCGTCATGGTCATCTCGGTCGGCCCACCTGCTGCGTCATGACGCCTCCTCCCCGGTCCGCCTCTCGGCGGGCCTGGCCTTCCCGTTCCGCCGGCGACCATGCCGGGCTACCCGACTCCGCGCCGGTCCGGGCCGGCGCCCGTCACCGGCGGGCGAGTTCGGCCTCCAGCCGCCGCACGAGCGTCTTGCGCGCCTTGCCCGCGCGCTCGCGGCGCAACGCGGCCCGCAACTGGCGGGTGTCCAGGCCGCGGACGAGCTTGACCGCCTCGGTGACCGGCAGCTCCGACATCCGCTCGGCCGACGTGACGTCCCGGCGCGCCCGGCTGGCCGGACCCGTGTTGGCCACGTACTGCTGCCCGGACCGGGACGCCCGCCGCTTCCGGGTGTCGGTCGCCCGCCGCTGCTCGCCGGAGAGCTGCTCCCATGCCCGTTTCGGAAGGTAACGGCTCGTTTCGCCGTTGTGGCGGGCCCGGGTGGAACCCTCCCGGGTCTGCCAGTCCTCGTTGCCCCACCGCTGCAGGGAGCGCTGCCGCTCGTCCTTCGGCCCCAGATAGCCGCCGCCGCGCCGCTGGTACTCCTGGGTGAGCAGCTGGGACTTGCGCGCCGACCACTGTCCGGGCCGGCCGCCCCGGTCCGACGCCCTGATCTCCGCCTTGAGCTGCTCCCGCAGCTCGGGCCTGGTGTACCGCGCCATGCCGGAGCGTTACCCCCGGCGGGGCCCGGCATGCGCCGGGACCGCGAATCAGCGGCGCCCACGGGCGAGCAGGGCCCGCAGGGCCGCGACGACCTCCGCCGGCACCGCCTCGGCCATGAAGTGGCCGGCCGAGGTGGTCCGGTGGTCGAGGTCGGGCGCCCAGGCCCGCCAGAGCCCCTCGGCGTCGTAGCCGAGCGCCGCACCCCAGTCCTGCTGGACCACCGTCACCGGCATCGCCAGGCGGTTGCCGGCGGCCCGGTCGGCCCGGTCGTGCTCGACGTCGATCCCGGCGGAGGCGCGGTAGTCCGCCACGATCGACGGGACCGCCGCCCGCGACGCCGCGAGGTACTCCGCCCGGATCTCGGCGGGGATGGCCCGCGGGTCACCGCCCCAGAGATCGAGGAAGTACCCGAAGAAGGCGTCCGCGCTGGCCCCGATGAGCTGCTCCGGCAGCCCGGGTGGCTGCGCCATCAGGTAGAGGTGGAAGGCGACCGCGGCGTCCGCGCCCCGCAGCACCTCCCACATGTCCAGGGTGGGCAGGACGTCGAGCGCCGCCAGGTGGGTGATCGTCTGCGGATGGTCGAGCCCGGCGCGGACCGCGACGAGCGCGCCCCGGTCGTGGCCGGCGAGGGCGAAACGCTCGTGGCCGAACTGCCGGGCCAGGGCCACCACGTCGGCCGCCATGGTGCGCTTCGCGTACGTGCCGGCGTCGTCCGCCGGCGGCTTGTCGCTCGCCCCGTAGCCGCGCAGGTCGGGGCAGATCACGGTGTGGTCGGTGGCCAGGTCGGCGGCGACGTGCCGCCACATGAGGTGCGTCTGCGGGAAGCCGTGCAGCAACACGATCGGGCTGCCGGCGCCGCCGACCGCCACGTTCAGCGTCACGGTCCCGTCGACCGTGACGCGCTGGTAGTCGAACCCGGAGATGGCCGTTGTCATCGTCGTCCCTTCTCGTAGCGTGAACCCGTCCAGCCTCGCCCGGGCCGATGAGCAACCGATGAGCGCGCTAGGTTGGCCAGGGCGGGAGAGGGTGGGTCGGTGCAGGTCACGGTCGGTGTGCTCGGGCCCGTCGTCGGCTGGGACGGCACCGGGGCGCGGCTGGACCTGAAAGGGCCGCGGCACCGCGCCGTGCTGGCCCGGCTCGTCGTCGCCCGCGGCCAGGTCGTCCCCGTCGACCGGCTCGTCGACGACCTGTGGCCGGCGCCACCGCCGGGCGCGGTGAGCGCCGTCCGGACCTTCGTGGCGGCGCTGCGGCGGGCGCTGGAACCCGACCGCCCGCCGCGGGAGCCGGCCCGGCTGCTGGTCACCGAGGGACCGGGGTACGCGCTGCGCGTGCCGCGCGACGCGGTGGACGCCTGGCGGTTCGAGGACGAGACGGCGGCCGCGACCGCCGGCCCGCCGTACGAGACGCTCGACCGGCTCGACCGGGCCCTCGGCTGGTGGCGCGGCCCCGCCTACGCCGACTTCGACGAGCCGTGGGCCCGGACCGAACGGTTCCGGCTGGAGCAGGTACGCCTCGACGCGGTCGAGCGCCTCGCCGGGGCGCGGCTGGCCGTCGGGCGGCCGGCGGACGTGGTCGCGGATCTGGACGCCCACGTGGCCGAGCATCCCTGGCGGGAGGAGGCCTGGCGGCTGCTCGCGCTCGCGCTGTACCGGGCCGGGCGGCAGGCGGACGCGCTCGGCGTGCTGCGCCGGGCCCGCGGCCTGCTCCGGGAGCAGCTCGGCATCGACCCGAGCCCGCGCCTGCGCCAGCTGGAAACCGACCTGCTGCGGCAGCGCGACCAGGCCGACGGCGGGCCGCCGGGTCCGGACCGGATCTGGGCGGACACCGCCGCCGCGTACCACCGGACCGTGGCCGCGGACTCGCGGGTCCGGCTCGAGTCGACGGTCGGCCTGCTGCGCTCCCTGGCCATGGCCGGGCCGGGCGGGCTGGAGGCCGCGCGCGGGCAGCGGCTCGCCGCGATCGCCGCGGCCGAACGGCTCGGCGACGCCGACCTCACCGCCCGGGTGATCGGCGGCTACGACGTACCGGCGATCTGGACCCGCTCGGACGACCCGGAGCAGGCGGCCGCGATCGTGGCGGCGGCCGAGCGGGCGCTCGGCGCGCTGCGCCCCGGCTCCGCCGACGCCACCCGGGCCCGGCTGCTCGCCACGGTCGCGGTGGAGTCCCGGGGCACGCCGGGACCGCGTGGCCGGACGGCGGCCCGGGAGGCGGAACGGATCGCGCGCCGGCTGGGCGATCCCGCCCTGCTGGCGTTCGCCCTCAACGGCACCTTCATGCAGTCCTTTCAGCGGGCCGGGCTCGCGCCGGAACGCGACGCGATCGGCGCCGAACTGGTGGCGCTCTCGGCCCGGCACGGCCTGCCGGCGTTCGAGATCCTGGGGCACCTGGTCCGGCTCCAGGCCCGCAGCGCGCTGGCCGACTTCGACGGCGCGGACGGGCACGCCGCCGCGGCCGACGGGCTCGCCCTGCGACACGAACGTCCCCTGGTCGGGGTGTTCACCCAGTGGTACCGGGCGCTGCGGTTGTCGGCGGCCGGCGAGCCGCCCGAGGTCGAGGAGGCCGCCTACCGGGAGGCGGCCGCCCGGCTGCCCGGCGCCGGCATGCCCGGCGTCGAGCGCGGCCTACTCCCGCTGGCCCTGCTCTGCCTGCGGCTGCGGCACCACCGGCCGGCCGACGCCGACGACGACACCGACTGGGGCCCGTACGCGCCCTGGACGCGACCGCTCGTGCTGCTGGCCCGGGAGCGCCCGGCCGACGCCGCCGCCGCGCTGCGGCAGGCCCCGGATCCGCCGCGCGACCTGCTGTACGAGGCGCTGTGGTGCCTGATCGCCCGCGCCGCGGTCGCGCTCGCCGACCGGCCGGCGATGCGGCGGGCGCGTGCCACGCTCGCCCCGGCGGCCGGCGAGCTGGCCGGCGCCGGCAGCGGCCTGCTCACCCTCGGGCCGGTCGCCGACGAGCTCGACCCGCTCGACGCGGCGCTCGGCCGGGCCTGAGCGGGTCGCCGCCGGGCGGTCGCCGGGCCGGTGCCGTTCCGCGTGTTGCCGCGGTTCGTCCCGCCGGACCGGGCAGAATCATGGGCCCTGGCAGGAGCGTGAGGTGCTGCCTCCGGAGGTGCCCGTTGTCGCGGAGTCCCGGCCGACTGGCCCGCTGGACGCTGCGCGGCGTGCTCCTGGCCGGCGGCGTCCTCGGCGCGTGGGGCCTGTACGACGCCGCCGCGGGCGACGCGGCCCGGGCGGTCGAGCCGGCGCCCCCGGCCGGGGCCGGCGACCACGGCGCCACCGCCGGCGACCCGGCCCGGGTGGTCGAGCCGGCGCCCCCGCCCGTGCTCCGCGACCTGCTCCACGGCACCGCCCGGGTCGTCGGCGGCCTGCTGGTCCGGACCGGTGACCGGCCGGCGGGCCCGGCCGACGGGCACCACCCGCCCGGAGACGCGGCCGACCCCGGGGCACCCGGTCCCGACCGCCCACGCGGAAACGCGGCCGACCCCGGGGGACCCGGTCCCGACCGCCCGCCCGGAGATGCGGCCGACCCCGGTGGGCCCGGCCCCGACCGCCCGTCCGCGGGCCGGAGCGACGCGCCCGACCCTGACGTGACCGGCCCTCACCGCTCGCCCGCGGGCCGGAGCGACGCGCCCGACCCTGACGTGACCAGCCCTCACCGCCCGCCCGCGGGCCGGAGCGAAGCGCCCGACCCAGAGGTGGCCGACGCGGGCCGCGCGCCGAGGGCCGACCCGGCGGCCGGCGGCCGGTCGCGCGTCGCCGAGGCGGTCGACCCGCTGACCCGGTCGGTCGTGACGCTGGCCTCCCCCGTCGTACGACCGATCACCGGGTCGCGGCTGCTGGCGCCGGTCGCCGAGCTGATCCGACCGGTGACCGGGCCGATCGTCCAGGTGCTGCCGCCCGTGCTGGATCCGGTGCTCGAACTGACCCGGCCGATCCTCGGCCCACCCGCCGCAGCCCCGGCCCCCGACCCCGTTCCCGCTCCCGGTCCCGGTCCCGGTCCCGACGCTCCCGCGCCCGCCGGCGACGCGGCGGCGAACGATCCACCGGCCGTCGCCGCCCGCCCCGGCACGCCGACCGGGCTGGCCGACGCCAGCGCGCCGTCCCTTGTCGCGCCGCGCCCGGTGGCGGCCCGCGACGCGGGCGCCCCGGCGGGAGCGGCCCGCACGCGGGCACCCCGATCCGACGAACCAGGCCCCGTCCCCGCGGTTGCCCCGGGCGCCCCGGCCAGCACGGCCGGCGCCGGCCCGGCCACCAGCGGGGCCGTCCCGGCCGACGCCTGCCCCCGTTCCTGGTCCCCCGGGCTGCGGCTGATCGGCTGCCGTCCGGCCCTCGGCCACCGGCTCGCCGGCCGTTCCGGCCGACCGGACCCCAGACCCGCCTGACCGCCCGCGCCGGGCAGCGGCCGACGGCCGGGCCAGCCCCGGCGAGCCGACCGGCCAGACCGGTACGCGCCGGATCCGGCCGCCGTCACCTCGCTCGGCCGCGCCGGTAGCCGGCCGTGCGGACGGTCCAGCCGCCGAGCCGCACCGCGCCCGAGGCCCCCTCGGGCCCACCCACCTGCCCACGCCGGCCCGTGCCGGCGTACCGCACTCACCTCCGGTCGCCGCCACAGGGCGCGACCGGCAGGCGCCGTGCCGCTGACGCGATGACGCCCACGCCGGTGCACCGCGTCGCGCATCCCGTACGCGAACCGACCGCACCCGCCGTCAGGAGAAACCCGTGCCTCACCTCCCGGCTGTCCGCCGCGCCCAGTGGCGCGACGTCACCGACATCGTCCCGCTCGTCGCCGACCCGTTCGCCGCCAGCGCCCTCGGCGCGTGGCTCGTACCCGACGAGCGCCGCCGCCGGAGCGTGCTCACCGCCGTCATCCGGGTCTGGATCGAACACGCCCTGCTCTCCGGCGAGGCGTACCTGCTGCACGACCGTTCCGCGGTCGCCGTCTGGCTGCACCGGTACGGGGTCGTACCCGCGCCCGAGGGGTACGGCCGCCGGCTCGCCGTCGCCTGCGCCGGCCACCTCGACCGCTTCCTGAGCCTCGACGACGTGCTGCACGCGCACCGCCCGGCCGGCCCGCACCATCACCTGGCCTTCTTCGCGGTCGCGCCGAGTCCGAACCGGATCAGACGTGCCGGCACCCTGCTCGCCGCCAGCAACGCCCGGATGGGACAGGCGCTGCTCCCCACCTACGCCGAGGCGACCACCGCCCCCGAGCGGGACCTCTACGCCCGCCACGGCTACCTGGCCCGGGACCCGTTCGCGCTGCCCGGCGGCGGCACCGCCTATCCGATGTGGCGGAACCCGGGCCGCCGGCAACCTGGTCGTGCGCTGACCAGACCGGCGATCTGCCCGTACGCGGCGACCTCCGCGTAGCGGGGCACCGGGCGGGATCACGACCACCCGGTGACCCGCCGGTCGGGACAGAGCGCCCGCGTGCGGCGGGCCGGCCCGGACCGGGCCGGCCCGCCGCCGAACCGGACAGCGGCACCGGGCGGCCCGTGCGCCAGGCCCGTCAGCGACAGTGGCCGGGCCGCCCCCGAGCCGGCCAGCGACAGTGGCCCGGCCGGCGCCGAGCTGGCCGGCGACAGTGGCCGGTCCGATGTCGAGCCGGTCAGCGGCAGTGGCCGATCCGATGTCGGATGCGGCGGGGGCACGAGGTCGAGAATGGACCGACCGCTGGCGGCTGCCGCGGCACCGGGATCGGGGACGGCGGGATCGGTCGCCGGTACGGTCATGATCACCGAACGGGGGTCGGGTGGTCGTAAACTGAGCGCCGGTCCTCAGGGTCCTGACGGTGGACGGCAGGAGGTGGCCGCGGTGCCGGATCGCAGCTGGCGGTGGCGGTGGGCCGGCCGCGCGCTGTTCGCGGTGATCGTGGTCGGCCTGGTGGTGTATCTGGCCCGGGTGGGCTGGGACCAGGCCGACAAGCGGGCCAGCAGCATCGGCGCGGTGCTGGCGTTGCTGGCGTTGGGGGCGCCGTATCTGCTGCCCTCGACAGGAGGTGGTGTGGTGCTGGCGGAACCGGAGCGGGTCGAGGATTCCGGCACGGCCGAGGCGACCGGTGGTGGTCGGGCCAACACCGGTGTGGACAGCGTGGACGGTGCCGAGCGGCCAGCACGGGTCGTCCGCTCCGGGGATGCGCGCGCGGACGGGCCGGGCTCGGTGGCCAACACCGGCATCGTGCGCCGGCCCCGACCGTGACGGCCGAGGACACCTCCGCGCGGCGGGCACCGGACGCGGTCCGCGTCAGCGGCTCCGGTGACGCGTCGGCCGACCGCGGTGGTGTCGCCAACCCCGGCGTCATCATCGGCGATGTCACGACGAACTATCACGACCACCGGCCACGCCCGGCGCCGGTGTGGCCGGTGCTGGTGGGGCAGCCTCCCGCGCTGGCCTCGGCGTTCCAACCCCGGGCGGCGCTGCGGGACAGCGTCGTCGCCGCCCGCCGCCACGGCGACGATGTCGTGCTGGCCCAGCGCGGCGGGCGCGCGGGTACGCAGGTGCTGACCGGTGGCGGCGGCGTGGGCAAGTCACAGCTGGCGGCGTGGTTCGCCCGGCAGACGATCGACGCGCGCAGCACGGACCTGGTGGTGTGGGTCGACGCCACCAGCCCCGATCAGATCATCACCGGGTACGCGCGGGCCGCGGTGAAGGCCGGCGTGCCGGGCGCGGACGGCACCGACCCGGGCGCCGACGCGGCCGCGTTGCTGGAGTGGCTGCACACCACCGAGCGCAGCTGGCTGGTGGTGCTCGACGACGTCGGTGACCCCGGCGAGGTGGCCCGGTGGTGGCCGCCGCAGCGGCCGGGCGGATGGACCCTGGCCACCACCCGGCTGCAGGATTCCACCCTGACCGGCTCCGGCCGCCAACAGATCAACGTCGACGTGTACACCCCGGCCGAATCGGTGGCGTACCTGAGCCAGCGGCTCACCGAGGCCAGCTGTGCCCATCTGCTCGACGGCCAGGTGGCGAGCCTGACCGCCGCGGTGGGGCAGCTGCCGCTGGCGTTGGCGCACGCCGCCGCATACATGATCAACCAAGAGCGGGATTGTGCCGCCTACCTCGCCGACTACCGCAGCGGTGCCCAGCGGCTGGCCGACCTCATGCCGGCCGGCGCCGACCCCGATGCCTACGGCCGGCCGGTGGCCGTCACCCTGTTGCTCGCCCTCGACGCCGCCGACCGGGCCGAACCGGCCGGGCTGGCCCGGCCGGCCCTGGCGCTGGCCGCCCGGTACGACCCGGCGGGGCACCCCGACGCACTGTGGGCCACCCCCGCCGTCACGACCTACCTGTCCACCCACCGCGACGGCCCTCCGGTCACCGGCGAGCAGGCCCGCCGGGTGCTGCGGCTGCTGCACCGCTACGGGCTGCTGACCCACACCCCGGGCGACGCGGCCCGCGCCGTGCGCGTCCACGCCCTGACCGCCCGCGCCATGCGCGAGACCACCGGCCTCGACGCTGCCGTGGTCGCCCACGCGGCCGCCGACGCGCTGCTGCAGTTGTGGCGGGACGGCGACCACGCCAGCATCCCCCTCGCCACCGCACTGCGCGCCAACGCCACCGTCCTGGCCGACCATGCCGGGGACCTGCTCTGGCACCCCGACGCGCATCCGCTGCTGTACCGGGCCGGTTGGAGCCTGCTCGATGCCGGGCTGCACACCACCGCCGAGACCTATTGGGCGCACATGACCAGGCAGGCCGGACGGTTGCTCGGCGCGGAGCACCCGGACACGGTCAGCGCCCGCGCCAGCCTGGCCGCGTCCCACCGGCAGGCGGGTCGCACCGCCGACGCGATCGCCCTCGAAGAGGAGGTGCTCGCCGACCGGCTGCGGCTGCTCGGCACGGAACACCCGCACACCTTGAGCGCCCGCGCCAACCTGGCCG
>NZ_KQ058747.1 GCF_000982955.1 Micromonospora sp. HK10 | reverse complement strand
GGGCCGGCCGACCAGGGCCCGGCGCGCGGGCCGGCCGACCTCGGGCCGGCGACGGGTGGGCTCACCAGCGGGCTAGCCGGCACCGGGCAGGCGACGGGCAGGGTAGCCGGCACCGGGCAGGCGACGGGCAGGGTAGCCGGCAGCGGACCGGCGACGGGCGGCGGTGACTGCCCGCGCCGGCGCCGACAGGCGCTGCTGCGTCGTTGGGCGCTTGCCGCGGGCGCGCTGGTGTTGGCGGTGGCCGCCGGGGTCGGCACCGCGCTGGCGGTCACCCACGATCCGGGCCGGCGGGCCGAGGGACCCACCGGGACGCCGAGCGGTGAGTCGTGGCAGCGCGGGCCCGGCCTACCGGGCGGCGCCGGCGCACCCCCGCCCCCACCGTTTCCCTGCGTCCGGCCGGACCCCGCCGGCGAACCGGTGACCGCGGGGCGGTCCTCCCCGGGCACCGGCGGTGAGCTGCCCGCCGGCTGGGTCTGGTACGCCAACGCGACGTTCCGGGTCGCCGTGCCGGCCGGCTGGCGATACCTGCGCTCGGGCAACACCACGTGCTTCCAGGACCCGGTGACCAACCGGATCCTCGGGGTCGAGCCGTACGTCGGCGGCACCGACCCGGTCGAGGAGCTGCGCTCGGCGGAGCGGGAACTGGTCGGCGGGGGCCGGCTGCCCGGCTACGAACGGGTGCGCCTCGCCGGGGTCGACGGTGGCGCCGAGTGGGAGTGCCGGTGGTCCGCGCCGTACGGGGAGCGGTTGCACGCGTTGCGGGCGCTGCCCCGCGAGGGCGGGACCTGGACGCTCGGCTGGACCACCTCGGACCGGGACTGGGCGGCCGCCGGTGCCCAGCTCGCCGTGATCCGGCGCAGCTTCCGGCCCGGCGGCCCGACCCGCTCGGTGAGCTGACGCCGCAGCGTCCCATCACCGACACAATTCCCGGACCGGCCGGGCCACCGGGACATACTGCCTGGTGAACGGAGGGGTCCGAGGTCGGCAGCAGCACGCCTTCCCCAGTGGACCGTCCGGGTGATCCCCCATGACCCGAAGGCTTGACTACAGTGGCGTAGTTTTGTCGATCAAGATCTCTGGGGAGGGCGAGCCGACATGATGGGACCGTCCCACGCGCTGTCCGGCGCGGCGGTGTGGCTGACCGGCTCCTGGGCGTTGGACCAGTTCGCCGATTACCACCAGACGCCGCTCGCGCTGGCGGTGGGCACCGCCGTCTGCGCCGGCGGGGCGCTCTTTCCCGACCTCGATCTCTCCGGCAAGGTCACCCGCAACCAGGGTGGCGCGACGGTCGCCCGGACGTTCGGGGTGTTCAGCCTCTTCATCGCCGAGGTCGTGGAGAAGATCTCGCTGGGCGTCTACTACGCCACGAAGCTGAGCAAGGACCCGCGCCGCAACAACGGGCACCGCACGCTGACCCACACCATCCCGTTCACGTTCCTCGTCGGTTGGGGCACCACGGCGCTCTGCGGCCATTTCGGCAAGTGGGCGGTGGTCAGCATCCTGTTCTTCATGATCGGCCTGGCGCTGCGCGGCCTCTTCGACGAGTGGGCCGAGCGGGCCGGCTGGGTGATCGTCACCCTGGTGTCGGCCGCCGCCGCCTGGTTCACCTTCGCCAACCTGCCCGGCGACCGGGGGTACCCGCTGATCGGGCTGGCGGTCGGGGTGGGCTGCTTCGTGCACATCCTCGGCGACATGATCACCCGGGCCGGGGTGCCGATCCTCTGGCCGATCCCGATCAAGCGCCGGATGTGGACGATGGTGGGACTGCCGAACGCCATCGCGTTGCGCACCGGCAGCAAGGGCGAGACGATCGTGCTGCGCGCGGCACTGACCGTGCTCGCGGTGCTCGCCGCGGTGGGGCTGGTCGCACCCGGGGTGCTGCAACGCTTCAACATTGAGATGTGACGGACCTGTTGGCCGGCGGCGCGGCTGAGGGCGACCGCCCGCCGGTCGAGGACGCGGCGGTGCCGCTGTTCTGGCGGCGGCTCGGGTTGCCCGGGCTCGCCGACGTGCACACCCATTTCCTGCCACCCCGGCTGCTGCGCAAGGTGTGGGCGTACTTCGACGCGGCCGGTCCGCTGGTCGGCACCGAGTGGCCGATCCGCTACCGGTGGGACGACGAGGCCCGGGTGGCGCACCTGGGCCGCCTCGGCGTACGGGCGTTCACGGCGCTGGCGTACCCGCACCGGCCCGGGATGGCCGAGTCGCTGAACCGGTGGACGCTGGACTTCGCGGCGCGGACGCCGGGCTGCCTGCCCTCGGCGACCTTCTTCCCGGAGCCGGCGGCGGCCGGTTACGTCGCGGACGCGCTGACCGAGGGCGCACGGGTGTTCAAGGTGCACGTGCAGGTGGGCGGCTTCCCGCCGACCGAGCCGGGGCTGGACGCGGTGTGGGGCCTGCTCGCCGAGGCCGGCGTGCCGGTGGTGGTGCACGCCGGGCACGCCCCGGTCGGCACCGCGCACACCGGGCCGGCGCCCTTCGCCGCGCTGCTGGCCCGGCATCCCCGGCTCGCCGCGATCGTGGCGCACCTGGGCGCCCCGGACTACGGCGCCTTCCTCGACCTGGCCGAGCGGTATCCGCGGGTGCGCCTGGACACGACGATGGCGTTCACCCCGTTCTTCGACCGGCTCGAACCGTTCCCGCCCGCCGAGCTGCCCCGGCTGCGCGCGTTGGGGCTGGCCGGCAAGGTGCTGCTGGGCAGCGACTTCCCGAACATCCCCTACCCGTACGCGGCGCAACTGGCCGGGCTGGCCGGGCTGGACCTGGGCGACGACTGGCTGCGGGCGGTCTGCTGGGACAACGCGGCCGCGCTGTTCGACCTGCCGCTGGACGGCGGCGGGACGCGAGGCGCGGGGTCGTGACGTTGACGCTGAGTGACGGGCATTCGCCGCACCGGCGGAGAGCTGGCAGGATCACTGCGCGTCACCGGGCTCGTCGACGAGCGCGGCGGGCGTTCGCCGCCCCAGGCTCATGACCAGGACAAACGCCAGAACGACGCGAGACGGCATCCCTGCCCTAACCCGCCTTTGCTCTGCAGCCATCCGCGCAGCAGGCGACCGAGCGTCACCGCTGCGCCGGTGGCTGCAGAGCAAAGGCGGCGAACAGCTACCTCGCCGCCGCGGCGGCAGCCTGTACGGACAGTGATCGGATTGCCGCTGGTGACCGGCCGAGCCAGGGGCGACGAGCACGACGCCACGGCCACCCCCGCGCGAGGTGGTGAGCAGGACCCCGGGGAACACCGGGCGGGACGGCGCGCGGGGGTGCCGGTGGCGGCGTGGAGCGCGGGGGTGCCGGTGGCGGCGTGGAGCGCGCGGCTGACCGGCGCCAGGGAGCCGCCCGCCGGGACGGGCCCGGCACCGGGGAGCCGCCCGTCGGGACGGGCGGCTCCCGCGGGTGCGGCGGGCGGGCGTCAGCCGGCGAGGACGGCCCGCAGCGTACGCGCGAACGCCTCGGGCTGGCCCGGGAAGCCGGACTCCGGGCCGAGGAAGCCGCCGTGGCCGCTCGGGAACACGGTGGGCCGCTGACCGAGCAGTTCGGCCATGGCCTCCGAGGTACGTCCGGTGAAGATGTCCGCGGACTCCTCGCCCACCGCGATCACGATGCGGGTCGGGGCCGCGGTCAGCGCCGCCACGTCCGGGCGGTAGCTGCTGACCGCCCAGGACTGGTCGGAGAGCAGCGGGCTGTCGCGGGTGCCGTCGTCCTCGGTCGGCATGCCGAACTGGGCCGGGTCCGGGGCGGGCTGGGCGAAGTAGGCGTCGGTGTACTCGCCGCGCCACGACGTCATGGCGATGAAGGCGGCCATGCCGGCGTTCGATCCCTTCGCCTCGTACACCTCCCGGACGGCGCCGCGGGCGCGTTCGGCGGCCGCGGCGTCGGGCAGGACCGGGATGACCGGCGGCTCGTGGGCCACCAGCGTGGTCACGTCGTCGGGGAAGGCCGCCACCAGCGCCAGCGCGGTCACCGCCCCGCCGCTGCTGGCGAACATCTCGACCGGTCCCGCGCCCAGGGCCTCAATGAGGGCGTGGATGTCGGCGGCCTGGACCTCCGGGTCGTGGTCGGTCCGGCCGTCCCGGCGGGTGCTGCGGCCGAGCCCTCGCGGGTCGTAGGTGACGACGGTGCGGTCGGGGAAGTACGACGCCAGGGTGGTGAAGCCGCTGGCGTCCATGGGCTGGCCGATCATGAAAAGCGGGGGGCGACCATCGGCGGTGGGCAGCGGGCCACGCACGTCGTAGACGAGGTCGGCCCCGGCGATCTTCAGCGTGTGGGTGTTCGTCATGTCGGTATGGACTCCTCTCGTGGCGCAGACTCATCGGACCTGGGACGGCCGGTTCGATCCCAGCCGTCCGCCGGACCTCGGCCGGCACGAGCACGGTTCATTTCGCCGGCAGGGTCCGGGCGTAGCTGACCCCTCGATCCACCCAACGGGCCAGGTCGGCGTCGCTCGCGCAGGTCGAGGGTGCGACCGTGATCCAGCCGCGCATCGGCCGCCCCCGCATCACGGTGGCCGTCGCGCCGGGCTCCGCCCCCAGCCGGTCGAACTCCGCCGGAGCCACCCGGACCATGAGACCACCGGCGCCGCGGACCACCACCGCCATGCTGCCGTGTACCAGCATCGCCAGGCCGCCGAACATGCGCTTCTCAGTCAGTCCCGGCTCCCGCCCGACCAGGTCCCGGACCCGGTCCGCGAGGTGCTCGTCATACGCCATGGTCGCATCCTGGCAGCCGGCTGAGCACCGGTGAAGGCTCGGACGGGCAGCGGACGCTCCGCCGACCGTCAGGGCCTGCCCAGCTTGGCGCAGAGCTTCTTCGGGAAGGCCGGCTCCACGGCGTGGACCGGTCCGCAGCCGACGTCCGTCGTGCTGCTGATCGTCGCCCAGCCGCGCTCGCCGGCCCAGCGCAGGAAATAGCGGCGTACGGTGACCGACGCGTCGCAGCCCTCCCTCGCCTCGGCCCCGCACGGCACGGGGTCGAACGGCACCGTCATGACCAGCCAGCGGCCGTCGCAGCCCTCCGGTGAGCCGACCGAGTGGCGGGACACGTCCATGCCGCGCACCGCGACGCTGATCCAGGCGGGGTCGCAGTGGTCGGCCGGCATCGGGTCGCAGCCGAAGGTCGCGTCGCAGCGGTCGTACCCGCCACCGCCGCGTTTCCAGGGCTCCTGGTTGAGCACGACGAGGCGACCGGCGATCGGCCCCGGCGTGGTCAGCCGCACCTCGCCCGGCGTGTGGGTGGGACAGGCGCCGACCACAGCCGAGAGGCGCGAGTCCTGCACCACGTTGGCGTAGACGCGGTTGTTCTCCTCCGTGAGGTAGGTGATCCGCGGGTTCCGGGAGCACCCGTCCGCCCCGGCGAGCAGCGCAACGGTCAGCAGGAGCGAGCGCGGGTCGTCGCTGAGGCGTACGGCGGTGACGTCGGCCTGATAGGTGGTCCAGGTGGTGCCCTCGGTGCCGTCGGCCGGCGTGGGCACCTCGGCCGACGCTGTCCCGTCCGCGGGGGCGGGCCCGTCGGCCGGCGCGGGCACGGCGCCCGGCCGCGCACAGCTCACGAGCGCGGCCAGGCACAGCAGGACGGTGGCGAGTCGGCGCATGGCGACGATCCTGGCCGCTCCGCCGCGCCGGCCACAACCGTACGGATACTCAGACGCCGACCCGCTGCTCCGGGATGCTCAGGCCGTAGAGGGCCATCAGTTCGGGGCTGTCGATCCGGCTGCCGTCGGCCACCGAGTCGCAGGCGATGTCGACGATCTGGTCCTTGTGCGCCAGCAGGTACGGCCGGGCGCCCACGTCGGCGCTGGCCAGGGTGGCGATGCCGGACCAGTGCCGGCGACCGAAGAGCATCGGGTAGCCGCGCAGCCCGCCGTAGGTGGCGCAGACCAGCACGTCCGGGTAGGGCAGGGCGGCCACCCGGCGGACCGCGGTGGCGGTCAACCCGGGCATGTCCACCGGCACCACCACGACCGCCTCGATCTCCCCGTCGGTCAACGCGGCGAGCCCGGCCCGGATCGACGAACCGACCCCGGTGCCCCAGGCCCGGTTGACCACCACGGTCGCGCCGCTCAGATCGGTGGTCTGCCGGACCTGTTCGGCGGCGGCGCCGAGGACGACCACGATCTGCTCGCAGCCCGCCTCGCCCATCGTGCCGATCATCTGGCTGACCAGGGCCCGCTCCCCCTGGTGCAGCAACGCCTCGGGCCCGCCGATCCGGCGGCCCCCACCAGCGGCGATGATCATTCCTGCGATCCGGTTCAGCGGTGCCCCCTCGACCAGGGGGACGGAAGGAGCGCAGCCGCGCCCGGTCCGTCCCGTCGTACGCACACCGGACCCAACGAGCGCCCGGGGGGCCGGGTAGCGGGGCAAAACGGAAAATTGCCCGGCTATGCCGCGTCGGCGTAGCAGTCGACCACGGAGAGGTCGAGCGGGAACCGGACCGGCGTGTCACCGAACAGCAGCCCGGTGGCCCGTTCCCCGGACGCGGCCACCGCCGCCGCCACCTCCTCGGCCTGCCCGGCCGGACAGTGCACGACCACCTCGTCGTGCTGGAAGAAGACGAGCTCCGCCGGGGTGCCGGTGAGCGCGGTCCGCAGCGTGGCCAGCAGGGTCGAGGCCCACTCCGCGGCGGTGGCCTGGATGACGAAGTTGCGGGTGAACCGCCCCCGCGAGCGGGCCGCCCGGGCGCGAGGACTCTGCGGATCCGCCCCGGCGTCCGGCTCGACCTCCTCCCCCTCGCCGAACCCGGCCGACCCCGGCGGGCAGGTACGCCCCAACCACGACCGGACCAGCCCGCCCGCCTCGCCGGTGCGGGCCGCGGCCTCTACGTAGCCGAACGCGGTCGGATAGCTCTTCCGGAGCACGGCCAGGGCGGGCAGCGCGGCGCCGCCGGTCTGCCCGTACATGGCGCCGAGCAGCGCCAGCTTGGCCCGGCCACGATCACCGGCGAAGGCGTCCCGGGCCAGCGCCGCGTAGAGGTCCCCGGCGCCGCCGGCGGCAGCCAGCCGCTCGTCACCGGAGACCGCGGCGAGCACCCGCGGCTCGAGCTGGCCGGCGTCGGCGACCACGAAGGTCCAGCCCGGGTCGGCCACCACCGCCCGCCGGATCACCTTGGGGATCTGCAACGCCCCGCCGCCCCGGGTCGCCCACCGGCCCGAGACCACCCCGCCGGGCACGTACTCCGGGTGAAACCGGCCGCCGGAGATCCAGGCGTCCCGCCAGGCCCAGCCGTGCGCCGTCCAGATCCGGTAGAGCTCCTTGTATTCCAGGACCAACGGCACCGCCGGGTGTTCCACCCCGCGCAGCGACCAGGCCCGGGTGTTCGGCAGCTCGACGCCGGCCCGCGCGAACGCCTTCAGCAGCTCCGCCGGCGAGTCGGCGTGCAGCTGGCGGACGCCGAACGCCTCGGCGATCCGCCCGGCCAGCTCGGCCAGCCGGCGGGGCGGCCCGCCGACCGGGGACGCCTCGCCGAGCAGCTCGGCGAGGATCTCGTCGTGCACGTCGGCCCGCCAGGGCAGGCCGGCCGCGCCCATCTCGGCGGCGATCAGCGCGCCGGCCGACTCGGCGGCCACCAGCAGCCGGAACCGGCCGGGGTGTGCGGTCCGCGCGACCCGGGCGAGCTGGTCGGCGTACACCCGGGTCAACGCCGCGATGCCCGGACCGCGCGGCCCGGGCGGCGCGTCGAAGAGCGCGCCCTGCCCGTGGCCGGGCGGCTCCGGTTGGCGGGGCGCCGGGTCCGGCGGGACCGGCGCCCCGGTGAGCCGGGCCCAGGCGGCGGCGAGCGACCGGGGCTCGCCCCACCGGCCGGCGTGCCCGAGCAGCAGCGCCTCGGTCAGCTCGACGTCGTGGCAGCGCTCCAGCCGGACGCCGGCGCGCAGCAGCGCCGGGTAGAGCGTGGCGCCGGTGGCCCAGACCCAGCGGGGCCGGTCGGCGGCCTCGCGGGCGCCGACGGCGGCGGCCAGGTCGGGGACCTCCTCGGCCGGGCCGGCCGGGCGGCCGGCGCCGTCGAGCGGTTGCAGCACGCCGCCGCCCCGCTCGTCCGCCACCACCGCCACCAGCACGGACGCGATTCTGCCCGGCCCCTCCGACAGACGGCGGCGGGGCCGGGCAGCGGGGTCGCGCGAACTACTTGCTGACGCCGGCCGTGAGGCCGGACTGCACCTGGCGCTGGAAGACGATGTACACGATCAGGACCGGCAACATGGCCATGGTGACCCCGGCGAAGAGGCCGGACCAGTCGGACTTGTAGCCCTGGTTGACCGACAGCTCGATCAGGCCCTGGGCGATCACCTGGTGCTTCGGCTCACCGGAGACCGACTGCATGAGCAGGGTCGGCAGGTACCACTGGTTCCACTGGCCGAGCACGTTGAAGATGCCGATGCTGATCAGGCCGGGCTTGGCCACCGGCAGCATCACGCTGAAGAACGTCCGGCTGTGCGAGGCGCCGTCGACCATGGCCGCCTCGGCGATCGAGTCGGGCAGCGTCCGGAAGAACGAGTGCATGAAGAACACGGTGAACGACAGCGACCACGCCACGTAGACCAGGACCAGCGTGAGGTGCTTGTTCGGGCCGAGCAGCGGAAACACCACGTTCATGTTGTAGACGCCCTTGAACAGCGGCACCGCGGCGAGATAGACCGGCAGGGTCAGCCCGGACAGGAACATCCAGTAGATCAGGCGGTTGCCCCGGAACTCGTAGCGGGCCAGCGCGTACGCGGCCATCGAGCCCAGCAGCATCGTGAGGGTCACGCTGAAGACGAGCACCAGGAGGGTGTTGAGGAAGAAGCTGTCGATCCCGGCCGTCCAGGCCCGGGCGAAGTTGTCCCACTGCAGCGACTTGGGGAACAGCGACAGCGGCTGGCGGATGACCTCCGAGTCGGTCTTGAGCGCGGACATCACCACCCAGAGCAGCGGGTAGATCACCATGATCGCCCACACCACGAGGAACAGGTGCGAGAAACCGTTGAAGATCCGGCCGCCGATGCCGCTCCGGGCGGCTTCCGCGCGTCGGCCCGCGGCCGGGCCGTCCGTGGGCGCCTGACGGGGTCGTTCCGAACCGGAGGTGTGGGTCACCATGCTCATCGTCCAGGCCTCCTCAGAACTCGATCCGCTCACGGCGGGTAATCCTCAGCTGGAGGGCGGCCAGCAGGATGGTGAAGATGGCCAGCGCCACGGCGATGGCGCAGGCGTAGCCGAACTGGCCCTTCTGGAACGCGTTGAACTGGATCACCGAGGCGAAGATCTCGCTGGCGTGGTTCGGGCCGCCCTGGCTCGGCGTCATGACGAAGACCAGGGCGTACATGTCCAGGGCGATGAAGCCCAGGTAGACCCAGGCGACCGAGACGGTGTCCCGGAGCAGCGGCAGGGTGACCCGGAAGAAGGTGTCGAACCGGCCGGCCCCGTCGAGGATCGCCGCCTCGTAGATGTCCTTCGGGATCGACTGCATGGCCGCCGAGAAGAGCACCATGTAGAAGCCGGCGCCGCTCCAGACCGCGATCAGCAGCAGCCACCAGAGGACGGCGGGGATGCCGAGGAACGGCTCCGGGTCGGCGGTGAAGGCGATCGGGTTGTCCGCGTCGACGAGCCCGATCTTGATAAGCAGGCCGTTGATCAGGCCCTGCTGGTCGGTCCGGTAGATCTGCTGCCACATCACGGCGATGACCACCAGGGACAGCACCTGCGGGAAGAAGAAGATGACCTTGTAGAGGCCCGAGCCGAACACCCCGCGGATGCCGGCCCTGTCCTCGCGTCCGCCCACGTTGAGCAGGAACGCGAGGAACAGGGCCAGCGCGATGGTGAACAGCGGCACGGTGATCAGGAAGAAGACGTTGTGCCAGAAGGCCTTCCTGATCAGCTCGTCGGAGAACAGCCGGACGTAGTTGTCCAGCCCGACGAAGCGCTGGGAATCCGAGTAGCCTCCCCAGTCGGTCAGCGAGTATCCCGCCGCCTGCGCGAACGGCCACACCACGTAGAACAGGTACAGCGCGACGGGCAGGGCCAGGAAGCCCGTGACGAAACGCGCGACTCCGTGCCGCATTGGACTCACTCTCTCCGTCGGATCAGGCCGTGCGGGTCTGCTTCTTGATCGACGAGTCCTTGGCGACCTTGTCCGCGGCCGCCTGCATCTTGTCGACAAACTGCTGCGCGGTGAGCCGCCCCGCCATCAGCTCTTCGGACAGGTTCTGGCTCTCCTTGTCCAGGTCGGCGTAGAAGTCCGGGAACTTGAACGAGATGAGCTCGCTGCCGCCGTTCTTCATCAGGGCGTTCGCGCTGGAGAGCGCGGAGTCCTGCACGTTGTCGCCGGAGCCCTTGGTGGAGGCCAGCGACTTGGTCAGCTCGGCGAACTTCGCCGAGCCGGCCTTGGACAGAATGGCCCGCAGGAACTCCTTGGCGGCCTCCTTGTTGGGGGCCTTGCTCGGGACCACGAAGCCTTCGCCGGAGGAGGCGAACACGTCCTTCGCCGCCTTGTCGTCGGCGTTGCTCCAGTAGTCCGAGAGCGTCATCTCGAAGCCCGGCGGGATGGTGGCGGCCATCTCGTTCTTCAGCCAGGTGCCGACCTGGATGAACGCCGCCTTGCCGTCGAGGAAGGCCTGCTGCGACTGGGTGTGGTCGAGCTTGCCCGGCAGGAGCAGCTTGTCCTTGACCATCTTCTCCCACGGCTCGAGCGCCTTGAGGATGCCGTCGGCCTTCCAGGCGCCGTCCTTCAGGTTGTCGATGTCGACGATGACCTGCTTGCCGGCGGACTTCCAGATGCTGGCCATCAGGCCCCAGCGCGGGTAGTAGCCGTGCACGGCGTCGTGGACGTACGGCGCCATGCCCTTGGCCTTGATCTTCGGCGCCAGGGCGAAGAACTCGTCCCAGGTCTTCGGCGCCTCCCAGCCCTCCTGCTTGAACTTGGCCGCGTTGTACCAGTTGCCCCAGACGGTAAAGGCGATGTTCACCACGTAGAACTTGCCGTTCTGCGTGCCGTCGGAGACGGTGCCGGGCAGCAGCGAGTCTGCCACGGTGCCCTCGCCATCCCAGGCGGGCGCGGTGAGCAGGTCGTCGAGCGGCTCGATGGCGCCCTCGTTGATCAGGGTGGCGCGGTCCATGCTGTCGGCGCCCGAGTTCATGACGAGGTCGCTGGGCTGCGTCGCCATCTTCGGCTGCTCTTCGGTCTTGATCTTCTGGGTCGAAGACATGTTGACCGTAACGTTCGGGTGCTTGGCGTTGAAGACGGTCTTGTCTTCCTTGGCCCACTGGTCGCCCAGGCCGCCGTTGAAGACGACCACCTTGACGGCGCTGCCGTCCTTCACGCCGAACGGGTTGTCCTTGCTCTTCGCCGCGCCGCCGGTGTCGGACTTGCTCGGCTCACTGCCGGCGCAGGCGCTGAGCAGGCCCATCGCCGGGGTGGCGAGGAGGCCGGCCGCGGCGGCCCGCTGGAGCAGCGTCCGACGGCTGAGGTCGCCGAGGTTCTCGGGGATAACCGACATCTTTGTCTCTCCTTGTGGTGTCGGGTCAGGCGGTCCGCCGGAGGCGCCCGGCGTACCGCGACTCGAGGGCGAGGTTGTGCTCGTCCCCACCGGGGACGTTGGCGGAGAGGTAGATAGGGGGTACCTCTCCGGCCAGGTGGAACCGTCGTACGACCTCGGCGGTCAGCAGCTGCGCCAGCAGCGCCGCGGTGACCGACGAGACCGCACAGACCGCGCCGCCGCCCTCGAGCGGCAGCAGTGCGTCGCCGTACGGCGCGCCGTTGTCCAGCACGACGTCGGCGAGGTCGGCGAGCCGTTGCCCCGACGGGTGCCGGGGGGCGACCCGAGCGGTGTGCTCGACCGAGGTGACCGCGATCAGCGGGTGGCCGTGCGCCCGGACCAGCGCCGCCAGCTCGACCACCGAGCCGTTGATGCCGGACTGGGAGGCGACCACGAACACGTCCCGCGGCTGCGGCGCCGCGAGGGCCCAGAGCTGGTGCGCGACCTCGGGGTCGCGTTCCAGCTTGGGGTCGGCGAGCACGTCGCGGGGCGCGTCGCCGTGCAGCACGAGATCGTGCAGGGAGAGTCGGTTGGTGGGCACCAGGCCGCCGGCCCGGGCGACCAGTTCGGCGGCGAACGCCTCGGAGTGGCCGGCGCCGAACGCCTGGAGCACGCCGCCGCCGCGCAGCCCGTCGGCGATCAGGCCGGCGGCCCGGTCGATCGCGGCGGCCTGGGTGTCGACGAGCCGGTCCAGCATCGGCCGGACGGCGTCCGCGTACCGCTGGGCGCTGATCATGCGGTGGCCCCCTTCGCGTCCTTGTGCCCGTCGACGGCCTGGGCGGTACGCCGGAAGGCCGCGTGGGCGCGGTCGTGGGTGCGCTGCGCCACCGCGATGTAGAGCAGGTCGAGCACGACGAGCTGGGGGTGGCGGGCGGAGAGCGCGTCGGGCCGGAAGGTGGTGGCCTGGCTGGCGGTGACCAGCACGATGTCGGCCAGTTCGGCCAGCGGCGAGCGGGGGAACCCGGTCAGCGCGATCGTGGTGGCCCCGCGGCTGCCCGCCTCGGCGAGCATCTCGATCGTCTCCCGGGTCTGCCCGGTGTGCGAGATGCCGAGCGCGACGTCCCCGGAGCCGAGCAGCGCGGCGCTGGCCAGCCCCTCGTGCACGTCGCTCCAGGCCCACGCGGCCACCCCGATGCGGTGCAGGCTGAACTGCATCTCCTCGCCGACCAGGGCGCTGCCGCTGGCGCCGAAGATGTTCACCCGGCTGGCGCCGGCGATGGCCACCGCGGCCTTCTCCACCTCGGCGAGGTCGAGCAGCGCGGCGGTGTCGTGCATGGCCCGGGTGTCGGCGGCCATGATCTGGTCGAGCACCCGGGACAGCGGGTCGCTGGGCTGGATCTCCCGGCCGATGTCGACCGTCCAGCCGGCCGAGCGCGCCCGGCCGGTCTCGGCGGCGATGCCCAGCCGAAGGTCGGCGTAGCCCTCGAAGCCCATGGCCCGGCAGAACCGGGTGATGGTCGCCGGCGAGGTGCCGCTACGCTCGGCCAACTCGACGATGGTCGCCCGGGCCGCCGCCTCGGGATCGCTGAGCACGTGCTCGGCGACCCGGCGCAGCGCGCCGGTCAGCTCCCCCACGCCGGCCCGGACCCGGGCCAGCACCCCGTCGGAGGAGTTCCCCGCCATCGCACCCCGCCGGTCGACCGCGTCGGCGTCGACCACCGCGGTCCCCGCGGGGGTGTCCACCTCGTGATCAACCATGGGACGCCTTTCGGAAAAGAGTGTTAACTGTTAGTGGTAAAAGTTCTTACTGAAGGCCCCTCCATGTCAAGACCGTGGGCGAAGTTTTCAAACTGTTACCTGCTGCACAGCCGCGCGGGCGCTTCCGGATCTTGCCTCGGGGCACCGGGCCGACCAGCATGAAGGGCCAGCACGCCCGACCGCAGGGAGGCGCCCGGATGTCCGACACCGTCGTGGTCGGCCTCGACGTCGGGGGTACGTCCACCCGCGCGGCCGCCGTCCGCCTCGACGGGGTACGCCTCGGCGACGGCCGGGCCGGCGGCGGCAACCCGACCAGCCACGGCGCCGAGCGGGCCGCCGCCGAACTGCTCGCCGCGCTGCGGGCCGCGCTGACCGACGTCGACCGCAACCG
Organism: Micromonospora sp. HK10; assembly: GCF_000982955.1. Lineage (GTDB taxonomy): Bacteria > Actinomycetota > Actinomycetes > Mycobacteriales > Micromonosporaceae > Micromonospora. The sequence continues at coordinate 689 of NZ_KQ058747.1, read as the reverse complement.
GGTACGCGCCGGCGTCATCGGACTGGCCGGCGCGGGCCGGCTGCTCGCCGATCCGCAGGGCCCGGCCGCCTTCGACCGGGCCTGGGCCGACGCCGGCCTGCGCTGCCCCTACGCGGTGCACGGCGACGCCCTCGTCGCGTACGCCGCGGGCACCGCCGCGCCGGACGGCACGGTGCTCATCGCCGGCACCGGGGCCATCGCCGCTCAGGTCCGCGACCTGCGACTGGACCGCGTCGCCGACGGGCACGGCTGGCTGCTCGGCGACGCCGGCTCCGGCTTCTGGCTCGGCCGGGAGGCGGTCCGGCGGCTGCTGGCCGACCTGGACCGGGCCCGGCCCCCCGGTGATCTGGCCCGCCGGGTGCTCGCCGAACTGACCGGCGCCGAGGTCGCCGCCCGGCCCCGGGCGACCGCCGACGCGGTGGTGCAGGCCGTGACCCGGCGCCCGCCGGTGGAACTGGCCCGGCTGGCGCCGCTGGTGGTGGCCGCGGCCGAGGACGGCGAGCCGACCGCCCGGGCGCTCATCGCCGAGGCGGCCGCGCTGCTCGCCGAGAACGCCGCCCGGATCCGCCCGCCCGGCGCGACCGATCCGGTCGTGCTCGGTGGCGGCCTGCTCACCGGCGGCACCCCGCTGGCCGGTGCGGTCCGGGCCGAGCTGACCCGGCGATGGCCGGACGCGCCGCTGCACGCCG
>NZ_KQ058746.1 GCF_000982955.1 Micromonospora sp. HK10 | reverse complement strand
AAACCCATAGGGACACCCCCCCGCCCGGACAGCACGACATGCGGCAAACCCGAGTCGATCAACGGCGACGAGCCGTTACAGCCGCCCCACCTTGATCAACCCAGGCTGCGGCAAACCGGCCCATCCCCAAGTCCGGACAGCACGACATGCCGCGATCGGGGTCGATCACGGGACGGGGCATGGCAGTGGCCGCCCGCCGACGACCGGGAACCGGTCTGCAGGGCCGTCGGGCGGCAGGACCGGCACGGCCGGGCAAGACCGCCACATCCCGGCAGGACCGCCACGGTCCGGTTGGACCGGCACGGCACGGGCGGCACGGCACGGGCGGCGCGCCACGGGCGGGGCGGAGACAGGCGGGGCGGAGACAGGCGTGAGCCCCGCCTCCGGCGACCCGGTGGAACCGGATCGGCGGGGACGGGGCCCACGGTGGTCGACGACGGCCCCGCGCGGCGTCAGGGACGCCGGGCGGAGGTCGTCACGGGATCACTTGCCGCCGGCGAGCTTCTCCCGCAGGGCGGCGAGCGCCTCGTCGGTGGCCAGGGTGCCGGCCGGCTCCTCGGCCTGCCGGCTCGGGGCCGAGGTCGAGGTGGTGGTGCCGCCGGTCGGGGCCGGAGCCGGGTTGGCAGCGGCCTCGGCGTCGGCGGCCCGGGAGGACTGCACCTGCTTGGTGTGGGCCTCCCAGCGCTGACGGGCCTCGGCGTACTGGTTCTCCCAGGTCTCGCGCTGCTTGTCGTACCCCTCGAGCCACTCGCCCGTCTCCGGGTCGAAGCCCTCCGGGTAGATGTAGTTGCCCTGCTCGTCGTAGGTCGCGGCCATGCCGTAGAGGGTCGGGTCGAAGTGCTCCTCGCCCTCGACGAAGCCCTCGTTGGCCTGCTTGAGCGACAGCGAGATCCGGCGACGCTCGAGGTCGATGTCGATGACCTTGACCATGACCTCGGAGCCGACCTGGACGACCTGCTCCGGGATCTCCACGTGGCGCTCGGCCAGCTCGGAGATGTGGACCAGGCCCTCGATGCCGTCGTCCACCCGGACGAAGGCGCCGAACGGCACGAGCTTGGTGACCTTACCCGGCACGATCTGCTGGATCGCGTGGGTACGGGCGAACTGCCGCCACGGGTCCTCCTGGGTCGCCTTCAGCGACAGCGAGACCCGCTCGCGGTCCAGGTCGACGTCCAGGACCTCGACCTCGACCTCCTGGCCGACCTCGACGACCTCGGAGGGGTGGTCGATGTGCTTCCAGGAGAGCTCGGAGACGTGCACCAGGCCGTCCACGCCGCCCAGGTCGACGAACGCGCCGAAGTTGACGATCGAGGAGACGACGCCCTTGCGGACCTGGCCCTTCTGCAGCTTGTTGAGGAACTCGGTACGCACCTCGGACTGCGTCTGCTCCAGCCAGGCCCGGCGGGACAGGACCACGTTGTTGCGGTTCTTGTCCAGCTCGATGATCTTGGCCTCGAGCTCGCGGCCGACGTACGGCTGCAGGTCGCGCACCCGCCGCATCTCCACGAGCGAGGCGGGCAGGAAGCCGCGCAGGCCGATGTCGAGGATGAGACCACCCTTGACGACCTCGATGACCGAGCCGCGGACGACCCCGTCCTCGTCCTTGATCTTCTCGATCGTGCCCCAGGCCCGCTCGTACTGCGCCCGCTTCTTGGAGAGGATCAGGCGACCCTCCTTGTCCTCCTTCTGAAGGACAAGGGCCTCGATGTGGTCGCCGACCGAAACCACCTCGGCCGGGTCCACGTCGTGCTTGATCGACAGCTCCCGAGAGGGGATCACGCCCTCGGTCTTGTAGCCGATGTCGAGCAGGACCTCGTCCCGATCGACCTTGACGACGGTGCCTTCGACAATGTCGCCGTCGTTGAAGTACTTGATGGTCTCGTCGATCGCGGCGAGGAAAGCTTCCTCAGAGCCGAGGTCGTCGACGGTGACCTTGTTGGCGCTCGAGGTGGCCTCGATGCTGCTCGTCATGTGGGCGGTTGCTCCGGTCGGATGGGTGTCACAGCAGGCGTGGGCGTCGCGGTGACTCAGTCCGCGCCAACGGATCCGTCGCCGGGCACACCGAACGATCGCCATGAGAAGATCATTAGTGGCTCCGGTGACCGCGCACCTGCTCCCTGCCGAGGCACACGATCCGCGAGCGCATCCTCTAGCCTACCCGCTGCATTACCACAGCGTGCAAGCCCTCCCGGGTCCTCGCGACCGCGTAACTTGCGAAAGCGGAGATTTCACGCGGTAAGGCGCCACAGCTGTCTCATCCGTCACATCGACCCCGGACGTCCCACCGCCGCCCCGGACCGCCCCACGGCCCGGCCGGTGCCGCCGGTGGGTCACGGCCGGCGGGGGCCTAGCGTGAGCGGGTGGACGACGACAGGGTGATCCGGCGCCGGGCGGGCGCGGCCGAGATCCGCCGGGCGAATCGTGGCTGGTGGGACGCCGACGCCGACGGCTACCAGGCCGAACACGGCGCGTTCCTCGGCGACGTGGACTTCGTCTGGTGCCCGGAAGGGCTGCGCGAGGCCGACGCCCGCCTGCTCGGCGACGTCGCCGGCCGCCGGACCCTCGAACTCGGCTGCGGCGCCGCCGCCGCGGCCCGCTGGCTGGCCGCCCAGGGCGCCCGGCCGGTCGCGCTGGATCTCTCCGCGGGCATGCTGCGGCACGCCGCGCAGGCGGCCGGGCGCACCGGTGTACGGGTGCCGCTGGTGCAGGCCGACGCGCTCGCCCTGCCCTTCGCCGACGCGGCGTTCGACACCGTCTGCACCGCGTTCGGGGCGATCCCGTTCGTGGACGACTCGGCGGCGGTGATGCGCGAGGTCGCCCGGGTGCTGCGCGCCGGCGGAAGGTGGGTCTTCTCGGTCACCCACCCGATGCGCTGGATCTTCCTGGACGACCCGGGCGAGGGCGGGCTGACCGCCGTGCACTCGTACTTCGACCGCTCGCCCTACGTCGAGCAGGACGAGCACGGGACGGCGACCTACGTCGAGCAGCACCGCACCCTCGGCGACCGGGTCCGCGAGCTGGTCGGCGCCGGGTTCCGGCTGCTGGACCTGGTGGAGCCGGAGTGGCCGGCGGGGCACGAGGGGATCTGGGGGCAGTGGAGCCCGCTGCGCGGCCGGCTCTTCCCCGGCACCGCGATCTTCTTGGCCGAGAAACCGGCGCGATGACCCTGCGTGGGATCACGCCCTGACGTGGCGCCGGGGTGACCGCTCCGCCGGGTCCCCGGCGAGCCACCGTTTCCGCCCGGCCGCCCCGGGTACCCGCAGCACATGGCCGAGCAGGAGTTCCACACCGGCGACCACGTCTCCTGGGCCAGCCACAGCGGCCGGGCGTACGGGGTCGTCAGGGAGAAGCTGACCGAACGGACGCACGTACGCGGGCACGCGGTGAACGCCTCACCGCAGGAGCCGCAGTACCGGATCCGAAACGACGACTCGGGCCGGGACGTCGCCCACCGCCCGGAGGTGCTGCGCCATGAGCCCCAGTGACGATCCGCAGCAGACCTACCGCGAGTTCACCGAGGCGGTGAACATGAAGCCGGGCGAGCTGCGCAGCTGGCTGGAGACCGACGAGTCCAAGCACGTCGGCTGGCGGAAGAAGGGCACCAAGGGCGGCGAGTCGGTCGGCCACGAGTCCGGCCGGAAGATCATCGAGTTGTTGCGGCGCAAGCGCGACCAGCTATCCGAGGCCGACTACCGGCACATGCGCAAGGTCGTCGGGTACGTCCGGCGGCACATGGCCCAGCGGCCCAGTGGCGACGTCAGCCGGACCCGTTGGCGGTACTCGCTGATGAACTGGGGCCACGACCCGGTCAAGGGCCCGCTGCCGCCGCCGGGCGGCCCGTCCCGCAAGGCCCTGCAGCGGCACGGTGCGCCGCCCAAGGAACGCCGAGGGCCGGGCCGCTGACCGGGCGCCACTGGCTGGTCTGGCAGCGGCCGACCAGGAGGGCGGGGCTGGCCGAGCCGACCGCCGTGCGGCGGACTGGCGCGGTAGGGCTCCTTGGCCGCTACCGACTTGATGACGGAA
>NZ_KQ058745.1 GCF_000982955.1 Micromonospora sp. HK10 | reverse complement strand
CCGCCCGCCGGCCGGCCGGCCGCCCGGTCGCCGATCCGGCAGCGGGTACCGGGCGCGAACCTGCCGGCCGCCCCGCCGGCCGCTCCGGCCGGACCGCTGATCGGCGACCCGGCGGACCCGTCCAGCGCCCGGGCCCTGGTCGAGGCGGTCCAGGAGGGAGTACGGCGGGCCGAGGGCGACGTCGGCCAGGCGCCCCGCGGTGCGGAACCGCCCCAGCTCAGCCGCCGGGTGCCCGGCGCGAACCTGTCCGTCTCCCCCGCGCAGTCCATGTCCCCCACCAGTGCCGACCCCGGCGACCCCGGCGAGGTCCGCGACCTCATCACCGAGTTCGAGGCGGGCGTCGCCCGTGCTCTGCGCGAAGTCAATCCCGCCCGCCGTCACGAAGAGGATCCGACACGGTGACCAGCCCATTCCTGCACGAAAACGTTGACCAGAACGCCACCGGGGAACTCAGCCCGGAGGCCCGCACGTTCAACTGGCTGCTCGACTCGTTCACCTCCAGCACCGCCGGGGTGGTGGAGGCGATCGCCGTCTCCGCCGACGGACTGCTGATGGCCATGTCGGCGATCAAGGACCGCTCCAACGCGGAACGGCTCGCCGCCGTGGTCTCCGGCATGACCAGTCTCGCCGGTGGCGCCGCGAGCTGGTACGCGCTGGGCGGCCTGAACCGGGTGATCGTGGACATGACCGAGGGCTACCTGCTGATCAGCGCGATCAGCAGCGGCTCGGTGCTCGGGGTGGTCGCCGACCGCTCGGCGAACCTGGGCACCGTGGCGTACGAGATGACGCTCTTCGCCGGGCGGGCCGGCGGCGCGCTGACCCCGCGCCTGATCGCCGAGCTGAAGAACGCCGTGCAGCAGTGAACCCGGAGCTGGCCGGCGCGGATCCGGACCCGGAACCCGGGGTCCGGATCCGACCGTACCTGCGGTCGCCCGCCTCCGGTGCGGAGGCGGACCAGGCCGGCGGGGAACCGCCCGGCCCGCGGCCCTTCGTGCTGACCGCCGGCCGGGTGGCCGGTGACCCGGCGATCGGCCTGGAGACCCAGGTGACCGCCCGGCCGGGCAGCGCCTCCTGGGCGGTCATCGGCCGACTGGCCCCCGAACTGGCCACGATCGTCGTGCTCAGCGCCGACCCGATCTCGGTCGCCGAGATCTCCGCCCGGACCCGGATGCACTTCGGCGTGACCCGGGTACTCGTCGGTGACCTGCACGCCGCCGGCCACCTCGACGTGCACGTCGACGACAACGACGACGCCCACGACCCCGACATCATCCTGCGAGTGATTGATGGACTCCGTGCGATCTCCTGACTGGCCGGCGGCCGCCCTGGGCGGGTCGGTCGCCAACAACGCCGCCGCCCGCTACGGCGGTCCGGCCGCCCCTGGTTCCGTCCCCGGCCAGGCGGCCGCGCCACCCACGCCGCCGCCCGTACCGCCTCCGCCTCCGCCTCCGCCGCCGTACCGGGCCCCGGCGCCGGACAGCGCCGGGCCGGGCCGCTCGGCGTCCACCCGGGCGCCGATCCCCGTGAAGATCCTGATCGCCGGTGGCTTCGCGGTGGGCAAGACCACCACGGTGGCCGCCATCTCCGAGATCGCCCCGCTGACCACCGAGGCGCAGATGACCACCGCCGGCATCGGCGTGGACGACCCCGGCCTGGACTCCGAGAAAACCACCACCACGGTGGCCATGGACTTCGGCTGCGTGACCATCGATCGCAGCCTCAAGCTCTACCTCTTCGGCACGCCCGGGCAGTCCCGCTTCGGGTTCATGTGGGACGACCTGGCCCGCGGCGCGCTCGGCGCGCTGGTGGTGGTGGACAGCGCCCGGCTGGACCACTGCTACCCGGCGATCGACTACTTCGAGCGGGCCGGCCTGCCGTTCGCGGTCGGCGTGAATGCCTTCGACGGCCGGTTGGCGCTCGACCTACCCTCTATCCGCTGGGCGCTGGCGATCGGCGACCACGTGCCGCTGGTGCAGTTCGACGCCCGGGACCGGCTCTCCGTACGGGACGCCCTGCTGGTCGTCCTCGACCGGGCGCTGGACCGGGCGACCCGGGATCGGAGGGCCTGATCCGGTCCTGCAACCCGTATCACGCGTAAGGGGTGACGTGATGAGAGGTGAACTGGACGAGACCCTGGCCCGGCTGGCGCGCCGCGAAGAGCTGCGCCGCCGGACGCCGGGCCCCGGGGAGGACGGCGAGGAGGCCACCGCCGGCGGGGCGGGCCCGGTGACGCGGGAGGGGCACGGCGCGTACCGGCTGCGGGGGGCGCCCGGGCCGGAGCAGCAGGACCCGGTCGAGGAGATCGCCGAGGCGGTCCGCCGGGTGGTGGCCGGGCATCCCGGCGTGGCGGTCACCCTCCGGGTGGAGCAGGACGGACGGGCGTACCCGCTGCGGATCTCCTGGTCCGGACCGGAGGTCACGGTCGAGCCGGCCGCCGCGCCGGCCCCGCCGCCGTCCTGGCCGATGTCGGTGAAGACGGTGCCCGCCCCCGGCCAGGACGGAGTGACCACCGACCCGGCGGCCCGGCTCGCCGAGATGATCCGGCGCGACCCGTCGTTGCTGGAGGACATCGGCCCGCGGTGAACCGCCCGCGCCGCGCGGCGGGACGCCGGCGGCTACTGTCGGGCGGGTGGCGGAACCGGACCTGACCCTGACCGCGAGCCTGCGGGCGGCGGCGCTCGACGCCCGGCGCGGCGTCGTCCGCCTGCACCCCGAGGTGCTCACCGCGCTGGCGCTGCGCCCCGGCGACCCGGTGCGGCTGGCCGGGCGGCGGGTCACCGCCGGCATCGTGACGCCGGCCGAGCCGACCGCGAGCAGCGTCCTGCTCTACGCCGACGACCTGCTGCTGGGCAATCTCGGGCTGCGGGACGGCGGCCAGGTGACGGTGAGCCCGCTGCCGGTCACCCCGGCCCGGCGGGTCACCCTGACCGGACCGGTCGGGGTCGTCGCCGCGGTCTCCCCCGAGATGCTCCGGCTCGCCCTGCTCGGCAAGGTGGTCACCGCCGGCGACGACGTCTCGCTGCTGCCCCAGGACGTGCTGCCCGACGCCGCCGCGCGCGGCCTGGTCGAGGCCGCCCGGCGCAGCCTCGCCAACACCGTCGGGTACGCCTGGACCAGCACCCTGCTCACCGTGGTCGCCGCCGAGCCGGGGACCGGTGCGCTGGTCACCATGGACACGGTGGTCGGCTGGGAGCACGGCCCGGCCACCCGGGGATCCGGCCCGGGCGGGCCGGACCCGACCGGGCGGCGCGCGGGCGACCGGCCGGCCGGTGCGGCGCCGGGGTCCGGCCGGGACGCCACCCGCCCGGTCGAACCCGCCGGGTTCGGCGGGCCTGGCGGCCGGACCGGGGCGGACGCCGACACCGGCCGGGCCGCGCCGGAGCCGGACGCCGTCGGCCTGGTCGGGCCGGCGGACGCGCCCGACGTCGACGAACTGCCCGGCCTGCGCCCGCAGGCCGAGGAGCTGACCGAACTGCTCGACCTGGGCTTCCACCACCGGGAGGTGCTGGACCGGCTCGGCACCACCGTCTCGCTGGGTGTGCTGCTCAGCGGGCCGGCCGGATCCGGCAAGTCGGCGCTGGTCCGCGCGGTCGCCGCCCGGGTCGGCGCCCGGGTCTGCCCGCTCTGGGCGCCCGAGCTGGCCGCGCTGAGCAACGACGCGGCGGCCCGCCGGCTGCGCGAGGCCGCCGCGGCGGTACGCGCCGGAGCGCCCGCCATCCTGCTGGTCACCGACCTGGAGGCGCTGGCCCCCGCCACCGACCCGGGCCCGGTGGCCACCGTGTTCCGGCAGATCGTCGCCGAGACCGTCCGGGCCGGGGTGGCCGTGGTCGGCACCACCGGCCGGCCCGAGGCGGTGGACCCCGCACTGCGCGGCCCGGAGCTGCTCGCGCTGCAGATCACCGTGCCGCTGCCGGACGCGGCGCTGCGCCGGGAGCAGCTCACCGTGCTCACCCGCCAAGTGCCGCTCGACCCGGACGTGCGGCTGGACGAGGTGGCCGGGCGTACCCCCGGGTTCGTGGCCGCCGACCTGGCCGCGCTGGTCCGGGAGGCCGGGGTGCGTGCGGCGCTGCGGCAGAAGGCGGCCGAGACGCCCACCGTGGCGATGGCCGACTTCACCGCCGCGCTGGAGGTGGTCCGGCCCACCACGATGGCGGCGTCCACCCTGGAGCTGGCCTCGGTGACCCTGGACGACGTCGGCGGGCTGCGCGAGGTCAAGGAGACGCTGACCGAGTCGGTGCTCTGGCCGCTGACCTATCCGGACACCTTCGCCCGGCTCGGCGTGACGCCGCCGCGCGGGGTGCTGCTCTACGGGCCGCCCGGCTGCGGCAAGACCTACCTGGTCACCGCGCTGGCCGGTTCGGGGCGGGCGAACGTGCTGTCGGTGAAGGGCGCCGAGCTGCTGTCCAAATGGGTCGGCGAGAGCGAGCGGGCGGTCCGCGAGCTGTTCCGCCGGGCCCGCGAGGCCGCCCCCACCCTGGTCTTCCTCGACGAGGTGGACGCGCTCGCCCCGGTACGCGGCCAGGCCAGCGACGGGGGCACCACCGACCGGGTGGTCGCCGCCCTGCTCACCGAACTGGACGGGGTGGAGGCGCTGCGCAACGTGGTGGTGGTCGGCGCGACGAACCGGCCGGACCTGGTGGACCCGGCGCTGCTCCGCCCGGGCCGGCTGGAACGCCTGGTGTACGTGCCGCCGCCGGACGGCCCGTCCCGGGCGGAGATCCTCCGGTCCGCCGCCCGGAACGTCCCGCTCGCCCCCGACGTGGACCTGACCGCCCTCGGCGCCGAGCTGGACGGCTTCTCCGCCGCCGACTGCGCCGCGCTGATCCGGGAGGCGGCGCTCGCCGCGATGCGCGAGTCGCTGGCCGCCGCCACGGTCACCGCCGCGCACGTCGAGACGGCCCGCACCCGGGTCCGCCCCTCCCTCGACCCCGGCCAGCTCGCCCACCTGGCCGCCTACGCGCAGCAGCGGGCGGGCCGCTGAGCGGGCCGGCACCGCACGCGGTCGCCCGGGTCAGTCGGTCGGCAGCAGCGGACCCAGCGGGCCGAGGTCCAGGTTGAGGTCCTCGGGGGCGAGGCCGAAGTACTCCCGGAGCTGGGTCATCTGCTCCTCCAGCGCCATCAGCGTGGCCCCGATCCGTTCGACCTGCTCCTCGGTGAGGTCGCCGAGGTCGACCCGGCGCAGCGCCTGCCGTTCCATCAGCTGCCGCAGCAGCTCGATCACGGTGAGCACCAGGCTGGCCAGTCCGCGCTCGACGGAGTCGCGGTCGACCGCGAGCCGGCGCTCCAGCGGCCGTACCCGGGGCGCCTGCCACCGCGGCTCGCCCAGCGCGGCCGCCAGCTCGGCCGCCTCGTCCCGGCCGGTCACGGCTGGACCGCCAGGGGCGGTGGCGCCAGCGCGCCGACCGACGCGACCAGCGCGCGCAACGAGATCCGGACCAGGTCGACGTCGGCGATGGCCAGGGTGATGTCCCCGGTGATCACGACGCCGGTGGCGAGCACCCGGTCGAGCAGGTCGACCAGGGCCACCGGCCGGTAATCCAACGGGTCGTCGGCGCTGCTCGGCGCCAGCGAGGTCACGCCCATGCCGGCTCCGCCTCCGGTCCCGCCACGAAGGAGTACGGCGGCCACGGGCCGGTCGGCTCCAGCCGCAGCTCCGGGTGCCGCCCGGTCAGCTCCCGGACCAGCACGGCGAAGCCGTCCAGCCGGTCCCGGTCGACCAGGTACGCGCCGTTGAGCACCATGGCGGTCGGTGCGCCGGACAGCCGCCGGTCCTGCGGGGCGTGCCGGCGGGCGGCGGCCGCGTACCCGGCGAGGGCGGCGTGCACGGCGGCGGCCGCCTCGGCGGCGAGCCGCTGCCCCTCCTCGCGGGCGGTGAGCTGGGCCCGCCGCCGCCGCAGGTACGCCGCCCCGGACCCGCCCTCGCCGGCCCGTTCCTCGGCGCGGGGCGGCGCGCCGGGCACCAGGTACCCCTTGACCCCCCACTCCTCGCGGCCGGTGAGCCGGGCCAGCGTGCCGGCCAGTTCGTCCCGCCGCTCCCGCAGCACCCGGGTCACCCGGTCGTCGTCGCGGTGCACGGTGGCGAGCCGGGCCGGCACCACCGTGCCGGACCGGGACAGCGCGTCCACCACCGCGTGGTGCGCCCGGGCGGCCCGCTCCAGCCAGCCCAGGTCCTCCAGGTTGCGGCGCAGCGCCTCCTCGCCGTACTCGGCCAGCGGCGCGTCGCTGACCACGGCCACCAGGCCGGCGCCGGGCACCGCCCGGGCCGGCGTGCCGGCGATGCCGGTGAGGCCGGCCAGCGTGGCCGGGACGACCTCGGCGGTCACCCCGTGCAGCCAGACGCCGGTGCCGGTCGGGACCGGCTCAGCGGTCGTACTCATCGCGCTCCTCCCTCGCGGCGCGGGCGGCGACCCGGGGCCGCCGGGACGCCTCGACCTCCTCCGGATCGCGCGGCCCGGGCTCGACCGGTGGGCGGGCCCGGGAGCTGAGCCACGGGTCGTGCTCCCACCAGTCGATGCCGATCTGCCGCGCGGTGTCCACGGAGGCGATGACCAGGCGCAGCTTCAGCGTCAGCAGCTCGATGTCGAGCAGGCTGACCCGGATGTCGCCGGCGATGACGATGCCCCGGTCGAGCACCCGTTCGAGGATGTCGCCGAGGTTCGCCGGCTCGTGCCCGGCCGGCAGCACCTGGCCGGAGTTCTGCACCACCGGAGGCGTCGGACCCAGCGTCATCTCAGTCCTCCTTGCCCCGCTGGTAGCGGCGCGTCCGCCGGTAACCGAGCAGGCTGCCGGTCATGTCCAGGTCCACCTCGTAGAGGCCGAGCAGGTCGGTCGACGAGGGGATCCGGTGGTGCTCGACGATGTCCACCCCGATCCGCCAGCCGTCGTCGGTGGGCTGGATCGAGGTGACCCCGAGCGGGTCCCTGCCGGTCAGCTCGACGATCTGGCGCAGCCCTTCCCGGGCCGCCTCGGCGGCGCTGACCGCCTCCTCGTCGCCCTCGTCGAGATACCGCTCCCCGGTCCGGCCGCCCCGGTCGCGCCACCGGTCGCGGTCGTCGTCGCCCCGGTTCCGTGCCGTCATGGTCCTCCCCCTCGTCCGCGACGCGCGCCACCGTCCCGGCCGCCGGTCCCCCGCCGGGCGGGCGCCGCCCGGCGGGGACCGCCCGTACGCCGCGGTGAGGCGCCGCCGGTCCCGGCGGCCGGCGGCGGGGTGCCGCCGCCCTCGGCGGCCGGCCTGGTCAGCCGGTCCAGCACCTGCTGCTGCCCCCGGTCCCGTTCCTCGGGCGTGATGTCCCCGGCCGCCGCCGCCCGGTCCAGCTCCTCCAGCTCACGCCGGACGTTGACCGGGCTGTGCTGCTGCGACTCCGCCTCCCGGGCGATCACCTTGACCACGGCGGTCAGGCCCCGCACCGGGGCGTACGGCAGGGTCAGCAGCGCCCAGAGGAGCTCCACGGCTCACTCCGCCAGTTGGTGCGCGTTGACGAAGTCGTACGGGGCGAGCGGGCCGATCAGCCGCATCCGGATCAGCTCCCGCCGCTGCTCGGCGACGTCCTCCACGGCCCGGACGAACTCGTCCTCGTCCTCCTCGGCGACCAGGAAGGAGACCCGCACCGCGTCCAGCTCGTGGCTGGGCGGTAGGGGGACGTCCGCCACCGCGGTGCGGCCCACCGCGTCGACCAGGGCGCGGTTCTCCGCCTCCCGGCGCAGCTCCACCGCCTGGCTGATCATTTCGCCGAGCCGGATGCGCTGCTCCCGGCTCTCCGCCTCCGGCCGGCCGCGCACCTCGTCGGCGAGGGCGGCGGCCGAGGCGTCCTCCGCCAGGAACCCGCCGATGAACTCCTGCTCGTCGAAGCGCCCGTGCACGGTGTACTGGAGCCGGTCGGCGAACTCGTCGAGGGCGGCGGCGAACCGGTCGTGGTGCGCGGCGAGCAGATCCTCGACCGCGTCCGCACCGGTCACCACCGTGCCGAACCGGACGGGTAGCACCGGCGCGACCACCGCCGTCCCGTCCAGCAGCCGCTCGTACGCGGTCAGGTCGGCCGGCCGGCCGAGCGGCTCCTCCAGCCCGACCTCGCTGGCCAGCGCGGCCAGCTCGCCGTGCCGGATCGCGATCACCTCGCCGGGCGGGGAGCCGACCCCCTCGGCTTCGGGGGTCGGCTCGACGTCGGACGGCACGATGCCGTAGATGAACAGCCCGTTCTCCGGAGCCATCTCAGCGCTCCCCGTCCCGCCGCCGGCGCGGCCGTTGCCGCTCCCGCTCGGCGCCACGGTCGCGGAGCGAGTCGGCCACCGCGCCGCTGATCTCCTGGGCCGCCTTGCCGAGCCCGGAGATCGCCTGGCCCTTGGTGACCGCGGCGGCCGTGTCGCCGACCAGGTCCGGCAGTCCCTTCTGGTCCTTCGGCGTGATGCTCAGCCGGTCGACCGCCTCGGCGAACCGCAGGTACGTCTCGAGGCTGGCGACCGCGATCCGGGCGTCGATCTCCAGGAGCTGGATGCCGACCACGCCCACCGACACCTGCGCGTCGATCACCACGCCCTTGTCCAGCACGGTCTCCACGACGTCGGCGAGGGCGCCCTCGCCACCGCCGGCGGTGCGTTCCAGCGCGCCGCCGGGCTGGCCCGTCGTCGGGGCCGCGGTCATTCCTCACCCTCCTCTCGCCGGCGGCGCACCACCGGCCGTCGAGGGGGTTCGCCGGTACGCCGCGCCGGGCGGGGCCGTTCGCCGCGCGGTTCGCGGGGCTCCCGGGCGGCGCGCTGCGGGCGGCGGGGTCGCTCGGGCTGCCGGCGCGGCGGCGGCTCCTCCTCGGGCTGCTCGGCGTACTCGTCGTCGTCGAAGTCGTCGCCCTCGTCGTAGTCCTCGTACTCCTCTTCCTCCGGCGGGCGACGGCGCTGCGGCGGGCGTCGGCGGCCGCGCTCGGCGGGCCGGCGCTCCTCGGCCGGCTCCTCCTCGAACTCTTCCGGCTCCTCCTCGTACTCTTCCGGCTCCTCCTCGGTGCGGCGGCCCCGCGCGGGCCGTTCACGCGCCGCCCGCTCCTCGCGCAACGCGGTCTCGTGGTCCTTGACCACCTGGGAGTCCTCGATCTCGCCACGCCAGCCCTCGACGGAGTCCGGGTCGAGCACGGTCTGGGTCATCACGTGCCGGACGAAGTGCTTCAACTCCAGCCGCACCCGGCGACCCTGGGCCCGCCACAGGTTGCCGGTGTGCTCGAACAGGCCCTGCGGGTGGTACTCGAGCACCACCAGGATCTTGGTGAGGTCCGGGCCGACCTCGTGGAAGCTGACGGTGCCGTCCACCGAGCCCTTCTCGCCCTTGGACCGCCAGTGGATCAGGCGGTCCGGGATCTGCCGTACGATGGTCGACTCCCAGCTGCGGTGCGACCAGAAGACCTGCGCCTTCCAGGTCATCTTCTCGTCGGAGTCACAGTCGGCCTGCTCCACCTTCTTCATGAAGCTGGGGAAGTCGCCGAAGGTCGTCCACTGGTTGTAGGCGACCCGTACCGGCACGCCGACCTCGATCGTCTCGACGATGTTGGTGACCTTGAGCTTCTTGCCGCCGCCGCCCTTGCCACGCCCGCCGCCACCGCCGAACGCCGCCATCACCTTCTCCTTACCGCCGGCCACGCCGGCATGGAACATGGCCTTCATCGGGGAGTGGCCCTCGGCGAGCCTCTGTGCGCCGGTGGCGGCGGCGACCAGACCGGGTCCGCCGCCCTGCTTCGCGTAGTCGCTGAGCCGGCCGGTGGCGCCGGTGACCCGTTCGGTCACCACCTGCACCGCCCGCTCACCGATCGCGGCGGCGAGGTTGCGCAGCTCGCCACCGAGCTGGTCGCGGGCCTTTCCGGCGAGGTTGTCGGTGGCCATGGTCACCGCCCCCGCTGACCGCGGCGGGCGACCGGAGCCTCGCTCCGACCGCCGTCGTCCCGGCCGCCGTCGCCCCGGCCGCCGTCGTCCCGACCGCCGTCGCCCCGACCGCCGGCCTTCCGGCCGCCGTCGTCCCGGCCGCCGTCGTTTCGGGCCGCGGGCTGCTCGTCGAGGTCCGGCTCCTCGTCCGGGGCCGACCGCTCGCCGGACGCCGGCCGCGTGCCCGTGCCGCCGGACGACCGGCGGCGCAGCGCGTCGGCGCCGTCCCGCAGCTTCCCGCTCAGCACGTCGATGCCGTTGCCGGCCGCGGCGCTCGCGGCGGCCCGGCCGGCCGTGGCGAGCGGTACGCCCAGCTTGCTCAGGCTCCCCAGTTGCGGGTTCGCCCCGATCAGGTCGGTGGCGACCTTCTTCAGCCCGCCGGGCTGCTGGCTGGCCCGGCCGGCCGCCACCGCGGCGGCCAGGGTCAGCGCGGTACGCATCTTCTTGCGGCGGCCCAGGAGGTAGCCGAAGCCCACCGCCAGCGCTACCCGTGCTCCGCTCTTCATTCGGCACTCCTTCGCTCCCCGGCGGAAGCGGACACCCTCGTGACGCAGGCCCGGAAAACAGCTACCGGGGATCAGCGGAAATGGGCCTGCGACCGGCGCCCCGTATCAGCGGACCCGGCGGGCAGTACCCGTGGTGGGCAGCACAAAACATTTATTCGTGCCGGCAGTGGCAGGGTTTGTGGCGCCATTCGGAAGGCGCGTCAATTGGGGAACAAGGTGCCATGAAACGGTCAGGTGCGCCCGGGTGAGCAGGGCAGCGTAGACAATTGCCCGAAGGCAATCAGTTCGCTTCAGCGGGCCGGAAGCGCCGAATCCAGGCACATTTCCGCGTAGAGCTTGCCGTCCTTTTCACGCAATTCCGCGCCGCATTTCTTCAGCACCGAAATGGCCCCGGTGTTGTCCGGAGTCGTCTCCGCCACGACGGTGCGCATCCCGGCCGCCGCCGCCACGTGCAGCAGCTCACGCAGCGCGGCCGCACCGAGACCCTGGCCCCGCGCCGAGCGCCCCAGCCACATGCCCGTCTCCACGGTGCCCGGCTCGTCCCGGCGGGTCATCCGCACCATGCCGACAACCTCCCCGCCGGCCACGATCGCGTACATCTGGGTGCGGGTGGGGCCGTCGAGGCCGCCGAAGCTGGCCCGGTGGAACTCGCGGAACGCGTCACGACGGGCCAGCGACCACCCGGCCGGCGCCTGCACGGGAGGCATCACATCCTCGGGGTCGGCCTCGGCGGCCGCTACGGAGAGCAACGGCTCCAGGTTCCGCTCATCCACCGGCTCCAGTCGTACCGCACCCGTCACGAGCCGCAGTCTGCCGGTCGAACCGGCTCCAGTCCACCGCTTTGGGCGGGGACTGCCGGTCCGGCCGAGGGTGCCGTCCGGTCGTACCCCCGGGGTGTTCCGCCTCACGCTGCGTTGTCAGCCGACCGGCCGTACTTGCGTGAGGGTGGTCACCGGAACTCGCAGAGGACCACCGAGGCGTCATCGGTGCGCTTGTGCCGGCGCAGCCGGTCGGCGTGGTCCCGTTCGGCGACCCGGACCCGGGAGATCAGCCCCTCCGGCCCCTCCACGGCGGTCACCTCCAGCAGCCCCGCCCAGTCGAAGAGGCCGAACTGCTCGACCGCGCAGGACGCGCCGTCGCTGAGCAGCGCGGCCCGCCGCAGCGCGCCGGCCCCGCGCAGCGGCAGCGTCCCGGTCACCGCGTGGTACGCCGCGTCCGGGTCGCTGGCGGCGGCCCAGTAGCCGTGGGTCCGGTTCATCCGGGCCCGCTGCCCGGTCACCGCCCGGCGGAACCGGGTCAGCGGGTCGACGTCGTCGGGCAGCGCGTCGGCGGCGCGACGCAACTCCGCCACGGCCGCGTCCAGCCGGTCGTCGGAGACCACGCTGACCTGATCGCCGGTGTCCAGCACCAGCGGGCTGTCGCAGAGCACCAGGTAGTCGACCTGGTCACCGCCCTCCCGCAGCAGGCAGACCGTGGAGGACGGGGTGCCCGGATGGTCGAGGTCGCACGCGTCGCAGTGGTCCGCGCGGACCGCCAGGATCGCCGCCGCCAGGCTGCTCATCAGGGTCGCCGCCGGCCGGGCCGCGACGGCCAGCCCGATCCGGGCGGCCAGGTGCCGGACGTACCAGGACGGACCGTGCACGCAGCCGGTTTCGAAGCCCTCCGGTACGGTGGCGCCGTCGAGGACCCCGACCAACGGGCCGAAGCGGAAGACCAGGTCCTCGTTCTCCAGCCGCCCGGGCGCCGGGTCGGACGCGGAACGCACCCGCATCATCGGTGCCGTCCCGACCGGCCGCGCCGGCACGCTCCCGGTCGGGTACCGGCGATCTGGTGCCCCCATCGGTCTGCTCCCTCCGTCGCCGCCCGCCGCCCGCCCCGCCGCCCGCCCGGCCGCCCTGCCGCCCGCCGCCCGCCGGCCGCCCTGCCGCCCGCCGGCCGCCCTGCCGCCTACCCGGGCCGGCGGGCCCCATGCCGCAGCGCGCCGCTTCCCGCCAGTTGATCCTTCCGGCCCTGCGGTGGACCCGTCATCGGGCGGCGGCGAAACGGCCCACATGCTCGAACCATGCGACCGCTTGAGACGGATATGCCTCTGCGGCATGAATATGCCGCAGAGGCATATCGCGCTTGAGCAGCCTGCCTGCCGGCGCAGCGACCGACCGGTCCAGCCGGCGTTCCGGGGCCGGCCGCGGCCGAGAGTCGGGGCCGGGAGTCGGGGCCGGGAGTCGGGGCCGGGAGTCGGGGCCGGGAGTCGGGGCCGAGGGCCGAGGGCCGAGGGCCGAGGGCCAAGGGCCAAGGGCCAAGGGCCAAGGGCCAAGGGCCAAGGGCCAGGGCCGAGGGCCGGGCCGTGGCCAGGGGCCGGGAGTCGGGGCCGGAACCGGGGCCGCGAACGGGGACGGATTGTCAGCGTCGTCGGTTGCGGGCCCGGGAGGAGCGCAGCCGGCGCAGCCGGCCGATCAGCACCGGCTCGGCGGCCAGCGCGGCCGGGTGGTCGAGCAGCCCGTTGAGCAGCTGGTAGTACCGGGTCGCGGAGAGCCCGAAGGTGTCCCGGATCGCCTGTTCCTTGGCGCCGGCGTGCTTCCACCACTGCTGCTCGAAGGCGAGGATCCGCCGCTCCCGCTCGGTCAGGTCACCCGTGGCGGCCGGGGCCGCGTCGCGGTCCGTGCGGCCGGTTTGCACCGAGCCGGTGGCCGGGGCGGCCACCGGTGCCGGTGCGGCAACCGCCTCCGCGTCCGGGGCGGCCGGTGCCGGTGCGGCAACCGCCTCCGCGTCCGGGGCCGCCGGTGCCGGTGCGGCATCGGCTTCGGCGACCGGGGCGGCCTCGACGGCGGGTGCGGAGCGGGGTGGGGGGACCGTGGCGCCGGCGTCCCGGCGGGCGACGGCAGCGGAGCCGGACGGCTCGGGCCGGTCGGTGGCGGCCGGGGAGGCGTCGGCGGGCATGGCGCTCCTCGGGGGGGGGTGGGCGACCGACGCGGCGGCGACCGGCCGGGGATCCCCAGCCTAGCCAGGGTCCCGACCGGTCGCATCGGACGCGCGGTCCGCGCCGCCGCTGGCGGCGCGGACCGGGGGCGTCCCACGGTCAGGTGATGTCCCGCCGGCGCATCGCCCAGAACGCGGCGACCAGCACGACCGCGGTCCCGAGGCCGAACACCAGGGCGGAGTCCTGCCAGGTGACCAGCAGTTCGCCCGGGTGGCACTCGCCCTTGGCGAACTGGCAGGCGTCGTAGTCGAAGAGCTTCACCTGTTTCATGAACCAGGACTGGGCGTACGTGGAGAGCAGGTAACGCTCGCCGAACGGCACCCCGAGCACGGCCATCGCGATGCGGAGGCCGACCTCACTGATCGCGAAGACGGCCACCGCGGCGCCCAGCGCCATCGCGGTGTGCCGGCCCAGCGAGGCGAGCGCGAACGCCACCGCGGCGAACGCCAGGACGAGCCCGACCGCCCGCAAACCGTCCAGCCCGAAGGACCGCCAGACGCCCGGCGTCATCTTCGCGGTGGTCCCGGAGAAGGTGCCGATCAGCCAGAACGCGGCCGTCCAGAGCGCGCCGAGCACCACCGTCACCCCGAGCACGGTGGTCAGCACGGCGGCCAGCTTGGTGCCCAGCACGGCGAGCCGTTTCGGGCGCCAGAGCAGCAGGTTCATCATGCCGCCGGTGCTCCATTCGGCCCCCACGAAGGAGGCCCCGACGATGAACGCGAAGAGCGCCACCGCCCCGGCGAAGACGGCGATGAAGGTGGAGAACTCGGCCCGGAAGTCGAACTGGTACGGCAGGTTCCACTTCGGGTCGAACATCTCCGGCTGGGGCTGAAAGTCCCGGGAGCAGTTGGGCCCGAAGCGGTCCTCGACCTTCTCGCCGCGGGCTTGGGCGGCGTCGCAATCCGCGACTTCCTTCTGCCAGGCCGCCAGGGACCGCTGGTACTGGGCGTCGGACTCGGCCTGGGCCGCCGCCACCACCTCGGGCGACAGCTTGTGGCTGGAGAAGTTGAAGGCGGTGGCCACGCCGGCCAGGCCGAGCAGCAGCAGGACCAGCAGCAGCCGGGTGAGCCGGCGCTTGGCCAGCCGGCGCAGCTCGGTGACGAACAGGCTCATGCGCCCCAACCTCCCGCGGTGCTGCCGGCGCCCGGCTCACCGACCTTCATGGACTGGTCGACCTGCCGGTGCTGGCCGGGCACCGGCGCGGTGGCGGTCAGCTCCAGGAAGACGCTCTCCAGGTCGACCGCCACCGGGGCCAGCTCGCTGACGTACAGGCCCTGCTCGGCGAGCAGGCGGGTGACCGTGGCCGGCTTGTCGACGCCGGCCAGCATCAGGTGGTCCGGTTCGGTGGCGGTGACCCGCACCCCCGCCCCGGCCAGCGCGTCGGCGGCCTGCGGCAGGTCGGTGACGGCCTCCAGCCGGACCCGGACCGCGCCCTGCGAGTGGGCGGCGAGCACCTCGTCGACCGGCCCGTACGCGACCCGGCGGCCCAGCGAGATGATGGTGACCGAGTCGCAGATGAGCTGGATCTCGCCGAGGATGTGGCTGGAGAGCACCACGGTCATCCCGTTGGCGGCCAGATCGCGCATCAACGTACGCATCTCCCGGATGCCACCGGGATCGAGACCGTTGGCCGGCTCGTCCAGGATCAGCAGCTGCGGGTCCTTCAGCAGGGCCGAGGCGACCGCCAGGCGCTGCTTCATGCCGAGCGAGTAGGTCTTCACCCGTTCGCCGGCCCGCTCGCGGAGCCCGACCAGTTCCAGCACCTCGTCGACCCGCTGCCGGGGCAGGTCGCCGGCGGAGGCCAGCAGGGCCAGCGTGTCCCGGGCGGAGAAGTGCGGGAAGAACTGCGGACTCTCCACGATGGCGCCGATCCGGCCGGCGACCGTGGGCAGTGCGTGCGGCAGCTCGTGGCCCAGGATCGCCATCCGGCCGCCGTTCGGCCGGATCAGGCCGAGCAGCGTCCGCAGCGTCGTGGTCTTGCCCGAGCCGTTCGGGCCGAGGAACCCGTGCACCTGGCCGGCCTCGACCCGCATGTCGAAGCCGTCGAGCGCGTGACGGGTGCCGCGTCTGCGGCTCCGGTACGTCTTACGGAGACCCTCGATCTCCAGGACAGCCGTCAAGCTGACCTCCCCCGATATATAGGCGACAGCGGACACCATACGCGGTATGCAGCCGCTGACAATACCTGGTATGCATCGGGGTTTTCCCTGATTCGCCGCGGACGCGCCGCGGGGCGCCACTCAGGCGCAGACGACCTGCACTCCGGCGTCCCGGAACGCCTGCACCACCACCGGGGACGCACCGGAGTCCGTCACCAGCGTCTCGACCCGGTCCACCGGGCAGATCCGGGCGAACGCGTGACCGCCCAGCTTGGACGAGTCGGCGATGACCACCACCCGCTTCGCCCGCGCCACCATGAGGCTGTTCATCGCCGCCTCGCCCTCGTGATGGGCGGCGGCGCCGAGCTGGGGGTCGATCGCGTCCACGCCGAGCAGGGCGACGTCCAGGGTCACCTCGCGCAGCAGCGCCCCGCCGAGCGGGCCGACCAGCTCGAACGACTTGGGCCGCACCACGCCGCCGGCCACCACCACCTTCATCCGCGAGCGGACCAGCAGTTCGTTGGCGATGTTCAGCGCGTTGGTGACCACGGTGAGCTGGGCGCCCTCGGCGTTGGTGTTGAGGTCCGGCCGGACGGCCAGGGCCCGGGCCACCTCCGTACTGGTGGTGCCGCCGTTGAGGCCGACCACGGTGCCCGGGGAGACCAGCGCCGCGGCGGCCGCCCCGATCCGCTGCTTCTCCGCCGAGTGCTTCGCGGTCTTGTAGCGCAGCGGCAGGTCGTACGAGACTCCGTTGGCCACCGCACCGCCCCGGGTACGGGTGATCATCTGCTGCTGCGCGAGCTGGTCGAAGTCACGCCGGATGGTCGCCTGGGAGACGTCCAGGCGCGCGGCCGCCTCCTCGACGCTGACCCGGCCGCTGTCGGTCAGCATCTCGAGCAGCGCGTTCCATCGGGCGTACCGGTCCACCGCGGGGCCCTCCACTGACTCTGCACGAACGGTGATTGATTGCGTGCACAGTAGTGCGCGAAACTACCCGGGCGCAAAACCCTGACCTGCGCGATCTGGGAGCCGGTTGCCACGACCGCCCGACTTCGCGCAGAATGACGCGCGAAAGGCGGCCGTATCGCGCCGTATTGCGCAAGGTCTCCCCTGGTCGAGGAGTTGTCATGGCGTACGTGCACGCGGAGATCGCGAGCCAGCCCGACTGCTGGCGGGAGGCGGCCCGGCTCGCCCCGACCGTCGCCGACCGCCTGCCCCGGCCCGGCGAGCGGGTCGCCGTCGTCGGGTGCGGCACGTCGTGGTTCATGGCGATGGCGTACGCCGGGCTGCGCGAGGCGGCCGGGCAGGGCGAGACCGACGCCTTCCAGGCCAGCGAGTACCCCACCGGCCGCCGCTACGACCGGCTCATCGCGATCACCCGCTCCGGCACCACCACCGAGGTGCTGGACCTGCTCGGCGTGCTGCGCGGCCGGGTGCCCACCACCGTCCTGGTCGGCGACCCCGGCTCCCCCGCCGTCGAGCTGGCCGACGCCGCGGTGACCATGCCCTTCGCCGACGAGCGGTCGGTCGTGCAGACCCGCTTTGCCACCACCGCCCTCGCGCTGCTCCGCGCCCATCTCGGCGAGGACCTGGGCCGGCTGGCCGCCGACGCCGAGGTCGCCGTCCGGGCCCCGCTGCCGGTCGACCCGGCCACCGTCGAGCAGGTCACCTTCCTCGGCCGCGGCTGGACCGTCGGGCTGGCCCAGGAGGCCGCGCTGAAGTGCCGCGAGGCGGCCACCTTCTGGGCCGAGGCGTACCCGGCCATGGACTACCGGCACGGCCCGATCTCGGTGGCCGCGCCCGGCCGGCTGGTGTGGGCGTTCGGCGGAATCCCGGACGGCCTGCCGGAGGACGTCGACGCCACCGGCGCCACCTTCCTGCACAGCCGCACGCACGGCTGCCACACCGTGCTGACCAGCTGGGCGGCCGGGCGTACCCCGGTCGACCCGATGGCCGACCTGATCCTCGCCCAGCGGTTCGCCGTCGCGCTGGCCACCAGCCGCGGCCTCGACCCGGACGCGCCCCGGCACCTGACCCGCTCCGTGGTGCTCGCGTGAGCGCGAGGAGT
>NZ_KQ058744.1 GCF_000982955.1 Micromonospora sp. HK10 | reverse complement strand
GGGGTCCGGGCCGGCGGCCGGCGCGGTCACGTGCGTGATCAGCTTGCGGGTCACCGCCGGGCTGAGCGTCGCCTCGCCCGCCGCCACCCGGCGTACCGCCGCCACGATCTCGGCCGGCGGGGTGTCCTTGAGCAGGAACCCGCCGGCCCCGGCGCGCAGCGCCCGCAGCACCTGCTCGTCGGCGTCGAAGGTGGTGAGCACCAGCACCTCGGGCGGCTCCGGCCCGGACCGCAGCGCCTCGGTGGCGGTCAGCCCGTCGACCCGGGGCATCCGGATGTCCATCAGCACCACGTCCGGCGCGTACGCGGCGACCGCCGCCGGCACCTCGGCCCCGTCGGTGGCCTCGCCCACCACCCGGATGTCGGGCGCCCCGCCGAGGATCATCGACAGCGCGGCCCGCACCAGCGCGTCGTCGTCGACGATCAGCACCCCGACCGGTGGCCGCTCCGCGCCGCTCACGACGCCGGCCAGGGCAGCCAGGCGGCCAGCCGGAAGTCGCCCTCCGGGTCGCGCCCGTGGGTCAGCCGGCCACCGGCCAGGCTGACCCGCTCGGCGACGCCCACCAGCCCGGTCCCGGTGCCCGGGATCGCGCTGGCCGGCGCCCCGACCGGCCACGGGTTACGGATCTCCACTGCGAGGCCGTCGCCCGGCCCGCCGGCCAGCCGGACCACCACCACGGCGCCCGGCGCGTGCTTGCGGGCGTTGGTGAGCCCTTCCTGCACGATCCGGTACGCGCTGCGCCCGACCGCGGCCGGCACGGCCGCCGGATCGGCCACCTCGTCGACCACGCTGACCCGCGCGCCGGCGGCCCGGGACTCGGCGACCAGCACGGGCACGTCGGCCAGGGTGGGTTGCGGCGGCTCCGGCGTCCCCACGCCGCCCGGCTCGGCGCGGAGCACCCCGATCACCTCCCGCAGGTCCTGCAGCGCCGCGTGGGCGCTGGCCCGGATCACCCCGGCGGCCCGGGCCACCTCCTCGGGCGGGGCGTCCGGGCGGAACTCCAGGGCGCCGGCGTGCAGGCTGAGCAGGGAGATCCGGTGCGCGAGCACGTCGTGCATCTCCCGGGCGATCCGGGTCCGTTCGAGCTGCCGCGCCTGACCCACCCGGAGCTGCTGCTCGGCCTCGGCCCGCTCGGCGCGATCGCGCAGCGACAGCACCAGTTGGCGCCGGGCCCGGACGAACAGCGCCCACGCCACCGTCCCGCCGATGAAGAGCAGGCTCCAGGCCATGGTGGCCCAGAACGGCAGCACCGGATCGGGCCGGAGCGCGAGGAAGACGGGCAGGGTCACCACGTTCCAGCCGACCGCCACCAGGGCCACCGTCAACCGCCGGTGCACGACGAGCGTGAACAGGATGATCAGCAGGGCGACCCCCGAGGTGACCGAGCAGAGGGCCAGCGGCGCGGTGGCCACCGCCAGCCCGACCGGCCAACGGCGGCGCAGCAGGAGGGCGACGCTGACCAGCAGCCCGAGGAAGAAGTCGACCTCGGGGAGCCAGGACGGCCCGACGTTCGCCGCGAACTCCGGCCGCGCGCTCATCGCGTCCTCGTGGGCCACCAGCACCCAGGCCACCGAGCTCAGGACGGCCAGCCCGTCGACGACCCAGTCCCGGGGCGTCCGGCGGACCGTCCGGGCGGTGGGGACCAGGGCGCCCGGCAGCAGCCAGGGATGCTCGGGTACGGCGGCGCTGCTCATCCGTCCATGCTAGGAACGCGCCACGGCGGGTCACCAGCTACCAAAGTCGGTACCTGAACTGGTCCGAGGTCGGGCCGGTCGCCGACCATCGCCGGCAGCGCGCCACCGGGTGGCGCCGGCAGGCTGACGCCATGATCACAGTCGAACACCTCACCAAGCGGTACGGCCCGCACGCCGCCGTCGAGGAGGTCAGCTTCCGGTGCGAACCGGGCACGGTCACCGGCTTCCTCGGGCCGAACGGGGCCGGCAAGTCCACCACCCTGCGGATGATCTGCGGGCTGACCCCGCCCACCGCCGGGCGCGCCACGGCCGCCGGGCGGGCGTACCGCGAGCTGCCGAACCCGGGGCGGGAGATCGGCGTGCTGCTCGACGCGTCCGCGCAGCACAGCGGGCGGACCGGCCGGGAGGCGCTGGCCCTGGCCGCCGCGACCATGGGCGTGGACCGGGCGGGCATCGACGCGAAGCTCGACCTGGTCGGGCTGAACGCGACGGCGGCGCGGCGCCGGGTCGGCGCGTACTCCCTCGGGATGCGGCAGCGGCTCGGCCTGGCGCTGGCGCTGCTGGGCGACCCCCGGGTGCTCATCCTCGACGAGCCGGCCAACGGCCTGGACCCGGAGGGCATCTTCTGGATGCGCGGGCTGCTGCGCGACTTCGCCGACCGGGGCGGCACCGTGCTGCTCTCCTCCCACCTGCTGCGCGAGGTCGAGGCGGTGGCCGACCGGCTCGTGGTGATCGGCGCTGGCCGGGTGGTCGCCCAGGGCGGCAAGGACGAACTGCTGGCCGGTGCGGGCACCCTGGTCCGGGCCCGCGACGAGCGCGCCCTGCGGCTCGGCCTGGAGCGTGCCGGGCTGCCCGCGACGAACGGCACCGACGGCGGCTTCGTCGTCCGGGCCGAGCCGGAGACGGTCGGCCAGGCCGCCGCCGACGCCGGCCTGGTCCTCACCGAGCTGCGCCCGGCCGGGGCCGGCGGCCTCGAACAGCTCTTCCTCACCCTCACCGCCGGCGCGTCGACCAGGGAGGCCGTCCGATGACCACGCTCACCCCACCGGTCGCACCGCCGCGCCAGGCGGCCCTGGCCACCCCCTCGCTGGCCCGACTCACCGGCGTGGAGCTGCGCAAGCTCGTCGACACCCGGGCCGGGCGCTGGCTGCTGATCACCATCGGGCTGGTCGCCGCGATCATCGTCACGGTGCAGCTGTTCGTGCTCGACGACGCCGAGCAGACCTTCACCGCCTTCTTCACGCCGTCGCTCTTCCCCACCGGGCTGCTGCTGCCGGTGCTCGGCATCCTCTCGATCACCGGGGAGTGGTCGCAGCGCACCGCGCTGAGCACCTTCGCCCTGGTGCCCCGCCGGCAGCGGGTGATCACCGCGAAGCTGGCCGCGGTGGTGCTGGCGGCGCTGGCCGCGGTGCTGGTCAGCCTCGCCGTCGCGGCCACCGGCACGCTCGCCGCCCGAGCCACCGGCGGCGCGGGCAGCTGGGTCTTCGACTGGCGCCTGCTGCCGTACGCGGCCGTGTTCCAGGTGCTGAACGTGCTGATGGGCGCGGGGTTCGGCCTGCTGCTGCTGAACACCCCGCTGGCGATCGTGACCTACCTGCTGCTGCCCACCGTGTGGAGCGTGCTCGCCGCGATGATCCGGGCGTTGCAGCGCCCCGCGCAGTGGCTGGACACCTCGGTGACCATGGAGCCGCTGCTCGGCCCGCAGGTCACCGCCGGCCAGTGGGCCCGGCTCGCGGTGTCGCTGCTGGTCTGGCTGGTGCTGCCGCTGGCCGCCGGGCTGGTCCGGACGGTACGCCGGGAGGTGTCCTGAGGTGGCCGGGCCGGCGGCCGGCGAGACCACCGTGGTCGGCGGCGGGGCCGGCGAGCTGGTGCTGATGTGGGTCGGGTTCCCGCTGCTCGGCGCCGGCCTCGGCGCGGCGCTCACCGCCGGCTCGGGCTGGGTGGCCGACCTGCCCTGGTTCCCGTTCCAGGGCTGGTTCGCGCTGCTGGCCCGGCTGCCCGGGGACCGGTCGTACCCGGTCGGGGCGGGGGTGGCGGCGCTGGCCGGCCTGGTGGTGGCGTTCGTGGGCAGCCGGGAGCGGTTGACCGTGACAGTGGGTCGGGCCGGCGTACGGCTGCACCGCGACGGCCACGGCCGGGACGTCTCCCGGGCCGCGGTGGCGGGCGTCTTCCTCGACGGGACGGCGCTGGTGCTGCTCGACGACGCGGGCCGCGAGCTGGCCCGCGAGCCGGCGGACCTGAGCGATGCGCGGCTGCGTGCCGCGTTCACCGGGCAGGGCTGGCCGTGGCTCGCCGGGGACCCGCACCGGGACGCGTACCGGCGCTGGGTGGCCGGGCTGCCGGGCCTGCCTCCCGGGGCGGACGCGCTGCTGTCGGCCCGGCAGCGGGCCCTGGACGCCGACCGTGGCGGCGAGGTCCGGGAGCTGCGTACGGAGCTGGCCCGGCTCGGTGTGGTGGTGCGGGACGAGGGAAAACGCCAGTACTGGCGGCTGGTCCCCGGTCCGGCGGACCGGGACGGCCCCGGACGGTAGCGTTCCCGGTGGGAGCACCGGAGGGCTTGGGGGCGGCGGATGACCGAGCGGCAGCCGTACCGGATGCTGGCTCGCCATCCGGGTTTCGAGCTGCGCCGCTACCCCGCCCATCTGGTCGCCGAGGTCCGCGTCGACGGCTCCTTCACGGCCGCCGGCAACGCGGCGTTCCGGCCACTGGCCCGCTATCTCGGCGGCGCCAACCGGTCCCGGGGGGAGCTGTCGGTGACCGCGCCGGGCGGGCCGGCGCCGGCCGGGTCGGAACGGATCGCGATGACCGCGCCGGTGGTGCAGGAGGAGGGGGACCGGCCCGACTGCTGGCTGGTGCGGTTCGTGCTGCCGGCCGGTTCCACCCCGGCGACGCTGCCCGAGCCGGTGGACCCGCGGATCACCATCCGGGAGCTCCCCGAGGAACTGGCGGCGGCGATGCGGTTCTCCGGCCGGTGGACCGACCGGACGTTCGCCCGGCGGGCGACCGCGCTGGGCCGGGCGGTCATCGCGGCCGGCCTGCGCCCCACCGGCGCGGTCCGGTACGCCCGCTTCGACCCGCCGTGGACGCCCTGGTTCCTGCGCCGTAACGAGGTCGTGCTGCCGGTCGCCGATTAGTCGGCGGCCGCACGGTCGCCGGGGTCGCCCCTACACTGCCCGGTGACCCGCCCCCGACCGGAGGGACGTCCCGTGCGCCGCCGCACCCCCGCCGCCGCCCTGGCCCTGGTCCTGCTGCTCGCCGGCTGCGGGGGCGCCGAGCCCACCCGGTTCCCGGCGACCTGGCAGACCCCCTCGCCGACCGCTCCCGCCACGCTGACGGTGAAGGAGGCGAAGGGCCGCTACCTGTCGATCGTGGCGCCCTACAACACCGCGCTGGACGAGCTGGAGGCGGCGCTGAAGGCCCGCCGCCCGTGGCGGACGGTCCGCGGCCTGGCCGGTACGGTCGCCGACACCAACGCCGCGCACGCCGAGCAGCTGCGCACCACGCTCTGGCCGGAGCCGGTCCGGACGCCGATCGCCGCGCTGCTCAAGGAGAACGATGTGGCGCTGCGGCACTGGCGGCTCGCCGCGGCGGCGACCAGCGCCACCGCGCTGATGCGAGAAATCCGGGCCGCCGCCGCGCACGACGGCGGCACCCAGGGCAACCGGGTCCGCACCACCCTCGGCCTGGCGGTCTACCGGGACTCCTGACCGGCGCGCCCGGCCGGCCGTCGCCCCCGCCCGGCGGCGGCACGCGACGGGCCCGCGCCGATCTGCGGCGCGGGCCCGAACGGGTGCCGGTTACTTGGCGTTGCCGGTGTTCTTCACCCGGAACGTGTAGTCCGCGTCCAGGTAGGTGAGGTCGCCGGTCGGCAGGTTGTTGATGATGACGGCGAAGTCGTCCTGGTTGCCGTTGGCACACTTGGTCCGCAGGCCGCTCATGGTGAACTGGTCACCGGTGGACCGGTAGACCCAGTTGCCCGCGCCGTCGGTGGTCTCGCCGGGCGAGGTGACGCCCGGCGTGAGGTCGCAGTGGCTGACCACCTGGACGGTCCAGTTGTTGTCCTGCGCGCCGTCGGTGGCGAACCAGTTGCCCTCCGCCGAGCTGAGCTGGGCGTCGGCGCCGTTGACCCGCACGTCGTCCACGAACCAGCCGGTGTCCATGTACGCGGCGTCGGTGGAGTACCGGAAGCGCACGTCCGTGGTGCCGGCCGGCAGGTCGGCGGTGAGGTGCTGGTAGACCGGGTCGTCGACGAAGTACTCGCCGCCGGAGGTGCCGGTCAGGCCGTTGCCCTCGGTGTTGTTGCCGTGCGGGTCGTCGTTGGTGGTGACCACCTGGCCGTCGTCGGTACGCAGCGGCACCGTGACCCAGTTGCCGCCGACCAGGGCCTCGACGAAGCCGAAGTCCCAGCCCTCCTCGATGAAGTACCAGCTCCAGAAGTCCAGCGAGGTGACCGCGCCGGAGGTGGTGACGTCGAGGATGTTGTCGTCCTGGCTCTCGTAGCCGCCGTACCAGTGGGTGGCGCCGGTGTGCGGCGGGACCACCGTCTCGTCGTCACCGTCGAAGGCCACCGACACGGTCGGGCCGGGGTTGCGGAACCGCTCGACCGACATGCCGAACGGCACGGCGGTGGTGTCCGGGCGGTTCTTCAGCCGCGCCCACTTGGCCTCGGGGGTGGCGCCGTGGTACTTGCCCCGGCCGCCCCAGTAGACGTCGTCGGCGATGTCCATGGTCCACGAGGTGTCGGCCGGGTCGCCGAAGTTGAACGCCTTGATGTCGTAGATCGGCGAGTCCTCGTCGTCCAGGTAGACCGCCACCGACCAGTCGCGGAACAGGTCGGCCGCGCTGCGCAGGTTGGCGCCGGTCGCCGCGTTGAAGTCGTCGATGGCGTTCTGCACGCCGGTCATGCCGTCCGCCTGCTCCTCGAAGATCGTCTTGATGAGCAGGTCACCGGCCTTGCCGTCGTACTGCTTGTCCGGGGTCCAGGTGCCGTCGCCGTTGCCGCCCGCCTGCTCCCACAGGTACTGGAAGTAGGTGAACGCCGCGCCGTAGTTGGCCAGGCTGCCGCCCCACCGGGTCAGCGACGTCTCCTCGTAGAGCACCTGGTGGTTGGTCAGGTGCGAGCCGCCGGCGTCCAGGCCGTTGAGGAAGATGGCGAAGTCCGCCAGGCCCTCGTCGACCCAGGACAGCTCGCCCGGGTCGCTGTAGTTGTGCAGCAGGTGCTCCAGCTCGTGGGCGACCGTGCCCTCGTACAGCTCCGGGCGGTCGTTGGCCGGGTCGGCGTCGCGCCACGGCGAGTCGTTCGGGCCGACCCGGTTGGCCCAGTCGAGACCGTCGACCGAGATGACGTTCATCCCGATGCTGTCGATGAAGTCCGGCGCGAAGTAGCCGGCGGTGTACGAGGTGACCGCGCAGTCGTAGTAGGCGTCGTCCTGGATGTTGTAGACCAGCATGACCAGCGAGTCGCTGGCCGGGTCGGCCGGGTCGGCCGCGTCCATCGGGCCGAAGTGCTCCTCGTCGACCGCCACGATCTGGTTGGCGAGCTTGTCGCCGACGTACGTGATCTGCGCCTGGGTGAGGGTGAACTGTGCCGCCGTTGCGGTGGCGCAGGGCACGAACTCGTCACCCGGGTTGTGGTCGAACTGCGGGTCCAGGCTCGCCACGCCGGTCGGGGCGGTGCCGTCGAGCGGGGTCCCCTTCGGTACGTAGATGTAGACCGGCGTGCCGTCCGGCGTGGTGTTGGCGTACACCCGGGTGAAGTCCTGGTTGTAGGTGCCGCCCGCCGCACTGTCGTTGATCGGCACCGTGATGGTCGGCTCACCGGGAATGTTCTCGTGATCGTTGGCCTGGGCCGGGGCCGAGACCGTGAAGGCGAGCGCCGTCACGCCCGCCGCCGCGGCCGCGATCCGGCTCGGTCGTCTCATTCGCACGCGGAATGCCTCCTGCCGATGAGGCGGTGATCAGCTCCGGCCACCGCCGTCGGGTTAACCGTCCGTCCCCGCTGGACACTGCCGGAGCAGCATCTGACCAGGGGATTGTTGACCCCAGGCAACCACTTGGGGCGGTACGTTGCGAAGTGGCGGCAGGTCACAACTACGGCACGATCGGGCCGCCCCTGCCGCCGTACGGCTGATGCCGCGCAGCGTCCGGGCGGTCCCGGGCCGGCCACCCGTCCGGGTTACCGCTACCGTTCCCGGTCGGGGAGGTGCCGGTGTACGTCGTATCGGTAATCAACTACAAGGGCGGGGTCGGCAAGACCACCATGACCGCCAACCTCGGGGCCGAGCTGGCCAACCGGGGCATGAAGGTGCTGCTGATCGACCTCGATCCGCAGGCCAGCCTCACGTTCAGCTTCTACGAGCCGGACGACTGGCGGGACCGGCTGCGCGATACCCGGACCGTCAAGCGCTGGTACGACGGGCGGCGCGGGGAGGGCACGGCGGTCGCCCTGGGCGAGCTGGTGCTCTCCCCCGGCCCGGCGAACGCCCAGCTCAAAGGGGCGGGGCGGCTCGACCTGATCGCGTCCCACCTCCAGCTCGTCGACATCGACCTGACCCTGGCCCGGGGCGTGGCCGACGGCGAGGAGTACGACGCCGAGCTGTACCGGGTGCGCGGCTCCCTCGACGAAGGGCTGCACGACCCGACTCTGGACCCGTACGACCTGGTGCTCATCGACTGCCCGCCGAACTTCAACGTGGTCACCCAGTCGGCGATCATCGCGAGCGACCACCTACTCATCCCGGCCCGGGCCGACTACCTCTCCACCCTCGGCATCGACTACCTGCACGCCAACGTGCGGGAGCTGGTCGACCGGTACAACGCGGACTCCCGCCGGTTCGCCACCATCCGCCGGCACCACAAGGTGGCGCCGGGCATCGCCGGCGTGGTGTTCACCATGGTCCAGCTGATGGCGCAGCGACCGGTCGCCGCGCACCAGGGCTACATGGACCAGGTACGGGCACTGGGCCTGCCGGTCCTGCCGACCGCGCTGCGGGAGAACGTGACGCTCTTCGCCACCAACACGCCTCGCGGGGTGCCGGTGGTGCTGCGGGACCGGGTCACCGCCCCACCGGTCCGCGAGGAGCTGCGCCAGATCACCACCGAGTTCCTCGCCGCGCTCCAGCCGGACCCCGCGCCGGCCTCACCCGCGCCGGCCTCACCCGCACCGGTCGCCGCCGCCGCGACGGCCGAGGAGGCGCCGGCGTGACCGGCCCGACGCGGGCGGTGCGGGCCCGGGTGGCCGAGTTCCTGGCCGGTCTCTCCCCCGCCGACCTGGCCGCCCTGGCCGACGGGCGGGCCCGGCTGGCCGTCGTCCCCGTCGCGGACGCCCCACCACCCGCCCGCGCCGCGGCCACCGACCGGCCCGGCACCTCGCCCGGCGCCGCCCCGGCCCGGCGCCCGGCCGCCCGGCCGGCACCGTCCGGGCCGGACACCGAGCGGGCGCACGCGGCGCTGGCCGCCATGTCCCGGCGCGACGACGGCACGGCGTACCTGTCGTCGTGGACGACCCGGGAGTTGCGGGCCCTGGCCGCCCGGGCGGGGCTGCGCGGCGTGTCCGGGCTGCGCAAGACGGACCTGGTCGAGCGGATCGTGGACCGCACCATCGGCTTCCGGCTCGACTCCTCCGCCATCCGCCGGCGTTGAACCCGCCACGCCGGCGTTCCCACCCACGGGCGCGGCCAGCCGAGCACCGCCGCGCGCCGTAGGCTGGATGGCCGAGGACGCGGAGTCGAGGAGGACGCCGATGGCGCGCTACGCCGCCCTGTTGCGCGGGGTCAACGTCGGCAGCGCCCGGCTCGCCATGGCCGACCTGCGGCGCATCGTCACCGACCTCGGGCACTCCGACGTCAAGACCTACCTGCAGAGCGGCAACGTGGTGTTCACCAGCCCACCGGCGAAGGCCGCGACCCTCGCCGAGGGCATCGAGCGGCGGCTCGCCGACGAGTTGGGCCTGCGGGTGCCGGTGCTGGTCCGCGACGGTGCCGAGCTGGCCGCGATCGTCGACACCAGCCCGTACGCGGCTGAGCAGGACGATCCGACCCGGGTGCTGGTGGCCTTCCTGTCGGCGGCGCCCACCGCCACCCGGCGCAGGGAGCTGACCGTGCCGGCCGGGGAGAACATCGAGTACGAGGTGCTCGGCCGGGAGATCCACCTGCACTTCCCGGACGGCGGCTACGGGCGGACGAAATTCACCAACGCCCACCTGGAGAAGAAGCTGGGTGTGGTGGCGACCACCCGGAACTGGAAGTCGGTGCTGGCCCTGCGCGACCTGACCGCGAGCTGAGCCGGCGGGCGGGGGGAGGTCGCCCAGATCACGGCGCCGAGCGTCGTGAGGACGCGGGTCGAGCGGGTAGGACAGGCTGATGGCACGGCCCGGACGGCGCGCGTGGTAGCGCTCCCGGGCGACCCCCGACGATGGGAGATGAGGCTTTCATGGCCCAGCACAACGTTCCGGACATCTCGCTCAACGACGGCAACACCATCCCGCAACTCGGCTTCGGCGTCTTCCAGATCGACCCGAAGGACACCGCACGGGCCGTCGGCACGGCGCTGGAGGTCGGCTACCGGCACATCGACACCGCCCAGATGTACGGCAACGAGGCCGAGGTCGGCCAGGCGATCCGGGCCGCCGGGCTGGACCGGCGGGACGTCTTCGTCACCAGCAAGCTCAACAACGGCTTCCACCGCCCCGAGGACGCCCGCAAGGCGTTCGAGCAGACGCTGCGGGAGCTGCGCTTCGACTACATCGACCTGTTCCTGATCCACTGGCCGCTGCCGACCCGCTACGACGGTGACTTCGTCTCGACCTGGCGGACGCTGGAGGAGTTCCAGCGCGACGGGCGGGCGAAGTCCATCGGGGTGTCGAACTTCCAGGTGGCGCACCTTGAGCGGCTGGCCGCCGAGACGGAGGTGACCCCGGCGGTGAACCAGGTCGAGGCGCACCCCTACTTCGGCAACGAGGAGGTGCGCGCGTACGGCCGGGCGCACAACATCCTCACCGAGGCGTGGGCGCCGATCGCCCAGGGCAAGGTGCTGGACGACCCGACCCTGGTGGACCTCGCCGAGGAGCTGGGCCGCACGGTGGCGCAGGTGGTGCTGCGGTGGCACGTGCAGCGCGGCGACATCGTCTTCCCGAAGTCGACCACCCCGGCGCGGATCCAGGAGAACTTCCAGATCTTCGACTTCTCGCTGGACGACGCCGCGATGGAGCGAATCGACAGCCTGAACAAGGGCGAGGCCGGCCGGAACGGCCCGAACCCGGACACCTTCGACTACGTGCCGGAGTGAGCTGACGCCGTCACGGCGGTGACGCGGACGAGCGGGGGCACGGGGCCCCCGCTCGCGTACCGGCTGCCGGGCGGGACCACGCGACCAGGGCGGGCACGGCACACTCGTCGGATGACCGACGACGCCCTCGCCCACTACGGACAGTTCCTCGACCGTCACCAGGGTTTCGCCCAGGCGGCGTGCGTCACCTACGCGACGGGCCTGGACGAGGACGCGTTCATCCGGGCGTTCGGTGGTGATCCGGCCGAGACGGCGAACCGCAGCCTCCGGGAGCTCGACGCGGAACTGTCGCCCTACCACTACAACGAGATCCCGTACGCGCTGCTGGTGACCAGGGTCGGCGACTGGCTGGTCGGCATCGAGGAGAACGGCTTCCAGGGCTCCCGGACCGAGGTGCTGCGGGGCGCGTCGGCCGGCGGTACCGCGGTCAGCGTCTACTGGAACGTCAACGGCACCAACCGGTTCGGGTACCACGTGGCGGGACGCCGGGTGGTCGGCTTCGACATGTACCACCCGGAGGAGCGCTGGGGCAGCGACCCGGACGCGCTGCTCGACGACATGGCGGACCTGACGTTCGACGCCCGGTGGGCGAGCGGTCTGGTGCTCGCCGAGCGGGTCAGCGGCGTACGGCTGGACGACGAGCTGCTGGCCGGCACGTTCCGCCGGGCGTTCCTCACCCCGGTCAAGGAGGACCTGGTCCCGGAGGGGGCCGAGGACCGCGCGGCGCTGGCCGACCCGTTCGTCCGGTCGGTGCTCGCCGAGCCGACCGTCGAACGCCTGCCGGAGATCACCCGTTTCGTGGCCCACCTCGTGGCCCGGGACACCGGCGTCCACGAGGACCCGCTGGCTCGGGAGGCGCTGGCGGTGCTCGACGCGCGGGCGGCCGGCCGGGCGGTGGCGGTGGACGGGCTGCTGCCCCAGCGGCTCACGACACGCGCCGACGAGCTGCTCGCGGAGTCCCGACGCGAGCGGGACCGGGACGCGTTCCGCCGGATGCACGCGATGCTCGGGCTGCGGGACGCGCTGCACGACGACCCGGCGGAGGCGGCGTTCCGGATCTACTGGTCGGGCGGGTACGCGCTGGGCGACGCCGACGCGGCACTGGTCAACAGCGTGCTCGGGCGCTGCCGCGACCGCGCCGTCCGCGACGCGGCGAAACGCGGCGCGGGTCGGTGAGCCGGTACGGCAGGCCACCCTGGTGAGGGTTTGACTTCGCGTGCGCTCGAAGGTGGAGGGTGGTGGCGTCGTCTCGACGGGGAGGAACTCCATGCGTTACCGCACCATCGGCACCGATCCGGCCACCCGGCGCGAGGTCAGCGTGCTCAGTCTCGGCGCGATGCTGTTCGGCACCGCCACCGACGAGGCCACCTCGTACGCCATCCTGGACCGTTACGTCGAGGCCGGCGGCACCTTCATCGACACCTCGGACAACTACGCCTTCTGGCAGAACGGGGGCCAGGGTGGCGAGAGCGAGGAGCTGCTCGGCCGGTGGCGGCGCAGCCGGGGCGTCGGCCCCGAGGTGGTGATCGCCACCAAGCTCGGGGCCCGTCCGCTCGCCCCGGGCACCAGCTACCTGGACAACCCGGAGGGCCTGTCGGCGAAGACGATCCGCGAGGCGGCCGAGCGCAGCCGGGAACGGCTCGGCGTGGAGCGGATCGACCTGCTCTACGCGCACATCGAGGACCGGACGGTGCCGCTGGAGGAGACCGTCGCGGGCTTCGCCGAGCTGGTCGCCGAGGGCACCGTCGGGCTGCTCGGCGCGAGCAACCACCGGGCCTGGCGGGTGGAGCGGGCGCGGGCGATCGCGGCGGCGGCCGGCCGGCCCGGGTACGAGGTGCTCCAGTATCACCGCAGCTACCTGCCGCCCCGGCTGGACCTGCCCAGCGAGCTGGACCCGGACGGCGACGTAGGTTTCGTCGGCCCGGACCTGGCCAGCTACCTGCGGGCCGAACCGCAGCTCACCCTGGTCGCCTACTCGCCGCTGTTGAAGGGGGCGTACGCGAAGCCGGAGCGGCTGGGCGCCGGCTACGACGGACCGGGCACGCCGGCCCGGCTGGCCGCGTTGCGCGCGGTGGCGGCCGAGACCGGCGCCACGCCCAACCAGGTGGTGCTCGCCTGGCTGCTGGGCGGTGAGGTGCCGGCGATCCCGCTGGTGGGCTTCTCCTCGGTGGCCCAGCTCGAGGAGAGCCTGGCGGCGGTGGAGCTGGAGCTGACCGGGGAGCAGCGGGCCCGGCTGGACGCGGCCCACTGATCCCGGCCGGGTCCCGGCCGGCCGGCCTCGGCTCCGTCGGCGGCGGCTCAGCTCGGTCGCGACGGCGGCCCGGCTCCGTCGGCCGCGGCTCAGCTCGGTCGCGATGGCCGGCCTCGGCTCCGTCGGCGGCGGCTCAGCTCGGTCGCGACGGCGGCCCGACCGGCCGGGGCAGCTCGCCGGTGGCCGCGGCGCGGCTCCCGGTCAGCGGGCGTCGGTGACCACGTGCGAGCAGGCCGGGCAGGCCGCCGGGCCCTGCTCGGCGAACCACCGGCAGGTACGCCGGATGGCGCACTTGGGCAGTTCCGGCTCGGCCGGTCCGGCCGTCTCGGCGTACGACGCGGCCATCCGGGCACCGAGGCCACAGTGCTCGCCGGTCCAGAACCCGCAGGACGTGGTGACGCAGGGGCCGGCCAGGCGGAAGCGGGACTCGACCGGGGTGCCGGAGTTCCCGGCCGCGGCCAGGGCGACCTCGGCCGGCATCGCCGGCGTGACGTAGGCGACCCGGCCCGCCGGAGTGATCATGCCGAGGAAGACCGTGGCGTTGGCCGCGGGCGTACTCGGGCACATCCGCTCCGGCGGGTCGGCCGCTCGGGCGGCGTCGGTCACCGCTGCATCCAGAAGCCGATGTCGTTGATCTTCTGGCCGAGCTCCTGGGCGAACTGGCCGTCGAGCACCCAGAGGCCGTACCACTCGGGGCGCAGCTTGAGGTTGCCGTGGCCGAGGGTGAGCGGGTTGCTCAGCTTGGCGTTGGCGGTGCCGAGGGCGGCCAGGCCGGCCTGCTGGATCTCCTTGGCGATGAGGGACTGCTGCTCGGCGGTCAGGTCGACGCCGTCGACCACGAACCGGAACTCGTTGCGGGCCATGTGTTACCTCCGGTCATGCGTACGATTCGGTGCCCAGCCCGCGGCGCAGGCTGAGCCGGGTGAAGGTCGCCCAGCCGGCGCGGGAGGCGACGTCGCCCCGCTGGCCGGCCCGGGCGAGCGGGCGTGCGGCGTACTCCTGCCAGCGGGAGACGCCGGCGCCGGCCTCGCCCCACAGCTCGCGGCAGGCGCCGACCGCGAAGTCGACCTGCGCGGCCGAGCCGGTGAAGCCGGCCGGCCCGTCGACGACCCGGACGGCCCCGCCGGGCAGCACGGCGACGGTCGGGAAGTGGTGGTGCAGGCTGGCGAGGGCCGCCCAGCGGGTGCCGTCGGCCCGGGCGGCGGCGAAGCCGTCGTGCAGTTCGTCGTCGCGCCGGTAGCGGACGGCGTGCAGCACGAAGGCGTCGCCGGCCGCGTCGACCGTGCCGAGCACCTGGACCGGCGCGCTCCAGGCGCGGGGCGAGTTCGCCGACCAGAACGCGAGCCAGGCGGCGAGCCGGTCGTGGAAGTCGGGCTGGAAGCGGCCCTGGCTGGCGGTGCCGTCCGGGGCGTGCAGCGCGGCGGAGCCGATCCGGTCCCGGGCGACCAGCGGGGTGGTGGAGCGGTGGGTGGGTGCCGCGGCGGCGGTCGGTGCGGTGGCCACGCCGGTCACGGTGACCGCCGAGGCCGCCGCCGCGCCGGCGAGGAGCCGCCGCCGCGAGAACGGGTGTCCGTTGTGGTTCATCGTCGGCCTTTCGTCGACGGCCAGTGCCCCGACGCTATCGACCGGAACTGATCAGATAAACACGCTGTGTGACGGGAGGCTGACAGAAAGGGCGGGAATCCCCGGCGGCGTGAATCCTCATTCCTGTGCCCCATTCACGCCCATAAATCGATGACAATCATTTCGTCGCCACTCTTGATATCGATGCATGTCAATCAATAGGCTGGCTGCACCCAACCCCCGCCTCTCGAGGAGAGTGAGCCATGCGCCTACCCAAGCTGTCCCGCGTCCTCGCCACGCTCGCGGCAACCGCGCTGACCGCGCTGGGCGTCGTCGCCGTGGACACCGCGCCGGCCTCCGCCGCGGTCCGCAACGTCTGCTACAACACCAGCCAGGCCGGGCCGTTCGCCAGCTACGCCAACCAGGCCGCCTCGATCTGGAACGCCCGCACCAACAACATCAACATGGCCCAGTGCGGCTCGAACCTGATGATCTACTACACCTACGGCGGCGGGTCGTACGCCCAGCGCACCAGCCTCGGCAACGGCCGGGTGGTCATCGACTACAACCAGGCCCAGCAGTACTCGCCGCTGCGGATCATGACCCACGAGATCGGGCACATCCTCGGCCTGCCCGACAACTACAACGGCAACTGCGCCATCCTGATGTCCGGCGGCAGCGCCGGCACCAGCTGCACCAACCCGTACCCGAGCAGCACCGAGGCCGCCCGGGTCGACTCGCTCTTCGGCTTCGCCGCCCGCAGCGCGACGACCCCGCAGATCTTCACCGACAGCTGGCCGGCCGCGACGGCCGGCGCCCTGCGCTGAGCCGGGCCGGGGCCGGCGGCGACCCGCCGGCCCCGGCCGCCCGGCGCCGCCACCCGGACGGTACGCGCGCCGGTCCGCCCGCTCGACTTCGCGCCACTCGGTGCGGCGCGCCGCCCCACCCCGCCGCCCCCGCCGCCCCGGCCGCCCCGCCCACCCCC
>NZ_KQ058743.1 GCF_000982955.1 Micromonospora sp. HK10 | reverse complement strand
CGCCGGACGGTGGCGCCGCTGGTCGGGCGGGGACGCTGACGCTGGTCCGCGGCCGGCTCAGCCGGCGGCCATGCCGGCGCCGGCCTCGTCGATGGCCGCGTCGACCCGCCGGGCCAGGTCCACGTCCGGTGCCGTGACCCCGTCGACCTGCCGGCTGCGCACGGTGATCACCGCGCTGTCCGGATCGGGCCGGCCGATCTGCGGCCCGCGGCCGGCCTCCATCCGGAGCCGGTCGAGGCGGTCGAGCACCCGGTCCAGGTTGCCGGCCGGCAGCTCGATGGTGCGCACCAGCGACTGCCGGTCGCTGGACCAGTACGGCAACCCGGCCAGCGCGTCGCGCAGCTCCTGCTCGGTCAGGGGCGCGGTGGCCGACGTCGGACCCACCAGGCCACCGCCGGCGGGCTCCGGCGGGCCGAGCAGGTCCCGCAACCCGTCCGGTACGCGCAGCGACTCGACCAGCTCGCCGTCGGCGTCGGCCAGCGCGGCCAGGGTCGCCTCGGCCTGGTAGCGCGCCTGCTCCGGGGTGAGGCGGCTGCGCCGGCCCACCTCGGCCAGGAAGCCGGGCAGGTCGCGGCGGCGCTCGATGCCGTCCACCGGCACCACGTCGTGCAGCTTCACCGGCACCGCCTCGAGCAGCCGTTCCCGTTCCGCGTCGTCGAGCGCCCAGGCCAGCGCCAGGACGGTGGCCTCGGCCGCCACCTTGGCGGTGGAGAAGTCCACCCCGGCCCGCCGGCTGACGTCGTCGACGAGATCCCGGTAGCCGAGGGTGGTCACCCCGGCGGGTCGCTCGTCGGGCAGCGGCCGGGTCCGTTCCGGCACACCCGGCTGCGGCGGCGCCGGTCCACCGCGTACGTCCGACTTGTGCCGGTTGGCGGGCGCCGGGCCGGCCCGTTCGTGCCGGTCCAGCGAGGCGATCTGCTTGGACGCGCTCAGGCTGGCACCGACCTCGCTCGGCTGGCGACCGCGCTCCCGGGCCTGCCGGGCCAGCGCCCGGCGGCGTTGGTTGTCGCCCTCCATCTGCTTGCGCATCGTCGCACCTCGTTCCTCGTCGGGTTGCGCCTTGCCCGGGTCGCGTTCCCGGCGCTGCCGGGAAGGAAACGGCGGGGCGGGGGCCGGCCGGTGGTCGGTGAGCTTCATTCGCTGCGGGTGAGGGGCGCTCACCCCGGGCGGCCCCATGCTCGGGGTGGACCGGGAAACTTCCGGCGCACGCGGAAGGGAAGGTCGTCATGAAACGGATCGTTGAGATCGTTCCCGCCCGACCCGGCTGGTACGCGCGGTGGCAGGTCGACCCGCAGACCACCCGGTGCTACCCGGTGACCCTGTGGGCGCTGATGGAGGAGGCAGACGGGGCCGGACGTGAGGTCGTCGGGGTCGACTGTGTGGGGCAGTGGCCCGGCGCCGACGACAACGAGGCGGGTGGGGAGTTCGTCCGGTACCTGTTCCAGACGCCCGATTCGGGCGCGCCGGAGGACGCCGAACCGCCGATGACCGCACCACCCCGGGAGAACGGCCCGCGCCTGCAACCGGTGCCCGCCGTCTGAGCCACCCTCCCCGGCCCCCGGCCCCTGGTCCC
Source organism: Micromonospora sp. HK10 (assembly GCF_000982955.1). GTDB lineage: Bacteria > Actinomycetota > Actinomycetes > Mycobacteriales > Micromonosporaceae > Micromonospora. The sequence goes on along the minus strand of NZ_KQ058743.1, from coordinate 14,154 downwards.
AGGGTCGGGGGCCTCCCCCTGCCGCTCCGGGGTGCGGCCCGTCGCGGCCCGCCGCACGCCGGCCTGGCGGGGGAGGGCGTCAACCGGCCTGGCGGGCCTGGCCGGTCTCGCCGGGCGGGGCCGCCAGCAGCTCGCCCAGCCCGGTGCGGGTCAGCAGCTGCCGGACCTGCGGCTGCAGCGCGGTGAGGTGGATCCCGGTGGTGCCCGCGCGGTGGATCCGCACCAGCGCGCTCAGCCCCGAGGAGTCGCAGAGCGCGACGTCGGTGAAATCGAGGACCAGCTCCTGGTAGCCCTCACGGCGCAGCTCGGCGGCCGCGGCGAGCAGGTCCGGGGCGCTCTCGAAGTCCAGCTCACCGCTCAACCGGAGCCGGGCACGTGCGGCGTCGAGCCGGTTCACCTCGATGATCAACAGCTGGGAGGGCACGTCCCTATTGTTCCCAGTCCGGTCCGGTCGGGAAACCCCGGGGTGTGCTCCCGCGGGCCTCGAGCGGGCCCGCGCCGCCGGACCGTGGCGATCCCGGCGGCCCGCCCGGTGCCGCAGCCCGGCTGGCCTGCCGGTCGTGGGGTGGCGGTCCCGGCACACCGGCGTAGGGTGGGGCGGGGAGACGCGACCACGGGCACCGATTCCGGTGCGGCGCGGATCGACAAGGAGTGGGGCTCAGCTGGTGACTGCTGCCGACGTCAGGGAGTCTGACCCGGGCGACGGACGGACCGCCACGCCGGGCGCCAGCCGAGTGCCGGCGCGGCCGGCCGCCTCCCCTCTGCCGCCCCTGGCCCCGGAGCCCGGTGTCGTCGCCCCGGAGTGGGCCGAGGTCGTGGAGCACTTCCGCGAGGGCTTGATCGTCTGCGACGCCGACGGCGTGGTCCGGCACCTCAGCCCGGTGGCCCAGCGGCTGATCCCCGAGCTGGTGCCCGGTGCGGTGCCCGCCGTGGCGGGCGTCACCGCCCTCGCCGCCCTCACCGCGGACCAGCCCGCCGAGTTCCCGCACCATGGCCGCCGGCTGCGGGTACGCCAGGTGCCGCTCTCCCGGGCCCGCCGCTGCTGGTACGTCGAGGACGTCACGGAGAGCGTGAGCCGGGCCGACGCGCTGCTGGCCGAGCGGGCCCGCTCGGCATTCCTGGCCGTGGTGGGGGAGAAGCTGGGCAATCCGCTGCACCCCGACCGGGCTGCCGCCGCGGTGGTCCGGCTGGCCGTGCCGACCGTCGCCGACGTGGCCGTGCTGGTGCTGGCCCCCCGCGCCGGCCGGGCCCGCTGGTGGCGGGCCAGCCGGGTGGACGGCGAGGCGCCGACCGTGGACGCCGGGAGCCTGCCCGCCGCGGCGCTGCCCGCGGCGATCGGCGAAGGACTCGGCGGCGTGGAGCCGCACGCGCTGGACTGGCTGGTCGAGCAGGCCGTCGAGGCCGGCTGGCTGCCGGGGCTGGACGCGGCCGCGCTGAGTGCCCGGGTGGTGCCGCTGCCCGGCCGGGACGCCCCGGCCGGGGTGCTGCTGGTCGCCCGGGGCTCCGCCCGCTGGTACGACGACGCCGACGTCGACCTGCTCCGGGCCTTCGCCGCCCGGGGCGGCGCCGCGCTGACCACCGCCGTCCTCTACCGGGACCAGGCCGAGGTCGCCGACACGCTCCAGGCCAGCCTGCTGCCCGTCGAGCCGGCGGAGGCCGCCGGGGTGCAGTGGGGGACGGCGTACCGGCCCGCCCAGGCGGGGCTGCGCATCGGTGGCGACTTCTACGGCTCGCACCGGCTCGCCGACGGCGGTTCGGTCTTCTTCCTCGGTGACGTGTCCGGCAAGGGGGTCGAGGCGGCCGTCTTCACCGGCCAGCTCCGCCAGTGCCTGCAGGCCCTGCACCGGGTCGAGACCCAGCCGGGTCGGCTGCTGCGGCTGCTCAACGGGGCGCTGCTGGAGACCACCCAGGCGCACGGGCAGGGCCGGTTCGCCACCATGGTGCTCGGCGTGGTCCGCGCGCACGGCGACGGCAGCCTCAGCCTGACCATGGCCGGCGGCGGCCATCTGCCGCCGTTGGTGCTCCGCGCCTCCGGCGAGATCGAGGTGGTGCCGCTGACCGGCATGCTGATCGGGGTGGTGCCGGATCCCCGCGTCGGTGAGGTGACCGTGCGGCTGGCGCCCGGCGAGACCTGCCTGCTCTACAGCGACGGGGTGACCGAGGCCCGGGGCGGCCCGCGCGGCGACGAGCAGTTCGGCAGCGACCGGCTGCTCCACGCGCTCGCCGGCTGTCACCGGATGCCGGCGCCCGCCCTGGCCGAGCGGATCGAGCAGGTGACCTGCGACTGGCTCGGCCACGGTGACCACGACGACATCGCGGTGCTCGCCCTGCGGGCCACCGGTGGGCCGGCGCGGCCGGTCCGGCACCTGCACGCGGTGCCCGGGCCGGCACGGGCCGGGACGGAGACGGAAGGAACCGAGGCGTGACCGCGACGACCACCGAGGCGGACCCGACCGCCGTCTACCCGCTGTACCTGGACGCGTTGGCGGACGCCGACGAGTACGGCGCGGTCGAGGTCGCCGTCGGGCTGCTGGAGGGCGGCGTGCCCGCCGAGCGGGTGCTGCTCGACCTGGTCGCGCCGGCGCAGGCCGAGGTGGGGGAGCGGTGGGCGCGCAACGAGTGGAGCGTGGCCCAGGAGCACGCGGCCACGCACATCAGCGAGCGGGTGGTGGCGGCCGTCGCCGGGTACGCCAACCCGCGGCCGACCCGGGGCCGGATCGTGGTGGCCTGCATGGACGGCGAGTGGCACGCCCTCCCGGCCCGGCTGGTCGCCGAGGTGCTGCGGCTGCGTGGCTGGCAGGTCGTCTTCCTGGGGGCCAGCGTTCCCGCCGCCCACCTGGTCTCCTACCTGCACCGGTATGACGCGGACGCGGTCGCCCTGGCCTGCGCGCTGCCGGTGCGCCTGCCGCACGCGCACCGGATGATCGAGGCGTGCCGCCGCTCGGACGTGCCGGTGGTGGTGGGTGGGCGGGGCTTCGGTCCCGACGGCCGCTGGGCCCGGGCGCTCGGGGTGCCGTGGGCGCCGGACGCGCCGGCCGCGGCCGACCTGGTGGCCGACGAGCGGGCGCTGCGCGCCGGTCCGCCGGCCCGGCTGGACCACCTGGCCGACGACGAGTACGCGAGCCTGGTGAAGCGGCGCGGTGAGCTGATCGACAGCGCGCTCGCCGATCTGCGCGCCCGGGTGCCGGCGGTGTCCGGCTACACCCCCGCGCAGCTCGACTCGACCATCAGCGACCTCGGTTACATCGTGGACTTCCTGGCCGCCGCGCTCTACGTCGACGACGGCACGCTGTTCACCGAGTTCACCGACTGGCTGGTGGCGATCCTGGCCAGCCGGGGCGTGCCGCCGGCGGCGGTGGCGCTCACCCTCGACCACTATGGACAGCGGCTGCACGATTTCCCGCGCGCCGCGGGCTTTCTCGCCACGGCGCGGGGCGCGCTCGACCCGGCGGCACCCCCGCAACGCTGACCGCCGCGCTGCCGGCGGCCGGTTCCCGCCCGCGTATACTTGCTGCACTGCAAACGTCCCGCCTGGGGGCCGGAGCGAGAGGGGCCGCCGGTGACGTTCGCCGTCACGGAAGCCCGGCGGGACGGGGGTGTCGTGGGCCTCCGGCTCGCCGGCGAACTCGACCTGAGCACCGTGCCGCAGCTCAACGACGCCATCGACCGGCTGATCGCCGAGGGTTGCCGGCAGCTGCTGCTGGACCTCGCCGAGCTGACCTTCTGCGACTCCACCGGCATCGGCGCGTTCCTGCGCGGAGACAACCGGCTGGCCGCCGACGGCGGGTGGCTGCGGGTCACCGGGGCGGGTGGCCGGGTGGCCCGGGTGCTCCAGGTGACCGGCCTCGTCGACGTCCTGACGTACCAGCCGGAGCCGGTCGACCCGGCCGCATCGGCTGGTCCCTGATCGGCTAAATTTCCCCCGGCCGGCCGGTGACCCCACCGTCCGGCTCCGCCTTCGAACCGAAGCAGGTGTCCGATGGGCCCACGCACGAGCCCCGTCCGCATCCTCGTGGTGGACGACGACCCGGGTGACGTCCTCATGATCGAGGAGGCCCTGGAGGACTCCGACGTCGAGAAGGTCATCGACGTGGTCAACGACGGCCAGGAGGCGATGGAGTTCCTCCGCCGGGAGGGCCGGCACGCCTCCGCCCGGCGTCCCGACGTCATCCTGCTCGACCTGAACATGCCGCGGATGGACGGGCGGCAGGTGCTCGGGGCGGTCAAGCAGGACGAGGACCTGCGGACCATCCCGATCGTCGTGCTCACCACCTCCAACGCCGACACCGACATCGTCGGCAGCTACGTGCTGCAGGCCAACGCGTACGTGACGAAGCCGATCGACCTGGACGACTTCAACGACGTGGTGCGCCGCATCGACGAGTTTTTCGGCCGGGTGGTCGTGCTGCCGAAGCACGCCTGACCGGCCGGCGCCGCGCGGATACTGAACATTTTTTGGGATTCGCCGCGCGCGCCACCGGCAGCCCCCAGGATCGACAGTTGGGATATGAACACCAGCTGCCTGGGGGGCGACAGTATGAGGTTCTCCGTCGTTGAGACCGGTTACGACCAGCGGCAGGTGGATTCCTGCCTGGACGAGCTGGGCATCCGGTTGGTCCGGCTCGCGGCGCGGGCGGAGAGCGCCCCCGGCGAGAGCCGGGAGTGGGACCAGGTCCGGCAGGAGGCCGGCTTCCTCTGTGACTTCCTGCGCCGGCGTACCGCCCCGGGCGAGGGTGACGTGGAGGCGGTGCGGGCCGGCGTCAGCGCGGTCGAGCGGGAGGCCGGCGAACTGCTGGCCCTGGCGCGCGGCGAGCTGGAGGCGGCCCGGGAGGAGGCCCGCCGGGTGCGCGAGCAGGCGTACGCCGAGGCGGTGCGGACCCGGCGCGACGTGGAGGCGGCGCTGCTGACCCGCCGGCGTCGGGCCGCCCAGGTGGAGGAGATCCTGGCCGGGGCGCGCGCCGAGACGGTCCCGGCGGACACGCCGACCGCGGCGGCCGGGGTGCCGGCGACCCGGGTGGGTGCGGGGGCGTCCGGGGAGCCCGGGCCGGGTTGCGCCGGGCGCGGCGCGGCCGCCTGAGCCGGCTCAGGCCAGCGCCGCCACCACCGTGGTGGCCCGCTCCTCGTGTGGGGCGTACGCGTCGGGGTAGGCGGAGACCTGCACGGCCTGCGCGGCGGCGGTCAGGCTCAGCTCCGTCCAGCCGGGCACCTCCTTGAGCGCGGTGTAGAAGGCCTGGGCCGCGTACGACGGGCGCATGAGCTGGGCGACGGTGCCCCAGCCGCTGCTCGGCCGCTGCTGGAACAGGCCGACGGAGTCGTGGTCGGAGCCGCTGCCCTGGTGCGGGTAGTCGTAGGACTCGGGCAGCACGTCGCTGGCCAGGTTGTAGAGGTTGCTCTCCTGCATGGCGGTGGCGACGGCGATCACGAGCGCGCGGCGCGGCATCTTCATGGCCCGTCCCACGTCGACGATCACCTTGGCGTTGTCCATCTGCCGCTGGTCCAGGCCGGCGACCGGGCGGGGCCGGGCGGGCCGGACCGGCTTCCTGGTGGCCTTCCGGGTGGGCTTCGCGGTGGGGGTGGCGACCGGGATCGGGGTGACCGGCACGGCGACCGGCGGGGCGGTCCGCTGGTAGTCGCGGGAGGCCCGCTGCTCGGTGGCGGCCCGGTCGGCCAGCACCTCGCGGACCGGCTCGTGGCGCTGGCCGGTGTCCGGTACGCCGAGGAAGCCGACGAGGCCGAGGCAGCAGGTCACGCCGGTGGCGGCGGCGACCCGGGCCGGGGTGGACCGGATCGGCCCGCGACGGGGCGGTGGGAGGGCCCGGTGCCGGCCGATCGTCCGTTCGGCTGATGCCGGGTCGATCGGATGGCGAACGGGTGACTTCTCGGCCGGCGGCTGGTCCGGGGCGTCGTCGGGGTGCACCCGCCGAGGCTAGAAAGCATCGCGGCGCTTGCCATCGGGGTGCTTGGTGGCATGCGTCACAATTTGCCATGATCCGCACCCGCATTACGCACGGTGGATCAGCAAAGGTGCCAACCACGCTTTCCCGCTTTATCTGATATTGCGGGAAGGCCGGGAGTAACCGCGTCGTTGATCATCTTTGTGGCGAGGTGCCCGTGACTCCGCCGTTCGGCCCATGCGCCCCTCCCACACCTGGTGGCACCGGTCGGCCCGGAGGGCCGGGTGCGCCGACCGGTGGCCGTGCCGGGATCACCGCCACCCGCGTCCCGCCGGCTCGATACGATACGGACGGTGACGGAGCAGATGGTCGATGAACCGGCCGCCGGCGACCCGGCCCGCCGCCGGGACCGGCGGGGGCTCGGCGTCGTCGCCCTCGCCGTGCTGCTCGCCGCCCTGATCGCCGGGCACTGGGCGGTGCCCAACGTGCACGGGCTGGGCAGCCTGGTGGACAGCGCCACCCCGCTGCTCGGTCTCGGCGTACCCCTGCTCGGGCTGGCCGCTGCGCTCCGCCGCGCGCCGCGGGCGCTGCTGGCCGTGGCGCTGCCCGCGGTCCTCTGGCTGGCCCTCTACGGCGGCGCCTGGTTGCCCCCGGCCGCCGGCGCCGGACCCACCGCTGTCCGGGTCGCCAGCCAGAACCTGCGCGCCGGCAACCCCGACCCGGCCGCCACCGTCGGTGCGCTCACCGACGCGGCGCCGGACCTGATCGGCCTCCAGGAGGTCGACGACGGCGACCGGGTCGAGGCCGCGCTCGGTGCCCGCTACCCGCACCGGAGCGCGGTCTCCACGGTCGCCCTGTGGAGCCGCTGGCCGATCCGCGAGTCCCACGGCGTCGACACCGGCCTGGGCTGGGACCGGGCGTTACGCGCCGTCGTGGCCGCCCCGCCCGGCGACCTCGTCGTGTACGTCGTGCACCTGGGTTCCGCCCGGGCCGGGCACACCGCGACCCGGGACGAGACCGTCGCCGCCCTCGCCGCCACCGTCCGTGCCGATCCGGCGCCCCGGCTCGTGGTGCTCGGTGACCTCAACACCGCCCCCACCGACCGGGCCTTCGCCCCGCTCACCCGGCTGCTCCGCGACGCGCAGGCCGACGCCGGTCAGGGCTTCGGCTTCACCTGGCCGGCGGAACTTCCGGTGACCCGGCCCGACCACGTGCTGTACCGCGGGCTCACCCCCACCGCGGCGGACGTGCTGCACACCCCGGACAGCGACCACCGGGCGGTGACCGCCGGCTTCCGCTGGTGAACGGTCAGTGCCGGCCGTTCTCCGCCGGCGTGACGGTGAGCCGGTGCCGGCTGTTGTCGTCGCTGGAGAACGGCCAGAGCCGGTCGGCGTGCGCGACCAGGTCGGCCAGTTGCTCCCGGGTGAGGCCGGCCGAGGAGATCTCCGCGTGCACGTCGGCCCGGTACCGGCCGTCGTCGTCGCGGCCGAGCTTCGCCTCGGCCGTCACCTCGACCGTGTGCGCCTCGTCGGTGATCCCGCCGGCCGCCTCCACCGCCGCGTGATGCAGGCAGGACGCGAACGCGGCGGCCAGCAACTGCTCCGGGGTCAGCCCGGTGCAGTGCGGGGCCAGCGGGGACGCCAGGGCGGTGGACAGACCGCCGTCGTCGGTACGTACGTGACCGCCTGACGCGGTCGCTGTGGCCGTCTCGGGCAGCCAGGAACTCGGATCCGGCATCGCGTTCCTCCCGTTCACTCACCCGCCCGGCTACCCGGCCGTCGGCCGGCGAAACCGCAGGTGGACGCGGGCGTGCCCGGGCGGCCCGGCGGGGCGACCCGCCCGGGGCCGGGACGGCTCAGCGGCCCGGTACGCCGGAACGCAGCTGGCCGGCGGGACCCGGCTCGACGGCCATCGCCTCGGTGGCCTCCGCGGCGGCCCGCTCGGTCCACGGCGACACCGGGACCCGGCGCTGCCGTGGCACGGGGGCCCGCATCGGCACGTACACCCGGGCGTCCACCGCCTCGGCGAGCAGCAACGCCGCCATCAGGCTGGTCGGCCGGACCGCCGGGTCGTCGGCGAGGCAGCGCCGGCACAGGTCGGCGATCTCGACGGGCAGCCCGTCGACCTCGGGCAGCGGCTGCGGCGGCTGACGCCGGCGCTCACCGAGCAGCTGGGTGGCGCTGCCACCGGCCGGGTACGGCAGCCGGCCGGCCAGGCAGTAGTACAGCAGCACGCCGAGCGCGTACATGTCGGCGGCGGGCGTGGCGGGGTGCCGGTCCAGCTGCTCCGGCGCCAGGTAGGCGGGCGTGCCCAGCACGACTCCCTCCGGCGTGTCGTCGGCCGCCCCGGCCGAGGTCGCGATGCCGAAGTCGAGCACCTTCACCCCGGTCGGGGTGAGGACCACATTGGCCGGCTTCACGTCCCGGTGCACGATCCCGTCCGCGTGGGCGGCGGCCAGCGCGGCGCTCACCTCGGCGCAGACCCGTACCGCGATCCGCCAGTCCAGAGGGCCGGCGCGCAGGTGCGCGGCCAGCGTCTCGCCCTCGGCCAGCTCCATGACGATGTACGGCACCTCGCGGCCGCCCGGCGTCGACGAGGTGCCGAAGTCGTGCACGCTGGCCACGTTCGGGTGGACCAGCCGGGCCGCCGAGCGCGCCTCGTCGCGGATGCGGGTCACCGAGCCGGCCTCGCCGTCCCGGACCGGGGAGATCAGCTTCACCGCCACCGTCCGGTCCAGCACCAGGTCGTGGGCGCGCCAGACCTCCGACATCCCGCCGATGCCGATCCGCCGTTCGAGCTCGTACCGCCCGCCCAGCGTCCTCATCGGTCACTCCTCGCCTCCGGTTGCCCGGCACGTGCTGTCTCCGGCTGTTCCGGTTCGCGGTACCCGAGCCCCGAGCTGGGCAAACCGGCGGGGGCGCGGCCGGTGCGGGGGTAGCTTCGCCTGGAGGACCGCGCGACGGGCGCGGTGGGGAACGGAGGCGCGGGGGTGACTCAGGTGCGCGTGCGGTTCGTCGGCGGCCCCGCCGACGAGCTGGTCCGGGACGTGCCGGCCGAAGCGGACGGGGAACCGCCACGCCGCTGGATCATGCGGCACCCCGACGGCCGGGGCGGCGGCGAGGCCGACCACCTCTACGAGCGGGGCCGCCCCGACGGCTCCGGCACCTGGACCATGCGTTACGTGCGCACCGATCCCTTCGGCGCCACCGAGTGACCCGGCCTCAGGCCGCCCGGGTGGTCTCCAGGATGACCGAGACGACTCGGTCCGGATCGTCGTGCATGGGCACGTGGCCGCAGCCGGTGAGCTCGAGGTGGCGCGCGCCGGGCAGCCGGGTCCGGGCCAGCGCGGCCTGCCGGTAGGGCAGGATCCGGTCCCGGGTGCCCCACGCCACGGTCACCGGCACCGTCGGCGCGCCCGAGAACGCGTACCCCCGACCGGCGCGGGCCACCGCGCGGAAGGCGCGCGCCTCGCGCAGCGCCCGGGCGTCGGCCAGCGCCGCGTCCAGGGTCATCGCGTTGGGCCGGGCCAGGATCATGCCCATGGCCAGGGTGCGCAGCGCCGGGGAGCCGAACAGCGAGCGCAGCACCGGCTCGGGCAGCCGGGCGGCGTTGCGGTGCAGGGTCAGCACGGCGAGCGCCCAGCGCAGCTCGCGCGGCGCGCAGAAGCCGGCCGGGGAGAGCGCGGTGGCCGAGGAGACCGCCCCGGCGGCGGCCAGCTCCAGGGCGATCGCGCCGCCCAGGCTGTTGCCGGCCACGTGCGGCCGGTGCAGGCCCAGCGCGGCGAAGAACTCGGCGACGGCCTTGACCAGGCCGGACATGTCCCTGGGCAGGCCGGCTGCCGGCACCGGGGAGCGGCCGAAACCGGGCAGGTCCAGGGCGATCACGTCGTGCGCCTCGGCGAGCCGGTCGAGCACCGGAGACCAGGCGGCCCAGTGGTGGCCGATGCCGTGCAGCAGCACCAGCGGCGGTCCGGCGCCGCGCCGCTCGAAGACGACCTCGACCGGGGCGCTCACCGCCGCACCTCCGGCGGCGTGCTCACGCCGAACCCGCGGCCCAGCGCTCGGGACTGTTCCTCGATCAGCGGTACGGTGCCACGGGCCGTACGCCCGACCACCCGGTCGGCGAGCGGGCTGGTCAGCAGCGACCGCATCGCCTGCACGGCGCCGACGGCGCGAGGCACGTACACCCGGCGGCGGCGGCGCTCGATGGCCCGGACGAACGCCTCGGCGCACTCCTCGACGGAGGTGGTGCTGCGCATCGGCCAGGGCAGCCGGCGCAGCGCCGTCTCGAACGCCGGCAGATCCGCCCGCGCCTCGCGGACCAGGTCGGTGTCCACCCAGGACGGATGGGCCGTGCCGACCGCCACGCCGCGGTGCGCCAGCTCCAGCCGGATCGCGGTGCCGAAGTGCTCCACCCCGGCCTTCGAGGCGCAGTAGGCGGCCATGCCGGGCAGCGCGGCGAACGCGGCCGCGGACGAGACGATCAGCAGGTAGCCCCGGCGGGCGATGAGCGCCGGCACGGTGGCCGCAGCGGTGCGCATCACCCCGATCAGGTTCACCTCGACGGTGCGGACCAGCGCGTCGACGTCGCCGACGGCGATGGTGCCCCGGTTGGCCACCCCGGCGTTGGCGACCACCGCGTCGATGCCGCCGAGCGCCGCGACCGTGCCCTCGGCCGCTGCCGTGAGGGCGTCCTGGTCGGTGACGTCGGCGGGGAACCACACGTGGCCGGGGCCCAGCTCGGCGGCGAGCGCGGCCAGCCGGTCGGGCTCCAGGCCCACCAGGGCCAGCGTCGCGCCCCGCGCCGCCGCGAGCCGGGCCGTGTGCTCGCCGATGCCGCGGGCAGCCCCGGTCACCAGCACCACCTTGCCGGCCAACCGGCCGGCGGGACGACCGTCGATGGACATGCCGGCAAGTTACCACTCGGTAGCCTCGCGCGGAAGGACCAGCTCGGCGCGGGCCGATTCCGGCCCGTCCAGCCGGCACAGCTGGTACACAGGAACGGGACAGGCCCGGCACAGCGGGTACGCCCACGATGGGGGCATGGTCATGGAAGGGCGGGCCGCGCCGGGCCGGATCGAGCTGCGGCGACCGGACGGCGAGCCGGTGCGGGTGCTGGTGGTGGACGACGAGCCGACCCTCACCGACCTGCTCTCCATGGCGCTGCGCTACGAAGGCTGGCAGGTCTCCACCGCCGGCAACGGGATGGCCGCGATCAGCGCCGCCCGGCAGTTCCACCCGGACGCCGTGGTGCTCGACGTGATGCTGCCCGACCTGGACGGCTTCCAGGTGCTGCGTCGCCTCCGCGAACAGGCCCCCACCGTGCCGGTGCTCTTCCTGACCGCCCGCGACGCCGTGGAGGAGCGCATCGCCGGGCTCACCGTCGGCGGCGACGACTACGTGACCAAGCCGTTCAGCCTGGAGGAGGTGATCGCCCGGCTGCGCGCCCTGCTGCGCCGCTCCGGGTTCGCCGTCGCCACCCGCGAGGACGCCGTGCTCACCGTCGGCGACCTCACCCTGGACGAGGACAGCCACGAGGTGCGCCGGGGCGGCGACCTGATCACCCTCACCGCCACCGAGTTCGAGCTGCTGCGCTACCTGATGCGCAACCCGCGCCGGGTGCTGAGCAAGGCGCAGATCCTCGACCGGGTGTGGAACTACGACTTCGGCGGCCAGGCCAACGTCGTCGAGCTCTACATCTCGTACCTGCGCAAGAAGATCGACGTGGGCCGGGATCCGATGATCCACACCTTGCGGGGTGCCGGCTATGTCCTCAAGCCCGCGGAGTGACCGGGCCGGGCGGCTGCGGCGGTGGCTGGCCGGCTGGTCGCTGCGCCGGCGGCTGGTGCTCTCCGTGGTGGCGCTGCTCGCCCTGGTCAGCGTCGGCATCGGCGGGTTGACCACGGTCGCCCTGCGGCACTTCCTCATCCAGCAGGTCGACAACCAGCTCACCAACGGCGACCGGCGCCCCGCCGACCTGGCCCGGCTGCTGCGGCCCGGCGGTAACCCGTCCCGGCCTGCCCTACCCGCGCAGCCCGGCGAGGAGTGGGGGGTGCCGGAACCGCCGCGCGGCCTGCCGTCCGGCTCGATCGCCGTCCGGGTGGCGCCGTCCGGGGACACCACGGCCGGCATCCGGGCCGAGAGCGGCACCACCGACGAGGTGCCGGACGCCGACGTCGCCGGGCTGGCCGCGGTGCCCCCCGACGAGCGGCCCCGCACCGTCCCCGTCGCTCACCGCGGCGACTACCGGGCGATCGCCATGCGCTCACCCCGCGGCGACGGGGACGTGCTGGTCATCGCCGTGCCGCTGGCCCCGGTCGACGAGACGGTGATGTGGATGCTGCTCGCCCAGGCCGGGGTCGTCACGGCGGGACTGCTGATCGCCGGCAGCCTCGGCGCGGTGATCGTGCGGGCCACCCTGCGCCCGCTGAACCGGGTCGCCGCCACCGCCGCGCGGGTCGCCGAGCTGCCGCTGGACCGGGGCGAGGTGGCGCTGTCGGTGCGGGTGCCGCAGGCCGACACCGATCCGCGCACCGAGGTCGGTCAGGTCGGCGGCGCGCTCAACCGGATGCTCGGCCACGTCGCCGCCGCGCTCGCCGCGCGTCAGGCCAGCGAGACGCGGGTACGCCAGTTCGTCGCGGACGCCAGCCACGAGCTGCGTACCCCCCTCGCGGCGATCCGCGGCTACGCGGAGGTCGCCCGGCGTGGGCGCGCCGAGGTGCCGGCGGACGTGGCCCACGCGCTGCGCCGGGTGGAGTCGGAGAGCACCCGGATGACCAGCCTCGTCGACGACCTGCTGCTGCTCGCCCGGATCGACTCCGGCCGGCCGCTCGCCGCCGAGCCGGTCGACCTGACCGCGCTGCTGGTCGACGCGGTCAGCGACGCGCACGTCGCCGGCCCCGACCACCGCTGGCAGCTCGACCTGCCCGACGAACCGGTCGCCGTCACCGGCGACGCCCACCGGCTGCACCAGGTGGTCGCGAACCTGCTCACCAACGCCCGGGTGCACACCCCGCCCGGCACTACCGTCACCACCCGGCTGGCCCCGGTGGCCGGCGGCGTCGAACTCGACGTCACCGACGACGGCCCCGGCATCCCCGCCGACCTCCAGCCGGAAATCTTCGAGCGCTTCGCCCGCGGCGACAGCTCCCGCTCCCGGGCCCACGGCAGCACCGGCCTCGGCCTGGCCATCGTGGCCGCGGTGGTCGAGGCGCACCACGGCCGGGTCGACGTGTCCAGCCGCCCCGGCCGGACCATGTTCACGGTACGGCTGCCGGCATCCACCACCCACCCCCTGCCCCCCACCCCCCGACCCAACGCGCGTTGATCAAGGAGTTTGCGTCTGCGGATGCCCGCCCGCTCGACGCAAACTCCTTGATCAACACGGACAGGGCGGGGCGTGGCAGGGTGGAGGGGTGTATCGGGAGGGGGCGGCCGAGGGGATTCGGGGCGCGGTGCGGTGGGCGAGTGTCTCGCGTGGCGGCACGCCGGCGCGGGTGCTGCCGGACGGCTGCCTGGACCTGCTCTGGTCCAGCCGGGCCGGGCTGCTGGTCGCCGGGCCGGACCGGACCGCCCACCTCTCCACCGGCACGGCGGGGGAGCGGTGGGTGGGCCTGCGGCTGCCGCCCGGCGTCGGGCCCGCCGTGTTCGGGGTGCCCGCCCACGAGCTGCGGGACCTGCGGGTACCTCTGGTGGACCTGTGGGGCCGGGCCGTCGCTGACCTGGCCGACCGCGTCGACGCCGCCCGCGCGGCTGCCGAGGCGGCGCCCGCCGGCGTACCCCCGGGTGTCGCCGGGCCGGCGCGGGGCCTGACCGCCGGGTCCCGGGCGGTGGCCGCGGTGCTGGAGGAGGTGGCCGTGGCGCGGCTGCGGGCCGCGGGCGGTCCGGATCCGCTCGGCCCTCGGATCGCCGCCCGGCTGACCGCCGGCGGCACCGTCGCCGCCACCGCCGCCGAGGTCGGCCTCGGTGCGCGCGCCCTGCACCGGCGCAGCCAGCTCCTGTTCGGGTACGGTCCGAAGACCCTCGCCCGCATCCTGCGGATGCGCCGGGCCCTGGACCTGGCCGGCACCGGCGTCCCCCTGGCCGAGGTGGCCGCCCGGACCGGCTACGCCGACCAGGCCCACCTCACCCGCGACGTCACCGACCTCGCCGGCCTCCCCCCGACCCGCCTCCTCACGTCCATTTGACCCACCCACCCACACACCCTCCGGCCGGCGCGCACCCCCGCCGCCGCCCGGACCGCCGCCGCCCGGCCCCGCGCC
>NZ_KQ058742.1 GCF_000982955.1 Micromonospora sp. HK10 | reverse complement strand
GCTCGCCACCGCCGCCGCCACCTCCCGGCCGCCCACCCCGGCCCCGGGCCGCCGCCCGTCCGGCCGACACCGCACCTCCTGACCGGCGCGGGCCCGGCACCTCCCTGACCGGACGGGCCGGGCACCTCCTGACCAGCACGGGGGCCCGGCGCCGCCGTGGGCGTTGCCCCCGGCCCCCGCCTTTCATCTGGTGGACGGGGGCGAGTCCGCCGGTGGGGCCCGTGCGGGCGCGGGTAGCGTCAGCGGGCATGACGGTCGTGCATCCGATCGCCCGGGCCTGGATCACCACTGGCGGCACCGGCGCGCAGAACTACGACGAGTTCGCCGACGACGCGGAAATCACCGCCATCATCGAGGCGAACCCGCACAGTGCCCTGGGCATCGAGATGCCCCACCGGGCGCCGGAGAGCGTGGGGAAGTCCTTCCTCGACGCGCTCCCGGACGCGGTGGCCCGCCTCGCCGAGGCCAAGGCCGACGGCAGCTACACCCCGGCCGAGCAGGTCGTCGTGCTCTACCGGATCAGCGCCCCGGGCGAGGAGACCGCGTACGGGCTCTTCGCGATGGTCGACACCGACCAGATCTCCACCCGGGCCGACGAGCCCGGCCTGGTGATCCGCAACGAGGACGTGTTCATCGCCAAGGTGCGCGAGCGGGTCGCCCTGGCCGAGGCGCTCGGGCACCTGCTCTCGCCCGTACTCCTGCTCCAGACCGGGCGCGGCGACGAGCTGCACGCGGCGCTCGCGGCGGCGACCGACGGGGCGGGCGCGCCGGCCGCCACCGACGTCGACCAGGCCGGGCGGACGCACGCGATCTGGCTGCTGGGTCCCGGCCCGGAGCAGGACGAGCTGACCGACCTGGCGGGCGGCGGCGAGCTGGTGGTGGCGGACGGCAACCACCGCAGCCTGGCCGCGCAGACCGGCGGCTTCCCGCGCTTCCTGTCGGTCATCACCACCCCGGCGTCGGTCGCCATCCAGCCCTACAACCGGCTGGTCAGCGAGCTGACCACCACGCCGGCGGAGCTGCTCGACCGGCTCCGCGCGGCCGGCGCGGAGATCACCGCGCAACCGGGCCCGACCGAGGTTCCCGCAGCGGGCGGCACCGTGCACCTCCACCTCGCCGGCCAGGGGTACGCGGTGCGTCTGCCGCAGGTCGGCGGGGCCCGGCTGGAGAACCTCGACCACGCGCTGGTGGAGCGGCTGCTGCTGCGCGACGCGCTCGGCCTCGACCCGGGCGACAAGCGGATCACCTACGTCGGGGGCGACTATCCGGCGAGCTGGCTCACCGGCGAGGTCGACGCGGGCCGGGCCGAGCTGGCCGTCCTCATCGCCCCGGTGACCGTGGACGATTTCGTCGCGGTGAACCTGGCCCGGGAGAA
The DNA here is from genome assembly GCF_000982955.1 of Micromonospora sp. HK10. GTDB lineage: Bacteria > Actinomycetota > Actinomycetes > Mycobacteriales > Micromonosporaceae > Micromonospora. The sequence goes on along the minus strand of NZ_KQ058742.1, from coordinate 658 downwards.
GATGCCCCGCAAGAGCACCTGGTTCACCCCGAAGGCCCGCGCCGGCCTGGTGGCCGCGGAGCTGCCGCAGCCGATCTTGTGACGAATCCGCCTCCGGGCCGCCGCCCGCGCGCCGGCCCGGAGGCGGGCCTGTCAGACTGCCCGGTATGCGCGTCTACCTGGGATCCGATCACGCCGGCTTCGAGCTGAAGGTGCACCTCGCGAACCACCTGGCCACGCAGGGGTACGACGTGGTCGACGTCGGCCCGCACGCCTTCGACCCGGACGACGACTACCCGGCGTTCTGCCTGCACACCGGGCAACGGGTGGTCGACGACCCGGCCAGCCTGGGTGTGGTGATCGGCGGCTCCGGCAACGGCGAGCAGATCGCCGCCAACAAGATCGCCGGGGTTCGGGCCGCCCTCGCCTGGAACGTCGACACCGCGCAGCTGGCCCGGGAGCACAACGACGCGAACGTGATCGCCATCGGGGCCCGCCAGCACACCCTCGACGAGGCGACCGCCCTGGTGGAGGCGTTCCTGACCACACCGTTCTCCGGCAACCCGCGGCACGCCCGGCGGATCACCCAGGTCGCCGAGTACGAGCAGAGCCACCGCCTCCCCGACCTGCCCGCCTGACCCCCGCCGCCGGCCCGTCCGGCCCGGGTCGGCCCGGGTCG
>NZ_KQ058741.1 GCF_000982955.1 Micromonospora sp. HK10 | reverse complement strand
CCGGTGGCGACGACGGCGAGGCCGTGATCGCCTACTTCGGCGACGGCGCCACCAGCCAGGGCGACGTCAACGAGTCTTTCGTCTGGGCCAGCGTCTTCAACGCTCCCCTGGTCTTCTTCTGCCAGAACAACCAGTACGCCATCTCCGAGCCCCTGGAGCGGCAGACCCGCGTCCCGCTCTACCGGCGGGCCGGCGGTTTCGGCTTCCCGGGCGTCCGGGTCGACGGCAACGACGTGCTCGCGTCGTACGCGGTGACCCGGCACGCGCTGGACAACGCGCGGCACGGCCAGGGCCCGAGCCTGATCGAGGCGTACACCTACCGGATGGGCGCGCACACCACCTCCGACGACCCGACCCGGTACCGGATCGCCAGCGAGGTCGAGGCCTGGCAGGCCAAGGACCCGATCGCCCGGATGAAGGCGTTCCTGACCAAGCAGCAGATCGCCGACGAGTCGTTCTTCACCGAGGTCGACGAGCAGGCCCGCGCCGAGTCGGTGCACCTGCGCGAGCGGGTGCTGACCATGCCCAACCCGGAGCCGGTGACCATGTTCGACCACGTCTACCCCAACGGGTCCCCGGAGCTCGACGCGCAGCGGGCCCAGTTCACCACGTACCTGGAGTCGTTCGAGGGGAGCGCGCACTGATGGCCATGGAGACGCTCACCCTCGGCAAGGCCCTCACCGCCGGCCTGCGCAAGGCCCTGGAGAACGATCCCAAGGTCGTCATCATGGGCGAGGACGTCGGCAAGCTCGGCGGCGTCTTCCGGATCACCGACGGCCTGCAGAAGGACTTCGGCGACCAGCGGGTGATCGACACCCCGCTGGCCGAGTCCGGCATCATCGGCACCGCGGTCGGCCTGGCCATCCGCGGCTTCCGGCCGGTCTGCGAGATCCAGTTCGACGGTTTCGTCTACCCCGCGTACGACCAGATCGTGTCGCAGGTGGCGAAGATGCACTACCGCTCGCAGGGCAAGGTCCGGATCCCCATGGTCATCCGGATCCCGTACGGCGGCGGCATCGGCGCGGTCGAGCACCACTCCGAGTCGCCCGAGGCGTACTTCGCGCACACCGCCGGCCTCAAGGTCGTGAGCTGCGCGAACCCGCAGGACGCGTACCTGATGATCCAGCAGGCCATCGCCTCCGACGACCCGATCGTCTTCCTGGAGCCGAAGCGGCGCTACTGGGAGAAGGGTCCGGTGGACCTAGCGGCGCCGATCGCGGACGCGTACCCGCTGCACTCGGCCCGGGTCGTGCGGCCCGGCACCGACGCGACGGTGCTCGCCTACGGCCCGATGGTCCGCACCGCCCTGGACGCGGCCACCGCCGCCGCCGAGGACGGCCGCGAGCTGGAGGTCATCGACCTGCGCACGCTCTCCCCGCTGGACCTGACCGCCGCGTACGAGTCGGTCAAGCGCACCGGCCGCTGCGTGGTCGTGCACGAGGCCCCGGGCAACCTGGGCCTGGGCTCGGAGATCGCGGCCCGGATCACCGAGGAGTGCTTCTACTCCCTGGAGTCCCCGGTGCTGCGGGTCACCGGCTTCGACACCCCCTACCCGGCCGCCCGGGTGGAGGAGGAGTACCTGCCCGACCTCGACCGGGTGCTCGACGCCGTCGACCGCACCTTCGGCTGGTGAGCGGCATGTCCCGGATCAAGGAATTCAACCTCCCCGACCTGGGCGAGGGCCTGACCGAGGGCGAGATCCTCGCCTGGCTGGTCAAGGTCGGCGACGACATCGAGCTGAACCAGCCGATCGTCGAGGTGGAGACCGCGAAGGCGGCGGTCGAGATCCCGGCGAAGTGGGCCGGCCGGGTGCAGTCGATCTTCCATCCGGAGGGGTCCACCGTCGAGGTGGGCGTACCGATCATCGCGATCGACACCGACCCGGGTGCGGGGCCGGTGGAGGAGTCGACCACCGCCGCCCCGGCGTCGGACCTGCCCACCCCGTCCGCCGCAGCGCTGGCCGCGGTCCAGGTCGCGCCCGCCGAGGGCATGGTCGAGCCGGGCCTGATCGGTGGGGTGGCGCCGGGCGGGCGTACCGCCGTGCTGGTCGGCTACGGCCCGCGCAACGCGCCGGCCAAGCGCCGGCCCCGCAAGGGTGAGCTGCCGAGCCAGCCCGCGGCGCCGGCCCAGCCGGCCGCACCGGCATCGGCCGCACCGGCATCGGCCGCACCGGCATCGGCCGCACCGGCATCGGCCGCACCGGCATCGGCCGCACCGGCGCCGGCCGCTCCGGCGGCTCCCGCGCCGACCGTGAACGGCACCGCCCGGGCCGCCGGTCCGGTGCTGGCCAAGCCGCCGGTCCGCAAGCTGGCCAAGGACCTCGGCATCGACCTGGCCACGCTGACCGGCTCGGGTCCGCTCGGGTCGATCACCCGGGAGGACGTACAGCGGGCGGCGAGCGGGACCCCGGCGGCGGCCGAGCCGCTGGCCGCCACCGCCCCGGCGACGGCGGCCGCGAGCTTCGGCGCGGACCGCGAGCAGCGCATCCCGGTCAAGGGGGTACGCAAGCTCACCGCGGAGAACATGGCCCGCTCGGCGTTCACCGCCCCGCACGTCACGGAGTTCCTGACCGTCGACGTGACCCGGGCCATGAAGGCACTGGACCGGCTCCGCGGCCGACGCGACTGGCGCGACGTGCGGGTCTCGCCGCTGCTGCTGGTCGCCAAGGCGGTGCTGCTCGCGGTGAAGCGTCACCCGATGGTCAACTCGACCTGGGCCGGCGACGAGATCGTGGTCAAGGAGTACGTCAACCTGGGCATCGCGGCGGCCACCCAGCGCGGCCTGATCGTGCCGAACATCAAGGACGCCGGCCGGCTCTCGCTGCGCGAGCTGGCGGACGCGATGACCGATCTGGTGCAGACCGCGAAGTCCGGGAAGACCTCCCCGGCCGACATGTCGGGCGGCACGCTGACCATCACCAACGTCGGCGTCTTCGGGGTGGACACCGGTACGCCGATCCTGCCGCCGGGCGAGTCGGCGATCCTGGCCTTCGGCGCGGTGCGGGAGCAGCCCTGGGTACACAAGGGCAAGGTGAAGCCGCGCCTGGTCACCACGCTGGGCCTCTCCTTCGATCACCGGATCATCGACGGTGAGCTCGGCTCGAAGTTCCTCCGCGACATCGGGGACTTCCTGGCCGATCCGGAGGCGGCGCTGCTCGCCTGGACCTGACGGCGCTTCGCACCAGGCCGCGGCCGGTGTGCACGGGTTAACGCCCGGCACACCGGCCGTTGCCGTTGGGGGAAGAAACGTCGGCCCTTAGCCCATCCTGACCTACGATCCTTAGGCACGTGGCTCAGCTCACCTAATAATCGATGGAAGTCCGCGCCGTTTTGCGGTTCAATAGAGACATCAAGGGGCCGACAACCGAATAGCCAGGAGGAGAGACCCAAAATGAGCATGATCGAGCGAATCCGCACCCGCCGCGACGCCAACCGCCGGGCCCGTGCCATCGAGCACGCCCTGCGTTCCGCCAACTCGCCCGCGGTCCGCGAGGAGCTTCTCATCATCGCCCAGCGTCACATGAGCTGACGCCACCTACTTTCCTCACCTCCTCCAGTTCGAAGACCCGCCCGGGCGACCGGGCGGGTCTTCGGCGTTCCACCCCCGACCGGCACCGGGATTCCACCTCGCCGCACCGCCCGGTACGGTGGGGCTCGGTCGCCACCCGCCCACCACCGGACCACATGCGACACCCGAGAACCGATCGGCAGCGTCCGGCCACGGTGAGTGACGGCTGGTGCTCCCCCGGACGCCCCCGGGCGGCCACCGGATACGGTGCGGGGAGCCCGACCGCCGGTACCCACCGGCGACGCCGGCGACCCTGCCGACGGTCCCGATCGGCATCGCCGGTGACATGTGACGGAGGAGGCGCACCCATGACGTCCGAGGCCCCGCACCGCCCTGGCCAGGAGCCGGGCGAGGTGTCGCCGGGAGCCGGCGGACCGGCGCCGTACGGCGACCGCCCGGCCCAGCAGGACAACGGGTACCCCGGCGCTCCCGACCTCGGCTGGGCCCCGCCCCCGCCGGCCGGCGGCGGGTCCGCACCCGCGTGGGCCGCCCAGGACGAGCCGGCCAACGGCTGGACGCCGGCCAACCGTGGGGCCGCCCAGGTGCCGCCGCCCGCCGAGTCCGGCGGGTGGGACCGAGCCGGGCAGCCGGGCTGGGGCGCGCCCGAGCAGAACCCGCCGGCCTGGACGGCCGGACCGTCGAACCCGGCCGAGCCGGGCCCGCCCGCCTGGGGCAACCCGGCCGAACCGGCCGCCCCCGCCTGGGGGGCCGCATCGGCCCCCGGCCAGGGTGAGCAGCCGGCCTGGGCGCAGTCCGCCGAGCCGAACCGGGCCGCCGCGCACGTGCCCGCCCCGGCCACGACGCCCGAGGAGAGCTGGAACGTCCCCGCCGGCCAGCAGCAGGACGACGCGTCCCGCTCCGGGGGCTGGCCCGCCCCGCAGCAGGACGACGAGTCCGCCCGCTCCGGCGGTTGGCCGGGGGCGTCCGAGCCGCAGCCGGACCGCTCCGGCGGCTGGTCCGTGGGGACCGCCGCCCCGCAGCAGCACGAACCGCCCGCCTGGGGACAGCAGGACCAGGCCGCGCCCGCGTGGGCACCGAGCGAGCCGCCCGCCCGGGCGTCCGCCAAGGTGCCCGTCCCCGGTGCGCCGACCGAGAACGCCCGGGCCACGCCGCCGGCCGACCCCGGCCAGTCCGGCGGCTGGCCGGCCGGCCCGTCCGACGGCCACCAGGACGATCCGGACGGCTCCGGCGGCTGGGCCGCCGGCCGCGCCGCCGGCCAGCCCGACCCGGCGCAGCCCGGCTGGGACGCCTCGGACGAGCAGCGCCCGTCCTGGACCGGTGCCGCGGCCGTCTCCCAGCAGCGGGACCAGGACCCGCCGGCGCAGCCCGGCTGGACGCCCGCCGAACGCCCGGAGGCCGCGCCCTGGAGCCCGCCGGAGACGCCGGCCCGGGCCAGCGCGTCGGTTCCGTCCCCCGACTCCCCACCCTCCTGGTCCGGCAACCAGGACGAGCCGGCACAGTGGAACCCGCCGCAGCCGCCGGCCATCCCGGCCGCCCAGCCGTGGGCGGCCAGCGAGGCGTGGGGCCGCGCGGCCGAGGCCGAGCCGGCCGAGTCGCCGGCCAACGAGTGGCAGCCCAACCGGGGCGCGGAGGCGCCCGCCTACCAGCCCGCCCCGGGCCCCGGCATCTCCCCGGCGAACGCCGTACCGCTGCCGCCGCAGGAGCAGCGGGTGCCGGGCGCCGCCCTGGCCGCCGCCCCGCCCGCCGACTACGTGCCGCCGGCGCAGTACTCCCCGGCCACCGAGGCCGCCGAGCGGGAGCCGCAGGGCTACGAGCCGGAGCGCGCCGGCAACTGGGGAGAGACGTCCCACGAGAAGCCGCAGTCGCCGGCCGGGCCGGTGGTGCCCGCGCCGCGCACCTCCCCGGAGTCCGGCACGCCGGGCCACGTCTCCGCCAGCGCGTCGGTCCCGCTGGCCAGCCGGGTGATGCCCCCCACCGACCAGAGCCTGCGCCCGGCCGCCACGCCGGCCCCGCAGCCCCGGGTCTACGGCCGCCCGGTCCCCCCGGAGCCGGAGGAGGCGCCCGGCCACGACGCCCCGATTGGCTACCCGGGCGAGGCCGCCCGCTTCGACGAGCCGGGGCCACGCGCCGGGGAGCCGGAACACCCGGCGACGCCGAGCGGTTACGCCGAGGCCGCCCCGGCCCCGTCGTCGCCCGCCGGCCCGCCGCCGTTCCCGCCGGGCGTGCCGTCCTTCATGGACCCGGCCGCCAACAACCGCCCGGTCAACGGGGTGCACCCGCAGGAGGGTGACCGCGCCAACGACCCGTTCGGCGGGCCCGGCGGCCAACGGGAGCCGTACGGCAGCCCCGTCGGGCATGACCCGTTCGCCCACCAGGGCCAGTACGGCGGCCCCGGCGGCCAGCCCGAGCAGTACGGCAGCCCGGCCGGCGGGCGCGCCTCCGTGGCCGTGCCCGGTCAGGGGCCCGGTGGGCCGGGCCAGGGTGGCTTCCCGCCCACGTTCCCGCCGTCGCCCCAGCAGGCCCCGCCAGCCTGGCAGCCGGGCCCGACCAGCGACCCCGAGCAGGGCCGCTTCGACTCGTTCAAGCCGGAGGCGGAGCCGAAGACCGAGGCGCCCGCGCCCAAGGTGCGCAACGGCCGGGTGCTCGCCCTCGTGCTGATCGCGGCGGTGCTCATCCTGGCCATCCCGCTCGGCCTGCTCACCCTGCTCGGCAAGATCGGCGGGGACGACAAGCCGGCCCCGTTCGACCCGGCCGTGGGCTCCTGCGTCAAGCAGTCGGGCAACGGCGCCACGGCCGCGCAGTGCGCCGAGCCGGGCGCGTTTTCGGTGGTCGCCAAGGTGGACAGCAAGGAGAAGTGCGCCGACCCGGCGCAGCCGCACGTGGTGCTCCCCGGCGACGGGCCGAACCGGGTGCTCTGCCTGAAGCCGGCCGCCAAGTAGCCGTTCGGGCGGGTGGAGCCACGGCAGACCGTGACCCCGCCCGCTCGCTTCTTCCGACCGGGCCGCCACTGCCGCCTCCCGGACGGCCACCGCCTTCTTCCGGCCGGTCCGCCGCCTTCTTTCGGCCGGCCCGGCGAGCAGGGCCGGTGGTGTCGGCTGCGCCTCGATCACCCCCCTTCCGGCCGGCCCGCCGCCGGCGGTGCGGCACGATGGGGTCATGAGCGCACGCGTACGCGCCCCCGAGTTGCGGGGCCGGGCCTGGCTGAACACCGGCGGGAAGACGATCACCCTGGCCGACCTGCGCGGCAGGATCGTCCTGCTCGACTTTTGGACCTTCTGCTGCATCAACTGCCTGCACGTCCTCGACGAGCTGCGCCCGCTGGAGGAGCGCTACGGCGACGTGCTGGTCGTGATCGGCGTGCACTCGCCCAAGTTCGAGCACGAGAAGGACGCCGCGGCCCTCGCCGCCGCCGTCGAACGGTACGGCGTGCACCACCCGGTGCTCGACGACCCCGAGATGGACATGTGGCAGCAGTACGCGGCGAAGGCCTGGCCGACCCTCTCCGTGATCGACCCCGAGGGCTACGTGGTCGCCACCATGGCCGGCGAGGGTCACTCCGAAGGGCTGGCCAAGCTGATCGACGAGCTGATCGCCACCCACGAGGCCAAGGGCACCCTGCACCGGGGCGAGGGCCCGTACGTCCCGCCCGCCGAGCCGGAGACCACGCTGCGGTTCCCCGGCAAGGCCGTGGTCCTTGACGGCGGCAACCTGCTGGTCTCCGACTCGGCCCGGCACTCCCTGGTCGAGCTGGCGCCGGACGGCGAGCGGCCGCTGCGCCGGATCGGCACCGGCAGCCGCGGCCACGCCGACGGCCCGGCCGACACGGCCAGCTTCTCCGAGCCGCAGGGCCTCTGCCTGCTTCCCCCGCACGCCGCCGAGGTGGCCGGGTACGACGTGGTCGTCGCGGACACGGTGAACCACCTGCTGCGCGGTGTCCGGCTGGAGACCGGCGAGGTGGTCACGGTCGCCGGTACCGGCCGGCAGTGGCGCTCGACGGTCGACGACCACGCGCACGACGCGCTCGCGGTCGACCTCTCCTCCCCCTGGGACGTCGCCTGGTACGACGACAAGGTGGTCATCGCGATGGCCGGCATCCACCAGCTCTGGTGGTTCGACCCGGTGAAGCGGACCGCCGGCATGTACGCGGGCACCACCGTCGAGGCGCTGCGGGACGGGCCGCTGCCGGACGTCTGGATGGCGCAGCCCTCCGGGCTGTCGGTCTCGGCCGACGGCCGCCGGCTCTGGATCGCCGACAGCGAGACCAGTGCCCTGCGCTACGTCGAGGACGGGGCGATGCACACTGCGGTCGGCCAGGGGCTGTTCGACTTCGGCCACGTCGACGGGGCGGCCGACCGGGCGCTGTTGCAGCATCCGCTCGGGGTGTGCGCGTTGCCGGACGGCTCGGTGCTGGTCGCCGACACGTACAACGGTGCGGTGCGCCGCTTCGACCCGGAGACCGACCAGGTCGGCACGGTGGCGGACGGGCTGGCCGAGCCGAGCGACGTGGTGCTCACCGCCGAGGGCGGCGTGCTGGTGGTCGAGTCCGCCGCGCACCGGCTGACCGCGCTGGCCCCGGGGGCGCTCAGCGCGGCCGGCGCGAACACCGTGGACGGGCCGCGGCACAAGCTGGAACGCAAGCCCACGGACGTGGCGGCCGGCGAGCTGAGCCTGGACGTGATCTTCACGCCCGCGCCGGGGCAGAAGCTGGACGAGACGTACGGGCCGTCGACCCGGCTGGTGGTCTCCGCCTCCCCGCCGGAGCTGCTGGTGGAGGGGGCCGGGACCACCACGGACCTGACCCGCCGGCTGGTGCTGGACGGGTCGGTGGCGCAGGGCGTGCTCCAGGTCACCGCGCAGGCGGCCACCTGCGACGCCGACGTCGAGCACGCGGCCTGCCACCTGACCCGGCAGGACTGGGGCGTACCGGTGCGGGTGGTGGCCGGCGGCGCGACCCGGCTGCCGCTCGTCCTGCGCGGCCTGGACGAGGGCTGAGCCCGGCCGCGGGCGCCCGGCTCCACCGCGAACGTCGAGCCGGGCCGGTCAGGCGAACGGGGTGAGCGTGACGCCGGCGTCGATGAGGGCGGCCCGGACCAGCTCGGCGCAGCGCACCGCGCCGGGGGTGTCGCCGTGCAGGCAGATCGACTCGACCTGGCAGGGCACCACGCTGCCGTCGACCGCCACCACGGTGCGCTCGGTGGCCATCCGGACCGCCCGGTTGGCCACCTGGTCCGGGTCGGTGATCAGCGCGTCCGGGGCACCGCGCGGCACCAACTGGCCGTTGGGTAGGTAGTTGCGGTCGGCGAAGCCCTCGGGCACGACCCGCAGCCCGGCACCGGCCGCGAGCTGGGCGAGCACCGAGCCGGGCGGGCAGAGCACCGGCAGCTCGTGGTCGTACCCGTTGACGGCGGCGACCAGCGCGGCGGCCTGGGCCTCGTCGCCGGCCGCCGCGTGGTAGAGCGCGCCGTGCGGCTTGAGGTAGCGGACCCGGGTGCGGAACAGCCGGCAGAACGCGTCGAGCGCCCCGAGCTGGTAGATCGTTTCGTCCCGCAGCTCCGAGAAGCCGTAGGCGATGTGCCGCCGGCCGAAGCCGGCGAGGTCGCGGTAGCCGACCTGGGCGCCGACGCTGACCCCGCGCTCGGCGGCCGCGGCGCAGACCCGGTGCATGGTGGACGCGTCGCCGCCGTGGAACCCGCAGGCGATGTTGGCCGAGGTGATGAGGTCGAGTAGCGCCTCGTCGTCGCCGAGCCGCCAGATCCCGAATCCCTCGCCGAGGTCAGCGTTGAGGTCCATGGAACCTCACCGTAGTGCCTGGCCGGGCCTGCGCGAGGGGGGTCACGTCGGCCACCACCCCGACGACCGGGTATCCGCCGGTGGTCGGATGGTCGGCGAGGAAGATCAGCGGTTGGCCGTCCGGTGGCACCTGGACGGCGCCGAGGACCAGCCCTTCGCTGGGCAGCTCGCCGGCCACCGCGCGGGGCAGGGCGGCGCCGGCCAGTCGCGCGCCGACCCGGTTGCTCAGCGGACTGACCGCGTACGGGGTGTTCAGCAGCAGGTCGAGCGCGGCCGGGGTGAACCAGTCGTGCCGGGGGCCGAGCCGCAGCTCCAGCCGCAGCCGCGCGGGGACGGGCGGGGTGGCCGTGGCGTCCACCGGGGCGGGCCGGCCGGCGGCGGGACCTAGGGGGAGGCGGTCGCCGTCGCGCAGCGGGGGCGGGCCGAGGCCGGAGAGGGTGTCGGTGGCCCGGCTGCCCAGCACCGGTTCGACCGCGATCCCGCCCGAGACGGCCAGCCAGGTGCGCAGCCCGGCCCGGGCGGGCCCGACCCGCAGGACCGCGCCGGCGGGCAGCGACAGCGGCCGCCCGGTGTCCCCGGGCCGGCGTTCGACCGGCGGCAGGTCGGCGGGCCGGTGCTTCTGCGGCGGCGCGGCGGCGGACCGGCGCCCGCCCGGCGGCGC
>NZ_KQ058740.1 GCF_000982955.1 Micromonospora sp. HK10 | reverse complement strand
CCGGCCCGCCCAGACCCCGCCGGGCGGGCGTGCGCTGAGCCGCCGGGCGGGCCGGCGCTGAGCCGCTGACGGCACCCTCCGCGCCGGCGGGCGTCGTCGCCTCAAGGTCGCCGGCCGGCCGGCGCACAGGGCTCCGCCCTAACCGGGCGCCGGTCCCCATGCAGCCACCGTGACAGCCAAAAAGTTTTGTTCGGTTCCTACAACTGGCACCGCACAGGCTTCGGCGGTTACGACATGGCGCCGCCCGCCGGCAGGCGGAAGGGTGGATCACTGCCGGGGGCCGTGGTCCCGCGGCGCGTCGCATCATGGTTCTACCGGAGGGGTCGGTCAGGTGTTCAGCCGTGTCGCCATCGTCAACCGGGGTGAGGCCGCGATGCGGCTCATCCACGCGGTCCGTGAGCTGGCTGCGGAGACCGGGGCCAGGATCGAGACGGTCGCCCTCTACACCGACGTCGACCGCACCGCGACGTTCGTGCGCGAGGCCGACATCGCCTACGACCTCGGTCCGGCGTCCGCGCGGCCGTACCTCGACCTGACGGTGCTGGAACGCGCCCTGGTGGAGACCGGCGCCGACGCCGCGTGGGTGGGTTGGGGCTTCGTCGCCGAGGATCCGGCGTTCGCGGAGCTGTGCGAGAAGATCGGGGTCACCTTCGTCGGGCCGAGCCCGGACGCCATGCGCAAGCTCGGCGACAAGATCGGCGCGAAGCTGATCGCCGAGGAGGTCGGCGTACCGGTCGCGCCGTGGAGCCGCGGCGCGGTGGAAACCCTGGACGCCGCCCTGGCGGCGGCCACCGAGATCGGCTACCCGCTGATGCTGAAGGCGACCGCGGGCGGCGGCGGGCGCGGCATCCGGGTGGTCACCAACTCCGCCGACCTGGCCGACGCGTACGAGCGCACCAGCCAGGAGGCGGCGCGGGCCTTCGGCAGCGGCGTGGTGTTCCTGGAACGCCTGGTCACCGGTGCCCGGCACGTCGAGGTCCAGGTGATCGCCGACGGCCAGGGCACCGCGTGGGCGCTCGGCGTACGGGACTGCTCGGTGCAGCGGCGCAACCAGAAGGTCATCGAGGAGTCGTCGTCGCCGGTGCTCAGCCCGGCGCAGGCCGCCGAGCTCAAGGCGTCGGCCGAGCGGCTGGCCGTCGCGGTCGGCTACCGGGGCGCGGCGACCGTCGAGTTCCTCTACCACCCCGGCGACCGGCTCTTCGCGTTCCTGGAGGTCAACACCCGGCTCCAGGTCGAGCACCCGATCACCGAGCTGACCACCGGGTTCGACCTGGTCAAGGCGCAGCTGCACGTCGCCGGGGGCGGGCGGCTCGACGGCGTGCCGCCGGTGGAGCGCGGCCACGCCATCGAGGCCCGGCTCAACGCCGAGGATCCCGACCGCGACTTCGCGCCCTCCCCGGGCCGGATCGCCCGGCTGGACCTGCCCGCCGGGCCGGGCATCCGGGTGGACACCGGGGTCAGCGAGGGCGACACCATCCCCGCCGACTTCGACTCGATGATCGCCAAGATCATCGCGTACGGGCGCGACCGGGACGAGGCGCTGGGCCGGCTACGCCGGGCGATGGCGAACACCACCGTGATCATCGAGGGTGGCGCCACCAACAAGAGCTTCGTGCTCGACCTGCTCGACCAGCCCGAGGTGATCGACGCCAGCGCGGACACCGGCTGGATCGACCGGGTCCGGGGCCAGGGCAGGCTGGTCGCGCACCGGCACTCGGCCGTCGCGCTGGCCGCCGCGGCCATCGAGGCGTACGAGGAGGAGGAGCGCGCCGAGCGGCAGCGGCTGCTGTCGACGGCGGCCGGCGGCCGGCCCCAGGTGCAGCACAAGAGCGGCCGGCCACTGGACCTCAAGCTGCGCGGCGTGACCTACCGGATGCGGGTGGCGCGGATCGGCGCGCACCGGTTCCGGGTCGGCATCGAGGCGGGCGGCGCGGTGCACACCGCCGACGTCGAACTCGACCGGTTCGACCGGCACACCGGGCAGATCGCCGTGAACGGCTCCCGGCACCGGCTGCTGACCGGTACGCACGGCCCGATCCACCTGGTCGAGGTGGACGGCGTGACGCACCGGGTCAGCCGCGACGAGGGCGGCGTCCTCCGGTCTCCCATGCCCGCCCTGGTGGTCGCCACCCCGCTGGCGATCGGCGCCGAGGTCGAGGCGGGCGCGCCGGTGCTGGTGCTGGAGGCCATGAAGATGGAGACGGTGCTGCGGGCGCCGTTCAAGGCGCGGCTGAAGGAGTGCGCCGTCTCCGTGGGCAGCCAGGTGGAGGCCGGTGCCGCGCTGCTGCGGCTGGAGCCGGTCGCCGACGAGGGTGCGGAGGTCGCGGACGGCCCGTCCTCGGCCACCGTCGAGCTGGACCTGCCCGCCGCGCCCGGCGACGTACCGGCGGCCGAGCGCACCCGGCGCGGCCAGGAGGATCTGCGCGGCCTGCTGCTCGGCTTCGACGTCGACCCGCACGACGACCGCCGGGCGCTCGACGACTACCTGGCGGCCCGGCAGGCCGCCATTGAGGACGGTCACCGACCGCTCGCCGAGGAGATCGACCTGTTCGAGGTCTTCGCCGACCTCGCCGAGCTGAGCCGCAACCGGCCCACCGGCGAGGACGGCGGCGGCGACGCGCACGTGCACAGCGCGCGCGAGTACTTCCACACCTACCTGCAGAGCCTCGACGTGGAGCGGGCCGGGCTGCCGGCCGCGTTCCAGGCCCGGCTGGGCAAGGCGCTCGGGCACTACGGGGTGACCGACCTGGAGCGCTCCCCCGCGCTCGAGGCCGCCGTGTTCCGGATCTTCCTGGCCCAGCAGCGCGCGTCCGCCGACGCCGCGGTCGTGGTGGCCCTGCTGCGCGCCTGGCTGCGCGAGGCCCCGCCGGAGGAGGCGCTGCGCGAGCCGGCCGGCCTGGCGCTGGAGCGGCTGGTGGCCGCCACGCAGGTCCGCTTCCCGGTCGTCGCCGACCTGGCCCGGGGCGTGGTCTTCGCCTGGTTCGCCCAGCCGCTGCTGCGCCGCAACCGCGCCCAGGTCTACGCCGAGGTCCGCCGGCACCTGCGCCACCTCGACGCCCACCCGGACGCGCCCGACCGCGCCGAGCGGGTGGCCGCGATGGTACGCAGCACCGAACCGCTGGTCCGGCTGCTCGGCCAGCGACTCGTTCGCGACCACCTGGACAACGCGGTCATGCTCGAGGTGCTGACCCGGCGCTACTACGGCAACAAGGCACTCACCAGCGTCCGCACCCACGACGTCGCCGGCTGCACCTTCGTGGTCGCCGGCCGCGCCGGGTCCAGCGTGGTCTCCGCGGCGGTGCGCTTCGACGCGCTGGGCGGCGCGCTGCGCGGGCTCGCCGAGCTGGCCGGCGGCGACGGCACCATCGACGCCGACATCTACCTGGCCTGGGAGAATCAGCCGGCGGACTTCGACGCGATGGCGGCGGCGCTGCTCGAGGTGCTCAACGCGCACCCGCTGCCGGCCCAGGTGCGCCGGGTCACCACCACCGTCGCCGGCCGGGCCGGCGCGGTCATGCACCACCACTTCACCTTCCGCCCGGCCGGTGCCGGCATGGCCGAGGAGCGGCTGATCCGTGGCCTGCACCCGTACATCGCCGAGCGCATGCAGCTGGAGCGGCTGCACAAGTTCGACCTGACCCGGCTGCCGTCGGCCGACGAGGAGGTCTACCTCTTCCAGTGCGTGGCCCGGGAGAACCCGTCCGACCAGCGCCTCGTCGCGTTCGCGCAGGTGCGCGACCTGACCGGGCTGCGCGATCAGGACGGCCGGTTGGTCGCGCTGCCGACCACCGAGAACACCATCGCCGCCTGCCTGGACTCGATCCGCCGCGCCCAGTCGCAACGCCCGTCGAAGGGGCGCTTCCCCACCAACCGGATCGTCGTCTACGTGTGGCCGCCGAGCGAGCTCACCCGCGAGGAGATGGAGATGATCGCCGGGCGGGTACGCCCGACGACCGCCGGGGCCGGGCTGGAGGAGATCCTGTTCATCGCCCGGCAGCGCGACCGGGAGACCGGCGCGCTGACCAAGATCGCGGTACGGATCTCCTTCGACGTGACCGGCGCCGCCCGGTTGACCGTCGGGGAGCCGCCGGTGGAGCCGGTCGAGCCGCTCGACGACTACCGGCTGAAGGTGCTCCGGGCGAGCAGCCGCAACACCGTCTACCCCTACGAGCTGACCGGGCTGCTCGGCGACTTCGTCGAGCACGACCTCGACGAGCACCACGCGCTGGTGCCGGTCGACCGGCCCAAGGGGCGCAACAGCGCGGCCATCGTGGCCGGCGTGGTCACCACGCCGACCCCGCGGCACCCGCAGGGCATCACCCGGGTGGTGCTGCTCGGTGACCCCACGAAGTCGCTGGGCGCCCTCTCCGAGCCGGAGTGCCGTCGGGTGATCGCGGCGCTGGACCTGGCCGAGCGGATGCGGGTGCCGCTGGAGTGGTACGCCCTCTCCGCCGGCGCCCGGATCTCGATGACGTCGGGCACCGAGAACATGGACTGGGTGGCCGCGGCGCTCAAGCGGATCGTCGAGTTCACCCAGGCCGGCGGTGAGATCAACATCGTGGTCGCGGGGATCAACGTCGGCGCCCAGCCGTACTGGAACGCCGAGGCCACGATGCTCATGCACACCAAGGGCATCCTGGTGATGACGCCGGACTCGGCGATGGTGCTCACCGGCAAGCAGTCGCTCGACTTCTCCGGTGGAGTGTCCGCCGAGGACAACTTCGGCATCGGCGGCTACGACCGGGTGATGGGCCCGAACGGCCAGGCCCAGTACTGGGCGCCGGACCTGCCCGCCGCCCGGGACGTGCTGATGGCGCACTACGCGCACACGTACGTCGCGCCCGGGGAGGACGCGCCGCGCCGGGCGGGCACCACCGACCCGGTCGACCGGGACATCTCCGGCTTCCCGCACGCCGTGGCCGGCAGCGACTTCGCCACGGTCGGCGAGATCTTCTCGGCCACCGCGAACCCGGACCGGAAGAAGCCGTTCGACATCCGGACCGTGATGCGCGCGCTGGCCGACCAGGACCACCCGGTGCTGGAGCGCTGGGCGGGCATGGCCGACGCGGAGACCGCGGTGGTGCAGGACGTGCACCTGGGCGGCATCCCGGTCTGCCTGCTCGGCATCGAGTCCCGGTCGGTGCCCCGGCGGGGCTTCCCGCCCACCGACGGTCCGGACACCTACACCGCCGGCACGCTCTTCCCGCGCTCCTCCATGAAGGCCGCGCGGGCGATCAACGCGGCCAGCGGCAACCGGCCGCTGGTGGTGCTGGCGAACCTGTCGGGCTTCGACGGCTCGCCCGAGTCGATGCGCAAGCTGCAACTGGAGTACGGCGCGGAGATCGGCCGGGCCATCGTGAACTTCCGCGGGCCCATCGTGTTCTGCGTGATCTCGCGGTACCACGGCGGCGCGTTCGTGGTGTTCTCCAAGGCGCTGAACCCGGAGATGACCGTGCTCGCGCTGGAGGGGTCGTTCGCCTCGGTGCTGGGCGGCGCGCCCGCCGCCGCGGTGGTGTTCTCCGGCGACGTCGACGCGCGTACCGCCGCCGACCCCCGGGTGCGGGACCTGGAGGCCCGCGCCGCGGCCGCCGCCGGCACCGAACGCGCCGCGCTGACCGCGGAACTCGACGAACTCCGCTCGTCGGTGCGCGCGGAGAAGCTCGGCGAGGTCGCCACGGAGTTCGACCGGGTGCACAACATCCGGCGGGCCGTCGAGGTCGGCTCGGTCGACGCCGTGATCCGCGCCGCGGAACTGCGGCCGCGCATCATCGAGGCCATCGAGTCCCGGCTGCGCCGGGCCTGACCGCCTCCGGCCGCGAAGCCCCGACGAGCCGACCGCTCGTCGGGGCTTCGGCGGTCCGCGGTGGAATCGTTATCCGGATACCGGCCGGCGCGGCCCTACGCTCCGAGCGTGACTCGCGTTCCTCGGGGCCGGAAGCCGTACCCGCTGCTCGCCGCCGCGCTCGTCCTGCTGCTGCTCGGCGCGGGCGTGGCGTGGGGCGTCGGCGACGCGCTCGGGCTGAGCCACGCCCCCGCCGCCGTGCCGCGCGAGGACCTCGCCGCCGCGCCGCGGCGGGCGCCCGCGCCGGTGCCGCCGCTGGCCTCCCTGGTGGTGCCGGACGAGCCGCGTACCGTCAAGGCCGCCACCGCCGTCGCCGACGCGCTGGTCTTCCGCGGCCGGCCCCGCCCGGCCGTCACCCCGGCCGCGCCGGCGCCGACCCGACCGGCCGGGACGGCGACCGGCACGCCGCCGACCGGCGGCACGCCCCCCCCCGCCCCCCCCCCCCCCCGAAAAACGA
>NZ_KQ058739.1 GCF_000982955.1 Micromonospora sp. HK10 | reverse complement strand
CACCAAGGGCCTGCTCGACCAGGCACTGCCGGCCCCGTCGCTGCCGCCGCCGTACCGGCCGGGCGGCCCGGACGCGGTGGACTGGCTGCGGGTCGCCGGCTGGGCGGCCGTCGCGCTCGCCGCGCTGGCCGGGCTGCGCCGCGTCGCGGCCGGGCTGGCCTGGGCCGGGGTGGCCGCCTGGCTGATACTGGTCGGGCCGGGCGTCGTGGACCAGCCGAGCTACGTGGTGGACACCCTGCCCCAGTTCGCGCTCGCCCTCGTGGCGGCCGCCGCGCTCACCGTCCCCGCGCCAGCCCGGCGGGCGGTGGCGGTGCTCGGTCCGGGCCGCCTGGTGGCGCTGGTGCTCGCCGCCCTGTCGACGGTGGCCCTGCTCGAACTTAACCGGGTCAACCGGCCGGGCTTCACCGAGACCACCGGGACCGTCTCGTTCGTGCGGCTGTCGGCGGACATCGACCTGGAGGCCGGCACCTCGCTGGCGCTGTGGCTCTACGTCGCCGGGTTCGCCGCCGCCGGACTGGCCGCGCTGGCGGCCCTGGCCACCCTCGCCGCGCCGGTCCGCCGCCGGGTCGCCGTCCTGCTCGCCCCGGTCGCCGCGCTGGCCCTGGTCATCCAGGGCACGCTGGCCGGGTGGGCGACCTCCACGGTGCACATGGGACACCCGATCCCGCTGGTGCCGGCGCAGTGGGCGGTGTTGGTGCTGGCGCCCCTGGTGACCTTCCTGGCCGGGGTGCTGCTGGTCCGCCGCCGCGAGGAGACGCTGCGGATGGTCGCCCTCGGGCGGGCCGCCGACCGGGAGCGGCCGGCCGGCTGAGCGGGCGGCACCGGTGGCCCCACCGCTCAGACCGGGGCCACCGGCGCCGGCTCGCCCGCCTGCGCCGGCACGCCCGCCTGCGCCGGCACGCTCACCGGCGCCGCCGGCTTCGGCAGCGTGAAGACGAACCGGGCCCCCTCGGCGTACCCGTCGTCCAGGCGCAGCGTGCCGCCGTGGTACTCGACGATCTTCTTGCAGATCGCCAGCCCGATCCCGGTGCCGTCGTACGTGCCTCGGGGGTGCAGCCGCTGGAAGATCAGGAAGATCTTGTCGGCGTACCGCGGCTCGATGCCGATGCCGTTGTCGGCCACCGCGAACGTCCAGCCGGCCTCCTCCTCGACCGCCTCCACCCGGATCCGGGGCACCCGGCCGGGGCGGCGGAACTTCACCGCGTTGCCGAGCAGGTTCTGCCACAGCATGGTCAGCAGGGTCGGATCGCCGTGCACCACCGGCAGCGGATCCGCGACGACCTCGGCGCCCGCCTCGGCGATCGGCCCGGACAGGTTCGACTCGGCCTGGGCCAGCACCTCGGCCAGGTTCACCTCGCGGTCGTCGCTGTACACCCGGCCGATCCGGGAGAACGCCAGCAGGTCGTTGATCAGGTTCTGCATCCGGGTCGCCCCGTCCACCGCGTAGCCGATGTACTGGCGGGCCCGGTCGTCGAGCTGTTCGCCGTAGCGGCGCTGGAGCATCTGGCAGAACGACGCCACCTTGCGCAGCGGCTCCTGCAGGTCGTGCGAGGCCACGTAGGCGAACTGCTCCAGGTCCTCGTTGGACCGGCGCAGCTCCGCGGCCTGCTCCTCCAGCGCGTCCCGGTGCCGCCGGCTGGTCTTCAACGCGTCGACCACGCGCTGCCGCATGGTCTCCACGTCGGCGGTCAGCCGGGCGATGTCGGCCGGCCCCTCGGCGGTGAGCCGGTGGTCGAAGTCACCCCCGGCGACCCGCCGCACCGAGGCGCCGAGCCCGCTCAGTGGGCGCAGCACGGTCACCCGGACCAGCGCCGCGATGACCACGCTGGACAGCAGCAGCGCCGCCAGGATCGATACGAAGAGCAGGTCGCGCAGGGCCCGGGCGTCGTCCAGGTCGGCCCGGCCGGCCGCCTGCACCCGGTCCAACCGGGCCTCCAGCGCGGTCAACGCCCGGCGGGCCACCTCGAAGGCGAGCCCGCCGCGCTCCACCACCGGGGCCAGCTCCGCCGCCGTCGCGCCGCCCTGCCGGGCGGCGATCAGCCGGGCGGGGAAGTCGGCCCGCCAGCGGTCGGCCAGCGCGAGCGCCGCGTCCAGGTCCCGGCGCGCCGCCGGCTCGTCCGCGAGCAGCGCGCGGACCCGCTGCGCGGTGGCCCGCTCCTCGACCACCCCCTGCTCGTACGGGCCGAGCAGCGCCGGGTTGCCGGTGATGACGTACCCGCGCACGGCCGCCACCTGCTCCAGCAGGCCGCTCTCCAGCCGGCTCACCGCGGTGCGTGCCGGCGCGATCCGGTCGGCCAACCGGTTGGAGACCGCGGCCGTGTGCGCGAGCGCCGCCGCACCCACCCCGCCGCCGGCGAGCACCAGGACGGTCATGGCAAGCATCATCACGCTCAGCCGCCGGCTGGTCGTCATCGGCGACCGTCGACGCTCGGGGGCGGCTCCGGCCGCCGTCGCTGCGCTGCTCACCGCAGCACAGTAGCCGAGCGCCCGGCCGGTCGCGGCGAGCGTCGCCCGGCCGGGCGGGTGGCCCGGTCGCGGTCAGCCGACCGCGGGGTTGCCGGCGTCTGCTACCAGTGGCGGAGTGTCCGTTACCGACCATGCCCCGGGCCCGCCGCCGGGCCCGTGCGCGACCGATCCCGGACCGGGCCGGCGTCCTCGCGCGAGCGTCGACGTCCGGCCGCCGGAAACACCCGATGCGCCGATGGCCGGCGCCTCGCCGGCGGCCAGAATGATCGGCGAGGCGGACGCCGACACCCGCCCCTGGATCGCCGTGGAGTTCCTCGCATGAGCGGGTGGCAGCTGTCCGGTTACACACCGGTGCGTCAGCTCGGCGCCGGCGCGTCGGGCAGCGTCGTGCTCGCCACCCACGACCCGACCGGCACCCCCGTCGCCATCAAGTACCTGGTGCGCGACATCGGCGACGACCCGTCGTTCCGGACCGCCTTCCGGGAGGAGGCCCGGCTCCTCGGCGCCATCGACGACCCGCACGTCTCCCGGCTCTACGAGTACGTCGAGTCCGCCGACGGCGCGGCCATCGTGATGGAACTGGTCAACGGGGTGTCGCTGCGGCAGATGCTGCGGGCACACGGCCCGACCACGCCGGAATCGGCGCTCTGCGTACTCAAGGGCTCCCTCGCCGGCCTCGCCGCCGCGCACGCCCACGGCGTCGTGCACCGCGACTACAAGCCGGAGAACGTGCTGGTCACCGGCGACGGGCTGAGCAAGCTCGCCGACTTCGGCATCGCCGTGCCGATCGGGCAGGGCACCGGCACGACGGTCTCCGGCACCCCCCGTTACATGGCCCCCGAGCAGTGGACCGGCGCCCCGGCCAGCCCGGCCTGCGACATCTACGCCGCGACCGCCACCTTCTTCGAGTGCCTCACCGGCCGGCCGCCGTACCAGGGACGGGACCTGCTCACCCTGCGCGAGCAGCACGCGTCCGCGCCGATCCCGACCGATCCGGCCCCGGTGCCGGTGCACGACCTGCTCCGGCACGGCATGGCCAAGCAGCCCGGCGACCGCCCGCAGCCCGCCCAGGTGTTCCTGGCCGTCCTCGACCAGACGGCCGGCGAGGCGTACGGGCCGGAGTGGGAGGAACGCGGCCTGCGCGAGCTGGCCCGCCGGGCCGCCCTGCTCGCCGCGCTGTGGCCGTTCCCGGACGGCAGCTCCGGCGCCACCAGCCTGGCCAGCAGTGTGCTCGGCGCGGACCCGGGTGGTGCCCCGCCGCGCCGGGGCCTGGTCCACCGTGGCCGAAAGCGGACGGCGCTGGTCGGCGGCGCGCTCGTCGCGGCCCTGCTGGTCGGCGGCGCCGGCTACCGCTACGCCGCGCACGACGATCCCGCCGGCGCGGCCGGCGCGGCCGGACCACCCGGATCGGCCGGTCCGGCCCCGAGCGGCCCACCGGCCACCGGCCCGACGGCCGTCCCGGCGTCGACCCCGGCCCCCAGCCTGTCGGCGACCGGCACCCCGCCGGCCACCCCGGGCGGCACCCCCACCCGCACCGGTTCCGCCGCGCCCACCGCGTCGACGGTCCGCACCAGCGCCCCCGCGCCGACCCCGACGACCAGCACCTCGCCGCCGCCCCCGCCGGACGTCACCGCACCGGTCGTCGGCGCCGTCGGCGGCGACCCCGGCGAGCTGGTCCCGGACGGCTGCCCCTACGGCTACCGGACCAGCACGATCAGCGTGACGGCCACCGACGACCGCACCGGCCCGGCCGCGCTGAAGGTGACCTTCCGCTATGCCCTGGCGGGCAGCAGCTCGACCGTCGCGATGAGTCCGGTCGGGCGGGGAGGGTTCCAGGGCACGCTCGGGCCGCTGCCGAAACCCGCGAAGAGCAGCCGCCTCCTGATCCAGGTCACCGCCGTCGACGCCGCCGGCAACACCGCCACCTCGGCCAGCCCGGCCTACGTGACGCTCTACGCAGACTGCCCCATCGGTTAGGAGTCACGACGTGACCGATGTCCACACCGTCACCACCGCCCGGGGACGGCTCGGGTGACCCGGCCGGACGACCCCACCGAGGCGCTGCCCACCCGCGCGCTGCCGGTCGACCCGTCGGCGACCGTCGACCTCGACCGCACCCTGCCGGCCGGCGGTGTCGAACCCGCCGTGCCCCGGCCCGCCACCGACGCGACCGTGCGCCTCGCCGCGTCGGATGCGACGGTGCATCTCGCGGCGTCGGAGGCGACGGTGCACCTCGCCGGGTCGGATACGACCGCGCATCTCGCGGCGTCGGATGCGACCGTGCACCTCGCCGGGTCGGATACGACCGCGCATCTCGCGGCGTCGGACGCGACGGTGCACCTCGCCGGGTCGGATGCGAACCGGTCCCTCGCCGCGCCGGACCGGACGGTGCCGTTCGGACAGTTCGGGGCCGGCTCCGGCAGCATCGGCGGAGCGTCGGGGATGACCCTGCCCGCCGGCCCGGTCACCGGCGCGGGCAACCCCACCCAGGTCGGCGGGGTGCCGGGCGGCACCTGGCCCGCCGGCCCGGTCACCGGCGCGGGCGTGCCGACCCAGGGCACCGGGCCGGCCACCGGTTACGGCGGGACGACGGGCGCGTACCACGGGGGAGCGGCCGCGGCCCGGACGGCGGGTGACCCGGCCCGGCCGGCGTCCGGCGAGCTGCGCTTCGGACCCGGGGTACCGGCCACGCCGCCGCCCGCCCCGCCCTGGCCGGCCGAGATCCCGGCGCGCCGCCCCCGGCCGCGGTGGCGCCGGCTGGTCTCGGTGCTGTCCAGCCTGCTCACCGCCGCGCTGCTGCTGGTGGTCGCGCTCTACCTGTGGCAGCGGCTCAGCCCGCTGGAGGTCGAGGGCGTCACGGTGGCGGTGCCGCGGCCGGCCGGCGAGCGCTGCGACGTCACCGTCGACGTGGTGGCCACGGTGCACACGAACGGCCGGGGCGGGGTCATCCGCTACCAGTGGTTCCGTTCGGACGCGCCACCGGGCGCGCTGCTCAGCGAGCGGGTCGGCCGGGGCGAGCGGACGGTGACGTTGACGCTCAAGTGGACGTTCAGCGGGGTGGGTGCCACCACCGAGACCGCCACCGTCAACCTCATCGAGCCGTCCCCGCTGCAGGCCGGCACGCAGGTGGCGTACCGCTGCGCCGGGGGCTGACCGGGGTTTTCCGGACGGGCGGTCCGGGTAGGTCCAGGCGGACCGACCTGAACCTCTGCGTGGAGGCCCTTCGATGAAAGACAACTTCGGCGACGCGGTGGGCGACGCGTTCCGCTCGGTGATGCTGTTCCTGCCCAAGGCCGTCGCCTTCATCGCGATCCTGGTGGTCGGCTGGCTGATCGCCAAGGCCGTCCGGAAGCTGGTCGACGCGGTCCTGGAGCGGGTGCACTTCGACCGCGCCGTGGAGCGCGGCGGCATCAAGACCGCCCTGGCCCGCTCCCGCTACGACGCCAGCGACATCGTCGCGAAGCTGGCGTACTACGCCGTGCTGCTGGTCACCCTCCAGCTCGCCTTCGGCATCTGGGGTCCGAACCCGATCTCGGACCTGATCGCCGGGGTCATCGCCTGGCTGCCCCGGGCGTTCGTGGCCATCGTCATCGTGGTGGTGGCCGCGGCCATCGCCAAGGCCGTCAAGGACATCATCTCCAGCGCGCTCGGTGGCCTCTCCTACGGCCGGATCCTGGCCAACATCGCCTCCGTCTTCATCCTCGGTCTGGGCATCATCGCCGCGCTCAACCAGATCGGCGTCGCCACCGCGGTCACCACCCCGGTGCTGATCGCCGTCCTGGCCACCGTGGGCGGCATCCTGGTCGTCGGCGTCGGCGGTGGGTTGGTCCGTCCGATGCAGAGCCGCTGGGAGAACTGGCTGACCCGCGCCGAGGAGGAGTCCCGCACCATCGCCACCCACGCCCGCGCCTACCAGGCCGGTCGGCGCGACGTCGAGGCGCGGCTGAGCCGGCCCGACCCGTACGCCGGGTCGGACCTGACCCAGCCGGTGGCGCGGGACGCCGAGGCCGACCGCACCCAGCCGGTGGCGCGGGACGCCGAGGCCGACCGCACCCAGCCGGTCCCGGCGTACGGGCCGGCGGAGGCCACCCAGCCGGTCGCCCCGTACGCCGAGGCGGAGCGCACCCAGCCCACGACCGCGCCGCGCCAGCCCAC
The DNA here is from genome assembly GCF_000982955.1 of Micromonospora sp. HK10. GTDB lineage: Bacteria > Actinomycetota > Actinomycetes > Mycobacteriales > Micromonosporaceae > Micromonospora. The sequence continues at coordinate 11,519 of NZ_KQ058739.1, read as the reverse complement.
CGCCGAGCAGGCGGCGGACAGCGAGGCCACCATGGTCATCCCGGCGGCGGACGTGGAGAAGTTCCGCCGCTGAGCCACCGGATCGACGCAGCGGGGTGGGAACCGACACCGGGTCCCACCCCGCTGCGCGTTCCGGCGCCGCCCACCCGCGCCGGCCGATGCCCGCTGCCGGTACACCGCGCCGGGCGATGCCGTCGCCGGTGCACCTCGCCGGCCGATGCCCGCCGCCGGGGCACCCGGACCGGCCGCGTGCCGGATAGCATCGGCGCATGACCTGGCGATGTTGATCCTGCCCTGACGGCCGTGGCCGCGGGCCGCCACGGACACCGCACCTCCGGTGTCCGTCGCGTCCTCGTGGGAAGGCCTCATGATCATTATTCCGGCGCGCGCGCCCGGGACCCGGCCGCTGGCGGCCGCGCTCTACGGCTACGCGTTCCTCACCGACTTCGTCCTGCTCTATCCGCTGTACGCGCTGCTGTTCGCCGACGCCGGGCTGTCGGTCGGGCAGATCTCCACGCTCTTCGTGCTCTGGTCGGCCACCGGCCTGGCGCTCGAGGTGCCCTCCGGCGCCTGGGCCGACGCGGTGTCCCGGCGGCTGCTGCTCGGGCTGGCCCCGCTGCTGCCGGCCGTCGCGTTCGCGCTCTGGGTGCTGGTCCCCTCGTACCCGGTCTTCGCCGTCGGCTTCGTGCTCTGGGGCGCGGGCGGGGCGCTGCGCTCCGGCGCCCTGGAGGCGCTGGTCTTCACCGAACTCGACCGGGTCGGCGCCACCGACCGGTACGCCCGCCTGATCGGCCGGGCCCGTACCGCCGGGGTGGCCGCCGCGGCGGGCGCGGGCGCCCTCGCCGGTCCGGTCTTCGCCGCCGGCGGGTACCGGGCGGTCGCGCTGGCCAGCGTCGGCGCGTGCCTGCTCGCCGCCGCCGTGGCGACCCGGTTCCCGGAACACCGCCCGGCGTCCGCCGACGCCGCCGCCGATCCCACCGGCCGAGCCGATTCCGCCGCCGACGCCACCGCCCAGGCCGCCCGCGCCGGCGGGACCGGGGCGGCGGCCGGGGACGGTGGTCCCGGCTGGCTGGGCAGCCTGCGGGCCGGCGTGGCCGAGGCCCGGGCCGACCGGAGGGTACGCGGGGCGCTGCTGCTCGTCCCGGCGGTGAGCGCCGTCTGGGGCGGCCTCGACGAGTACACCGGGCTGCTGGCCCGGGACACCGGCGTGGGCGAGGCCAGCGTGCCGCTGCTGCTCCTGCTGCTGTGGGCCGGGATGACCGTGGGCGGGCTGCTCGCGCCGGCGGGGGAGCGGCTGCGCACCGGCGGGTACGCCGGCCTGCTGGTGTTCGCCGCGGTGGCGCTGGCGGCCGGTGCCCTGGTCGGGCATCCGGCGGGCTTCCTGCCGCTCGCGGTGGCGTTCGCCGCGTTCCAGCTCGCCACGGTGCTGGCCGACGTGCGGTTGCAGGCCCGGATCACCGGCACCGCGCGGGCGACCGTGACCTCGGTGGCCGGGATGGCCACCGACCTGACCGTGATCGCCTGCTACGGCGGTTACGGCCTGGTCGCCGGGGCCACCGGCAACGCGGTCGCCTTCGCGCTGGCGGCGCTGCCCTACCTGGCGGTGGCGGTGTGCCTGCTGGCCCGGTCGCGGGCGGCCGGCGGCCGGGCGCCGGGGTCGGGTGCCGGTCCGTCCGAGTGGACAAATAGCCAGTTACCGGAGAAAACTTCCTCTCCCTGACTACGGTAGGTGCGCAAGGCGGCCAGCGCCGCCGCCGCTCCGGGTGGTCCGCCCGGTCCACCGGCGGCGACCTGGCCCCGGCCGGGCGAGGACGGAGGCGATCCCGGTGACCATGGAAGCGGAGCGCACCCTGCGCGACGAGGAACTCGCCGGGCTGGCCGAGCTCGCCGCCCAGCTGCGGGTGGACGCGATCCGGTGCAGCACCCGGGCCGGGTCCGGCCACCCGACCTCCAGCCTCTCCGCGGCCGACCTGCTCGCGGTGCTGATCTCCCGCCACCTCCGCTACGACTGGTCGTTCCCGGGCAACCGCGCCAACGACCACCTGATCTTCTCCAAGGGCCACGCGTCGCCGCTGCTGTACGCGGTCTTCCGGGCGGTCGGCGCGATCAGCGAGCAGGAGCTGCTGGACACCTACCGCCAGGCCGGCTCCCGCCTGCAGGGCCACCCCACCCCGGTCCTGCCCTGGGTGGACGTGGCCACCGGTTCGCTCGGCCAGGGGCTGCCGGCCGGTGTGGGCATCGCGCTGGCCGGGCGGTACCTGGACCGGCTGCCGTTCCACGTCTGGGTGCTCTGCGGCGACAGCGAGATGGCCGAGGGCTCCATCTGGGAGGCGCTGGACAAGGCCGGCCACTACGGGCTGCGCAACCTCACGGCGATCGTCGACGTCAACCGGCTCGGCCAGCGCGGCGCGACCGAGCTGGAGTGGGACCTGGACACCTACCGGCGGCGGGTCGAGGCGTTCGGCTGCCGGGGCATCGTGGTCGACGGCCATGACCTGGGCGCCATCGACGAGGCCCTGGGGCAGGCCCGGGCGGCGACCGGGCCGACCGTGGTGCTCGCCCGGACCGTCAAGGGCAAGGGGGTGCCCGAGATCGAGGACAGTCCGGACTGGCACGGCAAGGCGTTGCCGGCGGACCTGGCCGAGCGGGCCGTGACCGCGCTGGGCGGGGACCGCCGGATCCGGGTCCGCGCGCCGCGACCCGAGCCCGCCCCGCCCACCGGCGCCCCCACGGCCCCGGCACCGACCCTGCCGACGTACGCCAAGGGGGACAAGGTCGCCGTCCGCAACGCGTACGGCGACGCGCTGCGCGCCCTCGGCGGCCGGCCGGACGTGGTCGTCCTCGACGGCGAGGTCAGCGACTCCACCCGCGCCGACAAGTTCGGCGAGGCGTACCCGGACCGGTTCTTCGAGATGTTCATCGCCGAGCAGCAGATGGTCGCCGCCGCGGTCGGCCTCCAGGTGCGCGGCTACCGTCCGTTCGCGGCGACCTTCGCCGCGTTCCTCTCCCGCGCCTACGACTTCATCCGGATGGCCGCGATCTCGCAGGCCGACATCGTGCTGGCCGGCTCGCACGCCGGGGTCGAGATCGGCCCGGACGGCCCGTCGCAGATGGGGCTGGAGGACCTCGCCGCGCTGCGCGCCGTGCCCGGCTCGACGGTGCTCTGCCCCAGCGACGCGGTCTCCTGCGTCGCGCTGGTCGCCCAGCTGCTCGACCGGGAGGGGATCAGCTACCTGCGCACCACCCGCGGCGCGTACCCGGTGCTGTACGACAACGGCGAGGACTTCCCGATCGGCGGCAGCAAACTGCTCCGCGAGGGCGGCGACGTGGCGCTCGTCGGCGCCGGGGTGACCGTGCACACCTGCCTCGCCGCCGCCGACGAGCTGGCCCGGGAAGGCATCGACGCCCGGGTCGTCGACCTGTACTCGATCAAACCGGTGGACCGGCAGCGGCTGCTGGACGCCGTGCACGCCACCGGCGGCCGGCTCGTGGTGGTCGAGGACCACTATCCGGAGGGCGGCCTCGGCTCGGCGGTGCTCGAATCGCTGGCCGACCTCGCCGAGCCGGTCCGCGTCGCCCACCTGGCGGTACGCGGGCTGCCCGGCTCGGGGACGCCGACCCAGCAGATGGACCGGGCCGGCATCGGGGTGACCGCGATCGTCGGCGCGGCGCGCGCCCTGGCCTGAGCCGCCGGCGCCGCCGCCCCGACCCCGGCCCGCGGCGCGCGCAGCCGGCCGGCCTCCAGCAGACCGCCTGGACCGACGCGGGCCGGCTCAGCGCCGGTAGGGACCGGGCAGCGCCGCGCCGCCGGTCATGGGCGCCGTCGGCGGCGTTGGGTCGGCCCGGTCGAACGCGTCCCGGGCCCGGGCCAGGTCGCCGTGGTGGCGCCGGGCCCAGCCGCGCGCGTGCTCGATCACGTCCAGCAGGGTGCGGCCCAGCGGCGTCAACTCGTACGCCACGCCGCCGTCGTCGCCGTCGGTCGGATGGCGCCGCACCAGACCGTCCCGCCCCATGGCGGTCAACGTCTCGCCGAGCACCTTCGCGCTGATCGGCCGCAGGTGGCGGCGCAGCACGCCGAACCGTCGCGGGCCGCCCTCCAGGCACAGCACCACCATGGCCGTCCACTTGCCGCCGATCTGGATCGGGAACGCGCTCATCGGGCAGGCCGGATCGAAGGACGGCAGGGGAGGACCGGTCCCGCTCACGCAGCCAGCGTACTGGTTACGTTGCGGTGACCACCCGGGCGGCGGCTACCGTGCGGCGCATGTCCACCGCATCCGAGTCACTCCCGGGACGGGTCGCCGTCTTCGGCGCCGCCGGCCGCGCCGGCCGCGCGATCACCGCCGCCCTGCTCGAGCAGGGCCTGCACGTCGACGCCGTGCTCCGCGAGCCGAGCCGGCACGACCTGCCCACCCATGCGCGGCTGCGCGTGCTGCGGGGCGACGCCCAGCGGCCCGACGAGATGGCCGAGAGCCTGCGCGGCACCGACGCGGTCGTGCTGGCCGTCACGCCGTTCACCGCGCCGCCGTCCTCGTTCGACGGCTTCGACCTGGACTACTACGCCGGCATCGTCCGTGGCGTCGACGCGGTCTGGCAGCGCCCCCGCCGGCGTCTCGTCGCGGTCGGTCTGACGGCCACGTTGCGGCTCGACTCCGGTCAGCCGGTGATGGCCGACCCGACCCTGTTCCCGCCGGGGCTCACGCCGTTCGCCGAGGCGCACGCCCGGCAGTTGCCCGCGCTCGCCGGCACGACGCTGGACTGGGCGATCCTGGCGCCACCGGCGGGCTTCGGCGCCGCGGCGGAGCCGGCCGGGTCCGGCGCCGCAACCGAACCGGCCGGCTCCGGCACCGTGCCCGAGCCGGCGGCCGGGCCGGGCTACCGGCTGGTTCCCGAACCCCTCACCCGCGAGCAGGCGACGGCCCGGCTCACGCACGCCCGGTACGCCCGCGCGGTCGCCGCCGAGGTGGTCCACCCGACCGTGCACGCCGCGCGCGTCGCGGTCGTCCCGGTCGTCGGCTGAGCGCGCCCGGGCGTGACCCGACCGTTTGCGGCCGGCCCGGGCGGGTAGCCACGCTGCCTCCCGGACGGGAAGGGACGGACATGGCGGAGTTGGAGTTCTTCGAGAAGGTGGCCGCCCGCGCGGGCGTGCCGGCGGACACCGCGCGCTCGCTGACCGAGGCCACGCTGCGTACGCTCGGCGAGCGGATCAGCGGCGGCCAGGCGGCCGACCTGGCCGACCATGTGGCGCACGAGCTGCGCCCGCTGCTGTCCCGGGCCCGCTCCGAGGAGCCCGAGGCGTTCGGGCCCGAGGAGTTCCTGCGGCGGGTGGCCGAGCGCGCCGGGCAGCCGCCGGAGGCGGCCGAGCGGGGCGTACGGGCGGTGCTGCAGACCCTGCACCGCGTGGTCGGGCACCGGAAGTTCGAGGGCGCGCTGGCGCAGCTGCCGCGCGAGATCGGCGCGCTGGCCCAGCCGGTGCCCCGCGAGCCCTGACCGGCCCGCCGCCGCGCGGCGCCGCCTGACCGGCCCGACCGGCCTCGCCACCGGCGCGGCCGGTCCACTGCTGGCCGGCGGTCCGGCGCGGCGCTGGAGCCCGCCGGGGCGGGTCAGCGCACCGGGTCGGGCTCGGCCGTCTGCTCCCAGAGCGACCGCATCTCCTCGAACGCCTGCTCCATGAGTTCCACCATGGCCCGCCGGGCGCGTTCGCCGTCGTGCCGCTGGATGGCCTGGGCCACCTCGGCGTGCAGGTGCAGCGCCTGCTCGTGCGGGTGGTGCGGCATGAGGTGGTGCTTGTGCCGGCCGGTGAGTACCTCGGCGACCAGGTCCTGCAGGCGGACGAACATCTCGTTGCCGGAGGCGAGCAGCACCCGCCGGTGGAATTCGATGTCCAGCCGCAGGAAGCGCTCCTCGTCGCCGGCCTTGCCGGCGGCCCACATCTTCGCCGCCAGCCCGACGAGGTCGCTGGCCTCGTCGTGACCGGCCCGGCTGGCGGCCAGCAGGGCGGCGTGCGGCTCGATGGCGGTGCGCAGCTCGGTGATGGACCGCAGCTGGGCGAGGCGGCTCGCCGAGGCCAGCCGCCACCGGATCACCTGTGGGTCGAAGACGTTCCAGTCGTGCGCGGGCCGGATCGTCACCCCGACCCGTCGGCGGGTCTCGATGAACCCGATCGAGGCCAGGACACGCAGCACCTCCCGGACCACCGAGCGGGAGACCTCGTACCGGTCGACCAGGTCGTCGATGTTGAGGACCGCCCCGGGGGCGAACTCGCCGCCGCAGATGGCGGTGCCGAGGTGTTCAAGGACGCGTGCGTGCAGCCCGACCTCGGCCGGAGCGGGCTGGGTGCCGACGACCCCGGAGGAGTACGGTTCCACGCCAAGGATCGTATCAGTTGGGTCAACCCCTTGAATAAATCAGCTTTTTCGGCCTAGCATCCCCTGCTTAAGCGGACGTTACAGCGTTGTGGCGCTCTTCCCCCGGGGCGGCGACCACGAGAAATGGAGAGATGACGTGCGACGTCGATCGATAATCGGTACGTCTCTGGCCGTGGTGGTCGCCATGGGCCTGGCCGCCTGCGGCGGCGGAGAGGACAGCGGCGGTTCGAAGACCCTGCGCGTGACGCTGGTGAACCACGTCTGGACCGAGAACATCAAGAAGGCCCTGCCGGAGTTCGAGAAGCAGACCGGCCTCAAGGTCGAGGTCACCCAGCTCGGTGAGGACCAGCTCTCCGACCAGTACAACGTCAAGCTCAACGCGGGGTCCAGCGACCTCGACGTGATGATGTACCGGCCGCTGCAGGAGGGTAAGCAGTTCGGCAAGAACAAGTACCTGGCCGACCTGACCGAGCGGTCCAAGTCGGACAGTGCCTTCGAGTTCAGCGACTTCCAGGCCGGGCCGGTGCAGGCCACCACGTACGAGGACAAGGTGGTCGGCGTGCCGATCATCACCGAGTCCGAGGTGCTGTACTACCGCAAGGACCTGCTGAAGAAGTCCGGCTTCGACGCGCCGCCGAAGAGCCTGGACGAGCTCAAGGCGCAGGCGGCCAAGGTCGAGGCGGACAACCCGGGGGTCGCCGGCTTCGTGGCCCGCACCGGCAAGTCGGCCGCCGTCACCCAGTTCTCCAGCTTCCTGTACAGCTTCGGCGGTGACTTCGTCGACGCCAACGGCAAGGCCTCGGTCAACACCGAGCAGGCCAAGCAGGCGTACGCCTACTACGGCGGTCTGCTGCGCGAGCACGGCCCGGAGAACATCAGCACCGACATGAGCTGGTCCGAGGCGATGGCCATCTTCACCCAGGGCAAGGCGGCCTTCTACACCGAGGCCAACTCGCTCTACAAGAACGCCACCGACCCGGCCAAGTCGAAGATCTCCGACACCGTCGGCTTCGCGGCCTTCCCGGCCGGCCCGGCCGGCTCGAAGCCCTACAACGTCCCGTCCTGGGCGCTCGGCATCAACGACCAGTCGAAGAACAAGGACAACGCCTGGAAGTTCATCCAGTGGGCAGCCGGCAAGGAGCAGTCGCTGGCGCAGCAGGAGGCCGGCGTCCCCGGCGCCCGTGCCTCGGTCTGGGCCAACCCGCAGGCCATCGCGACCTACCCGAAGGACCTCGCCGAGGCCACCACGGCCAGCACCGCCAACGGCATCGGCCACGACCGTCCGCTGGTCGTGAAGGTCGCCCAGGCGCGTGAGATCGTCGGCCAGCCGATCGTCGACGCGATCACCGGCAAGGACCCGGCCGCCTCGGCGGACGCGGCGAACGAGGCGTTCCAGAAGTTCCTCGACGACGAGGCGAAGTAACCCGGACGCGGGACGGCGGGGCCTGACCGGCTCCGCCGTCCCGCGCCGGGTCCCGGCCCTGAGCACTCGGAGACCTCATGTCAGCCGTCACCACACCCGTCACCAGATCGCCGCAGGCCGGCGCGGGCCCGGCCGAGTCGGGCTGGTCGCGCTGGGCCAACGCGCACCGCAAGTGGCTCTTCGCGGCCCCTGCCATGGCGTTCGTCGCCGTGCTGATCATCTTCCCGGTGGCGTGGACCGGATACCTCAGCCTCACCGACGCCGAGGGTTCGGTCCGCGCCGAGAGCGAGTTCATCGGGTTCCAGAACTACCTCGACGTGCTCGCCGACACCGACCGGTTCTGGCCGGCGGTGTGGCGCACCGTCCTGTTCACCGGCGTCGTGCTCGCCGTCGAGGTCGCGCTCGGCATGGCGATCGCCCTGCTGCTGTGGCGGCCGTTCCGCGGCGAGCGGTGGGTCCGGGTCGCCATCCTGCTGCCGCTGGTCGCCACCCCGGTGGCGGTCGGCATGATGTGGCGGCTGATCTTCGACCCCACCATCGGCATGGCCAACCAGGTGCTCAGCTGGGTCGGCATCGGCCCGCAGCCCTGGCTGTCCGGCCAGAGCAGCGCCCTGCCGACCACGATGTTCATCGACATCTGGCAGTGGACCCCGATGGTGGTGCTGATCCTGCTCGCCGGCCTCACGTCGCTGTCCGACGAGCCGCAGGAGGCCGCCCTCATCGACGGCGCCAGCACCTGGCAGCGGTTCCGGCACGTCACCCTGCCGTTGCTGATGCCCACCGTGATCGTCGCGATCCTGCTGCGCGGCATCGACGCGCTGAAGACCTTCGACATCCTCTACGCGACCAAGGGTCGCGGCGGCGGGTCGTTCCACGAGGTCGAGACGCTCAACGTCTACGCGTACGGGCTGAGCTTCGACTACAACGACTACGGCGTCTCATCGACCGTCCTCATCATCTTCTTCCTGATCATCATCGGGGTGATGTGGGCCCTGACCTACCGCAAGAAGGGGCTGGACCGATGAAGCCGAGCAAGCCGTTCACGGTCTTCCGGGCGGTGGCCCTGGCCGTCGTGGTGCTGGCGCTGATCGCGCCGCTGCTCTGGATGATCGCCGCGTCGTTCAAGACCAACGTCGACATCTACGACACCGGCAAGGCCTTCGTCTTCTCGCCCACCCTGGACAACTACGACAACGTGCTCCAGCGGGCCAACTACGTCCAGTTCATCGGCAACAGCCTCTGGGTGGCGTTCGCCGCCACGCTGCTCTCGCTCGTCCTCGGGGTGCCCGCCGCCTACTCGATGAGCCGGTTCAACATGAAGAAGTCGGCGCTCGTGGTGCTCATGGCCCGGATCATCCCGGGCGTGTCGCTCCTGGTGCCCTGGTACTACGTCTTCTCGAACCTGCAGATGGTCGGCGGGTACACCGTGCTGATCCTCAGCCACATGTTCGTGTCGCTGCCGTTGATCGTCTACATCATGATGGGCTTCTTCGACAGCCTGCCGGAGGACCTGGAAGAGGCGGCGTTGGTCGACGGGCTGACCCACATCGGCGCGTTCCGGCGGATCACCCTGCCGCTGTCCGTGCCCGGCATCGCCACCGCCGGCATCCTGTCCTTCATCTTCTCCTGGAACAACTTCATGTTCGCCCTGGTGCTCTCCGGCGCGGACACGAAGACCCTGCCCGTGGCGATCTTCGACTTCGTCGGGTACGCCAGCATCGACTGGGGCGGCCTGATGGCCGCGGCCACCGTGGTCACCCTGCCGATCATGGTGATCGCCCTGTTCGTGCAGAAGTACATCGTCTCCGGGCTCACCGCCGGCGCCACGAAGGGCTGAGGAAGCCATGACAACGATCGCACGGGTGGAGACGTTCCTCGTCGCGCCGCGGTGGCTGTTCGTCCGGGTCGAGACGGCCGCCGGGATCGTCGGCTGGGGCGAGGCGACCTGCGAGGGTCGCTCCGAGACCGTCCGCACCGCCGTCGAGCAGCTCAGCGAGCTGCTGATCGGCCGGGACGCGCTGCGGATCGAGGACCACTGGCAGGTCCTGACGAAGGCCTCGTTCTACCGGGGCGGGCCGATCCTGGCCAGCGCCGTCGCCGGGCTGGACCAGGCGCTGTGGGACATCGCCGGCAAGCACTACGGCGCCCCGGTGCACCAGCTGCTCGGCGGGCCGGTCCGCGACCGGATCCGGGTCTACGGCTGGGTCGGCGGCGACGAGCCCGCCGAGGTGCGCGACCAGATCAGCGCCGCCGTCGAGACGGGGCTGACCGCCGTGAAGATGAACGCGTCCGGGCGGATGAGCCCGGTCGGCTCGGTCGCCGAGCTCGACGGTGTGGTCGAACGGGTGGCCGCCGCCCGCGAGGTGCTCGGCGACGAACGGGACGTCGCGGTCGACTTCCACGGCCGGTTCAGCCTGGCCACCGCCCGCCGGGTCGCCCCGCTACTCGAGCCGTACCGGCCGTTCTTCCTGGAGGAACCGGTGGTGCCGGAGAACTCGCACCTCATCGGCGAGTTCGTGCGCGCCACGACAACGCCGGTGTCCACCGGGGAACGCCTCTACAACCGGCAGGAGTTCCTCCCGGTGCTGCAGGCCGGCATCGCGGTCGCCCAGCCGGACCTGTCGCACGCCGGCGGCATCACCGAGGTCCGCAAGATCGCCGCGCTGGCCGAGGTGTACGACGTCCAGCTCGCCCCGCACTGCCCGCTCGGCCCGATCGCCCTGGCGTCCTGCCTGCAGGTCGGTTTTGCCACACCCAACTACCTGATCCAGGAACAGAGCATCGGCATCCACTACAACCTCGGCGCCGAGGTGCTCGACTACTGCCTCGACAAGACCCCGCTGACCTTCGTCGACGGGTACGTCGAGCGGCTCACCGCGCCCGGCCTCGGCATCGAGATCGACGAACCGGCCGTCCGGACGGCGGACAAACGCGGCCATGCCTGGCGCAGCCCCACCTGGCGGCACCCCGACGGCTCCTATGCGGAATGGTGAACACATGACTGTCAATCTCGTCACCGAACTCGCCACCGCCCGGATCCTCGCGGTCATCCGGGGCACCGACACCGCCGGCGCCATCGCCGCCGGCACCGCACTGCTGGAGGAGGGCGTCCGGATCGTGGAGGTGGCCCTCACCACGCCGGACGCGGCGCGCGCCGTCGAGGCGCTGCGCGCGGTCGCGCCGGCCGGATCCCTGGTCGGCGCCGGCACCGTGCTCACCGTCGCCGACGTCGCCGAGGTGGCCGCCGCCGGCGCGCAGTTCGTGGTGACGCCGGCGGTGGTCGAGTCGATCGCCGAGGCGGCCCGGCGCGGGCTACCGGTCGCGGCCGGGGCGTTCACCCCGACCGAGGCGTACACCGCGATGCGGTTGGGGGCCTCGGCGATCAAGCTGTTCCCGGCGTCGGTGGGGGGTCCGGCGTACCTGAAGGCGGTGCGCGACCCGTTCCCGGACATCCCGTTCGTCGCCGTCGGCGGCGTCGGCCTGGCCGACCTGCCCGGCTACTTCGGCGCCGGGGCGATCGCGGTCGGCGTCGGCGGCCCGCTGGTCGGCGACGCCGCGTCCGGCGGTGACCTGGACGCCCTGCGCCAGCGGGCCCGGGCCTACCTCGCGGCCGTCGCATGAGCGCCGCCGCCCGCCCGCCCGCCCCGCGCCCGCCCGCCGCGCACCACGCCGCCGTGCGTCCGGGCTCCGCGCACCGCGCCGCAGCGCGGGCCCGCGGCGGCTACCCG
>NZ_KQ058738.1:11243-11452 GCF_000982955.1 Micromonospora sp. HK10 | reverse complement strand
TGAGCTGGCGGAGCGGCTCCGCGCCGCGGCCGCACGTGCCGCCCCCGGCTGGGCGGGTGACCCGCTGGATCGCCTCACCGTGGCCACGCCGCCGGGGGACGGGCCGCCGCCCCTGGTCCGGGTGGGCACCGCCGCGCCGCTGGACGATGCCCGGTTCCCCGCGCTGGTGCCGTTGCTCGGCAGTGGACACCTGGCGGTCGACGCCGACG
>NZ_KQ058738.1:0-11192 GCF_000982955.1 Micromonospora sp. HK10 | reverse complement strand
CACCTGGCGGTCGACGCCGACGCGGCGGATCCTCGGGTGGCCGGGCTGCTGCGGGCGCTGCTGCTGCGGCTCTTCGCCGCGACTCCGGCCGGCGCGCTGCTGGCCCGGTCGGTCGACGGCACGGCGGAGACCTTCAGCGGGTTCGCGGCGCTGGCCGACGCCGGTCTCCTGCCGCCACCCGCGACGGATCTGGCCGGGTTCCGGGCGGTCCTGGCCGAGGCCGAGCAGTGGGTGACCGCCGGCACCGCCCGACAACGCGGGCACGACCGTACGCTGCTGCTGGTGGTGGCCGCCCTGCCGGACGGCACCGCCCCCTCGGACCTCGCCCGGATCGAGGAGCTGGCCGCCCGGGGGCACCGGGCCGGGCTGCACCTGGTGGTGGCCGGCTGGTCGGCGCCGTCCCCGCTGCCCCAGGCCACCACGATCGCGGTCCGGACCGCGTACGCGCTGGTCGGTGACCCGCCGGGGGCCGCGTACGGCGGTCCGGGGGCGGAGCCGCCCGGCGGGCTGAACGCCCCGGTCTTCCTGGCCGAGGATCCGCCCGAGGAGCTGGTCAGCGAGGTCTGCCGCCGGTTGGCCCAGCAGATCGAGGACGGCTCCCGGCTGGCCCTGACCGATCTGCTGCCGGCCGATGAGCTGTGGTCGACGGCCTCGGTCGAAGGGCTCTCCACCATGGTCGGTGACGCGGCGGGCCGGCCGGTCAGCCTCGGCTTCACCGAGTTGACCCCGCACTGGCTGGTCAGCGGCCGGTCGGCGGCCGGCCGGTCGGCGTTCCTCACCAACGCGTTGTTCGGTCTGGCCGCCCGCTACGGGCCGGACGAGCTGGTGCTCTACCTCGCCGATCTGGCCGAGGGTGAGTCCTTCGTGGAGTTCCTGCAGACCGAGCGGGACCGCTCCTGGGTCCCGCAGGTCCGGGCCGCGGGGATGGCGGTCGACCGGGAGTACGTGGCGGAGCTGCTGGGCGAGCTGGAGGCGGAGTTGCGCCGGCGGGAGGACGCGGGCCGGCGGGCCGGCGGCCAGCGGTACGCGGAGCTGCGCGAGCACCAGTCGCTGCCCCGGATCGTCTGCGTGATCGACAGCTTCCCGTTGCTGCTGCGCGAGCGGGACCGGCTCGCCACCGAGCTGCTGAGCCGGCTGGACGCGCTGGCCCGCGCGGCGCGGGCGTACGGGATCCATCTGGTCCTGGCCGGCGAGGGTGACCTGGGCGTCGGGGGTCCGCGTGATCCGCTGCTCGGCCAGTTCCCGGTCCGGGTGGCGCTGCCCGGCGGGTCGGCGGTGCTGGAGCCGACGAACGACGCGGCGGCCGGGCTGCCGGTGGGCAGCGCGGTGGTGAACACGGCCGGCGGCCTCGGCGGCCCGCGCGGTGCGACCCGGGGCCACGAACGGATGATCCGTTTCCCGGACCCGCACGCGGTTCCGGAGGTCCTCGCGGAGCTGCGACACCGGCTCTGGTCGGCCCGCCCGGCGGACGCCGCCCCGCCGGTGGTCTTCGCCGGGTACGCCCGGCCGCTGCTCGCGAACGACCCGCGGCACCGGGCCGCGCTGGCCGGGCGGGCGCACACCCCGGCCGCGCTGCTCGGCCGGGCGGTGGACGTGCACCGCAGCACGGTGGCCGTGCCGCTCGGGACGGCCGCCGGCCGGAACCTGGCGGTGCTGGGGCGGGACGAGGAGGCGGAGCGGCTGCTGGTCACCGCGGTCCGGAGCGCGGCGGTGCAACCCGGCCCGGCGAGCTTCGTGCTGGCGCCGCTGGCGAACGGGTCGGCCGAGCCGGCGGCGGCGCTCGCCGCCGAGCTGGCCGAGCGGCACGTGGTGCGGACCGTGGACGTGGCCGGTCTGCGGGCGGCGGTCGAGGCCGGCGAACCCGGCTACCTGGTGGTCTTCGGGCTGGACGTGCCGGACGCCCGGGAGCTGCCGCCCGAGCTGCTGCGCACGCTGCTGCTGGAGGGTCCGCCGGAGGGGCGGCATCTGCTCGGCTGGTGGCGGTCGGTGGCGCCGCTGGCCGGGCTGGTCGGCCCGGAGGGGGAGGTCGACAAGCTCACCGCCGTGGTGGTGACGGATGTGCCGGGTGCCCGGTTGGAGCAGCTCTTCGACCGGCCGGTGGCGTGGCGGCCCCGGCCGGGCCGGGCGATGCTCTGGGACGGCCCGGGCGAGCAGGGGACGGTTCTGGTGCCGTTCGGGGAGGAGCCGGCGTGACCGAGACCGGTACGGCCGTCCCGGCGTCCCGTCCGGTGGGGCCGGAGACGGCTGCCGACCTGGCCGGGGCGGCCTGGTCGGACTATGTGGCAGCGGCCCGGCAGCTGGACGGGGTACGCCGGGCCGCGGCGACCGCCGCCGGCGAGCAGGCCCGGTCGGTGGCCGCCGCCCGCGAGGAGTTGACCGCGGTACGCGAGCGGCTGGCGCCGCAGCAGTCGCGGTTGCGGGAGTTGGGCGTGGCGGCGCTGTCGCTGGTGCCGACGCCGCCGGAGGTCACCGAGTCGGCGCGGGCGATGGCGGGCGGACCGGCGGCGGTACTGGCCGCCCTGCGGGCCGCCCGGGGCTGGGCGGAGGCGGCCGACGACACGCTCGCGGCCCGCGGCCTGCCCCGGCTGGCCCGCTGGCCGGCGCGCCCGCGCAACCTGCTGGTGTACGGGCCGCTGGCGCTGCTGGTTCCGCTGGTGCAGCTGGTGCTCTTCCTGGCCACCGGCACCGGACCGGTGAGCATCCTGGCGCTGGTGGTCGGGCTGCCGATGCCGGCGGTGGCGTTCATGGCGGGCTGGCTGGCGGTGGGACGGCTGTTCCGGCCCCGGCCGACGGACCGGGTGGACCGGACGCCACGGTTCGGCGCGCTGGTCTGCCTGGTCCCGGCGGTGCTGGCCACCGCCGGGCTGCTGCTGGCGATGCTGGCCGGCGCCTGACGTCGGGGTGCCCCGGCGCGGCGGCCCGGTCGAGCGGGTCCGCCGTCAGCGCGGTGAGCCGGCCGGTCAGCGGTGCAGGATCAGGGACATCGCCTCGGCGCGGGACTTGGCGTCCCGCTGGAGGCTGCCCCGCACGGCCGAGGTGATGGTCTTCGCCCCGGACTTCTGGATGCCGCGCATGGCCATGCACATGTGCTCGCATTCGAGCACCACGATGACACCGCGCGGCTCCAGCTTGGTCATCAGCAGATCGGCGATCTGCGAGGTGAGCCGTTCCTGCACCTGGGGCCGGCGGGCGAAGACCTCGACCAGCCGGGCCAGCTTGGACAGGCCGGTGATCCGCCCGTCCGGCCCCGGGATGTAGCCGATGTGCGCACTGCCCCGGAACGGCAGCAGGTGGTGCTCGCAGAGGCTCATCACGTCGATGTCCCGGACCAGCACGAGTTCCTCGTGGTTGGCCTCGAAGGTGGTGCTGAGCACCTGCGCGGGGTCGACCCGCAGCCCGGCGAAGAGTTCGGCGTACGCGCGGGCGACCCGGGCCGGGGTCTGCTGGAGACCGTCCCGGTCCGGGTTCTCGCCGACGGCGATCAGGATCTCCCGCACGGCCTTCTCGATCCGGGCGAGGTCCACCGTCTCCTCCACCGGGCGCCCGGTCAGCTTGCCGCTGATCAGGCGGGCGGCGACGAAGTCGAGCCCGTCGCCGTCGTCGGGCTCGGTAGCGGAGACGGCCAGCTCCCGGTGCGGGGAGCTGGCCGTCGGGTCGCTGCTCAGTGCGTACCGTCCGAGTTGCTCGACGGGGCACCGCTGACCGAGGCGCCGTCGGCCTGCGCCTGCGCCTTCAGGGCGTCCTTCTCGGCGGGCGTGAGCACGGGCGGCTCGGTGGAGGGCTGGCGCTTGCCGAAGCCGTGGTACGGGGCCATCGGCGGGCGCTTCGCCACCCGGGCGCAGATCCGGGCCATGTCGGCGGTGGAGAGGGTTTCCTTCTCCATCAGCTCGAGCACGATGTTGTCCAGGACGTCCCGGTATTCCACCAGGATCTCCCAGGCCTCGTCGTGGGCCAGCTCGATGAGCGCCCGCATCTCGCCGTCGATCTCGGCGGCCACCGCGTCGGAGTAGTCCCGCTCGTGGCCCATGTTGCGGCCGAGGAACGGCTCGTCGCCGCTGGTGCCGTACTTGATCGCACCGAGCTTGGAGCTCATGCCGTACTGGGTGATCATCGCGCGGGCCAACTGGGTGGCCTTCTCGATGTCGTTGCCGGCGCCGGTGGTGGGCTCGTGGAAGACGAGTTCCTCGGCGGCCCGACCGCCCAGCGCGTACGCCAGGGTGTCGATCATCTCGGCCCGGGTCTGGGTGTACTTGTCCTCGGTCGGCAGGACCAGGGTGTGGCCCAGCGACCGACCCCGGGACAGGATGGTCACCTTGTGCACCGGCGCGGCGTGCGGCAGCGCCCAGGCGACCAGCGCGTGCCCACCCTCGTGGTACGCGGTGATCTTCTTCTCCTGGTCGCTCATCACCCGGGTCCGGCGCTGCGGACCGGCGATCACCCGGTCGATCGACTCCTCCAGGGAGTCATTGGTGATCGCCCGCTGGTCCTTGCGGGCGGTGAGCAGCGCGGCCTCGTTGATCACGTTGGCCAGGTCGGCGCCGCTGAAGCCGGGGGTGCGCCGGGCGACCGAGTCGAGGTCGACGTCGGGCGTGAACGGCTTGCCCTTGGCGTGCACCCGCAGGATGGCCTTGCGACCCTCCATGTCGGGGGCGTCGACCGGGATCTGCCGGTCGAAGCGGCCCGGGCGCAGCAGCGCCGGGTCGAGGATGTCCGGCCGGTTGGTGGCGGCGATCAGGATCACGCCGCCCTTGGTGTCGAAGCCGTCCATCTCGACGAGGAGCTGGTTGAGCGTCTGCTCCCGCTCGTCGTGGCCGCCGCCCATGCCGGCGCCGCGGTGCCGGCCGACGGCGTCGATCTCGTCGACGAAGACGATCGCCGGCGCGTTCGACTTGGCCTGCTCGAAGAGGTCGCGGACCCGGCTGGCGCCGACACCGACGAACATCTCCACGAAGTCCGAGCCGGAGATGGAGTAGAACGGCACGCCCGCCTCGCCGGCGACCGCCCGGGCGAGCAGGGTCTTACCGGTGCCGGGCGGACCGAAGAGCAGCACGCCCTTCGGGATCTTGGCGCCCAGGGCCTGGTACTTCGCCGGGTTCTGCAGGAAGTCCTTGATCTCGTGCAGTTCCTCGACGGCCTCGTCCGCCCCGGCCACGTCCGCGAAGGTGGTCTTCGGCGTGTCCTTGGTGATCATCTTCGCCTTGGACTTGCCGAAGTTGAGCACCCGCGAGCCGCCGCCCTGCATCTGCGACATGAAGAACAGCAGCAGGAGCACGAGCAGCGCGATGGGGAGGAGGTTGACCAGCAGGCTCACCCAGATGCTGTCCGAGGAGACCTTGGTGTCGGCCGGGCCGGTGATCCGGTTGGCCGCCTTGGCCGCCAGGACCTCGTTCCAGACCTGGTTGCCCACCTCGTACGGGAACTGGGCCTCGATCCGGTCGGTGGTGGTGTCACCGAACTTGGTCTTCTGCGCGAGGTTGAGCTGGAGCGTCTGCTCCTTGTCCTGGAAGACCGCCTTTTCGATCTTCGCGGTATGGAGCTGGTCGAGCGCCACCGACGTGTCCACGCGGTGGTAGCTGGGGCCAGCCGTGAAGACTTGACTGAGCAAAACGGCGCCGAGGATGACCAGGATGATCCAGACCACCGGTCGGCGGAAGAAACGCGTACGTTCCATGCTGTCGTCGGGCACCGGAGCGCCCGCATCCTCCTGATCGACGTCCTGACCGTCTGAATGGTGTCGCCGCCTCGAGCGGCGCCGCAGCCGCCGTGCGGGCCGGCCCCGACCCCGGGGCGCGCCAACTGCCGCGCCACGGTCATTCGACGGTACACCGTGCATGCCAGATGTGAGCTTGCGAGCCCGGCACTTACGCGTACGGCGAACCCGGGTTTGAGCCGGCGGGACGAGGACTCCCCGCCCGACCTTCCGACCGCCCGGTCACGCGGTGCGAGGGGTCGGGCGTGGAGGGTGCCTCCACGCCACCGGCCTCTACCGTAGTCCGGAAGGCTGAGAGCCCGCTGAATGTCCGCTTGACGAGGCCCGGACGATCAGTTGCGGGCGTACACCTCGGGCTTGAGCACGCCCACGTAGGGCAGCTCCCGGTAGCGCTCGCCGAAGTCCAGGCCGTAGCCGACCACGAACTCGGTCGGGATGTCGAAGCCGACGTACTTCACCGGCACCTCGACCTTGATCGCGTCCGGCTTGCGGAAGAGCGCGACCACCTCGACGCTGGCCGCGGAGCGCGACTCGAGGTAGCGCAGCAGCCAGGAGAGGGTCAGGCCGGAGTCGACGATGTCCTCGACCACCACCACGTGCCGGCCGGCGATGTCCCGGTCCAGGTCCTTGAGGATGCGGACCACGCCGGAGGAGGTGGTGCCCTGGCCGTACGAGGAGATGGCCATGAAATCCAGCTCGGCGGGCGGGCCCTGGCGGCCCAGCGCCCGGGCGAAGTCGGCCATGAACATGACCGCGCCCTTGAGCACGCAGACGAGCAGGAGACCGTCGTCGACGTGGGCATAATCCGCGGAGACCTGCTTGGCCAGTTCCGCGGTCTTCTCGCGGATCTGCGCCTCGGAGATGATCACGTGGTCGATGTCGGCGTCGTACCAGGAGCCGTCAGCCATGCTCCTAGCCTGCCGTACGCCGGATGGCCGCCGTCGGCGGGGCCGCCCCATTTGGCGCGGTCCCACCGCGGATTTTCGGCGCAGCTGGCGCAAATCATCTCAGCAGGTGCGGGAGCGCCAGCGGCGGCCGTCGTCGGTCGGCTTCCAGTCGGCCGAGTCGCGGCTGTCGGTGGTCAGCCCGGTCGCGCTGGCGGCCAGGAGGAAGAGGAGGAAGAGCAGGAGCAGGAGGACGGTCATGGCGGCGCTCGCTTTCGCGTGGTTGATGTCGGTTTCGCCGCCGGTGCGCACCGGACATCAGCAAGTCTGCGCCCGACCGGGCCGGCCGGACAGTGGCAGAGATGCCAGTGCACGTCGATTTTCTGCCACCTCCTGGGTTACCCTCGTCACATGCTTCGCTCGGTCGCCGTTCTCGCCCTCGACGACGTCGCCGCGTTCGAACTCGGCGTCCTCGCCGAGGTGTTCGGCACCGACCGCACCGCCGACGGCTTCCCCGGCTACCGGTTCGACGTCTGCACCGCCGACGGCGCCCCGGTCCGCAGCCGCTCGGGCTTCCTGCTCACCCCGACCGCCGACCTCACCCCGTTCGAGGACGCCGACCTCGTCGCGGTGCCCGCCCACGGCGACGGGGCACCGGTCCCCGAGCCGGCGCTGGCCGCGCTGCGCCGGGCCGCCGAGCGGGGCGCCTGGGTGCTCAGCGTCTGCTCCGGGGCGTACGTGCTCGGCGAGGCCGGGCTGCTCGACGGGCGGGACTGCACCACCCACTGGCGGCACGTCGACGACCTGCAACGGCGCTTCCCGGCGGCGCGGGTGCGGTGCAACTCGCTCTACGTGCAGGACGGCCGGCTGCTCACCAGCGCCGGCACCGCCGCCGGGATCGACGCCTGCCTGCACCTGGTCCGCCAGGCGCACGGCTCGGCCACCGCCACCCGGCTGGCCCGGCGGATGGTCGTTCCGCCGCACCGCGACGGCGGACAGTCCCAGTACGTCGAGGCGCCCATCCCGAAGGCGCCGGAGGCGCCCACCCTGGAGCCGGTGCTGGAGTGGCTGATGGGCCACCTGGACCGGACCGTCAGCGTGGACGAGTTGGCCCGCCGGGCCGGGATGGCGCCCCGGACCTTCGCCCGCCGGTTCCGCGCCGAGACCGGCACCACCCCGCACGACTGGCTGACCAACCAGCGGGTGCTGCTGGCCCGACGGCTGCTGGAGGAGACCCGGCTGAGCGTGGAGAGCGTCGCCGGCCAGGCCGGCTTCGGCGACGCCGCCGCCCTGCGGCACCACTTCACCCGCCGGGTCGGCACCACCCCGCAGGCCTACCGGACCACCTTCCGCGAACGCGTCGAGGCCTGATCACCAGCCCAGCATCGCCCCGTCCACCCGCGACTCCGAGCCGGCCACGTACCCGCCCGACGGGTGGCGCCAGATGGCCTGCCCGTACCCGAAGACGGCCGGCTGGTCCGCCACCACCACCTCGTGGCCGCGGGCCCGCAGGCCGTCGACCACCCCCGGGTCGAGGTCGGGCTCGACCAGCACGATCCGCCCGGCGTGCCAGTACCAGCGCGGGGTGTCCAGGGCGGCCTGCGGATCCCGCCCGGCGTCGACGGTGGCCGAGACCAGCTGCACGTGCCCCTGCGGCTGCATGTGCCCGCCCATCACCCCGAACGGACCGACCGGCGCCCCGTCCCGGGTCAGGAAGCCCGGGATGATGCTGTGGTACGGGCGCTTGGCCGGCCCCACCAGGTTCGGGTGCGCCGGCTCCAGCCGGAACCCGAGGCCCCGGTTCTGCAACGCGAAGCCGTACCCGGGCACCACCACGTGCGACCCGAAGGCCATGTACGTCGACTGGATCAGGCTGACCATCATTCCGCCCGAGTCGGCCGTGCAGAGATAGACGGTGCCGCCGCGCTCCGGCTCACCGGCCACCGGATCCCCGGCCCGCTCGGTGACCAGCGCCCGGCGGCCCGCCGCGTACGCCGGGTCCAGCAGGGCCGCGGTCGGCACGTCGGCCCGCTCCGGGTCGGCGACGTACGCGTGGGCGTCGGCGAAGCCGAGCTTCACCGCCTCGATCTGCCAGTGCAGCCGCTCCTCCGGGGAGAGCGCGGCCAGGTCCACCCCGTCCAGGACGTTCAGCGCCAGCAGCGCGGCGAGCCCCTGCCCGTTCGGCGGCAACTCCCACACCTCGTGCCCCCGGTACCGGGCGCAGACCGGGTCGACCCAGGTCGAGGTGTGCGCGGCGAGGTCGTCGCCGGTGAGGAAGCCGCCGGTCCGGGCCGCGTACCCGTCGATCGCCGCGGCGATCCGCCCCTGGTAGAAGTCCGCCGCGCGGCTCTCCGCGATCCGCCGCAGCGTGCCCGCCGCCTCCGGGTTCCGCCACCGCTCCCCCGCCTCGGGGGCGCGGCCGTCCACGGTGAACGTCGGCCCGAACCCGGCGTACTCCGCCCCGGCCAGCCCGGCGTGCCCGGCCACCCCGTAGGCCCAGGTGGCGGCGGTGCCCGGGGCCACCGGAAAGCCCTGCTCGGCGTACCCGATCGCATCGGTGAACAGCTCGGCGAAGGGCAGCGAGCCGAACCGTTCGTGCAGGTCCCGCCAGCCGGCCGGGGCGCCCGGCACGGTCACCGGCAGCCAGCCCCGTGCCGGCATCACCGGCCCCACCGCCTGGGCCCCGCCCAGCGCCTCGACCGGCTCCGCGCCCCGCCGGTCGGTCGCCGCCAGCACCAGCTCCCGGGTCAACGCCGCCGGGGACCGCCCGGAGGCGTTCAACCCGTGCAGCCGCTCGCCGTCCCAGACGATCGCGAACAGGTCGCCGCCGATGTCGTTGGAGGGCGGCTGCACCACGGTCAGGGTGATCGCGGTGGCCAGCGCCGCGTCGACGGCATTGCCGCCGCGCCGCAGCACGGCCAGACCCGCGGCCGCCGCGAGCGGCTGGCTGGTCGTGACGGCACCGTTGGGGGCCAGGAGCGGCTGTCGGGGGTACGCCATGCGCCCTGTCTACCGCCTCCGGCGGCTCCCGGCGACCCCCACCTCCCGCGCCCCCCAGCGCACGCCGCGCCCCCGCGCGCCCCGCGCGCCCCCGCGCGCCCAGACGAGCGGCGCGCCGGCCCCCGCGACATGCCGCATATCGTGGCTTTCTTCGGGCCGGAGGGCACGGTTTGCCGCAACCAGAGTTGATCACGACCGGGGTGGCCGGAGTCGAGCACGCGGCGGGACGGTGTGGCGGGACCATCCTGGTCCACGGCGACCCCGGTCCACGGCCATCACGGTCCACAGCAATCCCGATCCACAGCGATCCCGGTCCACAGCGATCACGGTCCACAGCGACCCCGATCCACAGCGATCCCGGTCCACAGCGATCACGGTCCACAGCGACCCCGATCCACAGCGATCACGGTCCACAGCGACCCCGATCCACAGCGATCACGGTCCACAGCGACCCCGGTCCAGGGCGATCACGGGGGCGGGGCGGTCACCGGGTGAGGCGGTCGGCGCGGCGGCGCACCGGCAGGCCACCCGGCAGGTGCACCGGGCCCTGGCCGTGCCAGTCGGTGACCAGGGCGTCCAGCGCGGCGACGTGCCGCTGCGACAGGGCGGCCGGCGCCGCGCCCAGCTCGCGGGCCCAGGCGTGCAGCACCCGGGTGCGTAGCGCCGCCGGCAGCGCGGCCAGCGCGTCGACCGAGAGGCCGCCTTCGGCGCACCGGGCGTCGGCGAGCGCGGCGTCGGCCAGGTCGTCGAGGGCGGCGGTGTCGGCGGCGAGAAGCCGGGCGGTCCGGGCCAGGTTCGCCACCACCCCGGGGCCGAGGGCGTCGACCAGTGCCGGGAGCAGGTCCGCCCGGACCCGCGAGCGGGCGTACGCCGGATCGGTGTTGTGCGGGTCCTGCCACGGACGCAGGCCGAGGGCGGCGCACGCCGCGCGGGTCTCTTCGCGGGGGACGTCGAGCAGCGGGCGGAGCAGGGGCACCCCGGCCAGGTCCCGGCGCGGCGGCATGCCGGAGAGGCCACGCGGGCCGGCGCCCCGGGCCAACGCCAGCAGCACCGTCTCGGCCTGGTCGTCCCGGGTGTGGCCGAGCAGCACCGCGGCGGCGTCGTGCCGCCGGGCGGCGTCGGCGAGGGCCTCGTACCGGGCCGCGCGGGCGGCCGCCTCCGGACCGCCGGGCCGCCCCGGGACCCGTACCGGCACCGCCTCAACGGGATCGAACCCCTGCTCGCGGGCCCAGGCGGCGACCGCCCCGGCCCGCTCGGCGGAGCCGGGTTGCAGACCGTGGTCGACGGTGACCAGGCCGGCCCGGCGGCCGAGGCGGGGCGCCACGAAGGCGGTCGCGACGGCCAGCGCGAGCGAATCGGCGCCGCCGGAGCAGGCCACCAGCACCGGCCCGGCGTCGGGCAGCCCGGTCAACGCCCGGCGCACGGCGAGCCGGACGGCGGCCACCGGCGGAGCGAGAGGGGCCCGGGCCGCGTTCCGCGCCGGTGCACCCGGCCCACCGGCCGCATCGCCCTGCCTCCGCGCCCGCCCGGCCCGCGAACCCGGCCCACTCAAGGCGCCCGACCCCTGCCCGGCCCCCGAACCCGGCCCACTCACCGCG
>NZ_KQ058737.1:318-15307 GCF_000982955.1 Micromonospora sp. HK10 | reverse complement strand
GGCCGCGCCGCCCTCGCCCTGCGCCGTGGCGGCCGGGCGCGTTCGCCGCCCGCCGCTACCCTGACGCGGTGGCTCGGCAGAAGCGCAACCGACCGGTTCCCCGCCGCGGGCCGGTGCTGCCCGCGGCCCGGCAGCCACGACCGGCACCGCCGCCCGCCGGGCCGGCCAACCGCTTCCCGACCAACCCGGCGGCGCTCGTCATGGCCGTCCTGATGGGACTCGTGGTCCTCGGCGGGCACCTGGCCGCCAGGTACGTCGACGATCCGGCGCTGATCCCGGACCCGTGGCGCACCGTCACCGCCGTGGTCGCGGCCGTGGTGGTGTTCCTGGCGGTCTCCACGCTGACCCAGCTCGTCACGGTCCTCATGCTCCCGGTGACGGTGCCGGCGGCCCGCGGCTTCCTCACCCACGTCGGCGAGTTCTCGGCGATCGGGGCGATCCTGGGCACCGCCCTGGGCTTCCGGATGGGCGAGCACCTGTTCGTCGCGGCCGGCCGCGACCCGGCCCGCTACGGCTTCCCCGACCTGCTG
Source organism: Micromonospora sp. HK10 (assembly GCF_000982955.1). Classification (GTDB taxonomy): domain Bacteria; phylum Actinomycetota; class Actinomycetes; order Mycobacteriales; family Micromonosporaceae; genus Micromonospora. Next base: position 14,777 of record NZ_KQ058737.1, on the reverse strand, counting down.
GCCACCATCAGCGACGCGATCACCCTGATGACGCTGCTGACCGTGGCCCTGTGCTGGATACGGGCCGCCGCCCTCGGCCGGGACCTGGTCCGGGCGGCACGCGACTCGGGCCGGCTACCCGGGCCCGCCGCGTACGCGCCGCTCCTGCTGATCGCCGCCGGCAACTACATCGGCCTGCAGGCCGGCGCCTTCGCCTACCAGTTGCTGGCGAGGTGACCCGCGGCGTCGCGCCGCCTCGAGCCGCGCGGATCGCCGCCGCCTCCTTCCGGTGCGCGGCACCAACGGCGATCCGACCGGCCGTGACCCGCGCGCCGCCGGGAGCCTGCGCCGAGACGGCAAGCCCGCCCCGGCCCGCGGCGCCCGGTCATTTCACCGCCGGCCTCGCCCGCGGGCCCGCTTCCGCCCTGACCTGGCACCGGGGATGGCGCCGACCCTGGTCCCGGACGCCCCGCCGGCACCCCGACCGGACGCCCCGCCGACATCCCGACCGGACGCCCTGCCCGCGCCCCGACCGGACGCCCCGCCCGCGCCCCGACCGGACGCCGCGTCGTCCGCCAGGTCCGCCGCCCGCCGGCTCAGCTCCTCGACCCGCTCGCGCAGCCGGCCCACCGAGCCCCCGGAGGTCGGGTCGGACACCTCGTCCAGCAGCCCGACATAGTCGCCGGCCAACCGCCGGTACGCCGGCCCGACCGGCCCGCCGGCCCGATCCAGGTCGATGATCTGCTGGGCCAGCACCGCGGTGGCCGCGCCCAACGCGGCCCGCTCGTCGGCGCGCGCGTCCCGCACGGCCCGCCGCGCGTCGGCCAGCCGGCCGGCCCGCCGGCCGCCCAGCCAGAGCGCCGCCGCGCCGGCCACCACCCCGACGACCGCGCCGCCGGCCAGCAGATAGCGGGGCAGCGACGGATTGATGGTCCGCGCGCCGTCGGGCAGCAGGCCGGTCCGGACCAACCGGTCGTAGTTGAGCACGATCACCTTCAGCGCCTCGATCGGCCGGTCCACGAACGCGTCCGCGCCCTGGCTGATCACGGTCTCCGCGACCAGCGACCGGCCGATGTCGCGCGGGCTGTCGCCACCGACGCGGGAGCAGCCGTAGGTGTCCCAGTCCTCGCCGTCCCGGCTCATCGCCAGCACCAGCGTGCCCTGGGTGGTGCGTTCGGTGTCGGCGCACGCCTCGCGCAGGTCAGCCCCGGGCGCCATGAGCAGGACCACCAGCCGACGGTTGCCGACGACCCGCTCGGCCGCGGCCCGGTCCAGGTCGACGCCCGGTGCCGCGTAGACCGACGAGACCCGCACGTGCCGGGCCACCGGGCCGTCGAGCAGGCCGCCGGACCACAGCGCCCAGCCGGCCAGCGCCAGGCAGGCCAGCACCGCCCGGCCGAACCCGGTGCCGACCAGCCGGCCGAGCAGCCGGCGCGCGGTGGCGATCACGAGAGGGTCCCCCGCAGGTAGACGTCCGGCCGGTAACCGGGCATCCGCACGTCCCGGGCCACCTGGTCCAGCTCGGCCGCCGCGTCGGCCAGCAGTCCGCGTACGTGCCGGTCGGGCAGGCCGTCGTCCAGCGCGGACCGGGCCGCGCGCAGCCGGGCCACGCCCCGTACCAGCGCCGGGTCGCTGCGGGCGTCGGTGAGCAGGGACAGCTCCACGGCCAGCGCGGACAGCCCGGCCAGCCGGGCCGGGGCACCAGCCGGCCCGACCTCGCCCGGCCGACCCGGACCGGCGCCGCGCACGGTACGGATCGACAACACCACGAACCCGGCCACGCAGCCGGCAAAGAGCCAGGGCAGCGCCGGCAGCGCCACCCGCAGCGGGTCGAACGGCCGGTACGGCAGCGGCCGGTCGAACAGTCCCGCGTACCGCACGTCGGTCACCCGGGCCAGGTACGCGCCGAGCACGTTGAGCTGGGGATAGGCGTAGCGGCTGAGCCGGCCGCCGTACTGCGCGTAGAAGCTGGCCCCGGCCACCTCGGCGAAGTCCGCCGCGCCGGGACCGTGGTACTCGATCCAGTCGCCGTACATCACCACCACCGGCCGCTCCGGGGCGAGCCGGTGCAGCGCCGGCCCGTACGCGGGCAGCGCCCTGCCGTACGGCTGGGCCGGCAGCACCACGAACCACGCCCCGCCCGGGAACGCCTCCCGGGCGGCCTCCTGCGGCAGCCGGGGCAGCGTGGCGCCGGGCCCGACGTACCGGCCGGTGGCGCGCAGCGCGTCGGTGACCGGGGCCAGCTCCGCGGCCGCCGGCTCCCGCCACCGCAGGTCGTCGCGGTCCGGTGGGGACGGTTGCTTGCGTAGCCCGGCAAGCAGGGCGAGCACCTGCCCGGTCACGTCGCCGGTGGCGAACTGCGCCCGCCAGCCCGGCAGGTCGTCCGGCGCGGCCACGTACGGGTCGCCGCTGACCTCGGTGCCGACGATCCGGATGGTGGCGTTCTGCACGTCCTTCACCCGCCGCCGTTCCGCTTCGTCCAGGCCGGGCGGCGCGACCAGGATCCGGGTGTCGGCACCGTCGATGGCGGCGCGCACCCGGGCCTCGTCCCAGTGCGCGACCGCCCCGGGCAGCCGGACCACCGGGTCGGCCGCGACGAGCGCGGTCATCTCCGCCACCGACGGGACGGTGGCGTCGCTCAGCTCACCGGCGGAGCCCTCGTCGGAGAGCGTGGCCGACGACGGTGAGCGCCCGTAGCTGACCGTCACGCTCTGCCGCTGCGCCGCCAGGAACACCGCCAGCACGGCCACCGCAACCCCCAGCAGCGACCAGCGCAGCACGTCCCGACCCGCCCTCACCGGCCGCGCCGCCACATCTCGTCGGCGCGGCGGGCGTGCTCGGCGGCCTCCCGGGCCGCGTCCGCGCCGCCGCGTGCGGCCGCGAGCAGCTCGGCGCGGGCCAGCAGCCGGTCCGCCTCGGGCACCGGAGTCCGGGCGGCGTCCCGGCTGACCCCGGCGTCGTGGATCGCCGCCCGCGCCGACGACCAGGCCACCCGCCGGTTCTCGGCGCGGGCGCGGCGCCGGGGCAGCAACGCGGCGGCGAAGCCCGCGGCCAGCGCCACGACACCCCCGCCCAGCCAGGGCAGCACGCTCAAGGTCATGATCCCTGTCTAACGCACCGCCGCCAGCCGGTACGCCGGGCCGACAGCGGCCCCTCCCGTCGCGCGGGTCCACCGACGATCATGCCGCCGGGGCCGCCGCTCGTCGGGGCCGGACGGCCAGGGCGTCCAGGTGGGCGAGCACCCGCTGGTGCGCCTCCCAGCCGTCCGGGAACTTCACCGGCACGTCCAGGTGCACCCGCTCGGTCGACGGGTGCGCGTCCAGCAGCTCCGGGATCCCGGCCCGCGCCACCACCACGCACGCGTGCCGGTGCCGGGACGCCAGCACGCACAGCCGCCCGGTCTCCAGGTGGAACGCGGTCGCGTCCCGCCGCCCCGACAGCGGGTGCAGCACGATCGTCAGGTCGTACTCCCGGCCCTGGAGGCGGTTGGCGGTGTCGACCGTGACGTCCGCGCCCGCCGTGCCCAGCCGGGCGCGGATCGCCGCGGCCTGGTCGCGGTGCGCGGCGCCGACGGCGATCCGGCCGGCGGTCACCGGCGCGCCGCCGGGAGCCTGCTCGGAGCGGGCGACCGCACCCCGGCGCAGCGCCCGCAGCGCGAGGTCCGCGCAGGCGGTGACGGCCTCCGCATCGGTACGGGGGGTGTGCCGCTCGGGCAGTTCGTAGAGCGCCCAGCCGGACGCGGCGGCCAGTTCCAGGGCGGCGTCCAGCGGGTCGCCCGGGCCCGGTTCGGTGAGGGTCAGCGCCCGCTCGGTCGGGCCGGTGCCGGCGCGGAACCCGGTGAACGGGTAGAAGGCGGCGGCCACCAGCGGCGCGGCCGTGGCGGGCAGCCGCCAGGACACCGGCAGCCGGTGCACCGGCAGGTCCGGGTTGTGCCGCAGCAGGGTGGCCACCGCCGACTGCATCGGGTCCCAGGTGAGGCCGGTCCAGCGGGCCGTCTCGACCGTGGAGAACGGGTCGAGCTGGCCCGGGTCGCCGACGAACAGCGCCCGCTCGAAGCGTCCGGCCACCCGCAGCAGGGCGTCGGAGCGCATCTGGTACGCCTCGTCGACGATCGCCCACGGCCAGCGGCCCTCGGTGACGGTGGCCCACTTGGCGGCCGTACCGATGGTCACGGCCGGACCGCCCAGGTCGGCGACCTTCGCGGCGACCCGGACCCCGGCGTGCTCCCGGACCCGCGCCGACGGCCGGTAGTCGGCGGCGGAGAGCCGGCCGATCCGCAGCTCGGGTGCCGTGCGGGCCAGGCGGTCGACGAGGTCGTCGACCTGCTCGTTGGTCTGCGCCACGATGATCAGCGGGTCGCCGGTGGCGGCGAGTTCGGCGGCGGCGCGGACCACGAGGGTGGACTTGCCGGCGCCCGGTGGGGAGTCGACCACCACGCCGCGGTGCCCGCCGGAGCGCAGGTCGGCGAGCACGGCGGTGATCACCCGTTCCGCCTCGACGGCGGGCGGGACGGTCAACTCGGCACGCATCTGTTCCCTCCCCTGGACCCGGGTGCTGCCCCGCCACCCTACGAGGGCTGGCCGGCGGCGGTGGCGAGGCGGCGGCCTACCGCCCGCGCAGCCTCGCGACGATCAACCGGCAGGAGGTACCCGCCGCACCGGCGGCCCGGGCCAGGTGGGTCCGGTTCTGCTCCACGTAGGTGTAGAGCAGCGCGCCGAGGAAGAGCAGTCCGGCCAGCCAGGCCAGCCAGTCGCCGACCGAGTCCAGCAGTGGCAGGGTGGCGATCAGGGCGGCGGCCGCGGAGAGCGGGAAGACCAGCTGCAAGCCGAACTCGTACCGCAGGGACCGCTCGTCCCGGTGCCGGGCGTAGAAGTCCTCCCAGGTGAGGATGCGTTCGTCACCGGAGCACTCGACGGCGATCGGCCGCAGGACGTCGAGGATGTACCGGTTCGCCGCCTCCCGGTCGCGGCGGCGGCGCAGGATGGTGATCCCGGAGCTGGCGGCCAGGATGGGCACGGTGACCAGCAGCCGCGGGTCGGCGCGATTCGCCACCACGAAGCCGAGGAGCACCGCCACCACGGTCAGGTACGCCCCGACGAGCGCGTGCGACGCCGACGACTTCTGCGCCACCACGGCCCGGATCGCGTGGTACTCGGCGATGAGCAGGTTGGCGCGGGCGTCCAGCCGGCCGCCGCGGGCGGCCTGGTCCGGATGGGGGGTTGCGCTGCCGTGATCGATCACGTCGTTCCACACCACCGCCCAATCATGGCAATGGATGGCAACGTCGCGTCCTACCCCAGGGGCCGGTCGGCGGGGAACCGCTCGTGGCCCAGCACGGCGAGCAGCCGCAGCTTCTCGTCGCCCTCGCTGCGCGGCGGGGCGGTCAGCACGAGCAGCGCCTGGGACTGGTCCTCGGTGAAGAGCACCTGGCAGTCCAGCTCGATCGGGCCGAGTTCCGGGTGGATGAGGGTCTTGTGGTCGGCGAACCGGCTGGCGACCTCGTGCCGCTGCCACAGCTCGGCGAACTCCGGGCTCGCCTGCTGCAGCGCCCGCACCAGCTCGCCGGCCCGCGACCGGGGACCCATCGACCCGTACGCGACGCGCAGGTTGGCGACCTGGGCGCGGCTCTGCCGGTCTCGGTCGTCCTCCGGGTAGCGCAGCCGCTCGGCGGGGTCGGTGAACCACCGGTAGATCTCGCTGCGGGCCAGCCCCGTGTAGCCCGATTTGTCGCCTAACAGGGCTGCCGCCATCCGGTTCTGCACGAGGGTCTCCCCCAGATTGGAGAGGATGAGCGCCGGGGTGTCGTCGAGTCGGTCCAGCACCCGCAGCAGCGCCGGGGCGACGTGGGTGGCGGCGACGACCGGCGTCGGCGGGTTCTGGCCGGCCACCCGGAACAGGTAGTCGCGTTCCTGGCCGGTCAGCCGCAGCGCCCGGGCCAGGGCGGCGAGCAGCTGGGCGCTCGGCTGCGGGCCGCGCTGCTGCTCCAGCCGGGTGTAGTAGTCGGTCGACATGGCGGCCAGGGCGGCGACCTCCTCCCGCCGCAGGCCGGGCGCGCGGCGGCGGGCGCCGGCCGGCAACCCGACGTCCGCGGGCCGCAACGCCTCGCGGCGGCGGCGCAGGAAGTCGGCCAGGGCTGCACGGTCCATGCGCCGAGTATCCGCCCGGCGACCCGGCCAACCAGGGATCGCCGATCCCCCGATAACCGCTCTCTGCCCCCAGCCGGGCACGAACGGCGATCCTCAGACCATGAACATCTCCGGAAACACCGTCTTCATCCCGGGCTCGACGAGCGGGATCGGCCTCGCCCTCGCCCTCGCCCTGCACGCCAAGGGCAACACGGTCATCGTCGGCGGGCGGCGCGCCGACCTGCTCGCGCGGATCGCGGCGGAGCACCCCGGCATCGACACCGTGGAGATCGACACGGCGGATCCCGCCAGCATCGACGCCGCCGCGAAGCAGGTGCTGGCCCGGCACCCGGACCTCGACGTGTTGATCACCATGGCCGGCATCATGCGGGTCGAGGACTGGCACCGGCCCGAGACGTTCCTCGCCTCGGCCGAGGCGACCGTCACGACCAACCTGCTCGGCCCGATCCGGCTGATCGCCGCCTTCGTCGAGCACCTGCGGACCCGGCCGGACGCCACCATCGTCACGGTCTCCTCGGGTCTGGCGTTCACGCCGCTGAAGGCCACGCCCAGCTACAACGCGTCGAAGGCCGCGATCCACATGCTCAGCGAGTCGCTCCGGCTGCAACTGGCCGACACCACCGTCAAGGTCGTCGAGCTGGAGCCGCCGGCGGTCCGCACCGCGCTGCTGCCCGGGCAGGAGACCAGCGAGTTCGCCATGCCGCTGGACGAGTTCGTGGCGGAGGTCATGACGCTGCTCGAGGCGCAGCCCGACGCCCGGGAAATCCAGGTCGAGCGGGTGAAGTTCCTCCGGTACGGGGAGGCGCGCGGCGACTACGACCAGGTCGTCGCGACGCTCAACGCGGCCGACCCGCACGGCAGGTAGCGGGTGTGGGGGACGTGACGCAGGGAACAACCACGGGCTGACCGATCCGTACGGCGCACGCGGGCCGACTAGCTTGGAGGCAGCAGGGAGTCTCCCCCGACCCACCTCAGGCCCCGTGCACCGCCTCGGGGCCTTCGCGCACAACCGCCAGGGAGGGCGCATGCAGTCGCGCACCGATCTCATCGAGGACCTGATGGGGCGTTTTCCCCATGTGCCGAAAGAGGCGGTGATCAAGGAGGACCTGCTTCGGGGCGGCCTGGCGTTCGACGACTCGGCGTTGACCGACAACGAGAGCGGGGCCGTCAAGCCCAAGTCCTACTTCATCTTCTCCTTCGACCACCGGACGCTGCCCGACCTGGGCACCGCCGCGCTGCGCCGGCCGCCGGAGGAGATCGTGCTCACCGGCGGCCCGTACGAGCTGCGCCGCACGGTCGTCTCGGTGCGGACCAACCCCGACTCGCCGTACCGGGTCAAGGACGACGGCGACGGCCGGCTGCGGTTGTTCCTGGACGGCCGGCCGATCGCCGACGTCGGGCTGCCCCCGATGCCGGACTACTACCGGCACACCCTCGCGAACGGGAAGTCGGTGATGGAGGTCGCGCCGACGATCCAGTGGGGCTACCTGATCTACCTGACGGTGTTCCGGGTCTGCCAGTACTTCGGCGCGAAGGAGGAGTGCCAGTACTGCGACATCAACCACAACTGGCGTCAGCACAAGCAGGCCGGCCGCCCGTACACCGGGGTCAAGCCCGTCGAGGAGGTGCTCGAGGCGCTGGAGATCATCGACCGGCACGACACCACCGGCGCGTCGCAGGCGTACACCCTCACCGGCGGCAGCATCACCTCGAAGGTCGACGGGCTGGCCGAGGCCGACTTCTACGGCCGGTACGCCCAGGCGATCGAGGAGCGGTTCCCGGGCCGGTGGATCGGCAAGGTGGTCGCGCAGGCGCTGCCGCGGGCCGACGTGCAGCGGTTCCACGACTACGGCATCCGGATCTACCACCCCAACTACGAGGTGTGGGACAAGCGGCTGTTCGAGCTCTACTGCCCCGGCAAGGAGCGCTACGTGGGTCGGGAGGAGTGGCACCGGCGGATCCTCGACTCCGCCGAGATCTTCGGGCCGCGCAACGTCATCCCGAACTTCGTCGCGGGCGTCGAGATGGCCGCCCCGTACGGCTTCACCAGCGTGGACGAGGCGATCGACTCCACCACCGAGGGCCTGCAGTACTTCATGTCCCGGGGCATCACCCCGCGGTTCACCACCTGGTGCCCGGAGCCCACCACGCCGCTCGGCCGGACCAACCCGCAGGGCGCGCCGCTCGAATACCACATCCGGCTGCTGGAGGCCTACGCCGCGACCATGAAGGCCAACGGCCTGTCCAGCCCGCCCGGGTACGGCCCGCCCGGCGCCGGCCGGGCGGTCTTCTCGGTCAGCTCGTTCATGGACAGCCTGCCGGCGGACGCGGACCCGGAGTCCTGAGGGCCCACCGCGCGGCCCGACGGCCGCCTTCCCGCTGACGCAGCGGCTGGTCACGATGAGCTGACGCGGCGACTGGTCACCATGAGCTGACGCCGCGGCTGGTCACGATGAGCTGGCGCGGCGGCTGGTCACGATGAGCGGAAGCGCCCCGGTCGGGAGCGCGGCGGGGCGATGATGGCGGAGGTCCGACCCATGGTGCCGATCCCGTGGGTGGCCGCCGGGCGGCGCGGTCCGGTTTCCGGCTGTGCGGGGCGACACACCGCCCGGTCATCACAGCCCGGACCGGTACCTCGTCCATCCGGGTGAGACCTGCAGAAGGGAACCGCCATGAGAGTCCTGCTCGCCGGCGCCTCGGGTGCGATCGGCACGCCCCTCACCCGCCAGCTCATCGCCGCCGGCCACCAGGTGGTCGGCATCAGCCGCAGCCCGGCCAACGCCGAGCGGCTGCGCCACGCCGGCGCCGAGGCCGTGGTGGCCGACGTGCTGGACCGGGAGAACCTGCTCGCCGCGGTCCGGGACGTACGGGCCGACGCGGTCGTGCACGAGCTGACCGCACTGGGCAGCCCGAAGCTGCGCGACGCCATGCGGGGCACGAACGAGTTGCGTACCACCGGCACCGCCAACCTGCTCGCGGCGGCCCGGGCGGTCGGCGCCCACCGCTTCGTCACCCAGTCGATCATGCTGGGGTACGGCTACCGCGATCACGGCCCCCGCGTGCTCACCGAGGACGACCCGTTCGGCGAGCCCGTCGGCGGCATGCTGGGCAGCGCGGTGGCGGCCATGCGCTCCGCCGAGGAGCAGACCTTCTCCGCCGACGGGATCGCGGGCGTGGCGCTGCGCTACGGCTTCTTCTACGGCCAGGACAGCATGACCCGGATGATCGTCAACCTGGTGCGCAAGCGCCGGCTGCCGGTGCCCTCGTCCGCCGGTCACACCACCTTCATCTACCTGGAGGACGCCGCCGCCGCGACCGTGGCCGCCCTGGAGAAGGGGCGCGCCGGGCAGGCGTACAACATCGTCGACGACGAGCCGGTGCGCTGGGGCGAGTACCTGGACACGCTGGCCGCCGCGTTCGGGGCGCGCCGGCCGTGGCGGGTGCCGAGCTGGGTGCTGCGGCCGATCCCCTACCTCCACGCCATGATGACCACCTCGATGCGCGTCTCCAACGCCAAGGCCAAGCGCGAGCTGGGCTGGGCGCCGGCCGTGCCCAGCTACCGCGAGGGCATCCCGCTGGTCGCCCGGGCCACCCGCTGACCCGCCCCGGCGCCCGGCGCCCCGGCGCCCGACGCCCCACCGCCCGGCGCCCCACCGACGCGGTCGCGCGCCGGTGCCGGCCGTCCACGCCGGCACCCGGGCCGACGGGGCGGCCGCCGGTCCGGGTGCCGTAGCCGTCCGCCAGGCGTGACCCGGTCAGGAGCAGCCGGCCGTGCCGCCGTTGGCGACCGACCGGATGCCCGGGGTGTCGCGGACCGTCCGGAAGTTGGTCCGGAAGGCGTCGAACACGGTGTTGTCCTCCAGTTGCAGCAGCGTCTCGTCGGACTGCCGCAGCGAGTTGTAGCTGAGGTTGTGGCTGCCGACCCAGGTGATGGTCCGGTCCGCGCCGCCGTAGTAGTTCCCCTCGACCTGCAGGTACTTGCTGTGCGTCCAGACGCTGTCGCCGGCGCAGTAGTACCGCACGACCGGGCCGCCGTACCCGCTGGTGGTGGCGGCCAGCAGGTTCTTCATGGCGGTGACCTCGGAGCTGCTGCCCGGGTCGTACCGCTCGACCACCTCGACGTAGCAACCGGCCTTGTCCAGCGCCCACAGCTTCGCGGCGAGGTACGTGCGACTGAAGATGGTCTGGTTGACCCGGATGATGGTGCGGTGGGTGCCGTCCTGGGTGCCCACCACCGAGTTGCCGAAGCAGGCCACGTTGTCCAGCACGGTGGCGATGGTGTCCTCGCCCGGGTCGCTGTACGGCTGCCCGTTGCTCTCCTGCCGTGGAAAGAAATGGATCTTCGCGGTGCCGGAGGTGACCGCCGGCCGCCCGGTGTCGTAGTAGTTGTTGTTGACCACCCGCGCCTTGAGGTCGTCGAAGTAGCCGCTGTAGGCGTTGTAGATGCCGGTGTTGCCGACCAGGACCAGCGCCGCGTTCCAGCCGCCCAGGCCGTCCCGGCCGGTGTGCAGGTTGGCCGTCGACTGGACCACCACGTTCGCGGCACCCTGGGTGCTGGAGAAGAGGAAGAACTTGTTGTGGTTGATCGAGTCGACGCTGCCCAGCACCCGGTTGCCGATGCAGCCCCGGCCGGCCGGGCAGAACAGGATCCACGACGAGGCGCTGAGGCTGGTGCCGAGGGCGGTCACCAGGGCGGCGTACGGCGCCTTGGTCCGGTCGTTGTCGTTGAAGACGACCTGGACGTTCACCCCCCGGTTCCTGGCGGCGATCAGGGCGTTCGGCACGGTGGCGTCGGTGGCGTAGTACATGGCCATCCGGATCCGGGAGCCGGCCGGCGCGCCGTCGATCAGCTCGACGAGGCGGGTCTGGATCGCGGCCTTCTCGGCCGCCGTGCCGACCGGGTTGTTGAACACGGCCGTGGTGGTGGGGGCCGCCGTCGCCGGCCCCGGCCCGACCGACAGCCCGGCGGCCAGCAGGCATCCGGCGGCGGCCAGCGATGATACGACTCTGCGTAGGGACATGAGCCCTCCCGGTGGGTGAACGGACGAGTCCGTGCATCCACAATGGAACCACCGGGGGCCTCGGCTGGGAACCGCCCCGGGACCACCGGGCGGGTGGTGACCGGAGCCCGTGCGCCGGCCGGTCCCGGCGAGGGGTTGATGCGGGCGGCCGACGGTGCCAGACTGCCAGGTCTGGGAACGCTCCCAGCGACAGCAGTCGATAACTCAACGGAGGTTTGCCCATGCGCTGGACCACCGGCGCGCTGATCGGCGTGGCCATCCTGACCCTGGCCAGCGGATGCGGCACCGACCGGGTCACGTACCCGCCCGGGACCGTCCAGCCGGCCGCGACCGGCACCCAGACCCCGGTGCCGATCGGCCCGAACGTCGCCGAGGCGCTGGAGGTCGCCAACAAGCAGTTCGACCTGCTCGCCGCCGGCGACTGGGCCGGCGCGTACGCACTCTGGACCGACGCCGCGAAGAAGGAGATCAGCAAGAAGGACTTCGCGAAGGTGAACCAGGCCTGCCCGCTCTTCAAGGGCGACCGGATCGAGCTCCAGGACGTCAAGCCGGCGAGCATGGAGCTGGTCGAGCTGACCTGGCGCCACGCCGGCCGCACCGGACACAGCGCGATACGCCAGACCGGCAAGACCTGGCGGTACGACCCGGGCGGGGAGACCCTCGCCGAGTACGCCGCCGGCCCGGACAAGGCGATCGCCAAGCGGAAGGCCGACAACGCCTGCCCGGCGGCCTGACCGGCGGCGACCCGCAGGGACTCGTCCCGGCCGGTCGGGGCACCGGAGGTCCGGGACCTCCGGCCGCCGCCTCAACCGAAATGCCGGTGCAAAAAGGCGGCAGCCGCGTCCACCGCCTCGGTCACGTACGGCTCGACGTCGTAGAGGTCGATGTGCCGCCCGGCGTCCAGCCAGACGAGTTCCTTCTCGCCGGGGGCCCGGCGGTGCAGCTCGGCGGCGAGTTCCGGCGCGCAGTAGGCGTCGGCCCGGCCGTGCACCACGAGCAGCGGGGTCGCGGCGAGCAGCGGGGCCGCGCCGAGCGCGTCGAACGTCATCAGCGCGTGCAGCGAGCCCCGGGTCACCCGGTTGCGCCAGTGCGGCGAGGCGGACCGTTCGGTGCCGTAGTAGGCGTACGGCTCGTCACCGCCCATCGCCGCCTCCGCGCCGCCGGGCGCCACGGCGGGCAGGAACTCGTCGTACCCGTCGAGGAAGCCGGCGAGCGCCGACCGGTAACTGTCGGCCCCCATCCGCTCGACGAACCAGGCCGGGCTGTTGTAGCCGCCGGCGATGCCGACGACCGCCCGCACCCGGGGGTTCTCCGCGGCGGCCCGGACCGCGTAGCCGCCGCCGAGGCAGACCCCGACCAGGCCGATCCGGCCCGGGTCCACCTCCGGCCGGGACCGCAGCAGCTCGACGGCCGCCCGCAGGTCGGCGAGCTTGCCCTGACTGTCCTCGTGCCCCGGCCGGCCGCCACTCTCCCCGAAGCCCCGATGGTCGAAGGCGAGGGTGACGAAGCCGGCGCGGGCGAGCCGGTCCGCGTACACCCCGGCGACCTGGTCCTTGACGCCGGTGAACGGGCCGGTGAGGGCGACCGCCGGCGCCGGCCCGGCCACGGCCGGCAGCCGCAGCTCACCGACCAGCTCGATGCCCTCGCTGGTGAAGGTGACCCGCTCGGGCGGGACGCTCCCGCGCTCCTGGCCGCTCATCGGGCGGGCACCGCCTCGGCGGCCGGCCCGGCGGGCACCGCTTCGGCGGCCAGCTCGGCGGGCACCGCTTCGGCGGCCAGCTCGGTGGCGACCGCGTCGGCGCCCAGGCCGACCAGCCAGTCCAGCGGGGCGTCCGGCAGGAACCGGGTCATCAGCCCGGTCAGTTCCTGCCGCTGGGCGTCGCTGAGCGCCGGTGCGCCGTCGGCGATCCGGCGCACCGCCTCCCGGTACATCAGCAGGTAACGCCGCTGCGCGGCGAGCAGGCTCCCGTCGCTCGGCGCGCCGTGCCCCGGATAGAGCCGGAGCCCGCCCAGCTCACCGTCCAGCCGGTCGAGGGCGGCCAGCCAGCGGCCGGTGTGCCCGTCGGCGGTGTAGGCGTGGGTGCCGTCGAAGGCGAGGTCGCCGATGAAGGCCACCCGCCGTTCACCGCCGGTGACCAGCAGGTACGAGTCGGCGTGGCTCTCCGCCGCGCCGACGTCGTGCACCGCGATCCGCAGCCCGCCCAGCTCGACCGTGCCGCCGGCCGGCACCACGTGCTCCGGCACGCGGTACCGGTCCGGCCACTCGTCGCCGTACACGGGCTGCCACTGCGCCCGCTTCGGCTCGGCCGCCTCGGCGATCGCCTCGGCCACCGCCGCGCTGGCGTGGACCGGCACGTCGTCGGCCACCACGTACGGCAGGCCGTTGAAGTGGTCCGGGTGGGCGTGGGTGACGAACGCGGCCAGCAGCGGCTTGCGCAGCGCCGTCAGCCGGGCCGCGAGGGCCCGCGCGTCGGAGACCAGCAGGTTGGCATCGACGAGCATCACCCCGTCGGCGGTCTCCAGCAGATAGCTGTTGGCGAAGATGCCGCTCTCGGCGGCGGTGTAGGTGTGGATGCGGAACTCGGTCACGGGTCGACCATCCGATCGGCGTCGAGGAACTAGGCTTGGCGCCGACGCTAGGGCGGCCGGCCGGCACCGACCAGAAGGCACTTTCCGGTGCCCTTGCCGGCGATCCGCCGATCGGGAGGTCCGATGGTTCTCGTCATCCCCGACGTACTTCAGGAGAGCTGTTCGACCCGGCAGGCCCTCGAACGGTTCGCGGCCAAGTGGCGGGTCCTGCTGATCTACGCGCTGCTGGCCGGGCCGCAGCGGCACGCCCAACTGCGCCGCCGCCTGCCCGGCATCAGCCAGAAGGTGCTTACCGAGACGCTGCGCGGGATGGAGGCCGACGGCCTGGTGCGCCGCCGGGTGGTCAAGGCCAGCGCCCCGCAGCACGTCGAGTACGAGCTCACCGACCTCGGGCACACCCTGGAGAAGCCGCTCGCGGCGATCTGCGAATGGGCGGCGAGCCAGCCGGCAGCCGAGGAGGGCTAGGGTCGGGACGTGAGTGTGCACGCGCGCGTCGTCGCCGACGACTTCCCGGCGACCGTCGACTTCTACCGCGACCTGCTCGGCAAGCCGGAGACCGTGGTCCCGGATGTCGAGTACGCCAGCTTCGACCAGGGCGGCGAGACCGTCCTCGCGGTGCTCGGCCGCCGCGCCGCCGAGGCGGTGCTGCCGGTGGGCCGGGGCGACGGCGGAATCCTGGTCGTGGTCCCGGTGCCCGACGTGGACGCCGCCGTCGCCGCCCTGC
>NZ_KQ058737.1:0-159 GCF_000982955.1 Micromonospora sp. HK10 | reverse complement strand
GAGCGCGCAGACATAATCCTCGTCGCGGACGAGGTTGCGCTCACCGCAGTCGAGACAGCGCCGGAACACGACCACCTCGGTGAACCCCTCCGGGTGCTCGACGCCCGCCCGGTCCAGGGCGTCCGCCACCGCCGGCCAGGAGTCGGGACCCGGGCAGTA
>NZ_KQ058736.1 GCF_000982955.1 Micromonospora sp. HK10 | reverse complement strand
GGCCACCACACGCCCGGCCGCCGTCGCGCCGGCCACCACACGCCCGGCCGCCGTCGCGCCGGCCGCGACCGTGCCGGCCCAGCCGGCGGCGGGCCCGTACGGCAACCCACCAGGCCACCGCGGGCGGGGACGCCGGCCGGCCGGGTAGCCTTCGGCGCGTGATCGTGGTGAGGTGCCGGTGACGACGCTCGACCGGGAACAGAACCGTGCCACCGCCGGGGCACGCGACGGCGCGCGCCCCCTGCCGCTGGCCGCGGCGCTGCCGATGGCCCTCGCGGCCGGCGTGGCGCTGCTGGCCGCGTTCCCCCCGTACGGCAGGTGGGCGCTCGCGCCGGTCGGGGTGGCGCTGCTGGCCGCCGCGACGCACCGGAGGCGGCTGCGCGCCGGCGCCGGACTGGGCTTCCTGACCGGGGTGACGCTGTTCGCGCCGCTGCTGGAGTGGACCAACCTGCACACCGGCTACCTGCCGTGGCTGCTGTTGTCGCTGTTGCAGGCGGGCTACCTGGCGCTGCTCGGCGCGGCCGGGGCCTGGGTGTCGCCGCTGGCCGACCGCTGGCGGTGGGGCTGGTCGGCGCTGACCGGGCTGCTCTGGGTGGGGCAGGAGGCGCTGCGCGACCGCACCCCGTTCGGCGGTTTCCCGTGGGGACGGCTGGCGTTCAGCCAGGACGCCTCGCCGCTGCTGCGGCTGGCCGCCCTGGGCGGCGCCCCGCTGGTCACCTTCGCCGTGGCGTTCACCGGTGGGCTGCTGCTCACCGCCGCCTGGCGGGACTGGCGGCGCCCCGCCGGGCAGTGGCGGCCGGTGGCCGCCGTGGCCGCCGCGCTCGCCGCGCTGCTGGCCGCCGCCGGCGGCGTGCCCACCGGGGTACGCGGCGGCGGCGACACCGTCACGGTGGCCATCGTGCAGGGCAACGTGCCCCGCCTGGGGCTGGACTTCAACGCCCAGCGGGAGGCGGTGCTCAACAACCACGTCGGCGCCACCCTGAAACTGGCCGCGGAGGTCACCGCCGGCACCCGGCAACGCCCCGACCTGGTGGTGTGGCCGGAGAACTCCAGCGACATCGACCCGCTGCGCAACCCCGACGCCGGGCAGCGGATCTCCCAGGCCGCCGACGCGGTCGGCGCGCCGATCCTGGTCGGCGCGGTGCTGCTCGGGCCCGGCGCGGGGCAGGTCCGCAACGCCGGCCTGCTGTGGCGCCCCGGCACCGGCGCCGACCTGGCGCAGCTCTACACCAAACGTCACCCGGTGCCGTTCGCCGAGTACATCCCGCTGCGCAGGATCGCCCGGATGGTCAGCGCCGAGGTCGACCGGGTCCGCTCCGACTTCGTCCCCGGGGAACGCGCCGGCGTCCTGGACACCGGCACGGTCACCGTCGGCGACGTGATCTGCTTCGAGGTCGCCTACGACGGCCTGGTCCGGGACACCGTCACCGGCGGCGGGCAACTGCTCGTGGTGCAGACCAACAACGCCACCTTCGACGTGGCGGAGGCCCGCCAGCAACTGGCCATGGTGCGGTTGCGGGCCGTCGAGCACGGCCGCGCCGCCCTGATGGCCTCCACGGTCGGGGTGTCCGGGTTCGTTTCCCCCGACGGGCGGGTAGACGGGGCGACCGGGTTCAACACCGCCGAGGTGGTGGTGCGGCAGATGCGACTCGGTGACGGTTCCACCCCGGCCACCCGGGCGGGGGTGTGGCCGGAGGTGGCCCTCGCGGCGCTCGCCGTCGCGGCCCTGGCCGGCGCGGCCGTGCTGCGCCGCCGCCGGGAGGTCGCCCCCGGGTAGGACGACGGTGCCGGTACGCCGGCGGGGAGGCGGTACGACGGTGGGCGTGGCAGCCGACAGGCGGACGGCCGGCCATCCCGGGGTGGGACGGGTGCTCGTGGTCGTCCCCACCTACAACGAGGCCGACAACGTCAACCGGATCGTGACGCGGATCCGGGCGGCGGCCCCGGCGGTGGACATCCTCGTCGCCGACGACAACAGCCCGGACGGCACCGGCGCGATCGCCGACGCGCTGGCCGGCGGCGACCCGCAGGTGCACGTGCTGCACCGCCAGGGCAAGGAAGGGCTGGGCGCGGCGTACCTGGCCGGGTTCGCCTGGGCGCGCCGGCGCGGCTACGACGCCGTGGTGGAGATGGACGCCGACGGCTCGCACGCCCCGGAGGACCTGCCGGCGCTGCTGGCGGCCGCCCGGCACGCCGACGTGGTGATCGGTTCGCGGTGGACCCGCGGCGCGCGCGTGCTGAACTGGCCGCTGCGCCGGCTGCTGCTGTCGCGCTGCGGCAACCTGTACGCGCGGCTGGCGCTGGGCATGCCCGTCTCCGACGCCACCGGCGGCTACCGGGTGTACCGGTCGAGCGCGCTGGACGCCATCGACCTGGCGTCGGTGCGCTCCCAGGGCTACGCGTTCCAGGTGGAGCTGTCCCGGCTGGCGCACCGGGCCGGGGCGCGCATCGTCGAGGTGCCGATCACGTTCGCCGAGCGGGAGCACGGCGACAGCAAGATGAGCCCGCTGATCGTGGCCGAGGCGCTGTGGCGGATCACCAGTTGGGCGCTGCGGGACCGGCGGGTCGTGGCGCGCCGCCGGCCGCCCGCGCTGGCCCGGTGGCCGTGACCGGCCGGCGTGTCATGCTGGAGGGGCGTGAGGACACCGTCGGCTGATGAGGTGAGATGCGCCGAGGACTGAGGTTCGTACCACCGGCCCTGCTGCTGCTCGCGGTGCTGGAGTTGACCGTGTTCATCCTGGTGGGCCGGGCGGTGGGTTTCGGCGCCGCGGTGCTGCTGGTGTTCGCGGCGTCGCTGCTGGGCCTGGTGCTGCTGCGCCGCGAGGGGATGCGGGCGTGGCGGGGCTTCCGGGCCGCCGTGGAGTCCCGGCAGCCGCCCGGCCAGCAGGTCACCGACGGTCTGGTGGGTCTGGTCGGTGCGCTGCTGCTGGCGCTGCCCGGCCTGGTCAGCGGCGTGGTGGGGCTGCTGTTGCTGGTGCCGCCGCTGCGGCGGCTGGCGCGCGGCGGGGCGCAGCGCGCCGCGGAGCGCCGGGTGTCGTCGGTGGTCGCCGGTGACCTGTTCGGCCCGCGCCGGGTGCGGGTGCGTCGCGACGCCCCACCGTCGGGTGCCGGGTCGCCGGCGCCGGCGGCGGGGGAGCCGGGCGGTGCGGTGCCGGGTGTGGTGCCGCCGGTGGAGCCGGGCCGGGCCATCGAGGGCGAGATCATCGAGCCCGGCCGGTCCTGAGCGGGGTGCGGACCTGACGAAACGCCCCCGGGGGATCCCCGGGGGCGTTTCGGTTGACCGGTGCGCTCAGGCGCGGCCGCGGCGGGTGCGAACCTCCTGCAGCCGCTCGGCCAGGATGTCCTCCAGTTCGGCGATCGAACGCCGCTCCAGCAGCATGTCCCAGTGGGTACGCGGCGGCTTGGCCTTCTTCTGCTCCGGCTCGCTGCCGTCGACCAGCCGGGCGACGCTGCCGTCGAACTTGCACTCCCAGGTCGTCGGGACCTCGGCGTCGACGGCGAACGGCACCTCGAACTGGTGGCCCTTGGCGCAGAGGTACTCGCGGGTCTGACGCGGCGCGAGCTCCGTGTTGCGGTCGGATTCGTAGCTGACCGCGCCCAGGCGGCTCCCGCGCAGCATGCGCTCGCCCATGATCGACTTCCCCTCGCTCGTGGTGCTGGTCTTCTCTGTGTAACGGTCCGTCTCCGCCGGGCCATTCCCGCCCACGCGGGCAGGGCCCGCGCGGGTCGGAACCCTGCAAGGGTAGCCGGACAGAACGGCGGCCCGGCGGGCTCGTCCCCGGCCGGGCGAACAGGTGGAGTGATTCGACTGCCAACGGGGATGTTAACCGCCTGGACAGGTCCGGAGGTGACGATGAGCAGTGACGCGCCGATCGAGGCCCGACCGCCCGGGGGAAAGACCTTCTTCGGCCACCCCCGGGCGTTGTCGACCTTGTTCCTCACCGAGATGTGGGAGCGGTTCAGCTTCTACGGCATGCGGGCCATCCTGGTGCTGTATCTGACCGCGTCGGTCGCCGACGAGGGCCTGGGCATCAGCGAGTCCACCGCCAACGCCGTCTACGGCACCTACAACGCGATGGTGTACCTGATGGCGCTGCCCGGCGGCTGGGTCGCCGACCGGCTGCTGGGGGCCCGGCGCAGCGTGCTCTGGGGCGGCGTGGTCATCGCCGCCGGCCACTACGTGATGGCCGTGCCCACCGGGTGGAGCGTGTTCGCGGGCATGACGCTGATCGTGCTCGGCACCGGCCTGCTCAAGCCGAACATCTCGACCATGGTCGGCGACCTGTACGACCGGGACTCCCCGCGCCGCGACGCCGGCTTCTCGATCTTCTACATGGGCATCAACCTGGGCGCGTTCATCGCCCCGCTGATCACGGGCTTCCTCGGCGAGAAGATCAACTGGCATCTGGGCTTCGGCGCGGCCGCCATCGGGATGACCTTCGGCGTGCTGCAGTACGTGCTGGGCCGGCGCAACCTCGGCGACGCCGGGGCCCGACCGGCCGACCCGCTGCTCGGCGCGGACCGGCGGCGGGCGCTGACCCGCATCGCCGCGGTCACCGTCGCGGTGCTGGTCGTCCTCGCCGTCCTCGCGCTGATCGGGCTGTTCACCGTCGACACCGTGGTCAACCTGCTCACCCTGGTCACCGTGCTGGTGACCATCGCGTACTTCGCCCGGATCCTGACCGACCGGGAGATCAGCAACACCGAGCGCAGCCGGATGAAGGCGTACCTGTGGCTGTTCGTCTTCGCCGCCGCGTTCTGGCTGATCTACGACCAGGCCGGCTCGGTGCTGAACATCTTCGCCGCGGACCGGACCGACCGGAACGTGAGCGGCTTCACCTTCCCGGCCTCGTGGCTGCAGTCGGTCAACCCGATCCTGATCATCATCGGCGCGCCGCTGGCCGCCTGGCTCTGGCTCAAGCTCGGCCACCGGGTGTCCACGCCGATGAAGTTCGCCGTCGGCCTGGTGCTCAACGGCCTGTCGTTCGTGCTCATGGCCGCGGCCGCGCAGGCCGCCGTCGGCGGCGACCTGGTCTCGCCGTGGTGGCTGGTCGCCGTCTACGCCATCCAGGTCGCCGGCGAGCTGTCACTGAGCCCGGTCGGCCTGTCCGCCACCACCAAACTGGCCCCGGTCAAGTACGCCAGCCAGATGCTGGGCCTGTGGTTCCTGGCCACGGCCGTGGGCGACGCGATCGGTGGACAGGTGGCCCGGCTGGCGCAGAGCTGGTCCGAGCCGGCGTACTTCCTGACCTTCGGGCTGGCCTCGGTGGTGCTGGGCCTGGCCGCGGTGATGTTCACCCGGCAGATCCGTGGCCTGATGGCCGGCATCCACTGACCCGGCCGCCCATCAGGCCGCCGGGGTCGGCGGCAGCGGCAGCGGCAGGCCGGGCAGCCCGTCGATGCTGCTCGCCACGTGCTCCTTGCCGGCGAAGTACGCGCTCAGCGACGCGTCGTCCTCCCGGGCGAAACGCCGCCCGTGCAGGTCCCGGTCGGCCTGGTAGGTCATCAGCGGCACCGCGTACCCGCAGGTGTCGCGGATCAGCTCGGCGCGCACCACGATGATCGCCCGCAGGCCGTGGTCTCCGGGGTCGATGGCGAACTGGGGCAGCAGACCCGGCCACCGGGGATCGTCGCGGAACACCGGCTCGCCGCGACCGTGCACCCGCACGATGTTCGGCGGGCCGTCGAACGCGCACCACATCAGCGTGATCCGGCCGTTCTCCCGCAGGTGCGCGATGGTCTCGGCGTTGCTGCCGGCGAAGTCCAGGTAGGCGACGGTGTGCTCGTCGAGGACCGCGAAGCAGCCGCGCAGGCCCTTGGGGGAGAGGTTGACCGTGCCGTCGCCGGCGAGCGGGGCGGTGGCGGTGAAGAACATCGGCTGCGCCTCGATGAAGCTCCGCAGCCGGCCGTCGATACGCTCATACGTCTTGCCCACGCCTTGATCATCCTCCGGGATCGGCTGCCGGCGCTGCCCCGTCCCAGCTGATGGCCGGTGCCGGGGCCCTTCGGCCGGGTGCGCGGGTACGTTCTGGGGCATGCAGGACGCAGCACGCGGCGTGACCGCCGACCGGCCCGCCGACCGCCACGCCGCCGTGCCGCCCGTACGGATCTTCGTCGCCGGCGCGACAGGTGTGCTCGGCTCCCGCATCCTCCCCCTGCTCACCAGGGCCGGACACACCGTCGCCGGGATGACCCGCAGCCCCGAAAAGGCCGCCCTGGTACGCGCCCTCGGCGCCGAACCGGTGGTGTGCGACGTGTACGACGTGGCCACCCTCACGTCCGCTGTCGAGCGGTTCCAGCCCGACCTGCTCCTGCACGAGCTCACGGATCTGCCCGACACCGCCGAGGAGTTGCCGGCCCGACGCGCCGGCAACGCCCGGATCCGGGTCGAGGGGACCCGCAACCTCATCGACGCGGCGACCGCGAGCGGCTGCTCCCGGCTCTTCGCCCAGAGCGTCGCCTGGGCCCTGCCGCCCGGTGACGGCGCCGCCGCCGTCCAGGCCCTGGAGGACGCCGTCCTCGGTTTCGGCGGGGTCGTGCTGCGCTACGGCCAGCTTTACGGCCCCGGCACCTTCTACCCCGACTCGGCACCGGGAGCGCCGCGCATCCACGTCGACGCCGCCGCCGAGCGTACCGCCGCGGTGCTCGACCAGCCGCGCGGCATCATCACGATCGCCGAGCACGACGACCGCGGTCCTGCGGGTTGAGCCGTCGCCGGCGGGCCCGCACCCACCCGCCGGCGGGCCGAGACGTGGCCGTCCCGACACTCGACCACGGCACCCACCCGCCGGCGGGCCGAGA
>NZ_KQ058735.1 GCF_000982955.1 Micromonospora sp. HK10 | reverse complement strand
GGCGAGCGCCAGGTCGGCAGGTACGGCGAGATGAACGGGCGCAGCCGTTCGCTGACCCGGACGAACTCGGGATGCCCGCGGGCGTCCTCGACGGCGCCCTCGGCCGGCCGCTCCGTCTCGAGCAGGTGGACGTACAGGTCGTGCAGCCGGTAGAGCGACCGGTGCCGGACCCCGACCAGGCCGGGCAGGTCGGTGGCGTCGGACTCGGCGAATATCTCGGCGACCCGGTCCTCGGCGGTGGGCACCACCTTGGCGACGATGAGCGAACGATCCATGGACAGCCTCCCCTGGGGGCGTCCCGGTGCGGGTACCACCGGTTCCGCCGGACGACTGCCGACACGGTGCCGCCGGCGCCGTCAACGCGGCGTCACCCGGCCGCCATCCGGCCCCGATTACGGTGACGCTCCGTTGACGCAACCTGTGCGCGAGCTATTCGAAGATCGTCTTCGGGATTTGCCGGCGCCACACCTCTTCGCAGTTCAACGTCGGTTTGACTGGTTCCAGAGAAGACTGTCGCATAGATGGCGACCCGTTGACCCAGCGTAATCGGCGTTGATAACCTCCGTCCTGGTAAGCCCGGCGACCGCGGCACCGGCCGCGGCGGCCAAGCCGCGCCGACACCGGGGTCGCGGGCCGCCGAGCCGGGCGTCACGAGACGGTCGGGACGAGGGTTCCGGTGCAGGGGGTGCGCCCGTGTCCGGTCATTCGAGGATGCCGACGGCCGGGGACCCGGAACCGCCACGAGTGTCGCTGCACCTGTTGGGCGGCTTCCGGCTGCTGCACGACGACGTCCCGGTGGTGGTGCCCCGGGGCCTGCAACGGGTCATCGCCCTGATCGGACTCCGGCCGGCCGCCACCCGCAGCCACCTGGCCGGGCTGCTCTGGCCGGAGACCTCCGAGGAACGGGCGCTGTCGTCGCTGCGGACCGCGCTGTGGCGGTTGCGGCAGGACCCGTGCTGCCCGCTGCTCACCGACGGCGACACCGTGCGCCTCGGCGACTCCGTACGCCTCGACGTGGACGAGCTGGTCGGGGCCGCCGCCCGGGTCCGCGCCGGCGACCTGCCCGAGGTGGCCGCGGAGATCTGCCGGCACGACCTGCTGCCCGGCTGGTACGACGACTGGGTGCTGCTGGAACGCGAGCGGCTGCGCCAGCTGCGCCTGCACCTGCTGGAGGAGCTCGCGGGCAACCACCTGGCGGCCGGCCGGCACGGTGAGGCCCTGGAGGCGGCCCTGGCGGCGATGGCCGCCGAGCCGCTGCGGGAGACCCCGCACCGCCTGGTGGTCCGCGTCCACCTGGCCGAGGGCAACGCGTTCGAGGCGGTGCACGCCTTCTACGTCTACCGGGACCTGCTCCTGCGCGAGCTGCGGCTGGAACCCTCACCGGCGATGGCCGCGCTGCTCGCCGACACCCTCGCCCCGATCCGGCACGCCAGCCGCCGGGAGCCGCCGCGCCGCCCGGACCGCGCGGGCCCGGCACCGCAGCGGGGCCCGACCGCCCCCACCGCCCCCGGCAACCGGTGAGCCGGCCGGCCCCGGACCGGGTTCCGACCCGGGGCCCGCTGCGGCCGGACCGGGTCCGGTCGGTCCACGCGCATCGGCCACAGTCGACGTCACCGCGTGGGAATGCCCGGTGACGGGCAGGTGACAGCGGCGCCGGCAGGCTGGCGGCACACGGTGCCCGAGGCCCTCCGGCCGGCGCGGCCCGGACGGCACCGGCGAGAGGGGTCGGAGATGAGTCGACTGTTGGTGGTCAGCCGGATCGTGCCGGGCGCCGAGGGACGGGTGGGCCAGATCCTCGCCGAGGCCGACGCGACCGGGCTGCCCCGGCTCACCGGGCTGCGGCACCGCTCGCTCTACTCGCTGCACGACCTCTGCGTCCATCTCATGGAGACCACGGACGTCGACCCGGACACGGCGGCCGAGGCCCGCGCCCACCCGCTGTACCGGCGGGTCGACGAACGGCTCGCCGCGCACACCTCGCCGTACCTGCCGACCTGGCGCTCGCCGCGGGACGCCATCGCGCCGTGCTTCTACACCTGGAACGCGGCCGACGAACCCGCGGCGGGTTCGCTGCGCTGATTCGCCCGCCCCCGCGGGCCCGGACCGGGCGCCCCGGACCCCTGATGGCACCAGGGTCCGGGGCGCCCCTCACGTCGCGGCACGCTCGGTCATCCCACCGCCACCCGGCGGCACGCCGCAGGCCACCGGCGCCGGGATCGGTGGACCTCCCTGTCGTCCCGGCCGCACGTGTGCGAAGCTGCCCCGGGTTTCTCGCGACTGTCGAGCACATACATATGAGGAGGTAGGCCGTGCCGTCGAATCTCGGGCAGTGGCTGGTCCTGATCCTGGCCCTGGTGGTCGGTCTGGCGATCGGCTGGGTGGTGAGCGGCCGGCGCACCGGCGCCGACCGGGTGTCGCCCACCGTGGAGGGTGCGCCGGCGGGCGCCGTCGTCGACGAGGAGCGGCCGACGGCCGTGGTCGACGAGGTGCCGCCGGCCGTCGCTGTGACGGAGGAGCCGGCGCCCGCCGACCAGGACGCGCCCGCCGCCGAGCCGGTCGCGGCC
>NZ_KQ058734.1 GCF_000982955.1 Micromonospora sp. HK10 | reverse complement strand
CGGGGCCCGGCCGGCCCCGCCCCGGCGGGGGGGGGTGCCGGCCGGACCGGTGCGTCGGGCCCGGTCGGGCGCCGTGGTGAGCGCCACGGGCCGCTCCTTTCCGTCGGCCGGGGTCAGGCGATCGCGGACGTGCAGGCCGCCACGAACTGCTCGGCGGCCTCGGCCGGGGTGGCCCGGCCGTACTGGGCGTTCTCCGCGGCCTTGGTCAGCTCGGCCTTGACCTTGCTGTGCCCCTTGATGGGGACCTGCGGGGAGCTGCCGAACTTCTGCGCCAGCTCGGACTCGACCTGGATGGACTGCTTCATGGCCGGGTCGGTGGCGGTCTCGCTGACCTTGGTCCGCAGATCCAGGTTGGACGGCAGCCCGCGGTCGGTGCCGAGCAGCGCCACCGCCTCGGGATCGTTGACCATGAAGTTGATCACGTCGACCGCGACGTCCCGGTGCTTGCTGCTCTTGAACACCGACCAGTACATCGACGCCCGGGCCCATTGGGCGCTCGGGTCGCCCGGGTAGGCCACCACGCCCAGCTCGTCCTTGGTGTTCTTCCTCAGGTCCGGCATCTGGTTGGCCCAGACCCAGGAGGTCGCCGCCTTGCCGGTGACCACGAGCTGCTTGGTGATGTCGGTGGCGTTGCCCTGGTGGATGACGTCCGGGGTCGGGGTGGCGCCCCGGTCGCGGGCACCCTTCCACAGCTCGAACCACTTCGTCACGTCCTCGACGGTGAAGCCGAGTTCCTTGCCCCGGTACAGGTCCTTGCCCTGCTGCCGCAGCCAGACCCAGAGCGCCTTGTAGTCGGCGCTCGGGTCCTGGGTGCCGGGCACCTTCGTCTTCTTCGCCACCTGCTCGGCCCAGGCGATGTGCTCCTCCCAGCTCATCCCGGTGGTCGGCTCCGGCAGCCCGTTCTTGACCAGCAGGGTCTTGTTGTAGACCAGGCCCTGGGTGTTCTCCCCGGCGGCCACCCCGGCGAGCTTGCCGTCCACCACGCCGTACTCGAGCAGGCTCTTGGGGAACTTTGTCACGTCGAGCTTGCCCGAGTCCCGGTAGCTGCCCAGGTCGAGGGTGGTGCTGCGGCCGGCGTACTCGGCCAGGTAGTTGTCGTCGATCTGGAACAGGTCGGGCGGGTTGCCGCCGGCGGTCAGCGTGGCGAGCTTGTCGAAGTAACCCTGGTTGGCCTGCCAGGTCTTCTCGAAGGTCACGTTCGGGTGCTTCCTGGTGTAGAGGGCCAGGGCATCCTCGGTGAGCTTGGCCCGGGCCTCGCCGCCCCACCAGAAGATGGAGAGCTTGACCTTGCCGTCGTCGCCGGCTCCGTCGTCGCCGCAGGCCGCGGCGCCCAGAGCGAGGGGCGCGGCCAGCGCCACGGCGGCCAGGCCGCGGACGAGTCGACGTCGGGTCAGCGGGGTACGGTGATGCCGCCCGGCGGGTGCGCCGGCGGTGGGGGACGTTGCGGGGTGCATCTGCGCTCACTCCTCGGCTGTGGAAGGCGACGACGTCACCGACGGCTGGCCGCGGGCGCCCGGGTCCGCACGGCGATGCGGGCCCGGGCCGCCACGTCAGGCGCCGGGGGCGTCCCGACCGGACGGTGGGACGGGTCCGGTCGAGTCGCGGACGACCAGTTCGGTCTGGAGCATTACCTGTGCGGTGGTGCGACGGTCGCCGGCCGCCGCGCTCCGGCCCCGGGCGCCGCGTGGCCCCTCGGAGTCGTGTTGCAGCAGCATGTCGACGGCCGTCCGGCCGGCGGCCGCGGTCGGCGTGGCCACCGTCGTCAACTTGGGGCGGGTCAGCCGGCTCAGCGCGATGTCGTCGACGCCGACGACGCTGACGTCGGCCGGGACCCGCAGCCCCAACGCGTCGAGCCCTTCGATCAGGCCGATCGCCTGCAGGTCGTTGTAGGCGAGCACGGCCGTGACGCCGCTGCGGCGGACCTGTTCGGCGGCGGCGCCACCGCCGGTCTCGGTGGGCGGGTTGGGGCCCAGGACGGTCAGGTCGGCGCCGCCGGCCCGGGTCGCCGCGCCGGCCGCCCGGCGCATCTCGCGGTTGGTCCACGAACCGCGCGGGCCGCCCAGCAGCGCGATCCGGCGGTGCCCGAGGGCGAGCAGGTGCTCGACCGCGAGCCGGGCGCCCTGACCGACGTCCATCATCACGCACGGCAGGCCGGTGACCTGGCGGTTTATCACCACCACCGGGACCTCCCGGCTGACCTGCTCGATCAGGCTGTTGCTCATCCGGGGGCTGCACAGCAGCACCCCGTCGACCTGCTTGGCCAGGGCGTGGACCAGTTCCTCCTCGGCCACCGGGTCCTCGTTGGTGTCGGCCACGAAGACGTGGTAGTCGCGGTGTCGGGCCTGCCCCTCGGCCGCCTTGATCAGCGGCGGGAAGAACGGGTTGGCGATGTCGGCGACGATCAGGCCGATGTTGTGGGTCCGGCCGGTGATCAGCGCCCGCGCGGCCCGGTTGGGCCGGTAGCCCAGGTCCTCCGCGCAGGCCAGCACCCGGACCCGGGTCTCCGGGTTGACCAGGTGCGGGGCCGAGAAGGTGCGGGAGACCGTGGAGATGTGCACGCCCGAGGCCCGCGCGACGTCCCGGATGGTGGCTGGCACGGCCGGCTCCCCTCGTCCGGTGTGGTGGCGGTCACGTGAGTGCCGCCATTAATGCAAACGGTTGCGCCCGTGTCAACGCTTCATCGTGATGTCTCGATTTCAGCGCGGGAAGGACCGTCGCAACCGGCCGGGCCAAACAGGGGCAAAGGTCGCGGCTTTGCCCCTGATCGTTGACGTCGCATTCGTCGACGTGGTTACTTCGCTGCAAACCTTTGCAGCTCCGGGGAGGCCGACCGTGTCACCACCCGCCCGGGACCGGATCCGTCACGCCCTGGTCGGCGCCGGCGCGCGGGCCGAGATGTTCGTCCGCGCGCTCGCCCTCGACCACGCCGACACCGCCGAGCTGGTCGCCCTCGCCGACGTCAACCAGGCCCGGATGGACGCGCACAACCGCTGGCTGGCGGCGCTCGGCCACCCGCCGGTGCCGACGTACCCGGCCGCCGACTTCGCCGCCATGCTCGCTGCGCAGCGGGTCGACGTGGTGCTGGTGACCAGCGTCGACGTCACTCACGACGAGTACGTGGTGGCCGCCCTGCGGGCCGGCTGCGACGTGCTCACCGAGAAGCCGATGACCGTGGACGCGGCGCGGTGCCGGCGGATCCTCGACGCGGTGGCGGAGACCGGCCGGCGGGTCACCGTCGCCTTCAACTACCGCTACAACCCCTTGCACGAGCAGGTCCGGCGGCTGCTCGCCGACGGCGCGGTGGGCGAGATCGGCTCGGTGCACTTCGAGTGGCTGCTCGACGTGCGGCACGGCGCCGACTACTTCCGCCGCTGGCACCGGGACAAGGCGGTCTCGGGCGGGCTGCTGGTGCACAAGGCCAGTCACCACTTCGACCTGGTGAACTGGTGGCTGGACGCCCGGCCCGTCGAGGTGCACGCGGCCGGGCGGCTGTTCTTCTACGGCGAGTCCGGCCGCCGGCACGGCTACGCCCGCGACTACGACCGCGCGCACGGCTCCCCCGCCGCCGCCGACGACCCGTTCGCCCTGCGGCTGGCCGAGCACCCCCGGCTGCGCGAGCTCTACCTGGACGCCGAGGCCGAGGACGGCTACCACCGCGACCGCAACGTCTTCGCCCCCGGGGTGACCATCGAGGACGACCTGGCCGTGCTGGCCCGCTACTCCACCGGCGCCACCATGACCTACCACCTGACCGCGTACGCCCCCTGGGAGGGCTACCGGGTCATGGTCAACGGCAGCCGGGGCCGCCTCGAACTGGAGGTCACCGAGAGCGACCACGTCAGCCCGGCCGGGGCCGGCGCGCTCAAGGGCGCCGCGCTGCACGGCGACCAGGCCGCCGTCGAACACGGGTCGGCCCGGCTGACCCTGCGGCCGTTCTGGGCGCCGCCGGTCGAGCTGCCCGTCGACGGCTGGACCCGGCAGGGCCACGGCGGCGCGGACGCCCGGATGACCCGGGTGCTCCTCGGCGGCGAGCCCGACCCGCTGGGCCGCGCCGCCACCGCGTACGACGGGGCCCTCGCGCTGCTCACCGGCCTGGCCGCCAACCGCTCGCTGGACACCGGCGCGCCCGTCCGGGTCGCCGACCTGCTCACCCTGCCCTGATCGAGGAGCCCGCCCCCGTGCCCACCACCTCCCGCAGCGACCTGCTCCTGCCCGCCGAACCCGGTCAGCGCGCCCTCGCCCGCGAGCTGTACGCCCTGGCGGCCGAGCAGCCGATCATCTCCCCGCACGGCCACGTCGACCCCGCCCTGCTGGCCGAGGACCGCCCCTTCCCCGACCCGGCCCGGCTGCTCGTCGTGCCCGACCACTACCTCACCCGGATGCTGCTCAGCCAGGGCGTGCCCCCGGCCGACCTCGGCGTGCCGAGCGTCGACGGCAGCCCGGTGGAGACCGACGGGCGGACCATCTGGCGGCGCTTCGCCGCGCACTGGCACCTGTTCCGGGGCACCCCGTCCCGGCTCTGGCTGGAGCAGACCTTCCGGGACGTCTTCGGGGTGCACACCCCGCTCTCCCCGGCCACCGCCGACACCGTCTACGACGCGCTCGCCGCCCGGCTGGCCGAGCCGGAGTTCCGGCCCCGGGCGCTGTTCGGCCGGTTCCACATCGAGGTGCTCGCCACCACCGAGTCACCCCTGGACGACCTGGCCCAGCACGCGAAGCTCGCCGCCGACGGGTGGGGCGGCCCGGGCGGCCGGGTGGTCACCACGTTCCGCCCGGACGACGTGGTGGACATGGAGTTCGACAACTGGTCGGCCAACGTGGACCGGCTCGCCGAGGTCTCCGGGGAGGACACCGGCACGTACGCCGGTTACCTGGCGGCGCTGCGCCAGCGCCGGGCGGCGTTCATCGCGGCCGGGGCCACCTCCACCGACCACGGGCACCCGACCGCCCGTACCCTCGCCCTCGACCCGGCCGAGGCGGCCGCGCTCTACGACCGGGGCCGGCGCGGCCGGGCCGACCCGGCCGACGCCGAGGCATTCCGGGCGCACATGCTGCTGGAGTTCGCCCGGATGTCGCTGGACGACGGGCTGGTCATGCAGCTGCATCCGGGTGCGGTGCGCAACCACAACCGCTGGCTGTACGCCCGGCACGGCCGCGACGTGGGCGGCGACGTGCCGCACGCCACCGAGTACGTGCACGGCCTCGCCCCGCTGCTGGACGCGTACGGCAACGAGCCGCGGCTGCGGGTGGTGCTGTACACCCTGGACGAGGACACCTTCACCCGGGAACTCGCCCCGCTCGCCGGCGGCTACGCCGCCCTCTACCTCGGCGCGCCCTGGTGGTTCCTGGACTCGCCGGAGGTGCTGCGCCGGTTCCGGGAGGCGGTCACCGAGACCGCCGGCTTCTACAACACCGCCGGGTTCGTCGACGACACCCGGGCGTTCTGTTCCATCCCGGTCCGGCACGACGTGGCCCGCCGGGTCGACGCCGGTTTCCTGGCCCGGCTGGTCGTCGAGCACCGGCTGCCCCTCGACGAGGCCGCCGAGACCATCGTCGACCTGGCGTACCGGCTGCCGAAGCGGGTCTTCAACTTCGGGGAGGCGAACTCATGACCACCATCACCGACGTCACCGTGCACGACGTGCGGTTCCCCACCGCCGCCAGCGGCGACGGCTCGGACGCGATCAACCGGGGCGACTACTCGGCCAGCTACGTCGAGCTGGCCACCGACGGCGGGCCGACCGGCGCCGGGTTCACCTTCACCAACGGCCGGGGCAACGAGCTCACCTGCGCGGCCGTGCACGCGCTCGCGCACCACGTCCGGGGACGCAGCGTCGAGGAGATCGCCGCCGACCCGGCGGCGTTCACCCGCTCGCTCACCGCCGACGTGCAGCTGCGCTGGCTGGGCCCGGAGAAGGGGGTGATCCACCTGGCCGCCGGGGCGGTGGTCAACGCCGTCTGGGACCTGCGGGCGAAGCTGGCCGGCCAGCCGCTGTGGCGGTACCTGGCCGAGCTGCCCACCGACGACCTGGTGGCCGCCGTCGACTTCCACCACATCACCGACGCGCTCACCCCCGACGAGGCCGCGGCCATCCTGGACAAGGGGCGCGACGGGCTGGCCGACCGGCTCGCCGTGCTGGAGCGGGACGGCTTCCCCTCGTACACCACGTCGGTCGGCTGGCTCGGCTACCCGGACGACAAGGTGCGCGCGCTGACCCGCACCGCGTACGCCGACGGCTGGCGGGCGGTGAAGATGAAGGTCGGCGGACCGCCCGAGGACGACCTGCGCCGGGCCCGGATCATCCGGGCGGAGATCGGGCCGGACGCGCTGCTCATGATGGACGCCAACCAGGTCTGGGACGTCGACGAGGCGATCACCGCGATGGCCGCGCTGGCCGAGGTCGACCCGTACTGGATCGAGGAGCCGACGCATGCCGACGACGTGCTGGGCCACGCCCGGATCGCCCGGGCGGTCACCGAGCTGACCGGCGGCCGGTGCCGGGTCGCCACCGGCGAGGTCGCCGCCAACCGGGTGATCTTCAAGCAGCTGTTGCAGGCCGAGGCGATCGGCGTCATGCAGGTCGACGCCGCCCGGGTCGCCGGCGTCGACGAGGTCCTCGCCGAGCTGCTGATGGCGGCGAAGTTCGGGGTGCCGGTCTGCCCGCACGCCGGCGGCGTCGGCCTCTGCGAGTACGTCCAGCACCTGGCGATCTTCGACTATCTGCGGGTCGGCACCAGCCTGGACGGCCGGATGGTCGAGTACGTGGACCACCTGCACGAGCACTTCGTCGACCCGGTCCGCACCCGGGGCGGCCGCTACCTGCTGCCCACCGCCCCCGGCTACAGCAGCACCATGCGACCGGAGTCGATCGCGCGGTTCCGCTTCCCGGACGGCCCGGCATGGCGCTGACCGGCGGCGGCGACCGGCTCGCCCTGGCCACCCTGCGCCGGCTGCCCGTCGAGTGCCGCCCGCTGCTGCGCCCCGGCACCGTGCCGGCCGGCATCGTCCACCTGGGGCTGGGCGCGTTCCACCGCGCCCACCAGGCCGTGCACACCGAGGCGGCGGTCGGCGCGGCCGGCGGGGACTGGGGCATCATCGGGGTCGCGCCGCGCAGCACCGCGGTGGTCGACGCGCTGGCCGCCCAGGACGGCCTGTTCAGCGTCACCTCGCTCTCCGCCGAGGGCGCGACCACCCGGGCGGTCGGCGCACTGACCGGGGTACGGCACGCCGCGAGCGACCCGGCCGCCGTGGTGCGCCTGGTCGCCGACCCGGCGATCCGGATGGTGACGCTGACCGTCACCGAGAAGGCGTACCAGCTCGACCCGGTCACCGGCGCGCTGCAGGCCGATCCGGACCTGCTGGCCGACCTGAGCACCGACCGGCCGCCCCGTACCGTGCCGGGGCTGCTGGTGCGCGGGCTGCTCGCCCGGGCGGCCGCCGACGCCGGGCCGCTCGCCCTGGTCAGCTGCGACAACCTGCCCGCCAACGGCCGCCGGCTGCGCGGCCTGGTGACCCAGGCGCTCGCGGTGGCCCGGGTGCCCGACGCGGCGGCCGGCTGGATCGCCGGGCAGGTCAGCTTCCCGGGCACGATGGTCGACCGGATCGTGCCGGCCACCACCGCGGACACGCTGGACACCGCCCGGCGGGCCCTCGGGGTGAGCGACCTGGCGGCGGTGGCCGCCGAGCCGTACTCGCAGTGGGTGATCGAGGACGACTTCCCGGGTGGGCGGCCCGCCTGGGAGCGGGCCGGGGCGGTGCTCACCGACGACGCCGGCCCGTGGGAGCGGCTCAAGTTGCGCACCCTGAACGGGGTGCACTCGGCCACCGCCTACCTGGGCGCGCTGGCCGGCGCGGAGACCGTCGCCGAGACGCTGACGCTGCCCCGGCTGACCGCCGTGCTGCGCCGGCTGGTCGCCGAGGACGTCGCGCCCAGCTTCGCCCCACCCCCGGGCGTCTCGGTGCCGGCCTACGGCGAGGAGGTGCTGGGCCGCTTCGCCAACCCGGCGATGCGGCACCGCACCCTGCAGATCGCCATGGACGGCTCGCAGAAGCTGCCGCAGCGGGTGCTGCACACCATCACCGACCTGCGGGCCGCCGGCCGCTCGGCCCGGTGGGCGTCGCTCGTCGTCGCCGCGTGGTTGCGCTTCCTGCTCGGGTACGCCGACGACGGCCGTCCGCTGCCGCTGGACGACCCGCTCGCCGAGCGGATCCGGGCCGCCCTGGCCGCCGGCCGGGACACCCCCGCCGGGGTGGTGGACGCGCTCTTCGCCCTGCGCGAGGTCTTCCCGGCCGAGTTGGCCGCCGACGACGAGGTCCGCGCCGACGTGA
The DNA here is from genome assembly GCF_000982955.1 of Micromonospora sp. HK10. Classification (GTDB taxonomy): domain Bacteria; phylum Actinomycetota; class Actinomycetes; order Mycobacteriales; family Micromonosporaceae; genus Micromonospora. The sequence goes on along the minus strand of NZ_KQ058734.1, from coordinate 2,882 downwards.
CCGGCTGGCTGGCCGCGCTGGAACGGCACGGCGTCCGGGCCACCCTGGCGGGTGCGACGTGACCGGCGGGGGGCGGCCGCCGCGGGTGGCGCTGGTCGGGGCGAACGGGCACGGGCGGTGGCACCGGCGGGCGATCGCCCCACTGCACGCCGCGGGCCGGCTGTGCCTGGCCGGCCTGGTCGACGTCCGGCCGCTGGAGGAGGAGCCGGCCGCTCCGGTCCCGCCGGGGACGCGCACCTTCACCGACCACCGGGCGATGCTCGCCGCCGTACGCCCGGACGTGGTGGTGGTCTGCACCCCGCCGCACACCCACCTGCCGATCGCCCTGGACGTGCTGGCCGCCGGTGCGGACCTGCTGCTGGAGAAGCCGCCGGTGCTCGACCTGGCCGAGCACCGCGCCCTGGCGGGCGCGGCGGCGGCCGGCGGGCGGGCGGTGCAGATCGGTTTCCAGGCGCTCGGCTCGGCGGCGCTGGCCGAGCTGACCGGCGCGCTGGCCGCCGGGCGGCTCGGCCCGGTCAGCCGGGTCGGCGCGGTGGCCGCCTGGCGCCGCCCCGACGGCTACTACGCGCGGTCCCCCTGGGCCGGCCGGCGATCCCTCGGCGGCCGGCCCGTGCTCGACGGGGCGCTGGCCAATCCGCTCGCGCACGCGGTGATGCAGTGCCTCGCGGTGGCCGAGGCGGTGACCGGGGCGCCGGTGCAGCCGGCCCGGATCGAGGTGGAACGCTACCGGGTGCGGCCGATCGAGGTGGACGACACCGCCGTGCTGCGGCTGACGCCGCGGGACGGGCCGCCGGTGCTGGCCGCGCTCACCCTGGCCGGCGAGGACTTCGTGCCCGGCGAGGTGGTGGTCACCGGCGGCCGGGGCCGGGCCGTGCTCGAGTACCCGACCGACCGGCTGCTGCTGCCCGGCGAGCCGGCGCCCCGGGTGGTGCCCGGCCGGCGCGGCCTGCTGGAGAACCTGCTCGACCACCGGGCCGACGGGACGCCGCTGATCGCGCCGCTGGCGCGTACCGCGCCGTTCACCGGGGTGCTGGACGCGCTGCGTGCCGCGCCGGAGCCGGCCCTGCTCGGCGGCGCGCTGGTCGGGACGGTGGGCGACGGGCCACGCCGGGAACGGGTGCTCCGGGGGGTCAACGCGGTGTTGCGGCACGCCGCGGAGACCGGCGTGCTGCCGTCGGAGGCGGGGGTGCCGTGGGCGGTCGCGCCGTACCGGTTCGAGGAGGCACCGCAACGGTAGTGCACATCCCGGCAGGGCCGGGTTCCGGCGTTCCGGACAGATGCCCGCTATCCCGGCCGGTACCGGCCGGGGCAATACCCCTCGTATTCGACTATTGCAACAAACCTGCACACAGTACACATTGACTCTTATAAAAGAACGTCCTTACCGTCACTGATATCGGCCGCCAAAAGCTGACAGGACGGTAATAGTCATGCGGAGAACGACAGCGGACGCCGCGCTCCTCGCCATCGCGCTCGCGCTGACCACCGCCGCGCCCGCGCCGGCCGCGCTGGCCGCCCCGCCGCCGCCGGGGCCTACCGGGGAGTTCGGGCGCCAGGCGCACCCGGCCGACGGGCTGCCCCGGCCCGCCCGGGAACTCGGCCGCCAGGCGCTGCCGGCGAACGACGGCTGGGCCGCCGAGGGCACCGGCACCACCGGCGGCGCGGCCGCCACCGCCGACCGGATCCGGGTGGTGCGGACCCGCGCCGAGCTGGTCGACGCGCTCGGCGGCGACAACGCCACCAACGCCACCGACGCCACCCCCAAGATCGTCTACCTGGCGGGCACGATCGACGGCTTCGAGGGCCCGGACGGCAGCCTGCTGGACTGCGCCGACCTGGCCGACCCGGCGTACTCGCTCGACGGCTACCTGGCCGCGTACGACCCGGCGGTGTGGGGACGGGTGAACCCGGACGGCCCGCTGGAGGCGGCGCGGGTGCGCTCGGTGGCCAACCAGACCCGGCAGACCCAGCTCAACGTCGGCGCGAACACCACCCTCATCGGGTTGCCCGGTGCCCGGCTCACCGGGCTGACCCTGATGATCGACCGGGTCAGCAACGTCATCATGCGCAACCTGACCTTCGTCGACGCCCGCGACTGCTTCCCGGCCTGGTCTCCGACCGACGGCGACGCCGGCAACTGGAACTCCCAGTACGACCAGATCTCGATCCGCCGCAGCGAGCACGTCTGGGTCGACCACAACACGTTCACCGACGGCGACAACCCGGACGCCCCCCAGCCGCGCTACTTCGGCCGCCCCTACCAGGTGCACGACGGGTCGCTCGACGTCACGCACACCGCCAGCCTGGTCACCGTCAGCTGGAACCGGTTCGTCGGCCGGGACAAGCTGATGCTGATCGGCTCCTCCAACACGGTCGGCCCGGACGTCGGCCGGCTCAAGGTCACCGTGCACCACAACCTCTTCGACGGCGACCTCCAGCGGCTGCCCCGGGTCCGCTTCGGCCAGGTCGACGTGCACGAGAACCACTACCGCCTCGGCGGGCCCGGCTTCGAGTACGCCCTCGGCGTCGGCGTGCAGTCCGCCATCCACGCGGAGAACAACTACTTCACCCTGGCCGGCGACGTCGCCCCGGCCGACCTGATCCACGACTGGGGCGGCACCGCGCTCACCGAGCGGGGCAGCTGGCTGCGGCAGGGCGCCGGCCGGCCGCGCCCGGTCGACCTGCTCGGCGCGTACAACGCGGCGCACGACCCGGACCTGGGCGGCGACGCCGGCTGGACCCCCACCCTGCGGGCCGCCCCGGTGCTGCCCACCCCGCTGGTGCCGCTCGTCGTGGACGCCTTCGCCGGCGCCGGCCGGCTGCCGCGGTAGCGGGCCGGCACCGCCACGGCACCACCCCGCCCGTTACCTTTTTGATCGTCC
>NZ_KQ058733.1 GCF_000982955.1 Micromonospora sp. HK10 | reverse complement strand
GCGGCCGTGCACCGTCCAGCCAGGACCAGACCGGCCAGGCCGGCGACCAGACCGGCCACCCCCAGGGCGGTGGCCGCACCGGCGTCGGAGTCGTCGTCATCGTCGTCGCCCGCGGCAGCCGGCGGGGCGCTCGCCGCCGGGGCGGCCGACGCCGAGGCGGCGGTCAGGGTGAGCACCGGGGCCGGATTCTCCGGCTCCGCCGCGCCGGGGGTCGGCTCCTCGATCCAGCGGGACACGTTGCCGTCGGAGTAGGTCTGCAGCACCTTGAAGACCATCCGGTCGACCTGCGGCAGCGGCCCCATCGAGACCGGGAACTCCTGGAACTCGCCCGGCTTCACGCCGCCGGCGGTCGCCGTCCAGGTCAACTTGGACACCGCCTCGGTGAGCTGGCTGCCGTGCACCTCGATCGGCGGGTCCACCTTGCGCTTCTGCACCGCCACCGTCCAGCCCGGCACCGGCATCGTCGAGACCGAGCCGACCGGGGCGTTCTCCGGCAGGTTCACCTCGACCTTGGTGGTCGACGCCGTGTCGCTCTCGTTGGGCACCCGGAACGCGAACCGGCCGTAGCCACCCTGGGTCGCCTCCTTCGGGTTGACCGTGACGTGCGCCGACGCGGCCCCGGCCAGGCCGAGCACGGCCGAGGCCACGACGGTGAGGGTGAGCGCGGCGGCGGTTGCGGTACGCCGGAATCGGATCATCGGACGGAGCGCCTCTCGTTACGTGACGGGCACGGTGGCGGTCACCGTGGCCTGGTCGATGTCGGACGTGCGGACGGTGAAGCGGAACTCCCACCGCCCGGCCGCCGGCAGGTTGAGCTCACCGGTGGCGTGGTTGTCGCTCAGCGGCAGCAGCGGGATCTCGATCGGCTCGATGCCGGCCGACGGCAGCGCGGCGGTCGCCTTCCACTCCTTGACCGGCTGCGGCCGGTTGTCCTTGCTGTACGCGTACAGGTGCAGCGAATTGTTGCCGCGCTCGGCGGGATCCAACTCGACCTGCAGGGAGTAGAGCGGGCTGGACAGCGTGGCGGAGAAGTAGTCGGTGGGGCCCCCGGTCACGTCGGTGCCGGCGGTGCGGGCCGGGGTGGTCTGCACCAGGGTCGCCGACACGCCGAGCACCACCGCGGTGATCAGCAGCTCGACCAGCACCACCCGGCGCATCGCCCCCGGTCGGCCCGCAGCGCGGCGCCGGCGTACCAGCGACCGGGAGTACGCGGCCACCCCGATCACCAGCGCGAACAGGACGATCTTGGCGAGCAGCAGTCGCCCGTACGTGGTGTCGAAAAGCGCGGACAGGCTGGCCACCTCGATCAGCCCCTGCACCGTGCCGGCCAGCAGCAGCGCGGCCACCGCCAGCGCCGCCCAGCGGGACCAGATCGGCAGGATCGCGTCCAGTTCCCGCTCGTCGGCGCGGCGCAGCAGGAACACCGCGAGCATCACCAGGCCACCCAGCCAGACGGCCATGCTGCCCAGGTGCACCGCGTCCACCACCACCGACACCGCCGGCGCCGGTGAGGCCGCCGGGTGCCCGGCCAGCGGCCAGGTGAACAGCCCCGCCCCGGCCAGGATGGCCAGGATGACCGCGTCGGTCCGGCCGACCGGGCCCGCGAAGAGCGGGCGGAGCAGGAACGCCGCCGCCGCGAGCAGCCCGAGCCGGACCAGGTGCGCGGTGCCGTACGTGCTGCCGAGCACGTCGCCCAGGCCCGCCCCGGTCACCTCGAACAACCGGCCGCCGTTGGTGTACGGCACCTGCAACCACACCTCGGCCAGGGTGGCCACGGCCAGCAGGCCCAGCCCCGACCAGGCCAGCCGGGCCGGGCCGCGGCGGGACAGCCGGCGCGGCCAGAGCGCCGCCAGCACCAGGGCCGGACCGACCAGCAGCAGCAGGCCCACGTACCCGGCGTACCGGGCGACCTTGACCGCGTTGCCCACCACCGGGTCGGCGCGGGTGTCCGGGCCCGAGTCGCTGGGCGGCGTCGACGGCGCGCCCACCGAGTAGGTGAACGCGCCGGAGACCGGGTGGCTGTCGGCGGAAATCACCCGGTAGCTCACCAGGTAGGTGCCGCGCGCCCCGGAGGAGTCCACCGGGATGGTCACCACCGTGCCCTTGAAGATCGGCTCACCGCGGTCGGCCCGGGAGCCGTCCGGCGCGATCACCCGGACCTTGTCGGGGACCTTGCGGACCCCCTCGCTGAAGGTCAGCACCACCTCGGCCGGCGCGCTCGGCACCACCGAGGCGGCGGTCGGGCTGGTGCTCACCAGCACGGCGTGGGCACTGGCCGGGGTGGCCGGGGCGAGCAGCAGGGCGAGCAGGGTGACCAGCAGGCCGGCGGCGGCACCCAGCCGGGCGGCCCAGCGACGGTCGGCCACGGCCACGGGCCGGCGGCGTACGGCAGCAGTCATGACCGTCATGCTTCCCGACCCGACCCCCGTGCGGCGAACCGGCCTCATCCGCGCCCCGCACCGGGCCGCGGGCGGCACCGCGCCGCGCCGGCCCGGACGGCGGCGGGCACCCGCCACGCGGACCGCGCCACGCGTACGTCGTCGCACGTCATGTCGGGTAGTCGGAAGACCGGCGGAAAAAGTTCCCGGCGTGGCCCGGGTCATGGAATGGGCCGAACGACCCTGTCACTCACAGATACCCCGCGTAACCTCGACTGTCGTGACCCCCGCCCCGCGCGACACCCCCGCCGACGGCCCGCCACCGGGCGCCGCCCCGGACCGGGCGACCGGCTGGGCGCTGGCCGCCCGCGACGGAGACCCGGCCGCGCCGGCCGCCCTCGTCCGGGCCACCCAGGCCGAGGTGTGGCGGTTCGCCGCCGCCCTGGTCGACCCGGACAGCGCGGACGACCTCACCCAGGAGACCTACCTGCGGGCGTTCCGGGCGCTGCCCGGCTTCGAGGGGCGCTCCAGCGCGCATACCTGGCTGCTCGGCATCGCCCGCCGGACCTGCGCCGACCACCTGCGCACGGTGATCCGGCGGCGCCGGCTGGACGAACGGCTGGCGGCGCACGCCGCCACCGACCGGCCCCACCCCGACCCGGCCGGCGAGTTCGGCGCGACCGACCTGGTCCGCCGGCTGCCCGCCGAGCGGCGCGCCGCGTTCGTGCTCACCCAACTGCTCGGCCTGTCGTACGCGGAGGCGGCCGCGGTGGAGGGGGTGCCGGTGGGCACCATCCGTTCCCGGGTCGCCCGGGCCCGCGCCGACCTGGTCGACGCCGCCAGCGACGCGTTGACCGGTTGACCATGGAACCAATCACGGAACCCGGGCGACCAATGAGTGTGAGCACACCTCGCGTACCGGCCACCCGCTGGGCCACCCTCCGGCCCTGGCTGGGCCTCGCCGCCCGGCTCGGGCTCGCCGCCGTCTGGCTCTACGCCGGTGGCAGCAAGGTCGGTGACCTCGGCGCCTCCGGCCGGGCGGTCAACGCCTACCAGCTCATGCCGTACGACGTGGCCGCGGTGCTCGGCGCCGCGCTGCCCTTCGTCGAGCTGGCCCTCGGTGTGCTGCTGCTCGTCGGGCTGGCCACCCGGCTGGCCGCCGGCGTCTCCACGGCCCTGCTGGTGGTCTTCATCGCCGGCATCGCCTCGGCGTGGTCGCGCGGCCTGGCCATCGACTGCGGGTGCTTCGGCAGCGGCGGCCAGCTCGCCGCCGGCCAGGCCCCGAGCTACCTGCCGGAGATCCTCCGGGACCTGGGCTTCCTGGTGCTGGCCGGATTCCTGCTGTGCTGGCCCCGCACCCCGTTCTCGGTGGACGGCTGGCTGGCGGGCGCACCTTCCCTGGAGGACGAGGATGAGTAGTCGCAAGCAGCAGAAGAACGCGGCCCGGGTGGTCCGCGAGCAGCTCGCCCGGGAACGGCGCCGCCGGCGCACCCTCTGGACCACGATCGCCGCGGTGCTGGTGCTGGTCATCGCCGGCGGCATCGGCTGGGCCGTGTACTCCAGCCAGAAGTCGACCGGCTTCACGGCCCCGCCCGGCGCCAACGACGCCGGCACCGGCATCGTCGAGGGCACCGGCAAGGTCACCATCGACCTGTACGAGGACTACCAGTGCCCGGCCTGCCGGCAGTTCCAGGAGGCCAGCGGCGCGACCCTCAAGCAGCTGGTCAGCGAGGGCAAGGCGAAGGTGGTCTTCCACCCGGTCGTCTTCCTCAACCGCTTCTCCACCACCGAGTACTCGACCCGCTCCGCGGCCGCCTCCGGCTGCGCCGCCAAGGGCGGCAAGTTCACCGAGTTCACCGACCAGCTCTTCGCCAAGCAGCCGCCGGAGAACAGCGCCGGGCTCAGCAACGACGAGTTGATCGACATCGGCGCGGGGGTCGGGTTGAACCGCGACGACTTCGCCTCCTGCGTCCGGGACGGCACCTACCGGTCGTGGACCGAACACGTCACCGACGAGGCGAGCAAGGCCGGCGTCACCAGCACCCCGACCATCAAGGTCAACGGCCGGGACGTCGAGGACCGCTCCCCCGAAGGGCTCCGGGCGGCGGTGGAGGCGGCCGGCAAGTGAACCCGGCGCCACTGCGGCGGGCGGGGCTGATCGTCTTCGCCGCGCTCGCCGCCCTCCTCACCTCCGCCAGCCCGGCCGCCGCGCACGGCGCGGACGCCCCCGACGGCACCGACTACCGGGCCACCGTGACCGCGGTCGCCCCGGCCCGGCCCGGCCTCACCGCCCGGCTGGTCGAGGCCGGCGCCCGGCTGGAGCTGACCAACCGCACCGGCGCCGACGTCGAGGTGCTCGGCTACTCCGGCGAGCCCTACCTGCGCGTCGGGCCGGGCGGGGTGTACGAGAACACCCGCTCCCCCGCCACCTACCTGAACCGCACCATCGCCGGCGACACCCGGCTCTCCCCCGAGGCGGACCCGGCGGCCACCCCGGTCTGGCGGCGGATCGGCGACGGCCCGACGGCCCGCTGGCACGACCAGCGGACGCTCTGGCTCGACCCGGCGCAGCCCGCCCCGGTCACCGCCGACCCCGGCCGCGAGCACCGGATCCGCGACTGGGTGGTGCCGCTGCGCGCCGGGGACCGGACCATCGAGGTACGCGGCACCCTCGACTGGCTGCCGCCGCCCGACCCGTACCCGTGGTGGGCCGCCGCCACGCTCGGCTTCCTGCTGCTCGGCGCGGCCGGGCTGGCGCCCGCCGGCACGGCCGCCGGGGTCCGCGCGCTGCGCGCGGTCGCGGCCCTGCTCACCGTGGGCGGGCTGGCCGCCGTGGCCGTCGCCGTCGGCCGGGCCCTGGACGCCGGGGCGGACGGACCGGGCGGGCTGCTGCTCGGGCTGCTCACCGGGCAGACCTGGACGCTGCTCACCGGGCTCGGCGCGGTCGCGGCCGGCGGGTACGCGCTGATCCGTCGGGCGGCCGCCGACTTCCCGGCCACCCTGGCCGGGGCCTGCCTGGTGCTCTTCGCCGGGGTGCCGAACCTGGCCGTGCTGGCCCGCGCGGTGGCGCCGGTGGCCGGGCCGGCCGGCCTGGCCCGCCTCCTGGTGGCGATCGTGCTGGCCACCGGGGCCGGCGCGACCGCCGCCGGCCTGCTGCGGCTGCACACCGCCGCCCGGGCCGCCCGCCCGGACCTCGCCCGACGCGTCTCCCACTGACCGCCGCACGACCGCGCGGAGGCCCGGCACCGCCCGTCCCACCCGGCACGTCGTGACCGCGCGCCGGCGGAGTCCGGCCGCGCGGCTCAGGAGGGCGGTCGACGCCCGTCCGCGCGGCTCAGGAAGGGCGGGCGACGGCGCGCGGGTCGAAGGCGTACGGCAGTTCGAGGCGGTGCTCGGCCAGCAGCGCCGGGTCGGTGAGCAGGTCGAGGGTGGGGGCGTCGGCAACGATCCGGCCCCCGTCCAGGATCACCGAACGGGTGCAGAGCTCGGCCGCGTACGGCAGGTCATGGGTGACCATCAGCAGGGTCACCGGCAGGCCACGCAGGATCTCCGCCAGCTCCCGCCGGGCCGCCGGGTCGAGGTTCGACGACGGCTCGTCGAGCACCAGGATCTCCGGGTGCATCGCCAGCACGGTGGCCACCGCCACCCGCCGCCGCTGCCCGAACGAGAGGTGGTGCGGGGCCCGCTCCCGGTGCTCGCTCATCCCCACCGCGGCCAGCGCCTCGTCCACCCGGGCGGCCAGCTCGGCCCCGCGCAGCCCCAGGTTCGCCGGGCCGAACGCCACGTCCTCGGCCACCGTCGGCAGGAACAGCTGGTCGTCGGGATCCTGGAAGACGATGCCCACCCGGCGGCGGATCTCCGCGAGGGTGTCCCGGTCCCGGCTGACCGCCAGGCCACCCACGCTGACCGTGCCCTCGGCCGGCGCGAGGATGCCGTTGAGGTGCAACACCAGGGTGGTCTTGCCGGCGCCGTTCGGGCCGAGCAGCGCCACCCGGTCGCCGCGCGGCACGGTCAGGTCCACCCCGTGCAGGGCGACGTGACCGTCCGGGTACGCGTACCGGACGCCACGGACGTCCAGGGAGGGCGGCTGCTGCACGTACCCGATCATGTCAGCACGAGCGCGACGGCGGCGATGGTGGCCGCGATCACCGGCACCGTCGCGGCGGCCGCCCACTGCCCGGCGGTGGCCGCGCCGCCGCCCTGCCACACCGCGGGCATCCGGCCCGTGTAGCCGCGCGACACCATCGCCAGGTAGACCCGCTCGCCCCGCTCGAACGCGCGCAGGAACAGCGCGCCCACCCCGGCCGCGAAGCCGCGCAGCTGCCACAGGAACCGCGGGTCGTCGCCCCGGGAGACCCGGGCCACCCGCATCCGCCGGGCCTCACCCACCAGCACGTCCAGGTAGCGCAGCATGAACGTGGCGATCTGGGTGAGCACCTGCGGGCAGCGCAGCCGGTCCAGGCCGACGATCAGGTCGCGGGTCGTCGTGGTCGCCGCCAGCAGCAGCGAGGCGAGCACGCCCAACGTCCCCTTGGCCAGGATGTTCCACGCGCCGTGCAGCCCGTCCACGGAGAGGCTCAGCCCGGCCACCTCGACCCGCTCACCGGCGCCGAGGAACGGCAACGCGAACGCGAAGAGCACGAACGGCAGCTCGATCAGCGCCCGGCTCAACAACCAGCGCGGCCCGACCCGGGCCAGCGCCGCCACCCCCGCCACCAGCAGCGCGTACCCGCCGAAGGCCCAGTACGCCTCCCGGGGCGTGGCCACCACCGCGACGGTGAACAGCACCATCGCGGCGATCTTCACCTCCGGCGCGAGGCGGTGCACCGGGGAGGACGACTCGCGGTAGAGCACGTGCGCATGCCCGGCGCCCATCGGTCGGGTACCCCTCAGCGGGTGCCGGCGCGGGTCGCGCGCGCGGCGTGGGTCTCGTCGCCGGCGGGCGGCTCGCCCGGGCCGGTGGCGGTCGGGTCGGCGGTGGTCACGCCGGCCGTCGCATCGCCCGGGCCGGCGATGGTCGGGTCGGCGCCGGCCGGGGCGGTCGCCGGGCCGCGCCGGCGGGCCAGCCAGAACAGGCCACCTCCGAGGGCGAAGGTGAGCAGCACGCCGAGCACCCCGGACAGGCCGGTGGAGAGGAAACCGTTGCGTACCCCGCGGACGCCGTAGTCGGCGAGCGGGCTGTCCGCCAGCTCGTGGTCCTTCGCCTGCTGGGCCGGGCAGCTGCCACCGGTGATCTCGTCGTCGGCGTTCACCGTACAGCCCTTGAGCAGCGACGAGTCCAGCCCGTCCGGGTGCGCCGAGGCGTAGTTGCTGACCACGCCGGCCAGGAGCAGGGCGACCAGCAGGCCGCCGAGGAGGAAGGGCCAGGACCGCTTGCTCATCGGGCACCTCCGGCGACCGGGACGGCGGGAGCCGGCGCGGCCGGCTTCAGGGCGCGCAGCGCGTACACCAGGTCGGGGCGGACCTTCGCGACGGTGACCACCGTGGTCGCGGTGATCAGACCCTCGCCGATGCCGATCAGCAGGTGCACCCCGGCCATCGTGCCGGCCAGCCCGGCCAGGTTGCCGCCCAGGTCGGTGGTGCCGCCCAGCCAGTACTGGAGCACGAAACCCTGGGACGCGACCACGACGCTGAGCAGCGCGGAGACGAACGCCGTGACGGCCAGTCCGGCCGGGGTGCGCCGCAGCACCCGCAGCAGCAACGCGATCAGCAGGTACGCCGCCGCCGTGCCGAGCAGCGCCATGTTGGTGATGTTGAGGCCCAGCATGGCGACCCCGCCGTCACCGAAGACCAGCGCCTGCACGACCAGCACCACGGCCACGCAGAGCGCGCCGACCCACGGGCCGACCAGCAGCGCGGCGAGCGCGCCGCCGAGCAGGTGACCGCTCACCCCGGCCGTGAAGATCGGGAAGTTGAGCATCTGCACGGCGAAGATGAATGCGGCCACCAGGCCGGCCATCGGCGCCAGCCGGTCGTCGAGGTCGCGGCGGCCGCGCAGCACGCAGAGAGTGAGCGCGGCGAGCGCGAGCGCCGCGAAGATCGCGGCAACGGGACCGTCGATGATCCCGTTGGAGATGTGCATCGCCAGGGTTTCCACGAGCCGAGCTTATTTGTGGAGAGCCGTTGTTGCCAATCCCTTGCAACAAGCCGTCGTGATCATCACGGTGGGCGCGTCGCCACCGGACCCACCCCACCCGGCGGCGGTATCGTCACCGCCATGACCGACCGCCTCAGCCCCGGCGACCCCGCCCCCGAGTTCACCCTCCCCACCGACAGCGGCGGGACCCTCTCCCTGGCCGACCTGCGCGGCCGCAAGGTCATCCTGTACGCCTACCCGGCCGCCATGACCCCCGGCTGCACCAAGCAGGCCTGCGACTTCCGCGACTCGCTCGCCTCGCTCCAGGCCGCCAGCTACGAGGTCGTCGGCATCTCCCCGGACAAGCCGCAGAAGCTGGCCACGTTCCGCGAGCGCGACGCCATCACCTTCCCGCTCGTCGCCGACACCGACAAGGCCGTGCTCACCGCGTACGGCGCGTACGGCGAGAAGCAGATGTACGGCCGGACCGTCACCGGCGTGATCCGGTCCACCTTCGTGGTGGACGAGGACGGGAAGATCGAACGGGCGCTCTACAACGTCAAGGCCACCGGGCACGTCGCGAAGCTGCGCCGCGACCTCGGCCTGGACTGAATCCGTCACACCCGGCCGCTACCGTCCGTGCGTGGTTCGCTACAAGTACTCGCCCGAGGCGCTCGCGGCAGCGGCGGCCCGCGCCCGCAGCGTCACCGAGGTCATGCGGCTGCTCGGGGTGCGGATCAGCGGTGGCTCGCACGCGCACATCAGCCGGCAGCTCAAGCGCTTCGGCATCGACACATCGCACTTCACCGGCGGCCGGCACCACGCCGGCCGCCCCAGCGCCCGCCGCACCGCGTCGGTACGGGTGCTGGCGCGGCTGCCGGTCGGCTCCCGTCGTACGCCCGGCACCCGGCTGAAATGGGCGCTGCGCGACATCGGCGTGCCCGAGGAATGCGAGGAGTGCGGCGTCGGCCCGCGCTGGCGGGGTCGGCCGCTCACCCTGCACGTGGACCACGTGAACGGCGACTTCCTCGACAACCGGCCACCCAACCTGCGAATCCTCTGCCCGAACTGCCACAGCCAGACCGACACCTACGCGGGACGCAACCGGAGCGCGGCACCACACGCGGGCCCCGTGCCGCCCCGCACCGGACCGGCGCCCTCCCGGGCCGAGCCGGTGCCGCGGCTTCCCCCGGCCGACGTCGAGGAGCTGGTGCGGCAGGTGGACCGCGGTGCCCTCGGCCCGAGCGAGGCCGCCCGGCGGATCGGCTGCCACCGCAACCACGTGGCCCGGCTCCGCGCCCGCCTCGCCGCCCGGGGCACCGTCGCGCCCAGGCGGGCCGGCCCGTCCGCGTTCGCGGAGACCGTCATCGCGCACGCCCTCGCTCATCCCACGCTCGGCCCCCGCAAGCTCGCCGCACTCGTCGCCGTGGCCTCCGGCGGTGAGTGCGCGGTCAGCCATGGAACGGTGTCGAACATTCTGCGGCGAGCCGGACTGCACACCGTCTCCGCGCGACGCTCTAGACTCAGCGGGTCGGCGGGAGTGGCGGAACGGCAGACGCGCAGGCCTTAGGAGCCTGTGTCCGAGAGGACGTGGGGGTTCGAAACCCCCCTCCCGCACCAGATCTCCAGGGACCCCTGCGGTGGACAGCGGTGTCGCGATGGTCACGAAGGCGGGTGCCCGCCGTGGCGCCCGGCGCAGGATGACCGGCGTGAGCTTGCACTTCGTCCTCGACCCGGTCCTCACCCCGAGCCTGCGCGACCAGCTCGTCACGCTCTGGGTGGACGCCACCAACGCCGGCGGCGCGGTCGGCTTCGTCGCCCCGGTGAGCGCGGCCGACGTCCGTCCGGTCGCCGAGGCGGCCTTCGCCGGCATCGCGGACGGGCCGGACCGGCTGCTGGTCGGCTACGCGGGAGACCGCCCGGCCGGCATGCTGATCATCGTGGACCACCGGTTCCCGCTGAAGGACCACTGGCGGGTGCTCAAGCGGGTGATGGTGCACCCGGACGCCCAGGGGCACGGGTACGGCGCCGCGCTGATGCGCGAGGCCGAGCGGGTCTGCCGCGCGGCGGGGCTGGCCGCGCTGCACGTCACGGTCCGCGCCGGGCTGGGCCTGGAGTCGTTCTACGCGCGGCTCGGGTACCGGGAGGTGGGCCGGCTGCCGGGCGCGCTGCGGCTGGCCCCCGGCGACGACCGCGACGAGGTCCTGATGTGGCTCGACCTGGCGGCACCGGCGACCTGACCCCACCCACCGGACCGGTCCGCCCAGCCGGCCGGCAACCGCGGACGGCGGCCGGTCGCGGGCCGCCCGCGACGCGCGGGCGTGCGGCCCGGAGCGGCCACCACCCC
>NZ_KQ058732.1 GCF_000982955.1 Micromonospora sp. HK10 | reverse complement strand
GGCGGCCGGGTCGCCGGGGCCGGCACGTTCGGGCAGGGCGGCGGGCCGGCCGGCAGGCGTCCGCCGCGGGTCGCCCCGCCGGCCCGGGCGTTCGCCGGGACCGCCCCGGGCAGGCTGAGCGCCGGTACGAGCAGGGCGACGGCGAGCGTCGCGGGCAGGCCTCTCATGTCCCCGGACGCTAGCCACACCGCCACGATCGGGTTGCCTGCTCGGCCATTCGCGTCCGGCGGGCGCGCTCGGGCGGTAGGGTCCCCCTCCCCGGTCACCCGCCGGTGGGGGCGGACCCCGAGAGGGGTACGCGCTGCGCCAGCCAGCGCAGCTGCCGCCGTACCTGCACGGCCTCGCCGCCCTCGTGCTGGTTGAACGGGTAGACGTGGATCTCCCGGTCGGCGGGGTCGGGCCGGCCCTGGTCGGCGCCGTACTGGTTGTAGGCGGCGAACGCGGTGCTCGGCGGGCAGACCCGGTCGCGCAGGCCGACACCGAAGTGCGCGGGCGCGGCGGCCCGGCGGGCGAAGGTGACCCCGTCGACGTAGGACAGGGTGGCCCGGACCCGCTCCTCCACCTCCCGGTTGACGGCCAGGTACTGCGCGATCTCGCCGTACGGCGCGGCGTCGGTGATCTCGATGGCGCGCTGGATGTGGCAGAGGAACGGGGCCGTGGTGAGCAGCGCCGCGAGGTCGGGGACGAGTCCCGCCACGGCGAGGGCGAGACCGCCGCCCTGGCTGTTGCCGGCCGCGACCACGCGGGCGGCGTCGACACCGGGCAGCGCGCGCACGGCCTGCACGGCGCGCACCGCGTCGGTGATGAGCCGGCGGTAGTAGTAGCGCTCCGGGTCAAGGATGCCCCAGGTCACCGGCCAGGGTCCGCCGGCGCGGCCGGCGTGCGGGTCGTCGGTGTCCCCGCTGCCGTACTGGCCCGATCCGCGGGCGTCCATCAGCAGGTGGGCGTAACCGGCGACCGGCCAGGTCAACCGCTCGTGCGGCAGGCCGCGCCCGCGCCCGTAGCCGACGTACTCCACGACGGCGGGCAGCGGCGCGTCCGCTCCGGCCGGTCGGGTGTACCAGGCCTTGACCGGGTCGCCGCCGAAGCCGGCGAAGGTCACGTCCCAGGTCTCCACGAGGCGCAGGTCGGTCGGCTCCGGGCGGACGTCGAGCAGCACCGGCCGGGGCGCCTCGGCGGCCAGCGTCGCGCGCCAGAAGGCGTCGAAGTCGGCCGGCTCCGGCACCGTGGGCGCGTACTGGCGCAGGTGGTCGAGGGGAAGGTCGAACAGGGCCATGGCTCCTCGCGGGTGGGGACGGGACTCAGCGGGTCCGGGCGGGCGGGGCGGAGGTCTCGCGCACGATCAGCTCGGTCACCAGGTCGACCCGGCTGGCCGGCAGGTCCACCCCACGGGCCAGGTCGAGCAGCATCTGGGTCGCCGTGCCGGCCATGTCGCGCAGCGGCTGGTTGACGGTGGTCAGGGCGGGGCCGATCCAGGCGGCCACCGGCAGGTTGTCGTAGCCGACCACCGACAGGTCGCCGGGGACGTCCAGGCCGAGCTGGCGCGCCGCCCGGAGCACGCCCATGGCCTGCATGTCGGAGCCGGCGAAGATCGCGGTGGGACGCTGCGCCGTGCTGAGCAGCTCCATCCCGTACGTGTAGCCGGCGTCGACGTAGAAGCTGCCGAAGCGCACCAGCTCCGGGTCCACCCCGACGCCCGCCTCCTCGTGGGCGGAGCGGAAGCCGGCCGTCCGGGCCCGGCTGCACAGCACGTCCTGCGGCCCGGCGATGATCCCGATCCGGCGGTGACCGAGGCCGAGCAGGTGACGGGCGGCGAGCAGGCCGCCGTTGAAGTTGTTCGAGCCGACGGTCGGCACCGAGGCCGAGGTCGCGCTGTCGGTGTCCAGCACCACGAACGGGATCTTGCGGCGCTGGAGCTGGCGCTGCTGCGCCTCGCCGAGCTGGCACAGGACGAACAGCACGCCGCGCGGCGGGTAGGTGAGCAGCTCGTCGAGCCACTGCTGCGGGGGGCGGTGCGCGCCGCCCAGTTGGGAGAGCACCACGTTGACCCCGACCGGCGCGGTCACCGACTCCACGCCCCGGATGATCTCCATGGCCCACTCGTTGTCGAACTCGTGGAAGACCAGGTGGACCTGCCCGGCGTCGGCCGACCGCCGGCGTGACCGGCGGCGGTACCCGTGCCGTTCGAGGCTGGCCTCGACCCGGGCCCGGGTGTGGGCGGCGACGTCCGCGCGGCCGTTGAGCACCTTCGAGACGGTGGCCACGGAGACGCCGACCTCCTTGGCGATGGTCGCGATGGTGACGGCGCCGGGCGGGGTGGCGGGGCGGGACGTCGTCATGGGCCTCATCCAAGCGTCCGAAAATTTCGGCGGACATTATCACAGCCGCCGCCGGTCGGCGATGACCCGCCGGGGCTGGGCAACCAGCCCTTCCGCTCATAGCCGTCGATACCCTCCAGCGTGGACAGCGCTTTCCCCCACCTCTTGACACGGTCCGGCGGGCCCCCTAAGTTCCCGCAACAAGTACCACGTGGTCGCCGAAAGTTTCGGAGGAGACCGCGGCTTCCCGGTGTTCCGTCCGGGAGGACTGCTGGTCGGATTCGAGAGGTGCGCATGACCGACCAGTTGCCCGTCACCCACCCGGCGGCCCAGCCCGACCCAGCGGCCCAGCCCGGCCCGGCAACCCAGCCCGGCCCGGCGGTCCAGCCCCGCGCCGGGCTCGATGGTCGGCCGTGGCGGGACTCGTCGCTGCCGCCGGAGCAGCGCGCGGACGCGTTGATCCCGCTGATGTCGCTGGCGGAGAAGATCGCCCAGCTCGTCGGCGTCTGGGTCGGCGCCGACGCCTCCGGAGCCGGCGTCGCCCCGCACCAGTCCGACCTGGCGAGCGACCCGCCCGAGTGGGGCGAGGTGATCCGGCACGGCCTCGGCCAGCTGACCCGCCCGTTCGGGACCGCACCGGTCGACCCGGTGCGCGGCGCCCGGTCGCTGGCCGCGTCCCAGGCGGAGATCGTGGCGGCGAGCCGGTTCGGCATCCCGGCCCAGGTGCACGAGGAGTGCCTCACCGGGTTCGCCGCCTGGCGGGCCACGGTCTACCCGGCGCCGCTGAGCTGGGGCGCCACCTTCGACCCCGACCTCGTGCAGGAGATGGCCGGACGGATCGGCCGGTCCATGCGGGCCGCCGGCGTCCACCAGGGCCTGGCGCCGGTGCTGGACGTGACCCGGGACTACCGCTGGGGCCGCACCGAGGAGACGATCGGCGAGGACCCCTTCCTGGTCGGCACGGTCGGCGCCGCGTACGTCCGGGGCCTGGAACGGGCCGGCGTGGTGGCCACTTTGAAACACTTCGCCGGCTACTCGACCTCCCGCGGCGGCCGCAACCTCGCCCCGGCCCAGGTGGGGCGCCGGGAGCTGGCCGAGGTCATCCTGCCGCCGTTCGAGATGGCCCTGCGCCTCGGCGGGGCGCGGTCGGTGATGAACTCCTACGCCGAGATCGACGGCGTGCCGGTGGCCGCCGACGAGAGCCTGCTGACCGGGCTGCTGCGGGACGAGTGGGGCTTCACCGGGACCGTCGTCGCGGACTACTTCGCGGTGCGCTTCCTGGAGACCCTGCACGGCGTCGCCGCCGGGGCGCCCGACGCGGCCCGGCTCGCCCTGACCGCCGGCATCGACGTCGAACTGCCCACCGTGGACACCTTCGGCCCCGAACTGGTGGCGGCGGTCCGTGCCGGCGCGGTCGACGAGGCGCTGATCGACCGGGCACTGCGCCGGGTGCTCATCCAGAAGATCGAACTCGGTCTGCTCGACGACGGCTGGCAGCCGCTGCCCGCACAGGTCGAGCAGGTACGCCTCGACGACGAGCGCAGCCGGGACGTCGCCCTGCGGCTGGCCCGGGAGTGCGTCGTCCTGCTGCACAACCCGGCGGAGCTGCTGCCGCTGACCGTGCACCAGCGGATCGCCCTGGTGGGTCCGGTCGCCGACGACCCGATGGCGATGCTCGGCTGCTACTCGTTCCCGCTGCACGTCGGCGTGCACCACCCGGACCACGAGACCGGGGTGGAGATCGAATCCCTGCGGGCGGGCCTCGAACGGCTGTTCCCGAAGCTCAGCTACGCCCCGGGCTGCGCGGTGACCGGCGACGACACCGCCGGCATCGCCGCCGCCGTGGCGGCCGCGTCCGCCGCCGACGTCTGCGTGCTGGCGGTCGGCGACCGGGCCGGCCTGTTCGGTCGGGGCACCTCCGGGGAGGGCTGCGACGCGGTGGACCTGCGGCTGCCCGGCGTGCAGGCCGAGCTGGTCCGGGCCGTCCTGGACACCGGCACCCCGGTCGTCCTCGTGCTGCTGACCGGCCGGCCGTACGCCCTCGGGGCGGAGTACGACCGGGCCGCCGCCGTCGTGCAGGCCTTCTTCCCCGGCCAGCGCGGGGCCCGGGCGCTGGCCGAGGTGCTCGCCGGCCTGGTGAACCCCTCCGGCCGGTTGCCGGTCAGCGTCCCCCGCGACGCCGGTGGCCTGCCCGGCACCTACCTCGGCCCGGCGCTGACGCACCGGTCGGAGGTGTCCTCGGTCGACCCGACGCCGGCCTTCCCGTTCGGCCACGGGCTCAGCTACACGACGTTCGAGTGGAGCGGGGCCGCCGTGTCCGGGGCGGTGGCCCGGCCCGACGCGCCGGCACCCTGGGCGGTCGACGGCGAGGTGACCGTCGAGATCACGGTGCACAACACCGGGTCGCGGGCCGGCACCGAGGTCGTCCAGCTCTACCTGCACGATCCCGTCGCGCAGACCACCCGCCCGCGGGTCCGCCTGGTCGGGTACGCCCGGGTGCCGCTGGCGGCCGGCGAGGCCGCCCGGGTCAGCCTCACGGTCCCCGCCGACCTCACGTCGTTCCCGGGCCGGCACGGCCGGCGGATCGTCGAGCCCGGCGACGTGGAGCTGCGGTTCGGCCGGTCGAGCGCCGAGCCGGTGGCCACCCTGCCGCTACGCCTCGTGGGCGCCGAACGGGAGACCGGCCCGCACCGGCGGCTCGAGCCGTCGGTGCGCGTCGAGCCGGCCGGCACCCGGCCGCACGCAGCCGAGGAGGGGTAGCGATGAGCAGCCCCGGAGCCCTGCGTCCACCGCCGACCGCGAACCCGCCGGCGGCGCCGTCCGGCGCCAGGCCCGTGCGGCGCAAGCGCCGGCGCACCTGGCGACAGGCGCTGCGCCGGGACTGGCAGCTCTACTCGCTGGCCGTCCTGCCGCTGCTGTTCTTCCTGATCTTCCGGTACCTGCCGATGCTCGGCAACGTGATCGCCTTCCGCCGGTTCCGGCCCGGCGGCAGCATCTTCGGCGACTACTGGGTCGGCCTGCGGTACATCCGGATGTTCCTGAGCGACCCGACGTTCTGGGACGTCTTCACCAACACCCTGGTGCTGGGCGGGCTGACCCTGCTGTTCTGCTTCCCGCTGCCGATCGTGCTGGCGCTGCTCCTCAACGAGCTGCGCAGCACCCGGCTCAAGCGGTTCGTCCAGTCGGTGTCGTACCTGCCGCACTTCCTGTCGATCGTGATCGTGGCGGCCATGGTGATGCAGCTGTTGTCCATCGACGGGACGGTGAACCAGCTGGTCCGGGCGGTCGGCGGCGAGGCGGTGCCGTTCCTGCAGCAGGCCGGGTGGTTCCGGAGCATCTACGTCTCCTCGGAGGTCTGGCAGACCGTCGGCTGGGGCACGATCCTCTACCTGGCCGCGCTGACCACCATCGACGAGGACCTGTACGAGGCGGCCCGGATCGACGGGGCCAACCGGTGGCGACAGACCTGGCACGTGACCCTGCCCGGGATCCGGCCGACGATGGTGACCCTGTTGATCCTCAACATCGGCACCTTCATGGCGGTCGGGTTCGAGAAGATCCTGCTGTTGTACAACCCGTTGACCTACCCGACCGCCGACGTGATCTCCACCTACCTGTTCCGGGTCGGCATCGTCTCCAACAACTTCAGCTACGCGGCGGCGATCGGCCTGTTCGAGTCCGTGATCGGGTTGACGCTGGTGCTGTCGGCCAACGCGATCTCCCGGCGAGCGGTGGGAGCGAGCCTGTGGTGATCGCCGACCGGGTCGCGTCCCGCCGCGTGGCCCGGGCCCGGACCGGCATCCGGCCGAGCCGGGGCTACCGGGTCTTCCGGGTGGTCAACGCGATCGTCCTGACCGGCATCGTGGTGGTGACGTTGTACCCCTTCGTCAACATCGTGGCGCGGTCGCTCAGCGACAACGCGTACATCGTCGCGGGGCAGGTGAACCTGGTCCCGCGCGGGTTCAACATCGCCGCGTACAAGGCGGTGATGTCCGATCCGTTGTTCTGGACGAACTATCGCAACACGGTCTTCTACACCGTGGTCGCCACGGCCGTCGCGCTGGTGCTGACCACCTGCTACGCCTACGTGCTGTCCAAGAAGCACCTCAAGGGGCGGACCGCCCTGGTCGGGATCGCCGTGTTCACCATGTTCTTCAGCGGCGGGCTGATCCCCAACTACGTCCTGGTCACCAGCCTCGGGCTGAAGAACACCGTGTGGGCCATCGCGCTGCCCAACGCGATCAGCGTGTTCAACCTCCTCGTCATGAAGGCGTTCTTCGAGAGTCTGCCGGTCGAGTTGGAGGAGGCCGCCGCCGTCGACGGGCTGAACACGTACGGGATCCTGCTGCGCATCGTGCTGCCGCTGTCGAAGGCCGTGGTCGCCACGATGCTGCTCTTCTACGCCGTCTCCTTCTGGAACTCCTGGTTCTCCGCGTTCCTCTACATGGATCAGATGGACCTGCTCCCGGTGACGGTGTACCTGCGCAACCTCATCGCCGGTGCGACCGACGCGACCTCGACCGGCGGCGGCCTCGGCAGCGCCACCGACGTGGTGCAGTCCGCCGCCACCATCCAGGCCGTGACCATCGTGCTCACCGTCCTGCCGATCCTGACGGTCTACCCCTTCATCCAGCGGTACTTCGTCTCCGGAGTCATGCTCGGGGCGGTCAAGGGATAGCCGCACGGGCAACCACCCGCCCACCACCCCCACCCGAGAGGAATCCCCATGGTCCAGCTATCCCGGCGCCACCTGCTGTTCGCCGCCGGCGCTGCCGCCGTCGTGTCGGTGGCCGGCTGCGGCGACGACGCCGACAAGAAGGACCTCACCGACAACCGGGTCGGCGCCATGGACAAGTACGGCGTCGGTGACCAGTTCAAGGCCACCACGTCGGTGTCGTTCTCGATGCTCTACAACAACCACCCGAACTATCCGTTGAAGAACGACTGGCTGTTCTGGTCGGAGCTGACCAAGCGGACCGGCGTCAAGATCGAGCCGGTCGCCGTGCCGCTGAGCGACTACGAGCAGAAGCGCAGCGTCCTGATCGGCGCCGGTGACGCCCCGCTCATCATTCCCAAGACCTACCACCCGCAGGAGGAGGCGTACGTCTCCTCGGGCGCCATTCTCCCGGTCAGCGACTACCTCGACCTGATGCCGAACTTCACGGACAGCATCGAGAAGTGGAACCTCCAGCCGGAGATCGACGCGCTCCGGCAGGAGGACGGCAAGTTCTACCTGCTGCCGGGCCTGCACGAGAAGCCCTGGCAGGACTACACCCTCGCGGTCCGGATGGACATCCTCGAGGAGCTCAAGATCCCGGTCCCGCAGACCTGGGACGACGTGTACACCATGCTCAAGGCGATGAAGGCCAAGTACCCGAACGTCTACCCGTTCTCCGACCGGTTCAGCAAGCCCAACCCCGCCGGCAACCTGCTGAACATGCTGGCCCTCGCCTACGGCCTGGAGGGGGCCGGCTGGAACTTCCACCACACCAGCTGGGACGCGAGCGCCAAGAAGTTCGTCTACACCGGCGCGTCGGAGAAGTACAAGGCGGTCCTGGAGTACCTGCACAAGCTGGTCGCCGAGGGGCTGCTCGACCCGGAGACCTTCACCCAGACCGACGACCAGGCCCGCCAGAAGCTCGCCAGCGGCAAGTCCTTCGTGATCAGCGCCAACGCGCAGAGCATCGTCAACGACTACCGGCCCGACATGGCCAAGACCTTGCCGAACGCGCGGGTGGCGAAGATCCCGTTCCCGATCGGGCCGGCCGGACCGATGAACCCGGCGTCGCGGCTCGAGAACGGCATCATGATCTCCACGAAGGCCCGCGACAGCAAGAACTTCGTGGCGATGATGCAGTTCATCGACTGGCTCTGGTACTCGGAGAGCGGCAAGGAGTTCGCCAAGTGGGGTGTCGAGGGGGTCACCTACACCAAGGACTCGTCCGGCAAGCACACCCTCGCCCCCGACGTCGACGTCCTCGGGCTCAACCCCAAGGGGACGAAGCACCTGCAGAAGGACTTCGGCTTCTACAACGGCATCTTCGCCTACGGCGGCAAGCCGGAGCTGGTGCAGGGGTTCTTCTCGCCGGAGGAGGTGGAGTTCCAGAACGTGCTCAACGCCCGGCCGCCCGTCCCGGTCCCGCCGCCGCACCCGCTCAGCGACGCCGAGCGCGAGCAGGTGACCCTCTGGGAGACGCCGCTGAAGGACTTCGTCTACGGGAACTCGCTGAAGTTCATCCTGGGCCAACGCGACCTCGGCGAGTGGGACGCCTACGTGAACGAACTCAACGGCAAGAACATGGGGTCCTACCTGGACATCATCAACAAGGCCTACGACCGCTACCAGAAGAACCACGGCTGACCGGGTGACCGCCGGCCGGGCCCGCACGCGGTACCCGGCCGGTACGGCCACCTGGCGGGCCAGCGGCCCCGGTGCGCGCCGCCGGGCGCCGGGCAGCGGAGAGGATCGACATGCGGATCGTCGTACCGGAGCGGGCCACCGGCCGGCTGGGTGCTGCCTGGCGTGCCTGCGTCGGCACCGGTCGGTTCGACCTGGCGCTGCGGCGGCTCTACGAGGTCACCGCGCACGCCGTGAAGGAGGTCGACGCCGCGTTGCAGGTCGGCGGCCCGGCCCTCTCCCCCGGCGCCGACGACTGGCTGCCCCGCTTCGCCGACTTCGTCGCCGCCCGGTCGGTGCCGGTCGACTTCGTCAGCAAGCACGCCTACTCCTCCGGGCCGGCCCGGCACCTGCCGTTCGGCGTACACCAGACGCTGACCCCGGCCGCCGAGCTGCTGAAGCAGTTCGCCACCCCTGCCGCGCTGCTGCGGGACACCGCCCTGGCCGGGCTGCCGGTGCCGACCACGCTGTTCCACGGCGGCTTCGGGCTGCTCACCCACCGCCAGATCAAGAAACCGACCTACCACCTGTACGCCTTCCTGGCCCGCCTCGGCGACGAGGTGCTCGCGCGCGGCCCGGACTACCTGGTCACCCGCGACGGCACCGGCCGGATCACCGTGCTGGCCTGGGCGCCGGTGGACGTCACCGGCCGCGAGCCGGTCCCCGACCGGCACACCGTACGGCTGTCCCTGCCTCTCGCGGCACCGGGGGCGAGCACCGCGTTCCTGCTGCGCTCGTCGGTCAGCGAGGAGGCCGGCAACGCGTGGCGGGCGTGGTGCGAGATGGGGCGGCCCGCCTCGCCGCGCACCCGCCAGCTGGACGCCCTGCGGGAGGCCGCCGAGCCGGTCCGGCGGCACGCCAGCCTGCCCGTCGTGGCCGGCCGCGTCGCGCTGGACCTAGACCTGTCCCGGCACGAGGTTACCCTGGTCGAGCTGACCGCGGTCGCCGACGAGACCCCGCCGTGGTGGAGCGACGAACGGCTGCTCGGCCAGCCCGCCGGAGAGGAACCCGCATGAGCGACACCGGTGTCCACCGCCAGTTCGGCGACGGGCTGCTGTCCCGCGCCGCCGCGCTGATCTACACCCTGCTCGTGGTCGAGCTGCTGCTGCTGGTCGCCGCCGCGCCCGGCCTCGTCGCGATCACCCTGCTGGAGCCGGACATCAGCAACCTTCCGCTGGCCGCGGTGGCTGCGATCCCGCTCGGCCCGGCGTTCTCCGCCGCGTGCTACGCGCTGTACCACCAGCGCCCCGACCTGACGGACCTGCACCCGGCGCGGGTCTTCTGGCGCGGCTACCGGGCCAACCTCCGCGACTCCCTGCTCGTCTGGGTGCCGTTGCTGGTCTGGCTGACCGTCATCGCGATAAACCTGGCCCATTTGTCGGCCGCGGGCCTGCCCGGCTGGTGGGTGGTGCCGCTGGTCCTGGTCGGCGCGGGGGTGACCCTGATCGGGGTGAACGCGCTGGTGATCACCTCGTTGTTCACGTTCCGCCTCCGCGACGTGCTGCGGCTGGCCCGGTTCTTCCTGCTGCGCACCCCGGTCGGCACGCTCGGCACGGCGGGCCTGCTGGCCGCGGCGACCGCCCTGACGCTGGTGACCTCCGAGGCGGTGCCCGTCGCCCTGGGCGCGGTGCTGGTCTTCGCGCTGCTGCGCGGCAGCGAGCCGATGATCGCCCTGATCCGGAAGGACTTCACGGCGTGAGCCTGCCCCGGCCCGTCGACGTGCATCCCGCCTGGTTGCCACCGGAGGCGTTCCGCGCCCTCGGCGCGCGCCGCACCGTGGTCTGCGGTGGCGGCCCGCTGGTGGAGACGGTGCTGCGGGAGGTGACCGCGGCCTGCGCCCGGTACGGCGGCGACGTCCGGCGGCGAGGGCCGGCCCCGGCGGGCCCCACGGACGGACGCCCCGACGACGGCCCGGCCGACCTGGTGTTCGCGCTGGCCACCGCCGGGCCGCTGCCCGCCGGCGCCGAGGAGGTCGCCGCCGAGCACCGGCGCGGTCGGGCGGCGCTCGGCGCCGAGGGCTTCCTGCTCGCCCGGCGGTCCGGCGTCACGGTGGTGCTGGCCGAGGAACCGGTGGGACTGCTGTACGGCCTGTTCCACGTGGTCCGCCTCGGCGAGTCGGCGTTCGGCGCCGCCCGCCCGCCGGAGGCGCACCGGCCCGCGATGCGGCGGCGCATGCTCGACCACTGGGACAACGTCGACGTGCACCCGGTGATGGGGCAGGTCGAGCGCGGCTACGCGGGTGGGTCGATCTTCTGGCGGGACGGCGCCCCGCGCGGTGACCTGGGCCGGATCCGGGCCTACGGCCGGCTGCTGGCGGCGGCCGGGGTCAACGCGGTCTCGGTGAACAACGTCAACGTGCACGCCACCGAGGCGCGGCTGCTGACCGACCGGCTCGGCGACGTGGCCGCGCTCGCGGACGTGCTGCGACCGTACGGGATCCGGGTGCACCTCTCGGTCACCTTCGCCGCGCCGGTCGTGCTCGGCGGCCTGCCGACCGCCGACCCGCTGGACGAGCGGGTCCGGGCCTGGTGGGCCGCGACCACCCGCCAGGTGTACGAGCGCATCCCGGACTTCGGCGGCTACCTGGTGAAGGCCGACTCCGAGGGGCAGCCCGGCCCGTTCAGCTACGGCCGGGACCACGCCGACGGCGCGAACCTGCTCGCCGACGCGCTGGCGCCGTTCGACGGGGTGGTGCACTGGCGGGCGTTCGTCTACAACCACCGGCAGGACTGGCGGGACCGGTCCACCGACCGGGCCCGGGCCGCCTTCGACCACTTCGCCCCGCTCGACGGGCGGTTCCGGCCCAACGTGATCGTCCAGGTGAAGCACGGCCCGATCGACTTCCAGACCCGGGAGCCGGTCTCCCCGGTGCTGGCGGCCATGCCGGCCACTCGGCTGGCGGTGGAGTTCCAGGTGACCCAGGAATACACCGGCCAGCAGCGGCACGTGTGCTACCTGGGCCCGTGGTGGAGCGAGGTGCTCCGGTTCGCGCCGTGGGGCGACGACCGTACCGTCGCGGGCGTGGCGGCCGGCGAGCACGGGGACGGCGGCGGGCTGGTCGCCGTCTCGAACGTCGGCGACGACCCGTTCTGGACCGGGCACCCGCTCGCCCAGGCCAACCTGTACGCGTTCGGCCGGCTGGCCTGGGACCCCCGGCTGGACCCGGCCGCCGTGCTCGACGAGTGGATCGGCCTGACCTTCCCGCCGGCCCCGGAGGGCGACGCTGACCTGGTGCGGCGGACCCTGCACGAGCTGATGGACGACTCCTGGCGCACCTATGAGCGGTACACGGCGCCGCTGGGCGTCGGCTTCATGGTCCGTCCGGGGCTGCACTACGGCCCCGACGTGGACGGGTACGAGTACAGCCGGTGGGGCACCTACCATTTCGCCGACCGGGACGGGGTGGGCGTGGACCGCACCCGCGCCACCGGCACCGGATTCACCGGCCAGTACCCGCCGCCCTGGTCGGACGTCTACGAGTCGGTCGAGCGGTGCCCGGACGAGCTGCTGCTCTTCTTCCACCACGTGCCGTACGGGCACCTGCTGCGCAGCGGCTCGACCGTGATCCAGCACATCTACGACACCCACTTCGCAGGCGTCGAGCAGGTCCACGCGATGCGCCGCCGGTGGGACGCGCTCTCCGGCCAGGTCGACCGGGCGGTGCACGACCGGGTCCGCGAGCGCCTCGACGAGCAGGCGCGCTGCGCGCAGGAGTGGCGGGACCAGGTCAACGCCTACTTCTTCCGCAAGTCCGGGGTGCCGGACGCGCAGGGCCGGCGGATCCACTGACCGGGCTGGTCCGCCGGGCGCCCGCGGGACGCCCGGCGGACCGGCTCACCTGATCTCGGCGGTCGTCCAACGCGGTGAGTCGTTGGTGACCGGCACGGTGGCGCCCACCAGGGTGGTGCGCGCCTCGGTGTCCCGCTGCGCGCTGGTGCCGACCCAGAGCTCGACGTCACCGGGCTCCACCACCCGGGTGAACGTGCGGTCGGAGAAGGCCAGGCGGGTGGTGGGCACCGTCAGCTCCACGGTGACCGACTGACCCGGCTCCAGGTGCACCCGCCGGTAGCCGAGCAGCTGCGCCACCGGCCGAGTCACCGAGGCCACCACGTCCCGGCCGTAGAGCTGGACCACGTCGTCGCCGGCGGCCCCGCCGGAGTTCGTCACCCGCACGGACACCCGCAGCGCCCCGTCCGTCGGTACCGTGGCCGGCACGGCCAGGTCGGTGTGCGCGAACGTCGTGTACGACAGGCCGTGCCCGAACGGGGCGGCCGGGCTCGCCGGCAGGTTGGTCACCTCGTTGCCCTCGCCGAGGGTGGGGTGCAGGTACGAGTACGGCTGCGCCCCCGTCGAGCCCGGCAGGCTGACCGGCAGCCGGCCCGACGGGTTCACCCGACCGGAGAGCACGCCCGCGATCGCCCCGGCCCCCTCCTCGCCGGGGAAGAACGCCTGCACCACGGCCGCGCAGCGGGACAGCGCCCAGCCGATCACATACGGCCGGCCGGTGAGCAGCACGAGCACGACCGGCGTACCCGTCGCCAGGACCGCCTCGACGAGCTCGCGCTGGACGCCGGGCAGCTCCAGGTCCTCCCGGTCGCAGCCCTCACCGACGGTGCCGCGCCCGAACAGCCCGGCGTGATCCCCGACGACCAGGACCGCGACGTCGGCGGCGGAGGCCACCGCCACGGCCTCGTCGAAGCCGGACCGGTCGTCGCTGTCCACGTCGCAGCCGGGCGCCGCGGTGACGAGGTCGGCGCCGAACTCGGCCCGGAGCGCCTCGAGCACCGTCGGCGCCTCGATGCCGGTCTCCACCCCGGGGTGCTGGACGAGCACGTGGTTGAGGAAGGAGTAGCACCCGAAGAGGGCGGCCTGGCGGTCCGCGTTCGGGCCGATGACCGCGAGCCGTCGGCCGGCGGGCAGCGGCAGCACGTCCTGGTTGGCGACCAGGACCAGCGACTCCTCGGCGAGGCGCCGGGCGATCGACCGGTGCTGCGGGGAGTCGAGGTCGACCGCGCGGGGCGGCTCGTCGGTGAACGTGGCGTCGAGCAGCCCGAGTTCCAGCTTCTGGCGCAGGACCCGCAGCACCGCCCGGTCGACGAGGGCCTCGTCGAGCGTGCCGGCCCGCACCTGCTCCTGCAGGGTCAGGTAGGCGTCGCCGGTCGGCAGCTCGATGTCGAGACCGGCGGTGAGCGCCTGCGCGGCCGCGTCCGCGTGGTCGGCCGCGACCTGGTGCAGCAGGTTCAGGAACGCGACACCGTAGTAGTCGGCCACCACGGTGCCGTCGAAACCCCATCTGTCGCGGAGCACGCCGGTCAGCATCGTCGGGTCGGCGGCCACCGGCACGCCGTCGATCTCCGTGTACGAGTGCATGATGCTGCGGGCGTTGCCGTCGAGGATCGCCATCTCGAACGGCGGGAAGAGCACGTCGGCGAGTTCCCGCGGCCCGGCGTGCACCGGGGCGAAGTTCCGCCCGGCACGGGAGGCGGAGTAGCCGGCGAAGTGCTTCAGCGTGGCCAGTACGCCCTGCGACTGGAGGCCGCGCACGTACGACGTGCCGATGGTGCCGACCAGGTACGGGTCCTCGGCGATGCACTCGTCGACCCGGCCCCAGCGCGGGTCCCGGATGACATCGAGCACCGGGGCGAGGCCCTGGTGGATGCCGAGCGCCCGCATGGAGGCCCCGATCGCCTCGGCCATCTCGGTGACGAGTGCCGGGTCGAACGCGGCCCCCCAGCCCAGCGGGGTGGGGAAGGTGGCGGCCTGCCATGCCGAGAGCCCGGTGAGGCACTCCTCGTGGACGATCGCCGGGATCCCCAGCCGGGTCTTGGTCACCAGGTCCCGCTGGAACTTCCAGAGCCAGGCGGCGCGGGCCGCCGCGTCGACGGGGCGGGTGCCGTAGGCCCGGGTGAGGTGGCCGAGCCCGTGCCGGGCGAAGTCCTCGAGTTTGGTGGAGTCACCGAACTCGCCCTGCAGGGGCGCGACCGCCTCACCGTCCTCCTTCTCCCAGAAGCCGACGAGCTGGGCGACCTTCTCCTCGATCGTCATCCGGCCGAGCAGCTCGCGTACGCGGGCCTCGCCGGCGTGTCCATCGGGCCGGTCGTGGTCGGGAGCTGCCTGAGCCGGTACCGGCCCGCCCACAGCCGCGTGGACCTCAGTCATGTTGTGCCTTTCCTTGATTGTGCTGCTACCGCTGTCGCTCAGCCCTTGACCGCACCCTGGAGGCCACCGACGATCTGCTTCTCGGCCATCGTGAAGAAGAGCAGTGCCGGCAGCATCGCCAGTGAGGTGAAGGCGAGGACGCCCGCGGTGTCGGTGGAGTACTGGCTCGAGAAGCTCTGCACCCCGAGCGGCAGCGTGTGCAGGTTGACGTCGCCGAGGACGAGAAGCGGCAGCAGGAACGCGTTCCAGCTGGCCACGAACGCGAGCACGCCGACGGTGACCAGCGCGGGCCGCGACAGTGGCAGCGCGATGCGCCAGAGGAAGCCGAGCCGGCTCGCGCCGTCGATCGCGGCCGCGTCCTCCAACTCGCGAGGGATGGCGGACAGGAACGGCCGCAGGATCACGATCGTCAGCGGCAGCTGGAAGGCGACCTGCGGGAGGATCACCGCGTAGTAGGAATTGATCAGGTTCAGGTCGCGCAGCATCAGGTAGAGCGGCAGGATCGCCGCGCCGGCCGGGAAGAGCAGGCCGAGGGTGAAGAAGGTGTAGAGCCCTTCACGCCCCCGGAAGGTGTAGCGGGCCAGCACGAACGCGGCGGCCATCCCGAGCACCACGACGCCGAGGGTGGTGCCGAGGGCGATCACTCCACTGTTGAACGCCTGCTGCCAGAAGTTGCTCCGGCCCAGCACCCGGGCGTAGTTCTCCCAGACCCACGGATCGGGCAGGCCGGCGGGGTCCGCGACGATCTGCGGAGTGGTCCGGAAGCCGCCGATGATCACGTAGAGGATCGGGGTGATCGAGACGGCCGCGATGGCGAGCGCCAGCGCGTAGGTGAGCGGGGTGCCCCAGGACAGCGCCCGGCGCTGCCCGGACGGGGAGAGAGCGGGGTTGGTGGCCACGATCAGTTCGCCCTCCGGGTGATGGCGCCCTCGATGTCCCGGCGCAGGATGAAGCGCTGGAACAGCAGCGCCGCGACGAACGAGATGACGAAGAGGATGACGGCCACCGCGTTGCCGTAGCCCCACAGCCGGGCGAAGAACCCGTTGTCCACCATGTACGTCGCCATCGTGCCGGAGGCCCCGAGCGACCGCACCGCGGGCACGGAGGTCACCCAGATCACGTCGAAGACCTGCAGCGAGCCGATCATCGACAGGAACGCCCAGATCCGGATGGTCGGCCCGAGCAGCGGGAGGGTGACGTGCCGCTGGGTCTGCCACCAGCTCGCGCCGTCGATGGCGGCGGCCTCGGTCAGCTCGTGCGGCACGTTGGACAGGCCGGCGAGCAGCAGGATGATGGCGAAGCCGACGTACTTCCAGGTGAGGATGAACAGCAGCGTCCAGATGACGACGTCGAGGTCGGCGAGCCAGGCCTGGACCAGGCCGCCGAGCCCCAGGGACTTCAGCAGCGCGTCGAAGGTGCCGTCCTCGACCAGGATGAGCTTCCACATGATGCCGACGGTGACCTCGGCGAGCACGTAGGGCACGAACACCAGCAGGCGGAACAGGGCGCGCCCGCGGAAGCGGCGGTTGAGCAGCAGGGCGATGCCGAGGGCTACCGGGCCCTGGATCAACAGCGACCCGAACACGATGATCGCGTTGTTGCGCAGCGCGTCGAGGAAGATCGGGTCCTGGAAGGCCAGGGTGTAGTTCCGCAGGCCCACGTAGTCGGTGGGCGGTCCGACGCCGCGCCAGCGATAGAGGCTGTAGTAGACCGCGAAGCCCATCGGCACCAGCACGAACATCACGTACACGGCGATCGCCGGCGTGGTGAGCCCGACGATCTCGTACCACTTGCGGCGGGTCTCGGCCCGCCGGGACGCGCGCCCGGCGGGCCGGTGACCCGCCGGCGGCGTCGAGACGCCGCCGGCGGGGAACCGGGTCTGATCGGTGGAGGTCACTTGCTCGCGGCTGCCTTCATCCGCTCGACGACCTGCTCGGGCGTGCCCTTGCCCGAGAAGATGCCGACGATCCCGTCGTTCATCGCGGTGCCGACGGTGCTGCCGTAGGCGGTGTCCAGCCAGAGCTGCACGTAGCTGGCCTGGGACGTGGCCTCCAGGATGGACTTCAGGGCCGGGTCCTTGATGCCGGCCTCCGCGCCCTTCGCCACGGGCAGACCGGTGCCGGTCTCGGCGTAGCCCTTCTGCACCTCGGGGCTGGCGATGTACTTGAGGAACTCGACGCACTCGGCCGGGGCGTTCTTGGCACAGGCGAACCCGTCGCCGCCGCCGAGGGCGGCCTTGGGGTCACCGGCGGAACCGGAGATCGCCGGCACCGGGAACCAGCCGAGGAACTTGGCGAGCTTGGCCTTGTCCGTGGCGACGGTGTCCAGGGTGCCGCGGTTCCAGTCGCCCATCAGCTCCATCGCGGCCTTGCCGTTGGCGAGCAGACCGTTGGCGCTGGTCGGGTCGTTCTGGCCGGGGGTGGCGATGAAGTTGTTCTGGAACGGCTTGGTGTCGATGAAGGCCTTCAGGTCCTGGCCGGCCTTAACGAAGCACGGGTCGTCGAACTTCTTGTCGAGGGACGCCTTCTTCAGCGTGTCGACCGAGCAGTCGCGCAGCGCGAAGTTGTACCACCAGTGCGCGGCGGGCCACTTGTCGCCGGCACCGACGGCGATCGGGGTGACGTTGATGGCCTTGAGCTTGGTGACGGCGGCGTTGAGCTCTTCGAAGGTGGCCGGCGGCGCGGTGATGCCCGCCTGGGCGAACATGTCCTTGTTGTACCAGATGCCCTCGATGCCCATCCGGAACGGCAGGCCGTACTGCTTGCCGTCCACCTGCCAGATCTCGGCCGCGCTGCCGATGTTGGCAACCTCGGTCTTGACCTGGTCGGTGATGTCCTTGAGGTAGTCGGCCTCGACCTGATCGCGGAGCTCGCCACCACCCCAGGTCATGAAGATGTCCGGCGGGTCGTTGCTCAGCAGCGCGGCGGGGATCCGGGTGCGCTGGAGCTGGTTGGTCTCGATCGCCTCGATCTCGATCTTGACGGTCGGGTGCGCCGTGGAGAAGTCCTTGGCGACCTTCTCCCAGTAGGTCTTGCCGGGCCCGTCCTGGTTGGCGTTGTGCCACCAGGTGAGGGTCACCGGGTTCTTGTACAGCTCGCTCTCACTGGGCTTGTCGTCATCGCCGCCGCTGCTGCAACCAGCGACGACGAGAGCGCTTGTCATAAACAGTGCCAGGGCGGCACCCGCACGGCGTCTCGTCGCCATCGATGTCTCCTCCGTAGGCAGTGGTGGTACTCGGCCTGCGGGGGAGTTTTTCAGTCGGGTATCACACTGTCAATCGGTATCGATAACGTTTTCGAATCACTCGGGACGGCCGCTACGCAGCGCCTCTATCATCGTCGACGTGGTGTTCCCGGAGCGCGTCAAGATGTCGGATGTGGCACGAACTGCCGGCGTCTCGGTGGCAACCGTATCGAAGGTTGTCAATGGAAGGTACGGCGTGGCCCAGGCGACCGTGGAGCGCGTCCAGCAGGTGATCCACGAACTCGGCTACGAGGCCAGCCTGGGGGCGCAGAGCCTGCGCAGCCACCGCACGAACGTGCTCGGCATCCTGGTCGCCGAGTTCGAGCCGTTCTCGACCGAACTGCTCAAGGGCGCCTCCCGGGAGGTCGCCGGCAGCGGGTACCAGTTGCTGGCCTACTCCAGCGGCGACGGCGAGGGCGCCGCCATCGGCTGGGAGCGGCGCTCGCTGGCCCGGCTGTCCGGGACCCTCATCGACGGCGCCGTGATCGTCACCCCGACCGTGATCGAGACCAAACACGGCTTCCACGTGGTGGCCGTCGACCCCCACACCGGCCCGTCCGGCCTGCCCACCGTCGACTCGGACAACTTCGCCGGCGCCGTGCTCGCCACCAACTACCTGCTGGCGCTCGGCCATCGCCGCATCGGGCACATCAGCGGGCGCCCCGACCTGGAGTCCGCGCGGCTGCGCGAGGCGGGCTTCCGCAAGGCCATGGCCGACGCCGGGGTGGCGGTGGACGAGCGGATCGTACGGGTCGGCGGCTTCCGCACCGAGAGCGCCGCCGGCACGGCCGCCGAACTGCTCACGCTCCCCGACCGGCCGACCGCGATCTTCGCCGGCAACGACCTCTCCGCGATCTCCACCATGGACGTCGCCCGGAGCATGGGGCTCACCGTGCCCGACGACCTCTCCGTGATCGGCTTCGACAACATCCCGGAGTCGGCACTGGTGAACCCGCCGCTGACGACGATCATGCAACCGCTGCAACGGATGGGCGCGGAGTCGCTGCGCCTGCTCATCGACCTGATCGCCGGCGTCGAGCGGGACACCCACATCCGGCTCCCCACCGAGCTGGTCGTACGGGCCTCGTGCCGGGCCCACCCGTGACGCCGCGGCCCGGGCCGCGCCCGTAGCCACCTCCCGCGCGACCCCGCGGGAGTCAGCCGGCCAGCGGGGCCACACTGTCGCGCACCACAAGCTCGGTGGCCAGCTCCACCCGCGGGCTCTCGATCCGCTCCCCCTGCGCCAGGCGCAGGATCGTACGGGCGGCGAGCAGGCCCATCTTGGCCAGGGGCTGCCGGACCGTGGTCAGCGGCGGGGAGCACCACCGCACCTCCGGCAGGTCGTCGAAGCCGATCACGCTGATGTCGTCGGGCACCCGCAGGCCGCGCCGCCGGACGGCCTCGTAGACGCCGAGGGCCATCTGGTCGCTGGCGGCGAAGATCGCGGTGGGCGGGTCGGGCAGGCGCAGCAGCTGGGCGCCCGCGGCGAACCCGGCCTCGTGGTAGAAGTTGCCCGGATGGATCAGCTCGTCGTCGATGCTGAGGCCGGCACTGTCCAGCGCCGCCCGGTAACCGTCCACGCGGGCCCGGCTGCACATCAGCTGCGGCGGGCCGGAGATGAAGCCGATCCGCCGGTGGCCGAGCGCGAGCAGGTACTCCGTGGCGCGCAGGCTGCCCACCCAGTTCGTCGCGCCGATGGTGGGTGACTCCTGCGGCGGCACCCCCGCGGGGTCGACGATGACGACCGGGATGTCGAGCCGGCGCAGCTCGGCCTGCAGCGGCGGCTCGAGGGTCGAGGTCACGAAGATGACCCCCTCGGTGGAGCGGGTGCGCAGGTTGTCGAGCCACTGCCGGGCCGACGAACTGCGCCGGTGGATCGCGGAGACCACGGTGCCGATGCCGGCGGCGTGCGCCACGTCCTCGACCCCACGGATGATCTCGACCGCCCACGGGCTGTCCAGGTCGTTGAAGACCAGGTCGATCAGGCCGGAGCTGGCCCGCATGCTCGGCCGCCGGCGGCGGTAACCGTGCCGCGTCAGCAGCTCCTCGACCCGTTCCCGGGTGTGCGGCGCGACGTCCGAGCGACCGTTGATGACCCGCGACACCGTGGGCACCGAGACGCCGGCCAGCTGCGCGATCGCCGCGATGGTGACTTTCCGGGAATCTGCCGAGGTCACCGGCCGCCCTTTCGTCCTGGCTCGAGCGACCGCTGAGAAACCCCGGCCGGCAGCCGCCCCGCGCCCACGGGCACCCGGTCGGACACCGATACTTTCGATCGCTTTGAAGGGCACGGTATGACCCCTCGCGTTCCGGGTCAAGGCCCTGCCGTACCTGGTCGGCCGCTTCGACACCCCGGCGGACCGGACCGCCGGCGGTGTTGACGAGGGGGATCGACGATCGTATTGTTCCGGCTCAGCTACCGGAAGTTTGCCCGGAAGTATCGGTTCCCGCACCGTCCCGCCGATCGGTGCCGCTCCTGCCGCACCGACCGTGCGCCCCGCATCGACTCCTGGTCCGCCCGTTCGCACCACCCGGAGGAACGCTCATGAAACTGCGACGATGGATAGCCGCCGGCGCGGTCGCCGTGGCGACCGCCGCCGTGCTCACCTCGCCGGCCACCGCCGGTCGCCCCTACGATCCGACCGACCAGAGCCTGCGTAACCTGGCGCTGCGGCACGGCCTCGCGGTCGGCACGGCCGTGGATCTGGCGGCCCTCAACGACCCCGCCGACCCGCGCTACCGCGAGCTGGCCGCCTCGGAGTTCTCCACGGTCACCGCCGAGAACGCGATGAAATGGGAGAGCCTGGAGCCGACCCGCGGCACCTACAACTGGGGGCCGGCCGACGAGCTGGTCACCTTCGCCCGGCAGCACGACCAGCGGGTCCGCGGGCACGTGCTGGTCTGGCACAACCAGCTGCCGGCCTGGCTGACCAACGGCGTGGCCGACGGCTCGATCAGCACCGCCGAGCTGCGCGACATCCTGCGCCGGCACATCACCAACGTGGTCACCCACTTCAAGGGCCGGATCTGGCAGTGGGACGTGGTGAACGAGGCGGTCAGCGACCCGTGGGACACCCCGTCGACCCTGCACTACAAGGGATTCTGGGCCGAGCACCTCGGCCCGGGCTACATCGCCGACGCGTTCCGCTGGGCCCGCGCCGCCGACCCGCACGCCCTGCTGTTCTACAACGACTACAACATCGAGGCCTTCGGCTCGCGGGACCCGGCCAACGACAAGACCCAGTTCGTGTACGACATGGCCAAGCAACTGCGGGCCAAGGGCGTACCGATCGACGGCATCGGCAGCCAGGGCCACCTCGGCACCCAGTACGGCAACTTCGACACCTTCCAGGTCGTCGAGGCGCTGCGGAAGTTCGCCGGCCTGGGCCTGGCCACCGCGTTCACCGAGGTCGACGTGCGCAGCCAGCTGACCGAGGGCGTGCAGGCGGGTAACGAGGCCGAGATCAACCCGCGGCTGCAGGCGGCGGCAGCGAACTTCGACGTGCTGCTGCAGGCCTGCCTGGCGGAACGGCACTGCCTGTCGTTCACCGTCTGGGGCTTCACCGACAAGCACTCCTGGGTGCCCGGCTGGTTCACCGACCCGCCGGAGGGCATGGCGACCATCTACGACGAGAACTACCAGCCCAAGCGGGCGTACCAGGCGTTGAAGGCCGACCTGATCTACAGCGGCCCGCCGTACGTGCTGCCGCGCATCCCGCAGCGGCCTCGCCGCTAGGCGCGGGTGGATGGTGAGCGGGGCCGGTCGATCCACCGGCCCCGCTCACCACGTCCGACGCCGCGACATTGATATTTCGGAATTGTTCCGTTAGTTTTCGAGAGATTAGCTTCGATGACTCACGGTGGGGCGGGAGACCATCCCGATCCGCGCGGCCCCGGGCGGCCGCGCCGCGAACCGAGCCGACCACCGTGGCGGGCAGTCGTCGAAGCGGCCCTCCTCATCGGTACAGCTATCGAAAGGCTTCTTGATGGACAACGTGCTCGCCCGCGGCAGCGGGAGTTCGACGAGTCGGCGCCGACCCCGGGCCGCGCTGGTGGCGGTGGCGGCCGGAGCGGCGATGCTCGCCGCCTCGGTGGTGGTCGCCTCCAGCGCCAGCGCCGGCACCACGCTGGGCTCGGCGGCGGCGGAGCAGGGACGCTACTTCGGCACGGCGGTGGCCGCGAACAAGCTCTCGGACGCCACCTACGTCGGCATCCTGAACCGCGAGTTCAACATGGTCACCCCCGAGAACGAGATGAAGTGGGACGCCACCGAGCCGTCCCAGGGCCAGTTCTCGTTCAGCAGCGCCGACCGGATCGTCAACCACGCCCGGTCCAACGGCATGCGGATGCGCGGGCACGCCCTGGCGTGGCACCAGCAGCAGCCCGGCTGGGCGCAGAGCCTCTCCGGCACGGCGCTGCGACAGGCGATGATCAACCACATCACCCAGGTGGCCACCTACTACCGGGGCAAGATCTACGCCTGGGACGTGGTGAACGAGGCCTACGCCGACAGCGGCGGTGGCCGTCGCGACTCCAACCTCCAGCGCACCGGCAACGACTGGATCGAGGTGGCGTTCCGTACCGCCCGCGCCGCCGACCCGGACGCCAAGCTCTGCTACAACGACTACAACATCGACAACTGGACCTGGGAGAAGACCCAGGGCGTGTACAACATGGTCCGGGACTTCAAGTCGCGGGGCGTGCCGATCGACTGCGTCGGCCTGCAGTCGCACTTCAACAGCGGCTCGCCGTACCCGGGCAACTACCGCACCACCCTGCAGAACTTCGCCGCCCTCGGCGTCGACGTGCAGATCACCGAGCTGGACATCGAGGGCTCCGGCAGCACCCAGGCCGCCACCTACGGCAACGTCGTCAAGGACTGCCTGGCCGTGTCCCGCTGCACCGGCATCACCGTCTGGGGCATCCGGGACAGCGACTCCTGGCGGGCCAGCGGCACGCCGCTGCTCTTCGACGGCAACGGCAACAAGAAGCAGGCGTACACGGCCGTGCTCGACGCGCTGAACGCCGGCGGCACCACGCCGCCGCCGACCACCGCGCCGCCGACCACCGCTCCCCCGACCACCGCTCCCCCGACCACCGCGCCGCCGACCACGCCGCCGCCCTCGGGCAACGGCTGCACCGCGTCGCTGACGCTCAACCAGTGGCAGGGTGGCTTCGTCACGAACGTGCGGGTCACCGCCGGCACGAGCCCGCTGAACGGCTGGAGCGTGACGCTCACCCTGCCCTCGGGCGCGACGGTCACCAACACCTGGAGCGCCCAGCCGAGCGGCACCAGCGGTGCCGTGACGTTCCGCAACGTCGACTACAACCGCCAGGTCGGCGCCGGCGCGACCACCGAGTTCGGCTTCCAGGGGGTCGGCACCGGACCGTCCGGCACCGCCACCTGCACCGCCGGCTGACCGGCCGCGGCCCGGTGCCGGAGCCTCCGGCGCCGGGCCGCATCCGGCGGCCCGACCTCGCCGGACGGGAGGTCACCTCCACCTGGTACGCCCTTCCGGCAGCTCGCCGGCAATCCCCGGCGAGCTGCCGAACCAGGTCGGCCCCACACCGCCACCGGCGGCGCGGGGCCGATCCGGCGGTACCGGCCACCCACTCATGCTCCGGCATCCCCGAATGACCTGGCCCGCCCCGCGCTGCGCGGGCGGCCGGCCGCCCGCGCTGTGTTACCTCCGCAACGCGCTGCGCGGGGCGGTCGGTGTCCCGGCGCATTCGCGACACATCGACCCGGGGCGATCAGGTGTCAGCGCGCGACGCGCAGGGTAGCCCCGCAGGCACAGTGTCGAAGGAGGAAGCCATGACCGACCCCCGATACGCCCCGCTCGGCCTCGTTGCCGCCGCCGACGTCGTCGAGGACTCCGGAGAGCACGGCGACGGCCCGATCGTGGGCGCGGACGACGCCCGGGCCGACGCGGCGCGCGCCGGCGCGGAGACCGACCTGACCGGGGCCGACCGCGACACGGACGGGACGCCCGTGGGCGCCGCCGACGCCGAGGCGGACCGCGCCCGAGCGGCCGGCGAGGACGGCGAGCCGCGTCCCTGACCCGACGCCGGGGCCGGCCGCCGACGCCCGGCCCCGGCATCACCCGTCCGCCGGCACAATCCGCACCCGGCGCCCGGCGTTAAGCCACCCGCCGGCACGGTCCGCG
>NZ_KQ058731.1 GCF_000982955.1 Micromonospora sp. HK10 | reverse complement strand
CGCGCAGGCGCGGCCCGGGCGCGGGCGCGGGTCAGCCGGTCGGGGCGGCGGGCTCCGGCGGCGGGCCGGCCGGCTTCGGCCGCGGCAGCGGCACGACCGGCGGCACCTGCTGGTCGATGTCCAGCGACGGCTCGACCACCCACGGGCTGAACGGGGACGGCGACTCGGCCTCCGCCAGCGGCTCGGCCCCGCGCGGGCTGGAGGGCAACACCGCCGGCCCGTCGCCACCGAAGGTCGAGGGCAACGCCGGCGACTCGCCACCGCCCAGGCTCGGTGGAACCGCCGGCGGCCCGTCGCCACCGAAGGCCGAGGGCGACGCCGGCGACTCGCCACCGCCCAGGGCCGGCGGAACCACCGACGACGAGTCGCCCGAGGCCGGGGGCGACGCCGGCGGCTCGGCACCGCCGAAGGCCGGGGGCAACGCCGGCGGCTCGGCACCGGCCAAGGCCGAGGGCGGCGCGGGGGCCGGCGACGCCGGCCCGGCAGGCGGCAGGGTCGGCGCCGCAGCCGGGACCTCCGGCGGCGGCACGGGGCGGGGCGCGGGCACCACCCGCGGTGCCGGCGGCACGGCCGGCTGGGTCGGGAGGAACGGCGCCCCGGAGACCGGGGCCTCGGGGATGCCCGGGCGGCAGGCCCGGATCGCGCGCAGCGTGGTGTGCACGTCGAACTGGTGGCCGTCGTCGCTGTCCCAGCCGCCGTCGCTGCGCTGGGTCTCGGCGAGCCGCCGGCGCGCGGCCACCAGCAGCCACTGTTCCTCGCCCACGTCGACCCGGCGCAGGGTGGCGGCGAGCCAGGCCACGTCGGCCGGGGACATTTCCGGGATCCGGTCGGCCAGCACCGCCTGGATCCGCGCCGACTCGTAGTACAGCTGCTGGCGGTGCAGCACCGCGGCGGCCAGCCACCCGGCCGGCAGGAAGGACGGCCAGCTGCCGTCCGGGAGAAGCTGCGCGGCGAGCGCCTGCGCCGCCGCCTGCACCACCCCGGCGTACGCTCCGCCGACCCGGTGGTCGAGCGGGCCGGCGGCCCGG
Source organism: Micromonospora sp. HK10 (assembly GCF_000982955.1). Taxonomy (GTDB): domain Bacteria; phylum Actinomycetota; class Actinomycetes; order Mycobacteriales; family Micromonosporaceae; genus Micromonospora. The sequence continues at coordinate 6,217 of NZ_KQ058731.1, read as the reverse complement.
GCGTCCAGTCCCGCCACGGTCAGCCAGAAGCCGGCGTTGGCGGTCAGGTAGAGGCGGGCCTCCGGATCGCCCGGGGTGGCCCACTCGGGGGCGAACCCGGCCAGCGACGGGTCCTCGTCCCAGCCGCCGTCGGGCAGTTGCCGGGCGGCCAGCCAGTCCAGCGCGTGCCGGGCGGCCGGACGGCCCAGCGCGCCGAGGTCGTCCAGCTCGGCCAGACGGAAACAGGTCGCGTCGACGGAGGCGACCGTACCGTCCAGGATGGCGGGCCAACCGCCGCCGGGCGCCTGCCCGGCCTCGGCCGAGTCGAGCAACTCGGACGGCACCGGCGCGCCGGTGCGCAGCCGGTGCAGCCGGGCGCGGTCCACCGTGTCGCCGTGCGCCACGACGAAGCCGATCGCCGCCTCCAAATCCACCACGGCGGACACGCTACCGGCGCAAACGCGGTTACGCCTCGGTAGCTCGGCCAGGGGTGGCCCGGCCCACCGGCGACCCGCGCAGGCCCGTCCGGTGTCCGGACGGACCTGCGCCGGAGGGTCAGTACGCCGGCAGCGACGGATCGATCTGCTTCACCCAGGAGAGCACCCCGCCCTGGACGTGCACGGCGTCGGAGAAACCCGCCGCCTTCAGCGCGGCGAGCGCCTCCGCGGAGCGGACGCCGGACTTGCAGTGCAGCACGATCTGCTTGTCCTGCGGGAACCGGGCCAGCGCCTCACCGGAGAGGATCTCGCCCTTGGGGATGAGGGTCGCGCCGGGGATCCGGACGATCTCGTACTCGGCGGGCTCGCGGACGTCGACCAGGAAGATGTCCTTGCCGGCGTCCTGCCACTCCTTGAGCTCCAGCGCGGTGATGGTCGAGTCGACCACCGCCTCCTGGGCCTCCTCGGAGACCGCGCCGCAGAAGTCCTCGTAGTCCTCCAGCAGGTCGGTGACCGTCGGGTTCTCGCCGCAGAGCACGCAGTTCGGGTCCTTGCGGACCTTGATCTTGCGGTAGCTCATCTCCAGGGCGTCGTAGACCATCAGCCGGCCGACCAGCGGCTCGCCGATGCCGGTGAGCAGCTTGATCGCCTCGTTGACCTGGATCGACCCGATGGACGCGCAGAGCACGCCGAGCACGCCGCCCTCGGCGCAGGACGGCACCATGCCGGGCGGCGGCGGCTCCGGGTAGAGGCAGCGGTAGCAGGGGCCGTGCTCGGCCCAGAACACCGACGCCTGGCCGTCGAACCGGTAGATCGAACCCCAGACGTACGGCTTGCCGAGCAGCACGGCCGCGTCGTTGACCATGTAGCGGGTGGCGAAGTTGTCGGTGCCGTCGACGATCAGGTCGTACCCGGAGAAGATCTCGCGCACGTTCTCCCGGTCCAGCGCGGTGTTGTGGATCTCCACGTTGACCAGCGGGTTGATCTCGCGAATCGAGGCGGCGGCGGACTCGGCCTTGGACCGGCCCACGTCGGAGACGCCGTGGATCACCTGGCGCTGGAGGTTGGACTCGTCGACGGTGTCGAAGTCGATGATGCCGAGCGTGCCGACCCCGGCGGCGGCGAGGTAGAGCAGAGCCGGCGAGCCGAGGCCACCGGCGCCGACACAGAGCACCCGGGCGTTCTTCAGCCGCTTCTGCCCCTCGACCCCGACGTCCGGGATGATCAGGTGGCGGGAGTAGCGACGGATCTCGTCTACGGTCAGCTCGGCGGCGGGCTCGACGAGCGGGGGCAACGACACGGTGAACTCCCCGGGATCGGCGGTGGGACCGCGCCATTGTCGCTCGACCGGGCAGGGATCGGCCATGATGAGGGCCACGCCGCCCGACATGCGGGAGCGGGAATAACTCAGACCCCGTCGACGGGCTCCCCCTCGTAGCGGGCCCCGTCGACGTACGGCCAGGCGTTGGCGACGCAGCCGTCCAGCCCGTACGTCTGCTGCTGCATCACCGGGGCCGGCGCGCCGGGGCCGGGACAGGCCTGGTGCAGTTCGCCGAGTTCGTGCCCGACCTCGTGGTTGATCACGTAGGTGCGGTAGACCGCCAGCGGGGCGCCGTAGTCCGGCACCGCCTCCATCCAGCGGGCCAGGTTGATGATGACCCGGCCGGGCAGCCGGCAGGAGGTGTACCGCTCGGTGGTCAGGCCGCCCTCGGCGCACATCCGCTCCGAGGTGGCCGGGGTGGCCAGGTAGACGGTGAAGTCGGCGGCGGCCGCCTCGGCGACCCGCTGCACCCGCAGCTCACCGGAGGCGATCCAGCTCCGCGGGTCGGCGAGCACCTCGTCCACGGTGGCGGCGAACCCGTCGGCGTCCTGGCCGCTGCCCCGTTCGACCTCCACCCGGTAGCGGTGCAGTGGTCCGTCGTACCCGCGCACCGGGGAGCGGCCGTCGGCCGCGGCAAAGCTGCCGGGTCCGTCCGTCGGGTAGCCGGTCGGCTCGTCCCGGGCCCCGGCGCCGACGCCGTGCGCCAGCCGGGCTTCGCCGGCCGCCACCGGCGCGGGGTCGGCGGGCCGGCGGACCAGGTCGGTCAGGCCGGCCGCGGCGCCGGCCAGCGTCCCGGCGACGAGCAGGAGCAGCAGGGTACGGCGTCGGCGGCGGCGCATCCGCCGTAGGCCGGGGCGGACTGGCGCGGCGGTACGCGGCCGTGCCGGTGGGCGGTCGAAGTCGAGCCGGACCGGCCGGGCGCCGACTCCCGGCGACGCCCCGGGCTGGGCAGGCGGGTCGGAAGGGGACGACGACGTCATGGCACCAGCGTGCCATGCAATTCGGGCATTTGGCTGCTTTTACCGCTTGTTCCGCGAAATACTTCTCATCGCCACGATCAGGTCTTACGCCCGGGGGCCGGTGTAGCGCCGCCCGTTCAGGTACGGCCACGGGTTCGGCCGGCAGCCGTCCAGGAAGAGGGTCTGCTGCTGCATCACCGGCGCCGCCCGGCCGGCCCCCGGGCAATCCTCGTGGTGGTGTCCCAGCTGGTGCCCCACCTCATGGTTGACGACGTAGAGCCGGTAGGTGTCCAGGGGCATCCGCGCGGCCACCAGATGCGGTGCCGAGGTGCGCCACCGGTCCAGGTTGATGACCACCCGACCGGTCACCCGGCAGGAGGTGTACGGCACCCCACCCTTGCGGATGTCGATGCCGCCGCGCCGGCACAGCTGGGCGGCGGTGTCCCGGGTGGCGAGGTAGACGGTGAACTCGGACCGCACCCCGGGGGCCACCCGCTGCAACCGCAGCTGGCCACCGTCCACCCAGCTCCCCGGCCCGGTCAACGCCCGCAGCACGGCGTCGCCGAAGGCCTGGACGTCCTCGCCGGACCCGTTCTCCACCGCCACCCGGAACCGCCGCAGCGTGCCCGAGGCACCCAGCACCCGCCCCGGCCGCGCGTCGTAGGCGAAGGTCCCCCGGCCGTGCGCGGGCACCGGGCCGGGCAGCGCCAGCACCGGCGCGGACGGCTTCGGGCTCGCCGACGGGCTTGCCGGGACCGACGGCGACGCCGGCGACGACTCCACCGGCTGCGTCACCGACCCGTCGCTGACCAGCTGCCCCACCTCGGCGGAGGGGCGTTGCACCGCCACCCCCACCCCGACCGCGGCGGTGGCCACGAACGCGAGCACCACCAGCCCGGACCGCCACCGACGGGCGGCCGGGCGGCGGCGCGGGGCGGTACGGGCGACGGCGCGGCGCGGCGGAGCGGAGGCGGGCATCCGGGTCAGCCTGCCATGTCCCGGCCTGGGCCGCTCTCCCCCGTTCCGGCAAACGGCCTGCTCCCGGACTCGGCGAGCAGCCCCAGCACCGCCCGGGCCACGATCCGGGGGACCTCCAACTGGGCCAGGTGCCCGACCCCGTCGAGCATCAACAGCCGGCTGTCCGGGATCACCCGGGCGGCCTGCGGGGCCACCCGCACGTCGACCAACCGGTCCTGCCGGCCCCCGATCACCAGGGTGGGCACCGGCACCGTCGCCGCTAGCCGCCACAGCGACCCCGAGCCCGGCAGGTAGGACCGCAGGAAGCTGGAGACCAGGCCGCGGAACGTGCGGACGTACGCGGCCGCGTAGTGGGCCGCCTCGTAGCGGACCCGGATCTCCTCCACCGCCTCCCGCCGGCGCTGCTCGCTGATCCGGGTCAGATCGGCGATGCACGCCTCCATCACCTGCCGGGCCATCACCTCGGGGGCGAGCTGGGCCAGCCGCCAGGCGGCCACCCGCTCGGCCCGGGGGATCGCCAGCAGGGGCAGCATCCGCCCCTGCAACGAGCGCCGGAAATCCAGGAACGGCAGCGCCGGGGAGATCAGCGTCAGGGTGCGGACCAGGTCGGGCCGGAGCGCCGCCACCCGGACCGAGACGGCGCCGCCCAGCGAGTTGCCGAACAGGTGCACCGGCCCCCGGTCGCTCTGCTCGATCCAGCGCACCACCCGATCCGTGAAGGCGGGGATCGTGTAGCGCGGGCCGGGCTCGCTGCGGCCGAAGCCGGGCAGGTCGATCGCCTGCCCCGCCAGCCGGCCGGCGAGCAGGCCGGCCAGGTCCGTCCAGTTCTGCGCCGACCCGCCCAGCCCGTGCACGTAGAGCGCCGGCTCGGCGTCCGGACCGGTCGCCGGGGTCTCCCGGACGTAGGTGACCGTGCCGTCGAGGAGCACCTCCCGCCCCGGCCAGGGCGGCGGCAGCGGGAGGTGGGGCGCGGGCAGGCTGTCGTCCGGCCGAAGGGAGGCGGGCTTCATGACCCCAGTCTTCCCCGCGCCGGCGCCCGACCACACCGCGCCGCGCTCTGGATCGCCCTGCACCTGCTCACCGGGGTTGATGTAGCGCTGCCCGGTTGCTGGCCGGGCTCAGCTCAGGCCAGCAGGGCCTCCAGCCGCCGGTTCACCGCCGCCAGGGTCGCTCGCACCACGGCCTGCCGGGGGTCCCCGGCGACCAGGGCGGACCCGGCGAGCTGCTCCACCCAGCCGTCGCAGACCAGCAGCACCACCACGGTGGCCACCTCGCAGTTGCCGAAGGGCACCACGGCGGCGTGCTCGACGAAACAGCGCCCCCGCTCCCCGGTCCGGGCCGCCTGGCCGAGCAGCTCGTCGACCGAGGCCGCGGCGGCCACCGCGCAGAGCCGCAGCACGTACCCGTCGACCGCCGGCCCGGTGGCGTGCCCTTCCGCCGTCCGGTCCCCGGCGATCAGCCGTACCTCCACGGTGGCGTCGAGACCGAAGGTGCTCACCTGGACGTGGTCGATCACCGCCCGGGGACCGGGCAGGCCGCCGGTGTCCAGCGGGCGGGACGGCGCGGTCTCCGTCGTGGTCATCTGCCCACCGGAGTACGACGTGCCGACCGTGGCCGGGCTGCCGGTGGGCGTACCGGTCGGGGCCGACGCCAGCGACGACTCCTCCACCGCCGCGCGGCCCCGGTGGGTCGTGCCCGGCCGGCGCCGGCGCGGCGGCTCGCCGTCCGGCTCGTCGTCGACCTCGGCGGGCGGCTCGGCTAGCCGGTTCCCGCGCGCCTCGGTACCGCCGAAGCGCCCCTCACCGGCCCGGTTCTCCGCGACCCGCCCCTCGGCGCGCCCCGGCCGGAGCCCGGCGGGACCGTCCTCGGCGCCGCGCGACTCGGTCGAGCGCGCCCCGGCGGCCCGGGACTCGGCCGAACGGGACTCGGCGGCCCAGGGCTCGGCCGGACGGGACTCGGCGGACCGGGACTCGGCGGCCCGGGACTCGGCGGCCCGGGACTCGGCGGACCAGGGCTCGGCCGGACGGGACTGGGCGGGCCGGGTGTCGGCGGCGCGCGGCGAGACCGAGCGGCGGCGTACCGGCGGCGGGGTGGCCGGCGTACCGGGCAGGTTCTGCGGGGCGGCGGCCAGCCCCATCCGCTCCTGGAGCAGGCGGGCCACCATCCGGCTCACGTCGGCCGCGTCGGCGCCGTCGGCGAGGTCGAGCCGGAGGCTGTGCGCGCCGGCCGGGGTACGCCGCAGCGCCGCGTCCCGGACACCGGGCACCTCGCGGACCGCGTCCAGGATGGCGTTGACGTCGAAGCCCTCGGGGCGCTCCCGCAGCGGCGCCGGCTCGTCATCGCGGCGCAGGTGGGTGGCGATGCGGGCGAGTTCCGGCGTCTCGGCGGACGGTTCCACGGCTGGCGGCTCCGGCACGACGGGCACGTCCGGCTCGGCGGGGACGCGCTGCGGCAGCACCACCGCGGCGGCCTCCGCCGCCTCGGGCTCGGCGACCGGCTCGGCCGGCGGCGCGGTCTCGGGCGCCGAGCCCGAGGCGGCGGAG
>NZ_KQ058730.1 GCF_000982955.1 Micromonospora sp. HK10 | reverse complement strand
CGGCGCGGTCGCCCAGGCAGGCCCGCTCGGCGGGGAGCAGCGTGCCCGACCAGTCGCCGGGGCCGGCCACGGCCACCGCGACCGCCGGCGGCAGCAGGTCACGCACGGCCCACCCCCGGAGGTCGTCGGGGCGGGCCGGCGGGTCCCGGGCGGGGACGATGCTGCGGCGCGGCCATGGCAGGTGAACGTACCGCAGTGATGTAACGGCGGAGCGTGGCGGAACGCTGTTGGGGCGACCGGGGGAGATCGTCTACATGCGAGAAGTCCACTGACGAGAGGAATGCCGATGGCGCCTGGTGCGAAGGCGTCGGGACCTGGACCGGACGAGCACGTCCCGGTGACACCCGACTGGAACTGCGCCTCCTGCGGTGAAGAGTGGCCCTGCGACACCAAACGCAGCCGGCTGCTGAGCGAGTACCAGGCCGATCGCGCCTCGTTGAGCATCTATCTCGGCTCCTGCCTGGCCGCCGCCAGCCAGGACCTCCCCGCCCGGCACACCCGGTCACTTCAGGACCGGTTCATCGGCTGGGTGCCGCGCCTCCCGCGTACCCAGTGACCGGCCGCGCCCGTTTCGGTGACGGACAGCGGAGCTTCCGGTGCGGCCGCGACGCCGTCCGGAACCCGTCACCGTCGGCCGGCGGGACGGCCGGCCGGTCGCCCGCCCGGGGACCGGATCGGCCCCGGTGTTCATCGTCGGAAACTTGACCCGGGGTCACCCGTTGTGCGAGTGCGGGACTGTGGTTAAGCTCTTCTTGCGCGCCCCAATCGCCCGCTTCCCCCGTGGCAGGCGATCGGGGCGCGCTTCTTTGTGCGCCCTGCCGGATATCCCCCCGCCCCACCGCTGCACCGCCACGACGGCCGCGGCCCGGCGGAGGTCCGCCGGGCCGCGGGTGAGCGGGCACACCGGGCGTCAGATCCAGCGACCGTCCAGCCACATCCGGGCGGACCACTCCGCGTACGTGAGCAGCCGGCCCACGAAGATCGGATAGAAGTAGGCGAAACAGAGGGCCACCAGCAGCACGTACGCGCCCGCGATGATCCCGCCGACCAGCCGGCGGTCGGAGACGTCCTGCTCGGTTGGCGGCGGCGCGCCGACGGGGCCGCCGACCGGCGCCGGCGACACGATCGCGCCGAGCACGTAGACCACCGCCAACACCAGGAACGGCACCGCCGGCGCCAGGTAGAAGGAGAACATCGTCCGGCCGTCCAGGGCGAACCAGAACCAGGGCAGCATGCCGGCGGCCACGGTGAGCAGGATCGCCCCGGCCCGCCAGTCCCGCCGGGCCAGACCGAGCCAGGCCGTCGCCGCCAGCGCCGGCAGGAACGACCACCACAGCAGCGGGGTGCCCAACAGCAGCACCTCCGAGGCGCACTGCGCCGCGCCGCAGTTGCCGTCGCCGGACCAGTAGAAGGCCACCGGCCGGCCGAGCAGCAGCCACTGCCAGGGCCACGACTGGTACTTGTGCGGGTCGTCGAGCTGGGCGTGGAAGCCGTACGCGGCCTTGTGGTATTCCCACAAATTGATCAGCGCCCCGACGAACGGGGTGTCGCTCAGCCCGGGAGTGTTCGGGTAGCGGCTGGCCAGCCGGTAGTAGCCGTCGTCGCTGAGCAGCCAGCCCGACCAGGTGGCCAGGTAGGTGCCGAGCATCAGCACGCCGGCCAGCAGCAGCCAGGGCACCTCGTCGAGCAGGGCGTCCCGCCACGGGCGGCGCACACCGGCCGACCGGCGGACACCGACCTCCCAGAGGATCACCAGCAGCGCGAAGGCCGGCACGAAGTAGAGGGCGCTCCACTTCACCGCGCCGGCGCAGCCGAGCAGCACGCCCGCGGCCAGCCGCCACCACGGCCAGTCCCGCCAGGTCGACGGCGGCCGGCCGGCCCGCCCCGGCACCGACGGGTCGAGCCCGGCGTCCAGCGCCCGCGCCCAGCGCCGCCGCCGGGCGTCCCGGTCCAGCACCAGCGCGCCGAACGCGGCCAGCACGAACAGCAGCAGGAAGATGTCGAGCAGGGCGGCCCGGGAGAGCACCAGGTGGTAGCCGTCCAGGGCGAGCAGCAGGCCCGCCGCGCAGCCGAGCGCCGTGGAGCCGAACATCCGCCGGCCGATCCGCACCAGCATCAGCACCGACAGGGTGCCGGCGACGGCCGCCGCGAACCGCCAGCCGAACTCCGGGGCGGTGGTGACCAGATGCCCCGGCACCGAGATGTTCGTCTCCGCGTCCTGGTAGCCGAAGGCCCACTCGCCGAGCCCGATCAGCCACTTGCCCAGCGGCGGGTGCACCACGTACGACGGGCCGTTGTCCTTGTAGTTCCACTCGACACCCCGGCTGATCAGCCCGTAGGCGTCCTTGGCGTAGTAGGTCTCGTCGAAGATCTTGCCGGGCGGGCTGCTCAGCCCGACGAAGCGCAGGATCGCCGCGATCGCCACCACGACGCCGGTGGCCAGCCAGGAGTAGCCGTCGAGGCGGGCGTCGACGGTGCCGAGGCGGCGCCGGACGACGGCCGGCACCCCGCCTCCGCCGCCGGCCGGGGACGGCTCGGCGGCCGGTCCGGCGTTCGTCCGCCCGGCGGCGGATCCACCCGCGTTCGCGCTCTGTGCTGTCGACGCACTCGTCACCCGGCGATCGTAGGCTGCGGAGGTGCCCGGTGGCGCCCGTCGTCTCCGAGATTGGTACGACCGTCGATGAAGGAGCGCACGTCGTGGGTGAAATGTCCGAGGTTGGCCGGCTGGTACTGCTCGGCGCGCCGCTGGGCAACCCGGCCGACGCCTCCGGCCGGTTCCGCGACCTGCTCGGCGCCGCCGACGTGGTCGCCGCCGAGGACACCCGGCGGCTCACCCGGCTGGCCCGGGACCTCGGTGTCAGCGTGCCGGGGCGGATCGTCTCCTACTTCGAGGGCAACGAGGAGCGGCGGACCCCGGAACTGGTCGAGGTGCTGGCCGCCGGCTACACCGTCGCGCTGGTCACCGACGGCGGCATGCCCAGCGTCTCCGACCCGGGATACCGGCTGGTCCGGGCCGCCATCGACGCCGGCGTCCCGGTCACCGCGGCCCCCGGCCCCAGCGCCGTGACCACCGCCCTGGCCCTGTCCGGCCTGCCCTGCGACCGGTTCTGCTTCGAGGGCTTCCTGCCCCGCAGCCCCGGCGGCCGCCGGTCCCGGCTGCGCGCCCTGGCCGCCGAGGAGCGCACCCTGGTCCTCTTCGAGGCGCCGCACCGGATCACCGGCGCGCTCGCCGACCTGGCCGCCGCGTTCGGCCCGGACCGGCCGGCCGCGCTCTGCCGGGAGCTGACCAAGACCTACGAGGAGGTGGTCCGCCGGCCGCTCGGTGAGCTGGCCGAGTGGGCCGCCGAGGGCGAGCCGCGCGGCGAGATCACCCTGGTCGTGGCGGGCGCGCCGGCGGCCGCCGCGGTCCGGCCGGACGACGACACGCTGCGCGCGGCGGTGGCCGCGCGGGAAGCCGCCGGGCTGTCCCGGCGGGACGCGATCACCGAGGTCGCCACCGAGCACGGGCTGCGCCGCCGCGAGGTCTACGCGGTCGTGCACGAGTGACCGCCGCGGCCCCGGTCGACGTCCGGCGGACCGGAACGCCTCCAGCCTGACCGGCACGCCGGGTCACCAGGCGGCGACCAGGAAGCCCACCGTGATCAGCGCCGGCCCGGCCAGGGCGGCCCCCACCGCCCAGCGGCGCTGCCGACGCTCCGGCAGCCGGGTCGCCCCGGTCCACCGGGCGATCCCCGCGGCGCAGGCCGCCACCAGCAGCAGCCCGAGCAGCCAGCGCAGGTGCCGGGCCGCGCCGGTGTCCGCGTACGCGGTGCCGGCGTCCGGCCCGGTCATCCGGGCCGGCAGCACGCTGCCGGTGGCGCTGCGCTCGGCCGGCACCCCGCTGACCCGTACCCCGTGGGCCACGAACCGGTCGGCCTCGGCCAGGAAGATGCCCCGGCAGCGCTGGGTCAGCCCGCCGCCGGAACAGTCCGCGATCACCACCGTGCCGGCCGTCGCGTGCCCCGCCGCCAGCCAGAACGGCGCCGCGCTCACCCAGGCGAAGAACGCCGCCAGCAGGCTCAGCGCGACCAGCGCCGCCAGCCCGGTCGACGGGGCCGGCGGGTGGCTGGACCGGGTGCGCGCCCGCCGGGCCGCGGGGCGGGTGGCCGAGGGACCGGGCTCCGCGCGCAGTGGCGTGCCGTCCCAGTGCACCTCCTCGATCGGCGCCCAGAACACCTCGCCGTCGCCGTCCGGGGTGGTGCCGGTCGCCCGGCGTCGCTGCCAGCGCGGCTGCCGCACCGGCACCCGACGCGGGACCGCGTCCACCGGCGCGCCGGTGGTCGGCTCCACCTCGACCGGCGGGTCGGCCGGTTCGAGCCGGGGCTGCGGGGCGACGTTCCCGCCCCGCGCCCGCGCCGGCCGGCCGCCGTCGCCGGTCAGCGCCGGGACGGCGGCCTCCTCCGGCCCCGGTGCCGCTCGTCTGCTGGTCACGCCGTTCATTTCACACCGGTACGCCGGGCCGGCCGGGCAGCTCAGGCCGCGTGTCGGCGACAAATCGGGCAGGCTGTCCGGGTCCGGTGGTGGAACGCGTCCTATTGGTTCGCAGGTCGCCCACCACAATCACTAGGCTCTACGCTCATGAGTCACGTTCTCGCCGCGGTCGCCTGGCCCTACGCCAACGGCCCGCGCCACATCGGCCACGTATCCGGATTCGGCGTTCCCTCCGACGTCTTCGCCCGGTACATGCGGATGGCCGGTCACAACGTGCTCATGGTCTCCGGCACCGACGAGCACGGCACCCCCATCCAGGTGCAGGCCGACGCCGAGGGGGTCAGCCCGCGCGAGCTGGCCGACCGGTACAACCGGGTGATCGCCGAGGACCTGCGGGCGCTCGGCCTGTCGTACGACCTGTTCACTCGGACCACCACCCGCAACCACTACGCGGTGGTGCAGGAGCTGTTCGAGGGGTTGTACCGCAACGGCTACATCGTCCCCAAGGTCACCACCGGGGCGATCTCTCCGTCCACCGGCCGGACCCTGCCGGACCGCTACATCGAGGGCACCTGTCCGATCTGCGGCTACGACAGCGCCCGCGGCGACCAGTGCGACAACTGCGGCAACCAGCTCGACCCGATCGACCTGATCAACCCCAAGTCGAAGATCAACGGCGAGACGCCGGAGTTCGTCGAGACCGAGCACTTCTTCCTGGACCTGCCCGCCCTGGCCGACGCGCTGCGGCACTGGCTGGACACCCGGGAGGGGTGGCGGCCCAACGTGCTGCGCTTCTCCCGCAACCTGCTCGACGACCTCCAGCCCCGGGCCATCACCCGGGACCTGGAGTGGGGCGTGCCGATCCCGCTCGACGGCTGGCGCGACCGCCCGGACAAGCGGATCTACGTCTGGTTCGACGCCGTCATCGGCTACCTGTCCGCCTCCATCGAGTGGGCCCGCCGCACCGGCGACCCGGAGGCGTGGCGGAAGTGGTGGTCCGCCGACGGCGAGGGCAAGGAGGCCCGCGGCTACTACTTCATGGGCAAGGACAACATCGTCTTCCACTCGGTCATCTGGCCGGCGCTGCTCGGCGGCTACTCCGGCGAGGGCTCGCGGGACGGCGAGCCGGGCCGCCTCGGCCGGCTCAACCTGCCCACCGAGGTGGTCTCCAGCGAATACCTGACCATGGAGGGCCGGAAGTTCTCCTCCTCTCGCAAGGTGGTCATCTACGTCCGCGACTTTCTCGAGCGGTACGACGCCGACGCGTTGCGCTACTTCATCGCGGTGGCCGGGCCGGAGAGCAACGACACCGACTTCACCTGGGCCGAGTTCCTCCGCCGCAACAACGACGAACTGGTCGCCGGCTGGGGCAACCTGGTCAACCGGTCCGTCTCGATGGCCGCGAAGAACTTCGGCGCGATCCCGCCGGTCGACCCGGCCGGGCTCACCGAGGCCGACGAGGCGCTGCTCGCCACCGCCCGGGCCGGCTTCGCCACGGTCGGCGACCTGATCGCCCGGCACCGGCAGAAGCAGGCCATCGGCGAGGCCATGAAGGTCGTCGCGGAGGCCAACAAGTACCTCTCCGAGCAGGCGCCCTGGAAGCTGAAGGGCGAGGACGACAAGCCCCGGATGGGCACCATCCTGCACGTCGCCCTCCAGGTGGTCAGCGACGCCAACACGCTGCTCACCCCGTTCCTGCCGCACTCCGCCCAGCAGATCCACGAGCTGCTCGGCGGCACCGGGGTGCACGCACCCATGCCGGTCATCGAGGAGGTCGAGGACCTCGACGGCGGGCCGGCGTACCCGGTGCTGACCGGCGACTACACGGTCGGGGCGCGCTGGGAGTCCGTACCCCTGGAGGTGGGCCGGCCGCTCGCGGCGCCGAAGCCGGTGTTCCGCAAGCTCGACCCGTCCATCGTCGACGAGGAACTGGCCCGGCTGGCCGGCTGACCGGCAGACCGACGACGGCCCCGGGGGTGACCCCGGGGCCGTCGTCGTCGGCGTGGCTCAGGCGCGGGCCATCTGCGGCGCACCGATGAACTGCATGATCGCGTTGTTGACCTCGGTGGGGTGGGTCCACGGGATGCCGTGCGGCGCCCCCTTGAGGGTGATCATCTGGCAGTTGGGGAGCATGTGCTGCAACCGCCCGCCGGTCACCGCGAAGGGCAGCACGTTGTCCTTGTCGCCCTGGACGATCAGCACCGGGATGGTGATGTTCGGCAGGTCGCCCCGGAAATCCGTCAGCCAGGCGTCCACCGAGTCGTGGGTGGCCTTCGCCGACGCCCGCGCGCCGATGTCCCAGTGCGCCCGGTACGCCTCCTCGCTGACCCACCTGCCCTTGTTCTCGCTGTAGTTGAAGAACGCGTCGCAGAACTGGGTCAGGTAGGCGAACCGGTCCTGGATGATGGCCGCCTTGAACCCCTCGAAGAGGCTCTTGTCGACCCCTTCCGGGTCGTCCTTGGCCTTCACCAGGTACGGCGCCAACGGGGCCAGCAGCACCGCCCGGTCCACCCGGTCCGACCCGTACGCGCCCAGGTAGCGGGTCACCTCGCCGGTGCCCATCGAGTGCCCCACGAGGATCGCGTTGCGCAGATCCAACTCCGTCATCAGCACGTCGAGGTCGGCCGCGAAGGTGTTGTAGTCGTAGCCGAACGCCGGCTGGGCGGAGTTGCCGAAACCGCGCCGGTCGTACGTGATCACCCGGTAGCCGGCCGCGAGCAGCGGATTGGCCATCTTCTCCCAGGTCGCCCCGTTGAACGGGAAACCGTGGATCAGGACGATCGGCTGCCCGGAGCCGTGGTCCTCGTAGTACAGGTCGATGGGCGCGGAGTTCTCCGTACCGACGGTAACGAAAGGCATGTCCGGTTCTCTCCCCCTGGGTGCGTCGTTGACGCCCGCGCTTTCCCGGGGGGACCCCGGTTATGCCGTCCGGTACGGCAGGTCGGTCATGCCGTCCGGTACGGCAGGTCCACCACCCGGTCGTCGGTCACCTCGGCACCCGGCGCCCAGGTCTCGTAGACGCCCCGCTCGTGGCACTGCGCCCCGGTGACCGCCACCGCGTCCGGATCCGGGCGGCGCAGCCGCAACCGCAGCCAACCCGCCTCCTCCCGCAGCACCAGGCACGGCACCCCGCGCCAGGTCGCGTACCGCAGCCGCCGGGCCGCCGACTCCACCGGGTAACGGGCCGCCCGGGTCATCGCCAGCACCCGGAACCCGCCCGGCAGGTCCGCCACCGCCTCGTACTCGCCGCCGGCGTACCCGCCGACGAGCTGGGTGGAGCGGGGCGCGTCGCCGGTCGGCACGTACTCCTGGTCGGGGGAGAGGCCCGGCACCGCGGCGAGCAGGTGCCGCCACTGCGGCCCCACCATGCGCAGCCAGCCGCGCTGCTCGGCCTGGTAGGTGTAGAGCACCACCTCCACCCCCTCCGCCGGGTAGGCGAGCAGGGTGGCGTTCGCCGGCATCGGCAGGTCCGCGAAGTCCCGGGTGACGAACTCCGGGACGAGCTGGGCGTTGCTCGGCACGAAACCGGTGCCCAGCACCGGCGGACCCAGCCGGTCGCGGGGCGGCAGCGCGGTCAGGCCCTGGTGCGCCGGGCCGACCGGCGCGTCGTAGTCGGCCGGGTCGGCCGCCCGCCAGCGCAGCGCGTACGCCACGTCGCCGCCCTCGCCGTCACCGCGCAACACCGCCAGGCCGCCCGGGGTACGCAGGTGCGCCACGTCGTGTTCCCGGTAGCAGAAGCCGTGCGGCAGCCAACCCCGCACGTACCCGGCGAGCTGGCGGGCGGAGAGCACCTTCACCATCCGGGTCCCTGGCCGGATGACCGCCGACGCGCGCACCGCGGCCAGCGTCGCATCGCCGGCCGCCGCCGGCGCCTGGCTGAGCTGATGCAGGTACGCCCATCCGTGCTCGCGGTGCACCGGCATCAGCAGCGGCGGGTCCGCCTCCTCGGTCGGCTCCGCCGCCCCGTGCACCGCGCCCACCTCGGTCACGTGCACGAACCTGCGCCACGGATGCTCGGCCCCCGGCCGGGGCACGAACTCGAAACCGGGCAGCTCGTCGGCGCTGAACACCTCGTAGGCGGCGCCCCGGGCCAGCTCCTCGGCGGGATGCACCCGGCCCTCGTACGTCACGTGCAGCCCGGTCCGCCCGGGGGCGGCCCCGCTGGTCTGAGGGGTGACGGTCACCCGGCGGACGCTATGCGCGGCAGATGTTGGGCACGTGAACGGCCGGTGGCGGTCCGGGAACGCCGCCCGGCGGCGGTGTGTGATGCTGGCCGCGATGACTGAGCAGACCGAGACCCGCAAGCAGCGGGCCGCCCGCCGGGCCGGGGAGTTCCCGCCCGCCCCGGAGGCGCTGCCCGTGCCCGTGCTGGACAGCCACACCCACCTCGACATCACCGTCGGCGACTACGGCGTACCCGGGGGCGGCCCGGCCGACGACCCGGTCGCCGCCGCGATCGCGGTCGCCGCGGGCGTCGGCGTGGACCGGCTGGTGCAGGTCGGCGTGGACGTCGAGTCGTCCCGCTGGGGCGCCGACGTCGCCGAGCGCTACGGCGGGGTGCTCGCCACCGTGGCGCTGCACCCCAACGAGGCGCCCCGCCTCGCCGACCTGGACGAGGCGCTGCGGCAGATCGAAACCCTCGCCGACCGCGACCGGGTACGCGGCATCGGCGAGACCGGGATGGACTTCTTCCGCACCGGCGACGAGGGGCGGGCCGCGCAGGAGGAGAGCTTCCGGGCGCACATCGCGATCGCCAAGCGGTACGGCAAGGCGCTGGTCATCCACGACCGCGACGCGCACGCAGACGTGCTGCGCGTCCTCGACGACGAGGGCGCCCCGGACACCGTGGTGCTGCACTGCTTCTCCGGCGACGCCGACTTCGCCCGGGAGTGTGTCCGTCGCGGCTACCTGCTCAGCTTCGCCGGCACCGTCACCTTCGGCAGCGCCACCGCGCTGCGCGCGGCGGCGACCGTCACCCCGCCGGGGCAGCTGCTGGTGGAGACCGACGCGCCGTACCTGACCCCGATGCCGCACCGGGGCCGGCCCAACGCGTCGTACCTGATCCCGCTGACGGTCCGGTTCCTGGCCGAGACCACCGGGGCCGACCTCGACGAGCTCTGCGCCGCGATCTCCGCAACCGGCGAACGCGTGTTCGGGCCGTGGTGAGAGGATGCCCGGCGTGACCGGCCTGCTCGGCCCGGCGGAGATCCGGGAACTCGCGGCGCGGCTCGGCGTCACCCCCACCAAGAAGCTCGGCCAGAACTTCGTGCACGACCCGAACACCGTCCGCCGGATCGTCACCACCGCCGGGCTGGCCCCCGACGACGTGGCCCTGGAGGTCGGCCCCGGGCTCGGCTCGCTCACCCTGGCCCTGCTGCCGGTGGCCGCGCACGTGCACGCCGTGGAACTGGACCCGGCGCTGGCCGCCGCGCTGCCGGAGACCGCGGCCCGGTTCGCCGGCCCGGACGCCGCCCGGCTCACCGTGCACCCCGGCGACGCGCTGCGGGTCACCGCCGCCGAGCTGGCCGGGCCGGCACCCACCGCGCTGGTGGCGAACCTGCCGTACAACGTGGCCGTGCCGGTGGTCCTGCACCTGCTCGCCGAGCTGCCCACCCTGCGGCACGGCCTGGTGATGGTGCAGAAGGAGGTCGCCGACCGGCTCGTCGCCGGTCCCGGCTCCAAGGTGTACGGCATCCCGTCGGTCAAGCTGGCCTGGTACGCCCGCTCCCGGGCGGCCGGCAAGGTCCCGCCGAACGTCTTCTGGCCGGTGCCGAACGTCGACTCGGGGCTGGTCGCGTTCACCCGGCGCGAGCCGCCCCGACCCGACGTACCCCGGGAGGCCGTCTTCGTGGTGGTCGACGCGGCGTTCGCGCAGCGCCGCAAGACCCTGCGCGCCGCCCTGGCCGGCTGGGCCGGCGGCGCCGACCGGGCCGCCGCGGTGCTCACCGCCGCGGGCGTGGCGCCCGGCGCGCGCGGGGAGTCCCTCACCGTGGAGCAGTTCGCCGCGATCGCCGCGTCGGCCCCGACCGTGCCCGCCGCCGCCCAGTAGGCTGGGCGTGTCCCCCCACCCCGTCGAGGAGCCCACCGTGGAGAAGCCGTTCGACATCCGCCTGCGCCCCCGGGACACCCTCCGGTGACCGAGGCCTGGCGACCGGAGGACGACGAGGAGCTGCGGCGGCGGGGCGCCAGCGGGCCGGTCAAGGTCCGGGTGCCCGCCAAGGTCAACCTGCACCTCGGGGTGGGCCCGCTGCGCCGCGACGGCTACCACGAGCTGAACACCGTCTACCACGCGATCTCCATCTACGACGAGCTGACCGCCCGCCGGGGCGACACGCTCACCCTCACCATGGAGGGCGAGGGCGCCGGCGAGCTGGCGCTGGACGACTCCAACCTGGCGATCCGGGCCGCGCACGCCCTCGCTGGGTACGCGGGCGTGCTGCCGCACGCGCGGCTGCACCTGCGCAAGCAGATCCCCCTCGCCGGCGGGCTGGCCGGTGGCAGCGCCGACGCGGCCGCCGCCTTGGTGGCCTGCGACGCGCTCTGGGGCACCGGCCTGTCCCGGGACGAGCTGGCGGAGATCGCCGCCGACCTGGGCTCGGACGTGCCGTTCCTGATCCACGGCGGCACCGCGCTCGGCACCGGCCGCGGCGAGGCGGTCAGCCCGGTGCTGGCCCGCCCCACCTCCTGGTACTGGGTGGTGGCCGTCGCCGACGGCGGGCTGTCCACCCCGGCCGCCTACCGGGAGCTGGACCGGCTGCGCGACGCGGGCGCCGCCGGCGCGCCGCTGGGCAGCACCGACGGGCTGCTCGCCGCGCTGCGCCAGCGCGACCCGCGGGTGCTCGCCGCCGCGCTCGGCAACGACCTCCAGGACGCCGCGCTGGCCATGCGCCCGGCGCTGGTCGACACGCTCAAGGCGGGCGAGGCGGCCGGCGCGCTCGCCGGCCTCGTCTCCGGCTCCGGCCCCACCTGCGTCTTCCTGGCCGGCGACGAGGCGGACGCCGGCCGGATCGCCGCCGAGCTGGAGGCCGCCGGCGTGTGCCGGGCGGCCCGGGTGGCACACGGCCCGGTCGCCGGCGCCCGCATCATCTGACCTGCCTGCCTGCCTGCCGGCCCTGCCTGCCTGCCCGGCCTGCCTGCCTGCCCGGCCTGCCTGCCCGGCCTGCCTGCCCGGCCTGCCTGCCCTGCCTGCCTGCCCTGCCTGCCTGCCTGCCCGGCCTGCCTGCCTGCCCGGCCGGCCCGGCCGGCCCGGCGGGCATGATCGACTCGGGTTGCGGAGAACCGTGGCTTCGCCGCGCGGGGAGGCAACGGTCTGCCGCATTCTGCGTCGGGCGGGCGGCCCTCCGGCGGCCCTCCGGCGGCCCGGCGGCGTCCGGCGGCCTGGCGGGCCTCAGGCGGCCGGCGGGCGTCCGGCGGCCTGGGGGGCGTCCGGCGGCCTGGCGGGC
>NZ_KQ058729.1 GCF_000982955.1 Micromonospora sp. HK10 | reverse complement strand
GCCGGCCGCCCCGGCGGGGCCGGTCGCCGGCGCTCGTCGTGGCGGGCCGGGTCGCCGGCGCTCGTCGTGGGAGGTCCGCCCGGGATACCGCAAACGGGGGCCTCGGGCGCTGTGGAGAGGCCGGATTGCGGCAACCGGAGTGGATCAATTCCGCTCCGGGCCCGGCTCTGCGCGAACCGGCCCGGACGTACGACGGCCCGGTGCCGGCCGAGGATGGAACCGGCCGGCCTGCGGCGCGCGCCCGCCGGTGGTGAGATGGACGGCGGGTGCGAGGAGGAGGACAACCGCATGGAGTACGTCAAGTTCGGGTCTACCGGCCTGGAGGTGTCCCGGCTCTGCCTGGGCTGCATGAGCTACGGCGAGCCGGGGCGGGGTGCGCACCCGTGGTCGCTGTCGGAGGCCGACAGCAGGCCCTTCATCCAGCAGGCGCTGGAGCTGGGGGTGAACTTCTTCGACACCGCCAACGTCTACTCCGACGGCACCAGCGAGGAGATCGTCGGCCGGGCGCTGAAGGACTTCGCCCGCCGCGACGACGTGGTCATCGCGACGAAGGTGCACGGCCGGATGGGGCCCGGACCTAACCGGGCCGGCCTGTCCCGCAAGCACATCATGAGCGAGATCGACGCGAGCCTGCGCCGGCTCGGCACCGACTACGTGGACCTCTACCAGATCCACCGGCTCGACCCGGGCACCCCGATCGAGGAGACCCTGGAGGCGCTGCACGACCTGGTCCGCGCCGGCAAGGTCCGCTACCTCGGCGCCTCCTCGATGTACGCGTGGCAGTTCGCCAAGGCGCTCTGGGCCGCCGAACGGCACGGCTGGACCAAGTTCGTCTCCATGCAGAACCACTACAACCTGCTCTACCGGGAGGAAGAGCGGGAGATGCTGCCGCTCTGCCTCGACCAGGGCATCGCGGTGATCCCGTGGAGCCCGCTGGCCCGCGGCCGGCTGACCCGGGACTGGGGCGAGCAGACCGCGCGGGCGGAGACCGACGAGTTCGGCCGCCGGCTGTACGCCCGGACCGAGGAGAACGACCGCGCGGTGGTCGACGCGGTGGCCCGGATCGCGCAGGCCCGGGGGGTGCCCCGGGCCCAGGTGGCGCTGGCCTGGCTGGCCCGCCACCCGGCGGTGACCGCGCCGATCGTGGGAGCGACCAAGCCGCACCACCTGACCGACGCGGTGGCGGCGCTGGACCTGGAGCTGACCGGGGACGAGGTGGCGCAGCTGGAGGCGCCGTACGTCCCGCACCCGGTCGCGGGCTTCTAGGGTCGCCGCTCAGGCGTCCGGCCGCGACTGGCGGGGGAACGACGCCCAGATGTTCTTGGTGTGCGCGGTGGCGTACCAGCCGACGGCCAGCGAGAGCTGCTGGGCCAGGAACAGTCCCCGCCCTCCGGAGTCCAGCGGATGGATGTCGGTCAGCTCGGGCACCGTGCGCACGTCGTGGTCGGCCACGTCGAGCAGGAAGCAGTCGTCGCGGCCGAGCAGGGTGACGATGGTCGGCGGCCGGCCGTGCCGCAGCGCGTTGCTGGCCAGCTCGGTGGCGACCAGCACGACCAGGTGCGGCACCTCGTCGAGGTCCTCGCCCTGCACCAGTCCGTGCCGCTCCAGCGCGTCGCGCAGCGACGCCCGCAGGTCGCGTAGTCCGTCCGGGCTGTCGAGCACCCACCGCTCCAGATCGGCGGCCTCCGGCGGCGGCGGCGAGGTGCGCAGCTGTTCCATGGGCTGCGTTTTACCCTGCGTAGCCGCCGGCTAAGCCGGCTCCCGCCCGCCCCCGGGGGGACGAGCGGGAGCCGGCCGCGCGGGTCAGCGGCGGAGCAGGGCGAAGACGCCCCAGCCCAGGTACTCGCGCCGGTAGCGGACATACCGCAGCGGGTCGTCGGTCAGCTCTTGGCGCAGCTCACCGGCCAGCTCGTCGTCCGGGTTGGCGTCCAGCCACCGGCGCAGGTTGAGCCAGTGCGCGGCCGCGTACCGGTCCCAGCTGTCCTGGTCGGCGAGGACCATCTCCACCAGGTCCCAGCCGCACTCGCCGAAGAGCCCGACCAGCCCGGGCAGGTCCCGGAACTCGTCCCGGGAGCGGGCGTGGCAGGCGGACCAGGTCTTCTCGTCGGGCGGGTCGAGCCGCCAGTACGGCTCGCCGACCAGGACCATCCCGCCGGGGCGCAGCCCGCGTTCCAGGAGGTCCAGGGTGCCGGGGACACCCCCGCCGATCCAGGTGGCGCCGACGCAGGCGGCCAGGTCGAAGACCTGTTCGGGTACGTACGCCGCGGCGTCGCCGTGCTCGAACCGGACCTGGTCGGCGACGCCCAGCTCGGCGGCGCGCGCCCGGGCGGCGGCGGTGTTGACGGTGCTGATGTCCACCCCGGTGCCGGTGATGCCGTGGTCCCGAGCCCAGGTGCAGAGCAGTTCGCCCTTGCCGCTGCACAGGTCGAGGATCGACGTGCCGGGACGGAGCCCGATCACCCGGCCCAGGGTGGCCAGCTTGACGTCGTCGATCGGGTTGAGGATCCGCAGGTCGCCCTCGCGGATGCTGAAACTACGTGGCAGATCCAATGTGATCACTCCAGGAGAAGAGAGGTGGGGACGTCGAGAGAAGACGACGCTGCTCGGCTCGGCGCGGCACGGGCACCAAAACACCCTCTTCAGGCAGTCGGAGTGACGTTGGCGGCGAGGCTATCCGCCGCCCGGCCGCCCGCCAAACGGATTACCGGCCGGCTGCTCGGTGCAGGGCGGGTGCCGTCGGCGGTCGCCGCCGCGCCGACTACCGGCCGGCTGGCCGGCGCGGGAGTCGTCGGCGTCGGCGGTCACCACCGCGCCGATTACCGGCCCGCTGCTCGGCGCAGGGCGGGTGCCGTCGACGTCGGCGGTCGCCGCCGCGCCGGACGGCAGGATTGGATCGCGCCGTAGCGGGTAGCCCCGGCCGTGGCCGGCGCGGGTCCGTCGAGGGAGGGCAGCGGAGCGACGCGTACCCGGCCCGGCGGACGGATCGCCGACCTGTCCCGCCGCTGGGGCGGGGCGCTGCCCGATCGGCTGCGCCGGGTCCGGGCCGGTCTCGGGCTGGCCGCCCAGGCCGGGCTGGCCGCGGGGCTTGCCTGGTGGGTCGCCGACAGCCTGCTGCACATCGCGCAGCCGGTGTTCGCGCCGATCTCGGCGGTGGTGACGCTGGCCGCGTCGGTCGGTCAGCGGTTGCGTCGCACGGTGGAGCTGGTCGTCGGGGTGGCGCTCGGCATCCTCACCGGTGACCTGTTGATCGGCGCGATCGGTGTCGGGGCGTGGCAGCTCGGAGTGATGGTGCTGCTCGCGATCCTGGTGGCCGCGTTCGTCGGCCGCAGCCCCGCCCTGGTGGTCCAGGCCGGCGCGACGGCGGTGCTGATCGGCACCCTGACGCCGCTGGTGTCGAACCTGGAACTGCCCCGGTTCGCCGACGCTCTGATCGGTGGCGGGGCGGCCCTGGTGGTGACCGCGGTGCTGTTGCCGCTCAATCCGCTCCGGCTGATCAACCGCTCCGCCGGTCCCGCCCTGGACCTGCTCGCCGACCAGCTCGACGCCACCGCCGCCGCGCTGCGGGAACGGGACGCCGTCCGGGCGCGGGCCGCCCGGGACCGGCTCCGGAACAACAAGGCGGAGCTGGGCGCCTTCGGCGAGGCGGCGCAGGGCGCCCGGGAGGCGAGCACGATGTCTCCGGTCTACTGGAGCGCCCGGGAGGGGCCGCTCGGCCGGTACGCCAAAGCGGTGGAGCCGGTCGACCGGGCCATGCGCAACAGCGGCACCCTGATCCGGCGCACCATCACCCTGATCGAGGACGGCGAGCCGATCCCGGCGGCCCTGCCGGCGGCGGTGTCCCGGCTCGCCGGGTCGGTGCGGATGCTGCACCGGGAGTTCGCCCGGGGGGCCGCCGAGCCCACCAGGACCCGCGAGGAGGCGGAGCGAGCGGTCGCCGACGCCGGGCACGCCTACCGGGCCGGGGTGGGTTTCTCCGGCGCCGTGGTGGTGGCCCAGGTACGTACCGCCGCCAGTGATCTGCTGGTCGCCACGGCGCTGCCGCAGGAGGAGGCGAACCGCCGGGTGCGGCGGGCGTTCGGCCCGCTCACGCCCCCGGAGCCCGACCCCCGTCGCGACGGCCCGGTGGCGGACTGAGCCTCCCGCGTGCCGTCGCCGGCCGCCGGTAGTGCCACCCGTAGGAAATCTTCGCCGCAGGTGTTGACGGAGGTGGTTTCCGACATAACAATCGCCATCTATATCGACATCCATCGTTGTCGATCATCTCTGGAGGGAGGTATCCATGGCGGCCATACAAGGCGAAGTGTCGTGGTTCTGCTGCGGCACGGCCTGGGGTCCCTGCGGCACCGCGGGAGGCGGTGCCTGCGGCACCTGCAAGTCCGGCAACTACCAGCACGCCTGGCCGAACACCTCGGACGCGTGCTACGCCATCACCCACCCGGACACCTGCGGGCTGAGCATGAGCCGGCGCGGGTGCGGGTTCCGGCACTACACCACCAACCTCTGCAACGGCGCCCGGGTCGGCACCACCATCGCCGACTGCGGCCCGCAGACCGACCTGTTCTGCGGCGAGCGCACCTGCTGCGGCTCGGCCTGCGGCAGCAACCGGATCATCGACCTGACGCCGGCGGCGTTCAGCGCGATCGGCAGCCTCTCCGTGGGGCTGCGGCCCTGCTCGGTCGACACCGTCTGAACGGGAGGGTTACCCATGCCTCAGACCCTGGACCGCCGGCGCCTGCTCGCCACCGCCGCGCTCGGCGGCGTGGTGGGCGCCACCGGGCTCGGCTCGCTCGCCCCCGACGCCGCGTTCGCCGCCGAGGCGGCGGCCATCGAACCCGGCGCCCCCGACCCGAACTTCGTCGAGGGCCGGATCAGCAAGATCTCCGGCCACCTGCTCCTGGTCCTCGGATCCGACACCGTGCTGCACTCGATCCGGATCACCGACGGCACCAGCATCTGGAAGCTGCACCCGACCACCTTCGACCAGGTGGCCATCGGCGACGGGCTCTACGCCCGCGGCGTCCGCCTGCCCGACGGCACGCTCGCCGCCGACTCCGTCTGGGTCAACATCGTCAACCTGCACGCGCACATCGCCGCCGTCGGCCGCAACCTGCTGCACCTCGACCACAAGGGGCAGCGCATCGTCGCCCACGTGGTGCAGGGCCGCTCCGCGGCGGTCTACAACGGCACGCCGGCGGTCAGCGACCTGTCCCTGCTGCGGGTCGGCCGGCACGTCCAGGTGCTCGGCGCCTGGCACCCGGACACCAACGAGATCGACATCGCCACCGTCTACGCCGCCGCCTGACCGGACACGCCCGACGGCTCCGGGTCGCGGCGCGGCGGACGCGCCGGCCTGGAGCCGCCGGCGGGCGGCGTGCGCGCCGCCCGGGCGTACCCGCCAATCGAGGGGAGAACTGATGATCGACCTGATCGCGGCGCTGCAACCGCTGGTCGTCGGCGCGGTGCTGGTCTCGTCCGCCCGCGTCAAACTGCTCAACCGGCACGCCCGGACGGCCGCCCAACGGACGGCCCTCGCCCGGCTGATCGGCCCGAACCGGGCGCTGCCCGCGTACCGCCTGCTCGGCGGCGTCGAGCTGACCCTCGGCGCGCTGCTCCTGCTGTTGCCCGCCCCGCGACCGGCGGCGGTCGCCGCGACCGCGCTGGCCGTCGGCTTTCTCGGTTACCTCGGGTACGCCCGCCGGGCCGCACCCGCCTCCTCCTGCGGCTGCCTGAGCAGCCGCCCGACCCCCGTCGCCGGCCGCAGCCTGGTCCGGGCGGCGCTGCTGGTGGCGGCGGCCGGACTGGCCGCGCTGCTCCCCGGCGCCTGGCCGGACGCGCTGGCCACCCGCCCCGGGGCCGGCATTGCCGTGCTGCTCGCCGAGGCCGCCGCCGTGGTGGCGCTCTCCCCGGAACTGGACGCGGCCTGGCTGCTGCCGCTGCGCCGGCTGCGCGCCCGGTTGACCAACCCGCTGCGCGGCGGGTCCGGCCTCCCGCTGCTCGCCAGCGTGCAGCAGGTCCAGCTCAGCGACTCCTACCGGCGGGTGGCGCCGCTGCTCCGCTCCGACGTGCGGGAGCACTGGGACGACGGTGAGTGGCGCTTCGTCGGACACGCCGCGCGCTACCAGGGCCGCCCGGCGACGGCCGTGTTCGCCGTGCCGTTGACCGACCTGGAGCCCGCGGCGGTACGCGTCGCGGTGGTCGACGACGCCACCGGCCAGACCGTGCTCGCCCTGGCCGGGGCGGGGCGACCCGCCGGTCCCCGGCTCGACGTCGTCCCGGCGTAGCCGGCCCGGCTCGCCGCCGCGGGCATGCAAGGCTGCCGATTCCGCCGTCACGGTCAGCCGCGGAGTCCGACAATCAGCATCATGAAGACACGTTGGACATCAGGAGCAGGCATGGCGCGGAAGAAGCACCCCCACCTGCGGCAGGCGCTGCTGCTCGCCTTCGCGGCGGGGACACTGACCGGAGCGGCGGGCGCGATGGCGCTGCGGCGCCGGCCGCAGGACGGGGACGGCTGGGCGGGTGCCGGCGGCCGGCTGGACGAGAACAGCTTCCCGCCCTTCAACGGCCGGATGGACGGCCCCGCCCAGGCGGTCCGTGCGGCGGTGGGACAGCAGAGCTGACAGCGCGGGCCGAGCGTCGCCGCCGGGGCAACCCGGCGGCGTCCGCGTACCATGACGTGGCGTCGGTTGGCTGAGCCCCACCCGCCGCTACCGTTATGGCGGGGTACTCCCGGGCCGGGGTGTGGTGGCGCGCCTGACCGGGGGTCCGGGTAGCGGCCACGAGGGGAACCGATGCGGGAAGACGACCTGCGGGACCTGATCGAGCGCAGCCCGTGGCTGGTCCGGGCGCTGGGCGTCGTCCGGGACTCCGGCCTGCCGGACGCCTGGATCGGCGCGGGCGCGGTCCGCGATCTGGTCTGGGGGGAGCGGTACGGCGACGGCTTCGACCCGTCGTCGGTGCGCGATGTCGATGTCGTCTTCTTCGATCCGGCGGACCTGAGCCGCGATCATGACGAGTGGGCCACCGCGCGCCTGGTCGCGGCCTGGCCAGAGCCGCCGTGGGAGGCGAAGAACCAGGCCGCCGTGCACACCTGGTATCCGGCGAAGTTCGGCGGTGACCCGGTGGCCCCACTGCGCGGCATCGCCGAGGCGGTCGCCACCTGGCCCGAGTACGCCACCGCCGTGGCCGTCCGCCTCGACGCAGACGACCGGATCGGGGTGTGCGCGCCGCACGGTCTGGACGATCTGCTCGACGGGGTGTGGCGGCGCAACCCCACCCGGGTCAGCCCGGAGATCTCCCGGCGGCGACTGGCCCGCCACCGCCCCGCCGAACGCTGGCCGGGCGTCCGCGTCGTGACCTGAGCCGGCGCTGGCGCGGTCCGTCGCGCGGCCCCGACCCCTCGACCCGGCGACGCATCCGCGTTCGCAACGACGAGCCTCGACATCTTGGCAGCGGCGCGCGCCTCCGCTACCGTCCATGGGAACGCTCCCACAAACTTAGAAACGTCTATGTGATCAGGAGGCAACACGTCGTGGCTACCCTCTCCCCGCTCCGCCGCAGACCGGTGGCAGCCAGCGTGGCGGCCGTCGCGGGCGCCACCGTCGTCGGCGTCTGCCTCGCCGTCGGCAGCGCCTCCGCCGGCACGCTGTCCGGATCGCTCTACCGGGACCCGAACTCGGCCGTCGTGCGCTGGGTCGCGGCCAACTCCGGCGACTCGCGAGCCGCCGTCATCCGCGACAAGATCGCGAGCCAGCCGCAGGCCCGCTGGTTCGCCAACTTCAACCCGTCGACCGTGCAGTCCGAGGTCTCCGGGTTCGTCGGCGCCGCCAACTCGGCGCAGCAGATCCCGGTGCTGTCGGTGTACGAGATCACGAACCGGGACTGCGGCGGGGCCAGCGCGGGCGGGGCGCCGGACCTCAACCAGTACCAGACCTGGGTGTCCAACTTCGCCCGAGGGCTGGGCAACCAGACGGTCATCATCATCCTGGAGACCGACTCGCTCGCCCTGCAGACCTGCCTGAGCGGCAACGAACTCAACGCGCGCAACCAGGCGCTCTCGACGGCGACCCAGACCATCAAGTCGGCCAACCCCAACGCCAAGGTGTACCTCGACGGTGGCCACTCCACCTGGAACAGTGCGAGTGACACGGCCAACCGGCTCCGGGCGGCCGGCGTGCAGTACGCCGACGGCTTCTTCACCAACGTGTCGAACTTCAACCCCACCTCCAGCGAGGCGAACTTCGGCCGGGCGGTCATCTCCGCCCTCAACGGCATGGGCATCCAGGGCAAGCGCCAGGTCATCGACACCAGCCGCAACGGGGGAGCCGCCGGTGACTGGTGCGCCGACGACAACACCGACCGGCGCATCGGGCAGTACCCGACGACGAACACCGGCGACGGCAACATCGACGCGTACCTCTGGGTGAAGCCGCCGGGGGAGGCGGACGGCTGCCGCTACACGGCCGGATCGTTCCAGCCGGACCTGGCCTACAGCCTGGCCAACGGCGCGCCCAACCCGCCCACCACCGCGCCGCCGACGACCAACCCGCCGACCACCGCGCCGCCCACGACCGCGCCGCCGACGACCGCGCCGCCGACGACCGCGCCGCCGACCACGGCGCCCCCCACCACGCCGCCGCCGACCGGTAACGGCTGCTCCGCGTCGGTGGCGGTCAACCAGTGGCCCGGCGGCTTCACCGCGAGCGTGAACGTCACCGCCGGCTCCGCGAGCATCAACGGCTGGACGGTGACCATCACGCTGCCCGGTGGCGCCGCGATCACCGGCGTGTGGAACGCCCAGGCCAGCGGCACCAGCGGCACCGTCCGGTTCACCAACGTGGGCTACAACGGGCAGGTCGGCGCCGGGCAGTCGACCAACTTCGGCTTCCAGGGCACCGGCACCGGCTCGGGTGCGACGGCCACCTGCGCGGCCGGCTGACCCCGCCCGACACGAGCGGCCCGGCGCGGAGGATCGTTCTCCGTGCCGGGCCGCTCCCCGTTCCCAGCCGGAGTCCGGTCCTACACTGCGCCGCGTGATCGAACTCTGCCTGGACTCCGCGTTCGCGGTCTTCGACGCCCAGGACTCCGGGTGCGTCTCGTACGGCGTCGAGGCGGCCGGCCGCCGCTGGTTCGTCAAGACGGCCACCACCGCGCCCAGCCGCCGTTCGTTGCTGCGGGCCGCCCGGTTCCACGCCGCGGTGCGACACCCGGCGATCGTGCGCCCCGAGCACGTGCTCGACGGGCCGATCCTGGTCTACCCGTGGCATGACGGCAGCGTGTTGAACCAGGCCACCACCCACGGCTCGGACCGCGGCGCCCTGCACCGGTTCCAGCACCTACCCCGGCCCGACGTCGAAGCGGCCATCGACACCGTCCTCGACGCGCACCTGGCCGTCGCCGCCGCCGGCTACGTCGCGGTCGACCTTTACGACGGCTGCTTCCTGTACGACTTCGACGCCCGCCGGCTACGCCTGATCGACCTCGACGAGTATCGTGCCGGCCCGTTCACCCTCGACGCCGACCGCCTCCCCGGTTCCCGCAGCTACATGGCCCCCGAGGAGTTCGTCCGGGGCGCCGTCATCGACCAGCGCAGCACCGTCCACACCCTCGGCCGCACCATCCACCACCTCCTCGACTCCCCGGCCGGCTGGCGCGGCTCCCACCACCAGCACCGGGTCGTCGACCGCGCCACCAGCACCCCACCCGCCGACCGGTACCCCGACGTGGCGGCACTCGTCGCGGCGTGGCGCACCACCCTGCGGCACCGGTAGGCGCGGCCGCCGCCGACCCGCCGGGACGTGGGACGGTGGCCGCCGTCGGGCGCCGACCGGGGCTTCTGCGCTGGCCGTCACTCGCGGGTCAGCCCCGGCGGCAGCGCGTCTTCGTCGGGTCGGACCCGGCGGGCGTTGGCCAGCGGGTCGCGTTCGAGGGTGCGGATCAGCGCGTCCGGGGCGCCGACGCAGGTCCAGGTGTCGTCCCAGAGCGCGGAGACCAGCCATGAGCGGTCGGCGGGGAAGAACAGGTCGGGTAGCGCGCCGCGGGCGGCGCGCAGATGACCACCGGTGCGCCAGGTGAGGGCCTGCTCCGGGCCGGCCTCGACCAGCACGTACGGCCAGTTCCAATAGAGCAATACCCGGGGCGCGTGCGGGAAGACGACGTCGTGGGCGCCGGTGTCCAGGTAGGCCAGCCACCAGGGCTGCTCGGGGGTGTGCCGGCGGAGGTCTTCGACCAGGGCCTGCTCGTAGGCGGCGGCGGTGACCTGCTCCGTCTGGTACGTGGTGGCGTAGCCGTCGAAGATCGGCGGGATGGCGGTGGTGACCGAGACGCCGGCGGTGGTGTGACCGGCGATCCATGCCACGTCGGCGGCAGTGCCGATGCGCCAACTCCGTCCGTCCCGGCTGACCCGCACCCCGCTATTCAAGCCGCCGTGGCGACGGTCGGCACGGGAATCGGGCCGTCACCCACCCGCGCAGGGACGCCGGCCCCCACCGGCGCGAACGCCGATCACGACACGCCGACACAGCATATGGGGGTGTTGGACGATGGGAGTGTCCATATATAGTGTCCGCTGTAGCTGGTTCGGTGCCCATCCAGGGCGGCCGAGGCAAGAGGGAATCCGGTGCGAGACCGGAACTGCCCCGCAGCGGTGAGTGGGAACGACCGCCGTCACGAAGCACTGGGCCGAGCATGCCCGGGAAGCGACGGCCAGTAGGAACGAGGCTTGACGCCCACGAGTCCGAAGACCTGCCAGCGCGCCGTCCACGTACGTGGGCGGCGGTCGAAGGTCGCGTGGGACGACCGACGCCGGCAACCGGAGCTGACCCCTTCCTGGCAGCGCCGTGGCGTCCTCCCGCGCGTCCCGAGGCCATCGGAGACAGCGCGAGGGAGAGGTCATGACTGTGGTGCGGGAAGTGCTCCCCGCCGGTCCGGCTCAGCCGGAGCAGCGCCGGCAGGTGATGCAGGTCCGCAAGCGCAACGGTGACGCCGAGCCGGTGGACGTCAACAAGATCGTTCGAGCGGTGGAGCGCTGGGTCGCGGACCTGGACGAGGTGGACCCGCTGCGGATCGCGACGAAGACGATCAGCGGCCTCTACGACGGTGCGACGACCGCCGAGCTGGACAAGTTGTCGATCCAGACGGCCGCGGAGCTGATCGGCGAGGAACCGCAGTATTCCAAGCTGGCGGCGCGGTTGCTGGCCGCGTACGTGGACAAGGAGGTCCGCGGGCAGGGGGTGGCCAGCTTCAGCCAGTCGATCCGGTACGCCCACGGGCTCGGCCTGATCGGGGACGCGACGGCCGCGTTCGTGGCCCGCAACGCCCGCAAGCTGGACGACGCCGTGGACCCGGACGGTGATCTGCGGTTCGAGTACTTCGGACTGCGTACGGTCGCCGACCGGTACCTGCTGCGGCACCCGCGGTCGCGGCTGGTGGTGGAGACGCCCCAGTACTGGCTGCTGCGGGTGGCCTGCGGCTTGTCCAGCACGCCGGGCGAGGCGATCGGGTTCTACCGGCTGATGTCGTCGCTGGCGTACCTGCCGAGTTCGCCGACGCTGTTCAACTCGGGCACCCGGCACACCCAGATGTCGTCGTGTTTCCTGGTTGACTCCCCGCGGGACGAGTTGGACTCGATCTACGAGCGGTACCACCAGGTGGCGAAGCTGTCCAAGTTCTCCGGCGGCATCGGGATCGCCTGGTCGCGGGTGCGCGGCCGGGGCGCGCTGATCAGGGGCACCAACGGTCGCTCCAACGGCATCGTGCCGTTCCTGAAGACCCTCGACGCCGGTGTCGCGGCGGTCAACCAGGGCGGCCGGCGCAAGGGCGCGGCCTGCGTCTACCTGGAGCCGTGGCACCCGGACATCGAGGAGTTCCTGGAGCTGCGGGACAACACCGGCGAGGAATCCCGGCGCACCCACAACCTGAACCTGGCCAACTGGATCCCGGACGAGTTCATGCGCCGGGTCGAGGCCGACGGCGACTGGTCGCTCATCGACCCGTCCGACGCGCCGGAGCTGCCCGACCTGTACGGCGAAGAGTTCGACGCGGCCTACCGGATCGCCGAGAAGAAGGCGGTCCGCACGATCAAGGCCCGGGACCTGTACGGGCGGATGATGCGGACCCTGGCGCAGACCGGCAACGGCTGGATGACCTTCAAGGACGCGTCGAACCGGCTCTCCAACCAGACCGGGATGCCGGGCAACACCATCCACCTGTCCAACCTGTGCACCGAGATTCTCGAGGTGAACAGCGACGCGGAAACCGCGGTCTGCAACCTCGGCTCGGTCAACCTCGGCGCGCACGTCACCGCGGACGGCGTCGACTGGGCGAAGCTGCGCGGCACGGTCCGCACCGCGGTGGTGTTCCTCGACCGCGTGATCGACATCAACTACTACCCGGCCGAGCAGGCCGCCGCGTCGAACCCGCGCTGGCGGCCGGTCGGGCTGGGCCTGATGGGGCTGCAGGACGTGTTCTTCACGCTGCGGCTGCCGTTCGACTCAGCCGAGGCGAAGGAGCTGTCGACCCGGATCCAGGAGGAGATCTTCCTGACCGCCCTGGAGACCTCGGCCGGCCTGGCGGAACGCTTCGGCCCGCACCCGGCGTACGCCGAGACCCGCGCCGCCCGGGGGGAGCTGCACCCGGACCTGTGGGGTGCCGAGCCCACCCAGCAGGAACGGTGGGCGACGCTGCGCGCGGCAGTCGCCGCGCACGGCCTGCGCAACTCGCTGCTGGTGGCGATCGCCCCGACCGCCACGATCGCCTCGATCGCCGGTTGCTACGAGTGCATCGAGCCGCAGGTGTCCAACCTGTTCAAGCGCGAGACCATGTCCGGCGAGTTCCTCCAGGTCAACACGTACCTGGTCCGGGAGTTGAAGGCGCGGGGACGGTGGACGCCGGAGATCCGGGAACGGATCAAACGCGCCGAGGGGTCGGTGCAGGCGATCGACGAGTTGCCGCCCGACGTGCGGGACCTGTTCCGCACCGCGTGGGAGCTGCCGCAGCGGGCACTGATCGACCTGGCCGCCGCGCGGGCCCCGTACGTCGACCAGTCGCAGTCGCTGAACCTGTTCATGAGCGCGCCGACCATCGGCAAGCTCTCCTCGATGTACCGCTACGCCTGGCAGTCCGGGCTGAAGACCACCTACTACCTGCGCTCCCGACCGGCGACGCGCATCCAGCAGGCCACCGTCGCCATCAAGCCGGTCGTCGCCGTACCCGACGAGGAAGCGGTGGCCTGCTCCCTGGAGAACCCCGAGAGCTGCGAGGCGTGCCAGTGACCACCGTTCCCGAAACCCGTACCGCCAGCACGGCGGGGCACCTGCTGCTCGACCCCGGCATGAACCTGACCCTGCGCCCGATGCGCTACCCGCACTTCTTCGACCGGTTCAAGGACGCGATCAGGAACACCTGGACCGTCGAGGAGGTGGACCTGCACGCCGACCTCGCGGACCTGGCCCGGTTGTCCCCGGCCGAGCAGCACCTGGTGTCCCGGCTGGTCGCGTTCTTCGCCACCGGCGACACCATCGTCGCCAACAACCTCGTCCTCAACCTCTACCAGCACGTCAACTCCCCGGAGGGTCGGCTCTACCTGTCCCGGCAGCTCTTCGAGGAGGCCGTGCACGTCCAGTTCTATCTCAACCTGCTCGACACCTACGTGCCGGACGAGAAGGAGCGGTACGCGGCGTTCGCCGCCATCGAGAACATCCCGTCCATCCGCCGCAAGGCCGAGTTCTGCTTCCGCTGGATCGACTCGATCTTCGAGCTGCGCGAGTTGAAGACCCGCGAGGACCGCCGGGCGTTCCTGCTCAACCTGATCTGCTTCGCGGCCTGCATCGAAGGGCTGTTCTTCTACGGCGCCTTCGCCTATGTCTACTACCTGCGCTCCCGGGGCCTGCTCAACGGCCTCGCCTCCGGCACCAACTGGGTGTTCCGCGACGAGTCGATGCACATGACGTTCGCCTTCGACGTGGTGGACACCGTACGCGCCGAGGAACCGGACCTGTTCGACGACGAAATGGCCCGCCAGGTACGCGACATGCTGGCCGACGCGGTGGAGTGCGAGGCCCAGTTCGCCGCGGACCTCCTCGAACAGGGCGTCTCCGGGCTCTCCCTGGCGGACATGCGCCAGTATCTGGAGCACGTGGCCGACCGCCGGCTCGCCCAACTCGGCATCGCACCGCTCTACGGCTCGACGAATCCCTTCGCGTTCATGGAACTGCAGGACGTGCAGGAGTTGTCGAACTTCTTCGAGCGGCGGGTCTCCGCGTACCAGGTCGGTGTCAGCGGCAGCGTCACCTTCGACGACGACTTCTGATGCCGCGGGCGGCCGGACCGCCGGCGGCCTCGGGCGCAGCCATCCTGATCGCCGGCGGCCAGAAAACCTCGGCTGAATCGACTAGATATCCTCTGCGGTCTGGCATACTCTTCTTGGAGTCGAGAGGAAAGATCCGTCAGTACGCAGACGGGCCGTCCGGCCGTGAGGTCACGACGGACGGCGCGGGAGGAGCAGTCTTCATCGTTCCCTCCCGAGCAGCAGTAGGAGCACGTCACCCGGCCTGACACGAGCCGGGGTGCAGGTGGGGCCGAGGCTCTTTCAGGGCTCCAGCTGATGTTCGCCGTGCGTGTGCGGGCCGGAAAGTCGCGTGGGCCCGAACGCTGGCGGACCGTACGTCAGCCAGGGAAGAAGTAGTAGAGGAAAGGGAGGGCCGTACACCGTTGGATCGCCCGCCGTCGGCCGTCATCTCAGGCCGGGCGGACACCGCAGTTCCCATCGAACGAGAGGTGGTCTCCGGTCACGCATATGCGATCCCCGCACCCGAAGCCCTCAGTTGTGGCTCGTGCGGATACGACAAGCCGACGTCTCCGTCGGTAGATGGTGTCTGACCCGTAACCCTGGGCCCCGGCGCGTAAGCGCCGGGGCCCTCGACGTGGAGGTGGCATGGGGCAGGACCCTGACGACATGTTCGGCGATGAGAACTACCCGGCCTACACGATCGGCCAGGCCGCGGAGATGCTCGGCACCACGCAGGACTTCCTGCGCCGCCTGGACGAGGCGAAATTGATCAACCCGCACCGATCTGCCGGTGGGCACCGCCGCTACTCCCGCTACCAGCTGCGCCTGGCGGCCCGGGCCCGGGAGATGGTCGACCAGGGCACCGCCCTGGACGCCGCCTGCCGGATCATCATCCTCGAAGACCAACTCGAGGAAGCCCTGCGGCAGAACCGGAACCAGCAGCACGGTACGGGGCAACACGACTGACCGGCTCACCGATGTGGCCGGCGGCCGGTCATCGGTCCGATGGCGGTCGTGCGTCGGTGAGGTGTTTGGTGATGCGCAACAGCACGTGGTCCGGAGGTCCGGCGACGAAGGCGGCGGTGTCGGCGAGTGCGGCGATCAGGGGCAGGCCGCGGCCACCGATGGTGAGCGGGGCGGGGAGTCCGGCGTCGAGTCCAGCGCCGTCGGGGGTGCTGCCGCGGTTGCCGACCTCGAGTAGGCAGACGTCGTCGTCGAGGTCGATGGTGATGTCGACGGCGCTGTCAGGATCGCCGTGCAGCACCGCGTTGGCGCACGCCTCGGTGATCAGCACGGCGAGGTGGCCACGGCAGTCCTCGGCGGCGTCGGTGAGGCTCAACAGGGTGGTGAGCACATGGCGGGCGCGGGTCACCGAGGCCGGTTGACGCGGGAGTGACAGGGTCATGCTCACCCGCATTACGTAGTTCCTTCCCGGATCGAGCCTGACCCATCGGAGAACTGCGTCAGCCGGAGGCGCGATGCTCCGGTGGCGATCAGCCCGACCCGGGGGTTTCGGAGGTGGAACGGCCAGTGTGCCGGCTCGACGTACGCTGCCCGGCGGCGGTCCACCTGCCGGCAGAATAGGGTGGGCGGGACCATCGGCGTGGGGGAGGATGTTGTGGATCTGCTGCTGTCGGTCCGACCCGGCCGGGGTTGCACGGTGGTCGAGGTGCGCGGCGAGCTGGACATGGCGACGTCCCCGCAGTTGCGCGAGCGCCTGCAAGGGTTGGTCGACGCCGGTGACCGGCAGGTGGTGATGGACCTGGCCGGGGTGCGGTTCATGGACTCCAGCGGGCTGGGCGCGCTGGTGGCGACCTTCAAGGCGCTGCGGGAGGTCGGCGGCCGGTTGTGCCTCGCCGCGGTGCAGCCCGCCGTGCGCAGCGTCCTGACGGTCACGTCGGTCGACCGGGTGATCCAGGTCTACGACAGTGTGCCGGCGGCTGAGGCCGATGTGCCGTTCACCGACCATGCGACAGACCGCTAGTCACTCGGGCAACGCGCTGCTGGCACGCCCCTGGTCGGCGCCGGCGCTGGTGCGCCGGTCCTCGCTGTGGCCGCCGTGCCAGTCGAGGATGAACAGGGTGGCGTCATCGGCCAGGGTCGGTCCGCTGACCTCGAGTACGGCGTCGGCCATCGCGCGGACCGCCTCGCGCGGATGCAGACCGCTGATCGACCGCAACAGGTCCGGTAGATCCAGCGTGGCCGCGTTGCGCTCGCGCATGCCGTCGGTGATCACCACCAGGCGGTCGCCCGGTCGCAGGGGGATCTCACCGGCGCGGTGTTCGACGCCCGCGAACATGCCCAGCGGGAAGTTGGCCGGTAGCGGCAGCGTCCGGATGTCTCCGTTGCGCACCAGCATCGGCGGCACGTGCCCGGCGTTGAGCAGCGCGCAGACCCCGGTGCGCAGGTCGAGACGGCCGAGGACCGCGGTGATGTAGTTGCCGGGGACGGTGGCGTGTTCGGCGACGTCGGCATTGGCGGCCTCCGCCTGCTCCACCAGGCCCACCCCGCGGCGGCGACTGTTGCGCAGGCTACCCACGCCCAGGGTGGCCGTCAGCGCGCTGGCCACCCCGTGGCCCATCGCGTCGGTGACGCTGAAGTGCAGGACGTCACGGGCGAGGCTGTAGTCGAAGGTGTCCCCGCCGATACTCGCAGCGGGCTCCAGCCAGCCGGACAGGGTGAACGCGCTGGCCTCACAGGTGAACGAGGCGGGCAGCAGGCGGCGCTGGATCTCCCCGGAGAGGGTGAACGGAGTGGTGCGTTGGCCCCACTCGAAGAGGTCGGTGTACCGCCGGTTGGCGATCACCACGAACGCCAACACGTGCGCCGTGCGGGTGATCTCCTCCAGCGCCCGCGGGACCGGCTCGTCCGGCAGGATCATCTCGAGCAGGCCGATCGCCTCACCCCGGTCGGTCACCGGCGCCAACACCGTCCAGGTGCCGTCCTGGGCGATCACCTGCACCGTCTGGGTGCGTAGCGCCTACTCGGCGGGGCCGCCGTCGAACGGCATCACCGTGGCGACCTCATCACCGCCCCGGCGCCCCGTACCCGTGTCGTCAGACGGCACGTGGGTCAACCGGACCAACGCCCGGCCGCTGAGGTCCGCGATCAGGAACGCGACGGCACGTGCCCGCAGCGTCGCGCCGAGCTCCCGGGTGACAGCCTCGACCGCCTCGACCGGCGAGGCGTTCTCTGCCGCATCCAACATCTGCGCCATGATCCGCCCTCGACTGCTCTCCACCGTCCGAGCCTACGAGAGCCGACTGGCCGGGCGGAATGCTCCGCGTGCTGTGGTCGGTGGCCCGCGGGCCGGCTGATCGACGCGCGTCGTCGCGCCGTGCGTTTCCCTACCCGACCGTCGACCAGGTGATCGCCCAGCGTGGTGAACAACTCGCGGGCAAGATCGTGGTCGACATCACCAACCCGCTGAATTTCGAGACCTTCGACTCCCTCACCGTTCCCGCCGACAGCTCGGCCGCCGCCGAGATCGCCGCCAAGCTGCCGGAATCCCGGGTACTCAAGGCCTTCAACACCACCTTCGCCGGCACGCTGGCAGCCGGCACCGTCGGCCAGTTGACCACGACCGTCCTGGTCGCTGGCGACGACGCCGACGCCAAGGCCACCCTCAGCGACGTGATCAGCGCGGCCGGCCTGAAGGTCATCGACGCCGGCGCGCTCAAGCGGGCCCGCGAGATGGAGGCCCTCGGCTTCCTGCAGATCAGCCTGGCCGCGGCCGAGAAGGTTTCCTGGACCGGCGGCTTCGGCGTCGTGGCCTGACCCGCCCGGCCGGGCGGCACAACCTCTCTGCGGAGAAACCGGTGACGAACCACCCCGCCGGCGGCACCGCGCCGCCGACGCGTGGACGCGGCGGAGGTCGGTGGCAGACAGTGGACGGACATCGATGGAGATGGCGGACCGCCCGCTGCGGATGATACGGATTAAGGACCTTGGCGGCGCCACGGCGGGCCGTCACCGCGAAGGGGGTGGGTGATGCACGTCGAGAAGAGGACGCTACCGGGCATCGGCGTCTGCCAGCGCTTCCGAACGGCCAGCGGCCAGCAAGCGGGCCTGATCGCCCACCCCGACGGACGGCGTGACCTCGTCATCTACCACCCGAAGGACCCGGATACCGCCCTGTACACCCTCACCCTGGGACGGACCGAGGCGCAGGTGCTGTCCGGACTGCTCGAGGCGGTGGTGACCGTCGAGCATCTCGTGGGCCTGGATCGGCAGGTGCCGGGGCTCTCGGTGGTGCGGATCGCAGTCGCCCTGGGAACGCCGGGCGACGGACGCGCCTGGCGGGACATCGACCTCGGCGGGCAGGCCCTGTCGCTGCTGGCCGTCGTCCGCAACGGCGAAACGATCACGGCGCCCGGCGATGATTTCGTCATCGTCGCCGGAGACGACGTGGTCGTGGCGGGCAGCGAGGCCGGCATCTCGGCCGTGGCGCAGGCCGTCGGCTGACCCACTGCTTCCGATCATCGACAGCCGTCGCGGCGCGACGGCGCGCAGGTGTCGATCCGATTTGTTCAGGTTAGGCTTGGCTAACCGAAAGTAGAACCCTGGGGAGGGTGTGTGCTGGTACTGGTGGCGATCCATGTGCTCGCAGCTGCGATCGCCCCGGTGCTGGTACGCCGTTGGGGCCGTCGTGCCCTCTACCTCGTCGCGCTCGCGCCGGCGGCGACCCTGGGCTGGGCGCTGGCACAGACCGGCACGGTCCGCACCGGCGCGCCGGTGGTGGAGACGGTCACCTGGGTGCCGCAGCTCGGACTGGACGTCGCGCTGCGGATGGGCACCCTGGCCTGGCTGATGCTGCTGCTCGTCGGCGGTGTCGGCGCGCTGGTGCTCGGCTACAGCGCGCGGTACTTCCGCTCCGACGACCCGGGCCTCGGCCGGTTCGCAGCGGTGTTCGTGGCGTTCGCCGGAGCGATGCTCGGCCTGGTGGTCTCCGACGACCTCCTGCTGATGTACGTGTTCTGGGAGCTGACCACCGTCTTCTCCTACCTGCTCATCGCCAGCGACCCGACCCGGCGGGCCAGCCGGCGGGCGGCCATGCAGGCCCTGCTGGTGACCACGCTCGGCGGGCTGGCGATGCTCGCCGGGTTCGTGATGCTCGGAGAGCATGCCGGCAGCTACCGTTGGTCGGAGATCGCCGACAACCTACCCACTGGCGGTTACCTCGCCGTCGCCCTGGTGCTGGTCCTGCTCGGCGCGCTGAGCAAGTCGGCCATCTTCCCGTTCAGCTTCTGGCTGCCGGGGGCGATGGCCGCGCCGACCCCGGTCAGCGCGTACCTGCACGCGGCGGCGATGGTGAAGGCGGGTGTCTTCCTCGTCGCACTGATCGGGCCGGCGGTGGTCGGTGCCACGCCATGGCGTCCCGTCCTGCTGGCCGGCGGCCTGATCACGATGTTCCTCGGCGGCTGGGCGGCGCTGCGGCAGGTCGACCTGAAGTTGCTGCTCGCCTACGGCACGGTCAGCCAACTCGGCCTGCTCATGGTGGTCCTCGGCGCCGGCACGCGGGACACCGCCCTCGCCGGTACGGCGATGGTGCTGGCCCATGCCCTGTTCAAGGCCACCCTGTTCCTCTCCGTCGGCGTGGTGGAGCACGTCACCGGCACCCGGGACCTGCGCGAGCTCAGCGGCCTGGGCCGGCGGGTGCCCGCGCTGGCCGTCGTGGCCGGTCTCGCGGCGGCCTCGATGGCGGGCCTGCCGCCGACGGCCGGCTTCGTCGCCAAAGAGGCGGCGGTCGAGGCGTTCCTGCAGGGCGGTACGGCCGACCTGGTGGTCCTCGCCGGGGTGGTGCTCGGCTCGGCGCTGACTGTCGCGTACACGCTGCGGTTCGGGTGGGGTGCGTTCGCCGGCAAGGCCGGCGTGCCGACCACGCCGGCCGAGCCGGTCCGGTGGCCGTTCCTCGCGCCGGCCGCGCTGCTCGCCGTCGCCGGCCTCGCGGTGGGGGCCTTCGCACCCGCCGTGGACCGGGTCCTCGTCTCCTACGCCGACCTGTACCCGAGCGTGGGGTCCGCGTACCACCTCTCGCTGTGGCACGGGTTCACCCCGGCGCTCGGGCTCTCCGCGCTGGCGATCGCCGCCGGCGCAGGGCTGTTCCTGCTGCAGCGCCGCGGCCGTCTGCGCCCGGCGCAGGCGCCGGTCGACGGGGCGAAGGTCTACGACCGGCTCGTCGGCGGCGTGGACCGGGTGGCAGTGGAACTCACCGGCGCCACCCAACGCGGTTCCCTCCCGTTCTACCTGGGCGTCATCCTGCTGGTGCTGGTCGTGCTGCCCGGAGGGGCGCTGCTGGCGGGCGCGCCGTGGCCGCAGCGGTTCACGCTCTGGGACACGCCCCTGCAGGCCGTCGCCGGCGCGGTGGTGGTCGTCGCCGCCGTGGCGGCAGCCCGCGCCCTGCGCCGGATGACCGCGATGATCCTGGTCGGGGTCACCGGCTACGGCACGGCACTGCTGTTCATCCTGCACGGCGCCCCGGACCTGGCGCTGACCCAGTTCCTCGTCGAGACGGTCACGATCGCCATGTTCGTGCTGGTGCTGCGCCGGTTGCCGGCAAAGTTCTCCGAGCGGCCCATCCGGGCCAGCCGCCGCGGCCGGATCGCCCTCGGCGTCGCGGTCGGCGTGGTCACCGCCGGCATGGCGTACGTGGCGGCGGGCTCCCGCGTCGCCACCCCGATCTCCGT
The DNA here is from genome assembly GCF_000982955.1 of Micromonospora sp. HK10. GTDB lineage: Bacteria > Actinomycetota > Actinomycetes > Mycobacteriales > Micromonosporaceae > Micromonospora. The sequence continues at coordinate 31,289 of NZ_KQ058729.1, read as the reverse complement.
CGGCTTTGCCGACAAAGCGGTCTCGTACGGCGGCGGCAAGAACATCGTCAACGTGACGCTGGTGGATATCCGCGCGTGGGACACCATGGGCGAGATCGCCGTTCTGGTGGTGGCCGCCACCGGCGTGGCCAGCCTGATCTTCCGCCGCTCCCGGGACCTGGGCCTGCGCCGGGACATCCCCGGCGTCGGCTCCAGCGACTCGGTCCGCCCGCGTTGGCTCACGGTCGGTGCGACGATCCGCCAGCAGTCGGTCATCCTCCAGACCATCACCCGGCTGCTGTTCCACGCCATCGTGCTCTTCTCGATCTACCTGCTCTTCTCCGGCCACAACGCCCCCGGAGGTGGCTTCGCCGCCGGCCTGGTCGCCGGTCTCGCGCTGGCCGTGCGCTACCTGGCGGGCGGGCGTACCGAACTCAACGGGGCGGCCCCGGTGGATGCCGGCGCGTTGCTCGGCGCCGGGCTCTTCGTCGCGCTCGGCACCGGCCTGACCGCGATGGTGCTGGGTGGGGAGTTCCTCCAGAGCGCCGTCCTCGACCTGCACGTGCCGGTCCTCGGCCACCTGCACTTCGTGACGTCCGTCTTCTTCGACGTCGGCGTCTACCTCATCGTGGTCGGCCTGATCCTGGACATCCTGCGCGGCCTCGGCGCGGAGATGGACCGCCAGCAGGAGACCGAGGATGCCCCCGAGGCCCGGACGAAGGAGCTGGTGTGAACCCGAACCTGACCTACGTCCTCGTCGTCGGCGTGCTGTTCGCCGCCGGGGTGACGCTGCTGCTGGAACGCAGCCTGACCCGGGTGCTGATGGGCGTCATCCTGCTCGGCAACGGCGCCAACCTGCTCCTGCTCACCGGGGGCCGGGCCGGCGGCCCGCCGATCGTCGGCACGACCGCCGGAGAGGACATGAGCGACCCGCTGCCCCAGGCGATGGTGCTCACCGCGATCGTCATCACCCTCGGCATGACGGCGTTCCTGCTCGCGCTGGCATACCGCAGCTGGCACCTCAACGGTCACGACGAGGTGCAGGACGACGTCGAGGACCGGCGCATCATGGAGCTGGCCGACCGGGACGAGGGCCCCGGCACCGCGGACAACGACTCACCCGACGGGGAGCCGCCGCAGGAGCCCGCCGAGCGACCCGTCGTCGTTTCCGGCGACGCCGGGAGGGCCCAATGACCTGGTTGGTTCCCCTGCCCGTGGTGATGCCGCTGCTCGGCGCGGCCCTGACGTTGTTGCTCGCCGGCCGTCCGCGCGCCCAACGGTGGGTCAGTCTCACCGTCCTCACCGCCACCGTCGGCGTCGCCGCGGCGCTCCTGATCCGCTCGACGGTGGACGGGCCGCTGGTCGTCGAGGTCGGCGGGTGGGTGGCGCCGCTGGGCATCGTGCTGGTCGCCGACCAGCTCGCCGCCCTGATGCTCGTCGTCTCCGCCGCGGTCACCCTGTGCGTGCTGGTGTACTCCATCGGGCAGGGCATGGCCGACGGCAACGAGGAGACACCGCTGTCGGTCTACCACCCCACGTATCTGGTGCTGACCGCCGGCGTGTGCAACGCGTTCCTCTCCGGCGACCTGTTCAACCTCTACGTCGGCTTCGAGATCCTGCTGGTCGCCAGCTACGTGCTGCTGACCCTGGGCAGCACCGAGACGCGGATCCGCGCCGGCACCACGTACGTCGTGGTGAGCCTGCTGTCGTCGCTGGTCTTCCTGGTCGCGATCGGCCTGGTGTACGCCTCGACCGGCACCCTCAACCTGGCCCAGCTCGTCGACCGCCTGGACGCGCTGCCGGACGACCTGCGCCTGGTGCTGCAGGGCATGCTGCTGCTCGCCTTCGGCATCAAGGCGGCCGTATTCCCGCTGTCGGCCTGGCTGCCGGACAGCTATCCGACCGCCCCGGCCCCGGTCACCGCGGTCTTCGCCGGCCTGCTCACCAAGGTCGGCGTGTACGCCATCATCCGCACCGAGACGCTGCTGTTCCCCGGGGGCCGCAGCGCTGACCTGCTGATGGTGGCCGCGGTGCTGACCATGGTGGTCGGCATTCTCGGTGCGGTGGCCCAGTCCGACATCAAGCGGCTGCTGTCGTTCACGCTGATCAGCCACATCGGCTACATGCTGTTCGGGATCGGCCTGACCACGGCGCTCGGGCTGTCCGCCGCGATCTTCTACGTGGTGCACCACATCACCATCCAGACCACGCTGTTCCTCGCCGCGGGCCTGGTCGAGCGGCGCGGCGGAAGCACCGCCCTGGACCGGCTCGGCGGGCTGGCCCGGCTGTCGCCACTGCTGGCCGTGCTGTTCTTCGTGCCCGCGCTCAACCTCGCCGGCATCCCGCCGTTCTCCGGGTTCCTCGGCAAGCTCGGTCTCGTGCAGGCCGGGGTGGCGGACGGCAGTCCGCTGGCCTGGGTCCTGGTCGCGGGCGGGCTGCTCACCAGCCTGCTCACCCTCTACGCCATCGCCCGGGTCTGGAACCTGGCCTTCTGGCGTGCTCCGCACCCCGACATGCCGGCGGCCGGGGACACCGTCCGGACCGACGACGGTGCGTACACGGGCGCCATGCTGCCCCGGCTGATGATCGCGCCGACCGTGGCCCTCGTGGTGCTCGGGCTGGCCCTGACCGCGGTCGCCGGGCCGCTCTTCGAGGTCAGCACCGACGCCGCCGAGAACCTGCTGCGCCGCACCCCGTACGTCGAGGCCGTGTTCCCGGACGGTGCCCCGTGAGCGACCCGATGACCCAGCCCGGTCCCGCCCGACCGAACCCGCCGCTGACCCGCCGCGACCGTCGCCGTAACCGGATCATGGCCATGACCGCCCTGACCACCGTCTGGGTACTGCTGTGGGGCACCCTCAGCTGGGCGAACGTGATCAGCGGTGTGCTGGTCGCCACCGTACTGCTGGCGGTGTTCCCGCTGCCCCCGGTGACCTTCGCCGGTCGCTTCCGTCCGCTGCCGGCGGCCCGGTTCCTGCTGCGCTTCAACTGGGACCTCGTGGTCGCCTCCATCCACATCGCCTGGCTGGCGCTTCGCCCCCGGCACACGCCGCGCGGCGCGATCATCGCGGTGCCGCTGCGGGTCAACACGGACCTCAACCTCACGCTGGTCGGTGAGGCGCTGTCCCTGGTCCCCGGCAGCCTCATCCTCGAGGCCGACCGGGCGACCGGCACCCTCTACGTCCACGTCATCGGCGTACGCACGATCGAGGAGGTCGAGCGGTTCCGGCGCGGCGTGTACGAGCTCGAGGCCCGGATCGTGAACGCCATCGGCTCGCCCGACGAGGTCCGCCGCCTGACCGATTCATACCCGGCCGGCCCGCCGCAGCCGGTTGACCAGGAAAGGGTTCCGACATGATCGTCGTCGCCGTGACCGTCACCGTCCTGCTCGCCATCGCCGGCGCGCTGGTTCTCGTCCGCATCATCCGCGGGCCGTCCATCCTCGACCGGGCGGTCGCCACCGACGTCCTGCTCGCCATCGTCGTCGCCGCCATCGCCATGGAGGCGGCGTACAGCCGCGACGCCACCGCACTGCCGGTGCTCGTGGTGCTGGCCATCCTCGGGTTCGTCGGCTCGGTCAGCATCGCCCGGTTCGCGACCCGGAAGGGTGACCAATGAGCCTCGACGCCGTCCTCGACACGGTCGCCGCCGGCTGCCTGGTCGCCGGAGCGATGCTCTGCCTCGCCGCCGGCGTCGCCCTGCTGCGCTTCCCCGACCTGCTCTTCCGGCTGCACGCGGCCGCCAAGCCGCAGGTGCTCGGCTTGCTCCTGGTCCTGCTCGGCTGCGCGCTGCGGCTGCGCAACGGGGTGGACATCACCACCCTGGTGCTCATCGGTCTCTTTCAGCTCGCCAGCGCTCCGGTCGCGGCACACATGGTGGGCCGGACCGCGTATCCGCACCGCGACATCGGGCGGGACCTGCTGATCACCGACGAGCTCGCACCTGACTGGGAGCGGATCAACGCCAATCGCGGGGTGCCGTCTCCGCCGGCGCAGGCGTCCCAGGGCCCCGGCTGAGCCCGCGCTGACCCGCCGACCGTCAAGGTCAGCCGGCGTCACCCCGCGCCTGTGCAGTGGCCTGCCTCACACGATGTCAGCACTGTCGGTCACGCGGTGTCTTGAGGGCGAACCCCGTGGAACGGAGGAGCCCACTATGGCGGTGAACATCGATGTGGTCGTGGTCGGCGGCGGGTACGCCGGCGTCATGGCGGCCAATCGCCTGACGCAGCGCGACGATGTAGCGGTGACGTTGATCAATCCGCGCCGGACGTTCGTCGAGCGGATCCGCCTGCACCAAGTGGTGGGCGGGTCCGATGACGCGGTCGTCGACTACCGAAAAGTCCTGGCCGAGGGCGTCCGGCTGGTGGTCGACACGGTGACCCGGATCGACGCGGCCGGGCGCAGCGTGACGTTGGCGGCCGGCGGCACCGTCGGCTACGACTACCTGATCTACGCGGTGGGCAGTGGCAGCGCCCACCCGGACGTGCCCGGAGCGGCCGAGTTCGGCTACCCGATCGCCAGCCTGGAGGAGGCGCAGCGGCTGCGGCCGATCGTCGACGCCGCTCCCACAACGGCCCCGGTGACGGTTGTCGGAGCCGGCCCGACCGGCATCGAAACCGCCGCCGAGCTGGCGGAGGCAGGCCGTACGGTGACCCTTGTCTGCGGTGGGGTGCTCGGCCCGTATCTGCACGCCCGGGGCCGGCGCTCGGTTGCCAGGCGGCTGGCCAGGCTCGGGGTGACCGTGCTCGACGGCCCCGACACGAAGGTGACGGCGGTGACTCGCGATGCCGTACGGCTCGGCGGCGGCCGAGAGGTGCCGAGCACGGTGACCATCTGGACCGCCGGGTTCGGCGTGCCGGACCTGGCCGCCCGCAGCGGGCTGAGCACCGACACGCTGGGCCGCCTGCTCACCGACGAGACGTTGACGAGCGTGGACGACGCGCGCATCGTCGCGGCCGGGGACTCGGCGGCCCCGTCGGACCTGCCGTTCCGGATGAGCTGCCAGGCCGCGACGAGGATCGGCGCGCACGCCGCCGACACGGTGCTGGCCCGGATCGCGGGTGCCCGGCCGTCCCCCATCAACCTGGGGTTCTTCGGCCAGTGCATCAGCCTGGGGCGTCGCGCCGGCATCTTCCAGTTTGCCGCCAGGGACGACACCGCGAACAGGTGGTACCTCGGCGGCGGCGCGGGCGCGAAGCTCAAGGAGTTCGTCTGCAAGCACACCGTCAGGCATCTGGCGGACGAGGCACGCAAGCCCGGCTCGCTCACCTGGGTCAAGGACGACAGGCGCCAGGAGTTGCTGCGGGTCAAGCGCGGCGAGGCGCCGGCCCACACCAGGCAGGGGGAGACCGCATGAACCTCGCTCTCTGGATCGCCAGCGGGCTGCTGGCGGCAGTCTCCCTGACCGGCGGAATCACCAAGACGTTCGTACCCAGGGAGAAGCTGGCTGCGCTTAAGGGCGGGGAATGGACCGGACACGCCAGCGTCGGCTTCATCAAGACCATCGGGGTGCTCGAGCTCCTGGCCGCGGTTGGCCTGATCCTGCCCGCGGTGCTCGACATCGCACCGTTCATGGTGCCGGTGACTGCCGTCTGCTGGGTTCTGCTCATGGTCGGTGCGATGATCATCCATGTCCGGCTCAATCAGTTCAGACTGGTCATGGTGAACCTGGGCTACGTCGCGCTTGCCACCTTCATCGCGTGGGGCCGTTTCGGCCTCGAGCCTTTCACCGCCTGATGAAGCCGTGCCGCTGGCGGGGTGGTGCCGGGTGGGCGCGGGTGATCCGAAGGTTGAGGGCCTTCGGTGACCGGGCCGCCCGCGACGAAGAAGGGACGCGATGTGAGCCACGCCACTGACCCGGCGACGGATACCTTCGTCGCCCACCGCAACCTGCTCTTCACCGTCGCATACGAGATGCTTGGATCGGCCACCGATGCCGAGGACGTCCTCCAGGAAACCTGGCTGCGGTGGAGCAAGGTCGATACGGAGCAGGTTCGCGACCAGCGCGCCTACCTGGTCCGGATCACCACCCGGCAGTCGCTCAACCGGCTGCGCACCATGCAACGCCGCAAGGAGGCCTACGTCGGCCCCTGGCTGCCCGACCCGCTGCTCACCGCACCGGATGTGGCCGAAGACGTCATGCTCGCCGAGAGCGTGTCGATGGGGCTCATGATCGTCCTGGAGACACTGTCGCCGACCGAGCGCGCCGTCTTCGTTCTGCGCGAGGCCTTCGATGTCAGCTACGACGAGATCGCGGCCGCCGTCGGCAAGAGCCCCGCGGCCGTCCACCAGATCGCGCACCGCGCCCGCCAGCACGTCGATGCCCGCCGCCCCCGCCAGCCGGTCTCCCCGAGCGAGACCCGAGCGGCCCTGGGGGCCTTCCAACGCGCGGTCGAGACCAGGGACCTGCAGGGTCTCCTCGACGTGCTCGCCCCTGACGTCGTCCTGGTCGGCGACGGCGGCGGCGTCAAGCAGGCCGCGCTGCGGCCGATCGCCGGCGCGGAGAAGGTGGCCCGCATGTTCCTCGGTGGCCTGGGCAAGGTCGACGGCACGCTCACCGCTGAACCGACCGTGGTCAACGGCAACCTGGCACTCCTCGTACGCCTGGACGGCGAGCTCGACGGCGTCCTGGCGATCCGTGTCGAGGATGCCCGCATCACCGGCCTCTACTACGTCCGCAACCCCGAGAAGCTGACCCGCGTCGAATCCGAAACCCCGCTCACCCTGCGATGAACTGAGCTTCCCCGTTCCCGGGCCCGCACACCGCGTCCGCGTTGCCAGCCGGCGCTGGCAGGTCCTTCCAGGATCACCAGCGCGTGGGTCGGGCCGGTGCCTTCGAGCCTGACCCGCGGACGCCCACGGCTGCGCGGCGAGGTTGACGAGACGGACGGCGCCGCCGGTGACCGGTAGCCACCGACGTGCGGTCCTGCACGTCCGCGAGCCAGTCACCGAGTTGATGGTCACCCGGCAACGCGCCAGGGGATCGCCGCTGTGGCCCTGGGCCTCTGCTTGACGTCACACTTGCCACGATGCACCATGTTAAACGATTAACAAGGGGATGGCATGGGTGTGCGGGTTACCTTGCGGTCGGTCGCTGAGGCAGCCGGAGTCTCGACGGCTGCGGTGTCGTACGCCTTCAACCGCCCGGATCGGTTGTCCAGCGAGATGCGGTCGCGGATCCTCGCCGTGGCACGCGAACTCGGTTACTCCGGCCCGGATGCCGCCGCGAGGTCGTTGCGGACCGGGCGGGCCAACGCGATCGGCGTCATCTTCACGACCGGGCTGACGTACGCCTTCCGTGACCCCTACGTCCTTGCCCTGCTCGGCGGCCTCGCCGAGGCCCTGGCGCACAGCCGTACGAGTCTGGTGCTCATTCCGTTCGCGCCGGTCGTCGCGGGACTCAGCGACGCGGAGGTACGTGAGTCGCTTGACGCCGTGCACCGGGCGGTCATCGACGGTGCGGTGGCCGACGGGTTCACGGACGACCATCCGGCCGTCCGTGCGCTGTCCGAGCGTTCGCTACCCCTGGTTCGCTCCTCCGAGACGGCAGCAGGTCGCTGTGTGCTGATCGACGATCGGCAGGCGGGTCGGAAGATCGGACGCCACCTCGCCGACCTCGGCCACCGCGAGGTCGCGGTGGTCCTCTCCTCCCCGCGGGAGCCGGGTTGCGCCGTCCCGCCCGCCGACGAGGCAGCGCTCTACCCATACTCGCGGCATCGGCTCGCCGGCATCCGCGAGGCGCTGCCCGCTGGGGCCCGAGTGCGCGTCGTCAGTGGCGGAAACAACGCCGACGCCACCGGGCGCCTGGCGGCGACATCGCTCCTCGCGGCCCCCGACCGCCCGACGGCGATCGCCGCGGACAGCGACGTGCTCGCCGCCGCCGTCGTCGAGGTCGCCACGGTCCAAGGGCTTCGCGTCGGACACGACGTGTCGGTCACCGGCTTCGATGACGTGCCCCTGGCGGCCTCGACCGGGTTGACCACCGTCCGTCAGCCCATCCACGAGAAGGGCCGGCTGATGGCACGCATGTTGCTCGACCCGGACAACACGCCGAGTCGCCTGACCCTGCCGACCGAACTCGTCGTCCGCTCCAGCACCGGTCCCGCTCCGAATCGCTGACGGGAGAGGAATGTGACATGACCCCTCGACAGGCTTCGCCACCGGGAGACACACGTTCCACGACCCATTGGCGGATCGACGCACTCGATGTCGACGCTTACCTGCGTCGGGTCGGTCACCGCGGGCCCACCGCACCGGACGGTGCGACGCTCCGCAACCTGCATCGGGCCCACATCGCCGCGATCACCTTCGAGAACCTGGACGTGATGCTCGGCCGGGGCGTCGAGGTGGACCTGCCGCGGGTGCAGGACAAGCTCGTCCACGCCGGCCGCGGCGGGTACTGCTACGAGCACAACGTGCTCTTCGGCGGGGTACTCCAGCACCTCGGCTACCGGGTGGACCGGCTGCTCGCCCGTACCGGCGACCCGGCCGAGCAGCCGCGCCCACGCTCGCACCTGGTCCTGCGGGTCGACGACGGCGACCAGGTGTGGCTGGCCGACGTGGGCTTCGGCTCCGGCCTGCTCGAACCGGTGCCGCTGGTCGAGGACGCCCCGCAGCGACAAGGCGCGTGGGAGTACCAGCTCCGGCGCGGCACGGACGACGCCTGGCGGCTGCAGGAGCGGACCACCGACACCTGGACCACCCTGCTGACCTTCACCGAGGAGCCGCAGTACCCGGTCGACGTCGAGGTCGCCAACCACAACACCTCCACCAGCCCATCCTCGCCGTTCACCCAGCAGTGCATCGTCGTCCACAAGGACGACACGAGGGTCCGGCGTCTCATCGGCCGCGACTACAGCGAGGAACGCCCCGGTGCCGCGACCCGCACCCGATCGCTGACCGACGAGGAGTACGGCGCCGTCCTCAACGCCGAGTTCGGCCTTGCCCTGAGCCCGCCGGACGTCCAGACCCTCGTCGCCACCCTCGCCCCACCCGGCGTAGACCGCCCCACCGCCCCGGACCTGGAACTCCGACCACCGACAGGAGATGACGATGCGTGACCCGTATTCCCTCTCCGTCATCACCGCCAGCGTCCGCGCCGACCGCATCGGCCCGAGAGTGACGCGGTGGTTCCTGCGCCACCTCGACCGGCACACCGACGCCGTCGTGGACCACCTCGACCTGGCCGAACTCGATCTCCCCGGCGACCTGGCCGGTGGTGGAGACGCCGAGCGGTTCACCAAGCGCGTCGAACAGGCCGACGGCTTCGTCGTGGTCACGCCCGAGTACAACCACGGCTATCCCGGCCCCCTGAAGACGGCCATCGACACGCCCTACGAAGAGTGGCGGGCCAAGCCCCTCGGATTCGTCTCCTACGGCGGTGCCTCCGGCGGTCTGCGCGCCGTTGAACAGCTACGGACCGTCTTCGCCGAACTGCACGTCCCCACCATGCGCACCAGCGTCCTGATTCCCAACGTGCACGACGCGTTCGACGACGATGGCGAACTGCGCGATCCCGGGCGCGTTGAAGCCGCCCTCGCCGAGATGGTGCGCCAGCTGAACTGGTGGGCCCACACCCTGGCAGCCGCCCGGGCGGACCGTCCGTACGACTGCTGAGCCCTCGCGCCCTCGTAGCCCAGGGGTGGAGCACGAGCGGCTGGTGTCCGCGTGCGGCGAGCAGAGCGGTGAGTGCCTCGACCTGTCGGGTCAGCACGAGACAGTTGCGGCCGCGCGCCACCGAACTACCGGATCCGTCGTATGCCCTGGACGGCCACACAGCGTGAACTCGCGCGTACGTATAGCACGGGATCGGCTCGGATGTAAGGCCTTACATATCCTCGCACTTCGATGGGAAGCTCCTGACTGGCTGGCTTTCCAGCGGCCGCATCGTCGATACCATCATCTGTCCACGGGGGACCGTTCATGCATCGATCGAAACACTTCAGCCTGCCCACGTTCGTGCTCGCGATGCTTGTCATGCTTCAAGTAGTCGGTGTCTCGCCGGCTGGAGCTACCACCGGCCAGCGCGGCTCGGCGGCCCGGCCGACCGCCGTGGTGCCGCCCGCCCGGCAGGTCCCGAAGCCACCGAAACCAATGACGCTGGCGGAGCGCCAGGCGCAGGTCGAGAAGCTGCAGAGCGCCCACCGGTCGGCGCGACGGAACGAGGCCCACAGCGCCACCGAGTGGGTGCGAAAGCGGCACGACGCGCCGGGCGGACATCGGATGACGGGGATGCGGAAATCCAGCCGCTCCGCCGCGATCGCCTCGTCCGCCCCCGCGAGCGCGGCCATCGGCCCGCCGTTCAATTTTGTGGTCCCCGGGGACTTCGAGCTGGACCCCGGCACGATCTATTGGGGCATCGACTGGGAGCAGCCAGCAAGCGCAGTCGCCTACCACATCACCGTCCATCGCGCTTCGGACAACGTCAAGATCGATGAGTACTGTTTCAACGCGGGGTTCCCGAGCTCCGCTGGCTCCTACGGGTGGTACATGACCCCCGAGCACGGCTACGTGCCCGGTGTCGGCTACTACGGGAAGGTCGCCGTTACGGCGAGCGGCACCGCACAGGAATGGAGCCTGGACTGGAGCTGTGGGACGGACTGGAGTGCCGAGGCGATATCGCCAGTTGTCGTGGCCCGGGGCGGCGCGTCGGTCCTGCCCGCGAACGAGACCCTGGGCTGCGGGCTCAGCAACGCCAGCGGCCGGCCGTGCTTCCAGGCGTTCCGGGGTGACCCGGTCAACACGGCGACCGGCGGGCTGAGCGAGTCCGTCGTCGATGCTCACGTGCCCGCACCGGGAGTGGACTTCCGGCTGGCCCGGACCTACTCGTCGGCCAGCAACGTTTCGGTCTGGCTCGGTCCACGGTGGGCGCACTCGTACCCGTTGTGGGTGAATGTGTCATCGGGCCGGGCGAACCTGAGATTGGAGGACGGTTCGTACGCCGTCTTCAAGGACCTCGGCGCGGGCAAGTGGGAAACCGCCTCCGCCGGAGTGCAGGCCACCCTCGCCGGCACCCTCGCCACCGGTTTGACACTCACCACGGTCGACCAGGAAAAGCTGACCTTTGACTCGGTGGGTTACCTGGCGTCCTGGAAGGACCGGTCGGGCATCGGGCTCAGCTTCAGCTATACCAACTCGAAGCTGACCGGTGTCACGGACGGGGCGGGTCGTACCCACACCTTCGCATACGACGCGACGTCGGGCCGGCTGAACCGGGTCACCCTCGCCGACGGCCGGTACCTCGCCTACACCTACGACAGCGGCAACCGGCTCGCCACGGTGCGCGACCTCAACGGTGGCATCACGAAGTACACCTATGACGCTAGCCAGCGACTGAACAGCATCACCGATCCGCGTAACAAGCTGGTGATGCAGACCACCTATGACTCGTCCGGCCGGGTCATTCAGCAGACCGACGCCACCGGCCACACCACCCAGCCGACATGGGGCAGTTCGGTGGCGAACTTCCCGGACAACAACGGTGGCATCTGGACCGACATCTACAAGGGCAGCGTGCTGACCGAGCAGATCGATCCGCTGGGCAAGGTGACAGCCTACGAGTACGACTTCAACAAACCCAACCCAACGCTACGACCGATCAAGATCACCGATCGGAACAACCACGTCACCACGATGACGTACGACACCCGGGGCAACATGCTCAGCCGGAGCTCACCGACCTCGGTGGGGATCGTCGAGTCGTGGACCTACGACGCGGCGAACAACGTCACCTCGTACACGGATGGCCGTGGAAAGAAGACCATCTACGGCTATGACGGACAGGCGCGGCTGCTGACCGAGACCGATCCGCTGGGCGGCAAGACCAGCTACACCTACACCACGGCCGGGGACGTGAAGACGGTGACCACCCCCGCCGGGCGGGTGACCACCTACGGGTACGACACGGCCGGCAACGTGACGTCGATGACCACACTGGGTGGCCGCAAGACGACGTACACCTACGACGCCGCCGGGCGGATGCTCAGCAGCACCGACCCGCGCGGCAATGTCACCGGCGCGGACCCCGCCAAGTACACCACCCGCTACACCTACGACGGTGCCGGACGCATGCTGACCAGCACCGACCCCGCCGGCCGGGTATTCGCCTACGGCTACGACGCCAACGGCAACCAGACCAGCGTCACCGACCCGGACAACCACGTCACCACTTACGTCTACGACAACGCGAACCGGCTGACCGACGTCACCAATCCAGCGGGACACACCCGGTCCACCCGATACGACGACGCCGGGAACATCACCTCCACCACCGAGGCGACCGGCGCGAAGACGACTTACCACTATGACGCCGCTGGCCGGCTGCACCACGTCGTCGGGCCACGCGGCAACGCCACGGGTGGGGACCCGGCCACCGACACGACCAACTACGGATACGACAACGAGGGCTATCCGACGTCGGTCACCGACCCGTCCGGCGCCGTGACGGAGACCAAGTACGACGACGTCAACCGGCCGACGCAGGTGATCGACCCGTTGCAGCGGATCACCAAGTACGGCTACGACAAGGCCGGCAACCAGACGTCGGTCACCGACCCGAGCGGCGCCGTCACCTCCTGGCAGTACGACGACACCGGTCGGCTCGACGCGACCATCGACGCGCTCACCAAGACCACCAGCTATGACCACGACCCGGACGGCCTGCGTACCCACGAGGTGAACCCGCTCGGCCACACCACCACGTGGAAGTACGACAACGACGGCCGCCTCGAATCGATGACCGATCCGCGTGGCAACGCCGCCGGCGCCACGGCTGCCGACTTCACCACCTCCTTCCAGTACGACGCGGCCGGCAACCGCACCAAAATCATCGACCCGTTGGGCCGGTCCACGGTGACCGAGTACGACGCGAGCAACCGGCCCACCAAGGTCTTCGACGCGAACAACCACCCCACCGCCTACGAGTACGACAGCCTCGGTCGAGTCCAGAAGGTGACCCCGCCGAACCATCCGGCCACCTCGTTCGGTTACGACCTGGCCGGCAACCTGGACACGGTGACCACGCCGATGGGCAAGATCTACGACTACGACCACGACAAGTCCGGTCGGGTCACCGCCGTCAAGACACCCGGCGGCCGGGTCACCGGATACGCCTACACCTGGGACGGGTTGGTCGACACGATGACCCTCCCCGCCGGCAGCATCAAGTACACGTACGACCGGGCGGGTCGCACGACGAAGGTGGACTACAGCGACACCACCCCGGACCTCACCTACACCTACGACGGCGCCGGGCAGATCAAGACGGCGAGCAACGGAACCAGCACCGCGACCTACGGCTACGACACCGCCGGACGGGTGAACAGCATCGTCCGCGGCGGCAAGACCTTCGGGTACGGCTGGAACAAGAACGGCCAGTTGGAGCGACGCACCCTGCCGGACGGGCGGGTGCAGAGCTACACCTGGCGTGACGACCACCGGATGAGTGGCACGAAGCTCACCAGCGACGCCACGAGTTGGCAGGTCAGCTACGGCTACGACGTGGCGGGTAACCGGACGAGCGTCACCCGCCAGGGCGGCCCGTCCAGCGCCTACACCTATGACCGGGCTGGCTCGCTGACCCGGGTGGCGCACACGTCGGGCAGCACGATGCTGGTCAGTCAGGACGTCACCCGAAATCTGGCCGGCGCGCCGGACACGGTGACCACCACCCGGGGCGGGAGCACGTCCCGGGCGATCTACTCCTACGACGACATCGGCCAGGTCACCCGGGTGTGCCGGCCGGCTGCGGGAACGACCTGCGCCGCGACCGATCAGCAGACCAGCTACGGGTACGACCACAACGGCAACCGCAAGAGCAAGGTGACGACGCAGTCCGGTAGCACCAGCACCACCACCTACGCCTACGACGACGATGACCGGCCGACCGGCCGGACCGTCAATGGGGCGACCACGACCCTGACGTACAACGCCAACGGCGCGCTGGCGACCGAGGTCGGGCCAGGCGGCACCACGACCTATGGGTACGGACTCGACGCCAACCTGCGACGAGTCCAACCGCCGACCGGGCCCGTCGTCGGTTACGACTACGACGAGGATGGCAACCGGATCGGCCGGACCGTCAACGCCTCCACCGACGCCACCTGGACGGTCGACACCCTCGGCCTGCCCACCCGGGTGGAGGAGAAGAACGGCTCGGGCACGCTGACCCACAAGTGGTGGGAAGAGCCACAGGGGCAGCTGGGCAGCGCCATCGCCGACACCGTCGCGGGGACTCCGGCCTGGCTGCTGGACGACTACCAGGGCTCGGTGACGGACCTGGCCAACGCCACCGCCCTGACCGGTAGCGCCACCATCGATCCGTTCGGTGAGGTCGTGACCAGCAGCGGCACGTACGCCAACAACCCGCTGCGGTTCCACGGGCAGTATCTCGACCAGAAGAACGGGCTCTACGACGTGCGGGCTCGCGACTACGACGCGGGCAACGGTCGGTTCACCACGCCGGACCCGGTGCCGCAGGCGCTGGGGACCTCGTTCACCCAGACCTACCACTACGGGTACAACCGGCCGACGGTATTGAGCGATCCGACGGGGCAGTGCGCGATCGTCTGTACGGCGATCATCGGTGGCATAGTCGGCGGGGCCGTGGGTGGTGTGGACTGCTGGCTCAGCGGCGACGACCGCAACACCTGCATCAAGAAGGTGGTCGTCGGCGCGGCGGCCGGTGCGCTGACCGGTGCCACGATGGGTATGGCCGGGGGTGCCGGCACCGGCTTGTACGGCGGGCTGGCCGCCGGCTCCCAGTCAGGCGTGCGGCAGGTCGCCACCTCCGCGATCGTCGGTGGCTCGGGAAGCGCGCTGTACGGCTCCGGAGTGGCTGCCTGGACGGGCCAGCCGTACAGCTACAGCGACGCCGGGCAGGACTTCCTCTGGGGAGCGGCGTTCGGCGGCGTGGGCGGCTACCCGGGTAGTCGAGCGGGCGGGCTGCTGAACGGCGCCCAATGTCCCGGAGTGCCCAGTGGCGGCTTCCCGAAGCGTGCCTACGTCGGGCGGACGCCGACCGAGCTCATCGACGTCAACGTGCATGATCCCGCGGCGATCGCGCTCGCGGCTCGAATCGGCGGGCGTCCGTCGGTGAAGTTCGAGCCTCGTGGCCGAGAGTTCGACGCGGTGAGCCAGCGCTACGTGGCGCAGTCCAAGCCGGCGAACTACAAGATGGGCTCGGACTTCCGAAACCAGGCCAAGGCGACGTTCGAGAAGGCTATCGAAACCGGGCGAGTGCCATACTTCCACTTTGAAGGGCCACCCGCGGGTGGAGTGCTCAGGAAGCTGCACGAATACGGTGTCCGATACGGCATCGAGCCCGTCATCGACACCAGACCGCTCGGAGGGTGACGTGTACGAGTTCCACGGATGGTTTCGCCTCGCGCAGACCACCGAGGAGTCAGACACTGGCCAACTCAACGCCATCGTCGACGAGGTGAACGAGATGATAGCCGGGTTGGACTTCCCGACGAATGTCTCGGCGGAGGTGACGGTACTCAACGGGGAGTACCACCTGCTCCTGCACGGAGTGGCGAACCGACGTCGGGACGAGGCGGCGGGGATGCGCCAGGTGCTCGAGTTCGTGGCACGACGGCTACCGGGCTCCTATGGCCTCCTCTATGAGAAGGACGAGGAGATGCCTGTTCCTCCCGGACCGAATGCGTTCCTGGTCCACGTCATGGCGCGGGGTGACATCACCGAACGCCTCGATCCGTTCCTGTCACCGCTGCATCCCGTCGTGGAGGACTGATTCCTAGGACCTGTCCCTCAGGTGCCAGGTCCGTGGGCGCATCAAACCATCATCAAGGGCTTGACCTACTACCAGTCGGTCAAGCCCTTGATGATGTGCGCCGGCGCGGCCGGCGGCCGGCACCACCCTCGGGACGCGTCGGGCCAGCGCTCCGAACCCGGGTTCGTGTGCTCGGGGTGTGGTCCTGGGCTGGGAGAACGCCGGTCCGGGGAACGGGGTGGACGCGGGCCACTCCCTGCCATCCCAGGTGAACCCCCAGGTCGCGAGACTGGGCCCTCGCGCCCGGCGGGCTCAGTCTGTTGTCGAGGCGGAAACCTGCCACAGGGCGCTGACCGGCATTGCGCGGAGCCTGTCGCCGAACGGCAGCGTGGAGGTTCCGGTGTAGAGGACGATGCCGGCGATGAAGTCCTCGCTGAGGCGGTCGGCGAGTCGGCGTAGCCCGCGGAAGTCGTCGGGTCCGACGGTGGTGGCCGCCTTCACCTCGATCCCGACCACCTGGCCGGATCTGTTCTCGAGCACCGCGTCGACTTCGTACCTGCTCTGGTCGCGGTAGTGAGAGAGGTCGACGGGCTGCTCGGACCAGGTGAGCTGGCGGGAGAGTTCGGACAGGACGAATGACTCGAGGAGTGGGCCGAACGGTGCGCCCGGCCGGAGCAGTGCCCGGGCGTCGGCCGCGGTCTCGTTGGCGGCGATGCCCGAGTCGACGAAGATCAGTTTGGGCGCGGCGGTGGTGCGGGTGCCCAGGTTGCGGGACCAGCCGGGGATCCGTTTGACCAGGAAGATCTCCTCCAGGGCCTGGAGGTAACGGGCGATCGTCGGCCGGCTCAGTCCGAGGGCGGATTCGAGGGAGTTGGCGGTGATAATGGTCGCCGACCTGGCCGCGAGCAGGCGTACCAGCTTGCGTAGCTCGCCCTTGTGCCGAATGTCGGACAGTTGCCGGACGTCGCGGTCGATGAGCGCCTGGACGTAGGCGTCGAGGAATCGTTGGCGGCGGCGTGGGTCGGTGCGAGTGGTGGCCTCGGGGAGGCCGCCGCGTACGATTCGGGCCGCGTAGTCGGCGCGGGTCACATCCGACTCGTGCCGCAGCTCCGGGCCGAGCGCGAAGACGGCGTCGACGAATCCGTCCGGCGCTGCGTCGAGTTCGCCTTGGGAGAACGGCCAGAGCTCCACGGTCTCCATCCGGCCAGGCAACGCGTATTTTCGATCTGCGAGGCTCAGCCTTTCGATTTGCGGCACCAGTCGCGTTCGCTATGCGGGGGATCTGGTGTTCGATATGCGGGCCACGTGGGCGGGGACGTTCGTAGGAAGGGGTCCACCGCTACGCCGCGTTGCTGCGGGTCGCGGCGAGTTCGGGGAAGGCTTCCTCCCAGCGCTGGCGGAGCTGGGGCGGCAGCCGGAGGGTGGGCCAGAGTCGCTGGAGGATCGAGGAAGCCACCGTCGACACGGACGGTCACGAGGACGAGCGTGTCGGCCTGTTGGCCATGATCGAGGAGCATCTGGCGGTGCCGTCACCACCACCGTCCTCGGCGTCGAGGTGGCTCGGGCTGTAGTCCTGGGCTGGGCGAACAGGGGGCCGGGGAACGTGGGTGAACGGGGGCCACTCCCTGCCACCCCAGGTGAACCCGCAGGTCGCTAGACTGGGCCCTCGCGCCCTCGTAGCTCAGGGGATAGAGCAACGGTTTCCTAACCCGACGGTCTGCCAGCCTCCACAGGCCGATGACGTGCGGCTTTCCTATCGTCCCTCGTTACGTGCCGGTCGCTTCGCGGGCTCGCTGCGATCGCTTGCCGACAACCAGCTGGAACGTTGTGGAACCTGTGGGTGCAGGCTTGTCGTAGTCGCGAGTCGAGGCCGAGTCATCCTTCCTCGTCGCCGAGCAGGTCGCGGCGCCACTCTGCAAATCGGCTTCGGAGATCGCCCAGCGCTGCGCCGGTGACGCCGTACTGGGCAAAGTCGTCGGGGTCGAGCTGGGCGGCTTGTCCGAGGGCATCGGCGAAGATGCGCGGGTCGAAACCACGGTCGGCGCGCTGCGCGAGGGCGAGAAGGGCGTTACGGGTGTAGCGGCCGGATCGGAGGGTAGCATCGATGTCGATGAAGTCCCGGGCGAACGCCCGCCCGCAGAGTGCGCTCATCTTGTTCGCGACCGCGTCGTCGGGGTGCAGTACCGGTCCGATCGCCATGAGGATCGGTTCGTTGGCGCGCCAGTCCACGCCGAGTTCGACCTTTGAAACCCGCGCGCCATCGGTGACGGCCAGCCGGGCGAAGGTGTCGTACTGCCGCTCGGTCTCGACGGTGAGGCCGTCGCCGCGGTAGGCGTGCACGACGGCGACGACCGCGGCGGTGAACTCGTCGCGGCGGTCCCACGCGGTGAACAGGTCGATGTCCTCGCTGGGCCGCTCGACAAGCCCGGCTGCCTGGACCGCGTAGCCGCCAGCCAGCGCGAAGCCGTATCGATCGGCCGCCGCGAGCCCGGTACGGGCGAGGCGTTCGTGGAAGGGGTCCACCGCTACGCCGCGTTGCTGCGGGTGGCGGCGAGTTCGGGGAAGGCTTCCTCCCAGCGCTGCCGGAGCTGGGGCGGCAGCCAGAGGCTGGGCCAGAGCCGCCGGAGGAGATCGGCGTCGAGCCAGGTGTTCAGATCCTCGACGGTGCTGGCCTCAGTGAGTACCACCTTGTACATACTGGCCAGGCGTGCGGTCCGGTTCAGGTCGTACTCGGCCTGCCCGGACCAGTCGAGGTGACGCGGAAGCGACACCGTGCCCTCGGTCGGTCCGTGCAGTGCGGCCAGGGTTTCGGCCACCACGTAGGGCCTCCGGTCACCGTAGGGCCGGTAGTCCGCCGGCGGCTGGGGTGCCGTCCTGCGTCGGCTGATGTTGGTCGCCCGTCGGACCTCCGGTCGGAGCGCCTGACGGATGGTCTCTCGGCTGTAACCGGTGACCCGCTGCAGATCCACCGGCCGCCACCCGGCGGCGTGGAACGCCCGCAGCTGCTCGTCCCGTTCGGTCAACGCCTGCGCCCGCGTCGCCTCGTACCGGGAGACAACCGCGTGCAGCTCATCCTCAGAGAACCGGCCCATGCCCCTCAGCCTACTACGCTAGGCCCAGCATGCTTGGCGTCGGATCGTATCTCTGTGACAGGCGGGACCAGTCGTGGTGATGGCGGTGGAATGGGCTCATGTTCTGGTGAAGCCGAGGGCTCGGTATCCGGGCATGCGGCGTGGAAGTGAGGCGGCAAGGATGGGTGCGGCCGGGTCGTTCGGCACCGGTCCGCTATCCTCCGCCGATGGCATCGACGGGCAGCGCCGCGCTGGAGGCGATGATCGAGGAAGCTACTGTCGACACGGACGATTACGACGATGAGCGCGCCGGCCTGTTCAACATGATCGAGGAGCATCTGGCGGTGCCGTTCACCACCACCGTCCTCGGCGTCGAGGTGACCGTGCGCAAGATCGACCTGACCGCGGACAGCATCGTCGCGGTCTGCACCCGAGGCCACCACCGGCAGAAGATTGATCTACTCGACCTGCCGCTACCCACCCCCGCGCCGGACGGTGCCGGGTGGATCGACGCCTACCGGCACTGGGCCGGAAGGTAGGCCACGGTGAGCGAGTACCAGTACTACGAGTTCACCGCCGTCGACCGGCCCCTCACCGGCCGGGAGCGGGCCGAGCTGCGGTCGCTCTCCACCCGGGCCGACATCACCGC
This sequence comes from Micromonospora sp. HK10, assembly GCF_000982955.1. Taxonomy (GTDB): domain Bacteria; phylum Actinomycetota; class Actinomycetes; order Mycobacteriales; family Micromonosporaceae; genus Micromonospora. The sequence continues at coordinate 11,861 of NZ_KQ058729.1, read as the reverse complement.
CACCAGCTTCGTCAACACCTACGAGTGGGGCAACTTCAAGGGCGACCCACGCACGCTGATGGAACGGTACTTCGACGCGCACCTGTACCTGGCGAACTGGGGCACCCGCCAGCTCATGCTGCGGCTACCGAAGAACGTGCTCGACCCCGCCACCGTCGCCCGGTACTGCCAGGGTGACAGCGCATCCGCCTGGACCGCCGGCACGCACGTCATCATCGACCTGCACGACGAGGACGAGGACGGCACCGACGAGTGGGACCTCGACGGCCACGGCCTGCTCGCCTCGATCATCCCGGTCCGGGCCGGCCTCGCCGCCGGTGACCTGCGCCTGCTCTACCTGGCCTGGCTGCGCTGCGTACAGTCCGCCGAGATCGCCGACGACGAGCCTGAACCGCCCGCCCCGGACGGACTGGGCAGCCTCGACGCGTCCCTCACCGCCGTTGCCGAGTTCCTGCGCATCGACCCCGACCTGATCGCAGCTGCGGCGGCCGGGTCGTCGCCGGTCGCCTCCGGTGAACCGACCGCCGCGCAACTACGCACCTGGGTCGTCGGACTGCCCGTACGGGACAAGGACGGCATTTTGGCCGACCTGATCACCGGCGGCGACAGCCACCTGCGCAACCGACTCCTGCGCCGCTACCGCGACGCGCATCCCACCGACGCGTCCACCCCGACGGCCGCCCGCACGGCCGGGGAGCTACTCGCCACCGCCGCCGACCTGCGCGCCGAACGGGAACGCCTCGACGCCGAGCGGTGCGAACGCGACCGGGTTCGCAGGGAACGGTCCGCCGCAGCAGCCCGGCAACGGCACCTCGACACCCTCGCGAGCGACCAACCCGCCGCATGGCTGCGGGTCGACGAACTCATCGCCACGAAGAAACCCGGCGAGTACGACACCGCTGTACAACTCCTCGTCGATCTGCGCGACCTTGGCGAACGCGACGGGGACAGCTCATCGTTCCGAGACCGGTTGGCCGAGTTGCGGGCGGTGCACGCCCGCAAGCCCAGCCTGCTCGAACGCCTCAACCTCGCAGGCCTCGACACCTGACGCTTGGATCGCCGCCCGGTGAGCTGGCCACCGTCGCCGACGCGCGCCGTGGCCAGCCCTGAGATCAGCCTTCAGCTATCGATGGCCGATCTGCAACAGATCCCGCGTTGGCGGCCATAGTGTGGTGTGAGGCATCAGGTACGGCCGTCGGACGAGGATCTGTGGACCTCGATCACCGCCGGTGATGAGTCGGCGTTCGCTCGGCTCTTTGACCGGTTTTCCCGTCCGGTCTACAACCACGCGTTCCGGCTGACTGGGTCGTGGTCGACGGCCGAGGACGTCACCCAGGCGACGTTCCTCGTCGCGTGGCGCCGCCGCCACGACGCCCGACTCGTGGACGGATCGGCGCTGCCGTGGTTGCTGGTCGTCGCCACCAACGCGGTCCGCTCCGAGTGGCGGTCGGCGCGCCGGTGGCTGGCGCTGCAACGGCGCCTACCGGCGGAGCGGTACGCCGATGGTGACCTCGCCGAGGAGGTTTCCGCGCGGCTCGACGACGAGCGGCGGATGGCCGAAGTCCTCGCGGTGGTGCGCCGGTTGCCATCGGCCGAGCGGGAGGCGGTGGCGTTGTGCCTGTGGTCCGGCGTGTCGTACCGCGACGCGGCAGCCGTGTTGGGCATCAGCGAGGTAGCGGTGCGGTCCCGGGTCAGTCGGGCGCGCAGCCGCCTGGCCCGCTTGATGCCGGGGGAGATTCAGGAGGGGAACCGGTGAACGACATTCTCGACCTGCCCGTTGAGCGGGACCTGCCACCGGGGGCGGCGCGCGCGATGCGGGCCCGGATCCTCGGCGTCGCGAGCCGGCCTCCCGCGCGTACCTCACGACTGCGGATCGCCATGGCTGCGGCGGTGCTGCTGGCCGTGGCGTCCGGTGCCGCGGCGGTGGTGTGGGGCCGGCCGGAGCGCTCGACCGTGCAGGTGTTGGCCATGGGAGCCGGGGAGCTGTCGCCGACGCTGCAGGATGCGGCCGAGCGGTGCCTGCAGTGGAACTCCCCACAACGACAGACCCGCCAGGCTCCAGGGGAGCGACCCGTTCCGGTGTCCCTGGCCGACCTGGCGGTGGCCACGGAGCGAGGTGACCGCGCGCTGGTGTTGTTCATGAACGACGTCGGCTACGCCACCTGCGACGTGGAAGGGGCGGGCACGGCCCGGGAGTCCGGCGGGGGCGCCACTGAGCCGTGGCCGCACGGTGCCTGGCTGCCCGGGCCGGTGCAGCGGCTGCTGCTGACCTCCACCGAGTTCGACGGTGGGGACGTCAGCGTCAGCGGCCGGGTCAGCAGCCGCGTCCACCGGCTCGTGCTCGATCACGGCGACGGCCACGCCACCACAGCACGACTTTCCGCAGGCGCGTTCGGCCTGATGACCAGCGACGCCAGACTCAAGGCCGGCAACGACCCTGAACTGGTCAGCTACGACGCCACCGGGACGGAGATCGACAGGCGTCCGTTGTTCCGGGCCGAGGACCAACTCGAGCATTGCTACGCGGGCCCGGACGGGAAGCGGATCTACGGCAAACCGACCAGCGACTGCCGTCCCGCCGAGACGTGGGGGCGTTAGCCATGATCGGAGGCTGCCCGGGGCGTGGGTCGTCACTCGCGGGTCAGCCCCGGTGGCAGCGCGTCCTCGTCGGGTCGGAGCTGGCCGGCGTTGGCCACAGGGTCGCACTCCAGGGTGTGGATCAGCGACTCGCGGCCGCCCAGGCAGGTCCAGGTGTCGTCCCAGAGCGCGGAGACCAGCCATGACCGGTCGGCGGGGAAGAGCAGATCGGGTAGCGCGCCGTGAGTGTGGCGGATGTGACCACCGGTCCGCCAGGTGAGGGCTTGCTCGGGGCCGGCCTGGACCAGCACTACGGCCAGCTCCAGTAGCGGAACACCCTCGGGGCGTGGCGAAAGACGACGTCGTGGGCGCCGTTGTCGAGGTAGGCCAGCCACCACGGCTGGTCGGGCGTGTGCGTTATGAGGTCCTCGATGAGAGCCTGCTCGTAGGCGGCGGCGGTGACGTCGTCGGTCTGGTACGTGGTGGCGTAGGGGTCGAAGACCGGCGGGATGGCGGTGGTGATCGAGACGCCGGCCGTGGCGTGACCGGCGATCCAGTCCACGTCGGCGGCGACGCCGACGTGCCAGTCCCGCCCGTCCTTATTGACCTGCACACCGCTATTCAAGTCGCTGTCCCGGTCGTTGGCGTAGGAATCAGGCCGGTCTCGGAGCGGCGGCCGGCGACCAGCCGTCATCGGCCACCCTGCCGTACGCCTGCCCCGCGCTCGGTGGAGCGCTGATGCCGCGCAGGTCTCGCACATCGTGTCCGAGGTGCCGGCTAACGACGCGGCAGGCTCGAGGTTGCCGCGCCCGCAGGGCCGGGAGTGGGGGATGGCTGTGTGTGTTCTCCAGCGGATGCCAACCCGGGTGAACCGGTGCCGACACGGGTCACCCCGGCCGGCCGCCGGTCGCAAAACCGGGGTTCGTGTGCTCGGGCTGTAGTCCTGGGCTGGGCGAACAGGGGTCCGGGGAACGTGGGTGAACGGGGGCCACTCCCTGCCACCCCAGGTGAACCCGCAGGTCGCTAGACTGGGCCCTCGCGCCCTCGTAGCTCAGGGGATAGAGCATCGGTTTCCTAAGACCGTCATCTATGCATGTCGGTAGGCCGACTGCCTGCGATTCAGCCGTTCATTACCTCTGTTTGTTGGTCGCATTGGATAGCTGCTGCGCTCCGTTGCTGGCGGTTACAGTAGCAAACCGGCCGCCTCTGTTGCTTTTTGTGTCAACTTTCTCGATTCTAAATCCTCGTCACGGCATTTTGCGACTTGACGTAGCGAGGATGCTGTCCGGGGAAGCACGTGCGATCCTCGCCCAACCCGCTCCTTTACGCCGCACGCCGAGTTACGCCTGGGCACCGGAGTCGGAAGTGGGCGCAAACGCGTTGCCAGGCTGATGCGCCAGGCCGGGCTGCAGGGCTTCTGCCGGCGCTGCCGTCAGGGCTGCAAGGTGCGCGAGTTGGACGCGTGAGTGGATGCCGAGCTTCCGGTAGACGCGGGTGAGGTTTGCTTCGACTGTTTTGACACTGATGGTGAGGGCGGTGGCGATGTCGCGGTTGGTCGCTCCGCTGGCGGCGAGCTCGACGCAGCGCTGTTCGGCGGAGGTGAGGCAGGGGAGCGTACTGCTGTGCGCGGGGACGGGCTCCAGTTGGTGGAGGGTGCGGGTGGCGGCTTCGATCCAGGGGTGTGCCTGGTGCGTGCTGAAGAGGTCGGCGGCGCTCTGCGCCGCGGTGCGGGCGCTGGCGCGTCGGCGTCCGCGTCGTTCGGTGTGGCTGAGGGCCAGGAGGGTTCGACCGTGTTCGATGGGCAGGTGGCGGAGGTGGTCGGCTGCTGCGGTGAGGAGGTCGGCGGCCGCATCGTAGTTGCCCAGGGTGGCTTCCAGGAGTGCCTGGGAGCGGTCGAGCACGGGGAGGACGCAGCTTCTATCTAGATCAGTCGCGGTGCGACGGGTATCGGTCAGCAGTTTGCGGGCTTGGTCGAGGTAGCCGAGGGAGATGAGGGCTTGGGCGAGGTCGGCGTGCCAGCGCAGGACGGACGGGTCGCGGACCTGCTGGCGCTTCTCAAGCGTACGGACCTCTTCCAGCGCCTCCAGGGCTTCTTTCGGACGCCCGGTGACCAGGAGAAGATGTCCGAGGACGAAGAGGTTTCGGGAGAGGAAGACTTTGTTGTCCTCCCGGCGGGAGGTGTCCGCCCCGCGGCGTGCGTGAGCGAGGGCGGAGTCGGTGCACGAGGCGGTGCCCTCGACCAGGGCGGAGGTGTAGCACGTTGGTGCGGGGTCCAAGGCGGCTCTGTCGGTAAGCGACAGGGCGCGGCCGGCGTAGTCGAGGGCCAGTCCGCACCGTCCGGCGCGGATCTCGACTTCGGCGAGGCTGCGCAGGACATCCACGGTGGCTTCGGCGTCTCCGGTCCGCTCGGCTTCGACGAGCAGAGGCAGCAGTGCGCTGCGGGCTTCGTCCAGACGGTCGTCGAAGATGGCGTGCCGGGCGGAGAGCTGTTCGGGCCTGGCGTTGACGGGGATGTGAGTGCTGCGTGGCAGGGACAGGGCGTGGCCGAGCGTGGTCTCGGCTTGGGGGCGGCCGAGGATGCGTTGGATGCGGGCCTGCATCGTGAGGGCCATGGCGGTGGTGGCGGTGTCGCCAGCGCTCCGGGCGAGGCTGGCGGCCCGGGCAGCCTGGGCGCACGCCCGGTCGGGATCGCCGTTGACGTTGGCCCAGATCGCCTGGCGGACGAGGATCTGCGCGGTCAGGTCCGGATGTCCGGCCGCTTCGTGAAGTGCGTCGGCGAACAGCTTGTCGCCGTTGTACAGGTGCTGTCCGCCTGAGTCGATCAGGGCGATGAGGGCGTTGACGCGGTTGGCGGGGCTGCTGTCGTGGTTCAGGACGAGGCGGACGGCAGCCTGGCCGCGGGGCAGGTCGCCGTTGTGGGCGGCGTCGCGTACGGCGGTCAGCGCCCGTTCGGTGAGCAGGTCGGCGTCGGTCTCCGGGGTACGTTCGGCGGCGAGCAGGGAGAGCTCGGCCGCTAGTGCGGGTTCTCCGCGCAGCCGGGCGCGGGCGGCGGCGCGGTCGGCGCAGTCGGCCGACTGCGGGTCGTTGGTGTCGGCCGCCAGCGTGGTGTGACGGTCGCGGCGGATGCTGTCGCGGCTGGCTTCGGCCAGGCGGGCGTGCAGGAGCCTGCGTGTGGCGACCGGCGGTCGGGCCGCGAGTTCGGCACCGATCGCGGCGGCGGCGAACCGGATCTTCCCGTCGACCTGCCCGATGTTGATCAGTCCGGCTGCCTCGGCCTCTGCGAGAAGGTTTTCGGCGGGCGGGCCGGCGAGGCGGCTCAGCAGTTCGCGGTCGGGCCGGTCGTCGAGTGCGGCGACCGTCAACAGTTCCTGAACTTCGGCCGACACAGTGCCCAGCCATTCGTTCACCAGTCGGCGGGCGGCCGGCGGCAGGACCAGGTCGTCTACGAGACCCTGAGCGGCCGGCAGGTCGGTGGCGCGGCTGCGGGCCCCGGCGAATGCGAGGGCTAGGGCCGGGTTCCCTCCGCTGCGGATGTGGGTCTGCGTGACCTCGTAGGGGGTTAGCCGGTACGGCGACAGCAGGGTTGCGACCTGATCGGGTGTCAGCGCCGGGATGCGTACCGCACAGGGGTCCTCGCCGCACCAGTGGCCTTCGCTCCCCGGGCGCCAGATTCGCTCTGCGGCTATGACGGGAAGGTCGGGAGCCAGGCGCAGTGCCCAACGCAAGACGGCCGCGCTGGCCGTATCCAGCCACTGGGCGTTGTCCACCACCAGTGTCAGAGGCGGGGTGTCCAGCAGCAGGGTGGCGGTCAACCGGCGCAGCCGTAGAGCGGTCCCGGCGGGATCGGCAGAGCCCGGCACTCCGACGGCCTTGTCGATTCCGGTCGCGAGTTCCCGCGCGGCCGGCAGCGGTTGGAGGGCCAGTGCGAGTTCGAGCAGTCCGGTGTAGGGGACCTGGGCGTCCTGTGGGCTCGGAGCCAGCCTTAGGACAGGCATGCCCAGCTGCTGCCCGAGTACACCGGCCGCAGCGGTCTTGCCGATCCCGGGCGGACCGAACAGCACCACCCGACGGGCGCCGCGCACGACGCCCGGTACCACCGGCAGCATGGTGCCGGTGGCCCCCTGATGCGCATTCACTGCCGTCGCAGAATCTGGCACCGGATCATAGTGCGCCCGACGGTCCTTCGCGCACCAGAGCAAGGGGTTGCCCTGATTTCGGCCAGCCTCCGCCGTTCCTAGTGTCATCGCCAAAGCCGAGCTGTCACCGGTTGCCGGAGATCCCATCAACACGGGCCCTGCTGCCACACCCCTCAACCCATCTCGGCGGGAGGATTGCGATGTATCGAAGAACTGCCATGGCGGCCGCTGTCGCGGTTGCGCTTACCCTGGGCACCGTGACCGGGGTGGCCACCCAGTCGACCGCAGCCACCCCGCCCCCTACACCCACGGTTGCGCAGAGCCCGCTGTCGCTGGCGATCTCTGCAGCCGACCGCGCTGCCGACGGCGGTCACGACGCGCTGGCGAAAGGCCCCTTCGAGCAGTACGACCGTCGCATGGTGATCCCGTGGGTGGACGGCCTGTTCTCCATTGCCTACGAGCGCACCTACCGGGGCCTGCCGGTGGTCGGCGGCGACGCCGCCGTGCTCGCCGACGGCCGGGGCGCCATCCGGGCGATCTCGGCCGCCACCAAGACGAAGATCAACGTCTCCGTCGTGCCGACGGTCGCCGCCGACCGCGCCGAGCAGACCGCCAAGGGCCTGCTCACCAAGGTCGACCGGGTCGAGTCGCGCACCCTTGTGGTGCACGTCAAGGACAGCACCGCACGACTCGCGTGGGAGGTCGTCGTCGCCGGGCGCACCGCCTCGGCGCCCAGCCACCTGCATGTCTTCGTGGACGCGCGTAACGGCCAGGTGCTGGCCAAGCAGGAGGACGCCGCGGCCGGTTCCGGCACCGGCAAGTGGAACGGGCCCAGCCCGTTGTCGATCACCACGTCGCAGTCGGGCAGCACGTACTACCTGCGCGACACCACGCGCACCGGCCTGAACTGCCAGGACTACAGCACCAGTACCGTCTTCTCCGGCGCGGACGACAGCTGGGGCAACGGGGTGGGCACCAGCAAGGAGACCGGCTGCGTCGACGCACTGTACTCGGCGCAGAAGGAATGGGACATGCTGTCGGCCTGGCTGGGCCGCAACGGGCACAACGGCAACGGTGGCAGCTGGCCGATCAAGGTCGGCCTGAACGAGCAGAACGCCTACTGGGACGGCTCGACGATCACGATCGGCAAGAACTCGGCAGGCAACTGGATCTCGTCGATGGATGTGGTGGGTCACGAGTTCGGCCACGGCCTCGACCAGAACACCCCCGGCGGCACCAGCTCCGAAGCCGGCCTCGGCGAAGCCACCGGCGACATCTTCGGCGCCCTGACCGAGGCATACGCCAACCAGTCCAGCGCCTACGACGAACCCGACTACCTGGTCGGTGAGGAGATCGACCTCGTCGGCAGCGGCCCGATCCGCAACATGTACAACCCTTCGCTGGTCGATGGCCACCCGAACTGCTACTCCTCGTCGATTCCCAACACCGAGGTACACGCGGCCGCAGGTCCGCTCAACCACTGGTTCTACCTGCTCGCCGAGGGCAGCGCGCCGGGCGGCGGCAAGCCGAACAGCCCCATCTGCTCGGGCGGCCCGTCGTCGGTCACCGGCGTGGGCATCCAGTCCGCCGGAAAGATCTTCTACGGCGGCATGCTGCTGAAGACCTCCGGCATGACCCACAAGAAGTACCGCACCGCGACCCTGACCGCCGCGAAGAACCTGGACTCCTCGTGCGTCCTGTTCAACCGGACCAAGGACGCGTGGAACGCGGTCGCGGTCCCGGCCCAGACCGGCGACCCGACCTGCACCGCGACCAGCACCGACTTCTCGATGTCGATCAGCCCCACCTCGGGCGGCGTCAACGCGGGCTCCTCGGTCACCGCGACGGTCAACACCGCCACCGTCTCCGGCAGCGCGCAGACCGTGTCGCTGACCTCCTCCGGCGCCCCGTCCGGGGTCACCGTATCGTTCAGCCCGACGTCGGTCACCTCGGGCGGCAGCTCCACGATGACGGTGGCGACCACGTCCGGCGCGGCCGCGGGCACGTACACCATCACCGTGACCGGCACCGGGTCGGTCACCCACACGGCCCAGTACACGCTGACGGTCAACGGCGGCACCCCCGGCGGCACCGCCCCGGACATCAGCGTGTCCAACGTGCAGGCGCACCTGACACAGCTCAACACCATCGCCACCAACAACGGCGGCACCCGCCGCTCGACCGGCAACGGCTACCTGCAGTCGGTCGCCTACCTCAAGGGCAAGCTCCAGACCGCCGGCTACACCGTCACCGAGCAGCCCTGCACCTCCGGCTGCACCAGCGGTGCAGGCCCGAACCTGATCGCCGAGTGGCCGGGCGGCGACGCGAGCAACGTCTACATGTTCGGCGCCCACCTGGACAGCGTCTCGGCCGGTCCCGGCATCAACGACAACGGCTCCGGCTCGGCGGCGCTGCTCGAGGTCGCCCTCGCGCTGGCCGCGCAGAACCCGACCATGCTGAACAAGGTCCGCTTCGGCTGGTGGACCGACGAGGAACAGGGCCTCAACGGCTCCAAGTTCTACGTCAACTCGCTGACCAGTACCCAGCGAACGGCGATCAAGGCCTACTACAACTTCGACATGATCGCGTCGAAGAACGGCGGCTACTTCATCAACAACATCACCTCGACCGCGTCGCAGCCGATGAAGGCGTACTGGGACTCCCTCAGCCTGCAGCCGGAGGAGAACGTCGAGGGCCAGGGCCGTTCCGACGACTACTCGTTCCAGAACGCGGGCATCCCGACCTCCGGTTACGCGATGGGCGCCAGCGCCACCAAGACGTCGGCCCAGGCGTCGAAGTGGGGCGGCACCGCCGGTCAGCCGTACGACTCCTGCTACCACTCCTCCTGCGACACCACCAGCAACATCAACGCCACCGCCCTGGACCGGGCTGCCGACGGCATCGCCTACACGCTGTGGAACCGGGCGGTCGGCACCTCGACGCCGACCAACGACTTCTCGATCTCGGCCAGCCCCTCGTCGGGCACCGTGAACGCGGGGTCCAGCACCACGACCACCGTCGGCACCGCCACCACCTCGGGCAGCGCCCAGACGGTGACCCTGACCGCCAGCGGCGCCCCCACGGGCGTAACGGTCTCGTTCAGCCCGTCGTCGGTCACCTCCGGCAGCTCGTCGACCGCCACCATCGCGGTCGGCTCGTCGGTGGCCGGCGGCACCTACACCATCACCATCACCGGCACGGGTTCGGTGTCGCACAGCACCACGTACACGCTGACCGTGACCGGCGGACCGGGCGGCTGCACCGCCGCCCAGCTGATCCTCAACGGCGGGTTCGAAAGCGGCACCTCGCCGTGGACCGGCTCCACCGGCGCGATCGGCACCTCTATCGGGCAGGTGCCGCGCAGCGGCACCCGGTACGCGTGGCTCGGCGGATACGGCTACACCGCGACCGACGCCATCAGCCAGACCGTCACCATCCCGTCGGGCTGCACCAGTGCGGTACTGACCTACTGGCTGCACATCGACACGAACGAGTACGGGGCGCTCGCCTACGACGTGTTCACGATCAAGGCCAACGGCACCACCGTGGCGTCGCTGTCCAACATGAACGCTGCCACGGGCTACACGCAGCGCACCGTCAACCTCGGCGCGTACGCCGGCCAGACGGTCACGCTGACCTTCACCGGCACCGAGGACGCCTACCTGCAGACCAGCTTCGTGCTGGACGACGTGACCCTGCAGATCGGCTGAGTTCAACGGCAGGGTGGGGCGCTCGCCCCACCCTGCCGCAGGTCCTGCGCCCCTGTTCCGCTGCCGGACCGGACCTTAGCCTGAATCCGTGGATTGGATTCTGGGTGCGTTGTCGGGTTGATCTAGCCGATTGGGGGTGTGATGGATCCGCTGGCCCTGGTCTCCGTAGAACGCCAAGTAACCCGGCTCCGCCTTGACCTGGCGAGAGGCGAAGTCCATCGCCTCCGGGCGCAGATCTGCCCAACCTCGCGGGAAGCGGCCGTACCGGTCGTAGAACCTCCGCAACAGCGCGAACCCGGCCGTATCTCGCCATGCTTGGACGCAACCAGGTCCAGCTCAGCAGGGACAAGGGTCCAGTGCTCGACCAGCTCGCCGATGCTCAGAGGAGATCGACTCACAGCGGTCAACCACCGTGGCAGCGATCAGGGACCGCGCAGACCCCCAAAAAGATCAACTATTTGGCCCCTGGTCGCAAGATCGGCGTGGTTGGTCGTGAAGGGCCCGTCGGCGTGTGACCAGGTCCAGCGAAGCCGTCGGTGGGTCAGCCACGCACTAGCCTGGCCGGCGAGGTCGCGGTGCCGGCGCTGGGTCCTGTTGGTGTCGCCGCCGTCGGTGGTGAAGGCGAGCAGGGCGTAGCCGCCGGGGATGCCGGCGTGGGGCTCGCCGGGGTGCCGGCTGCCGTCGACGGGGAGGTGCACGCTGGCCAGGGCCGGTGCGCCCTGTCCGGGCAGGGTTTGCAGCATGTGGACGCGGCCGTGGTCGACCAGGTGCCATCGGCCGTCCAGGGGCAGCCTGAGCACGGTGCGGGCGTGGGCGAACAGTTCGTAGGCGTCGACGGGGTCCTGCACGACGAGGGTGGTGGTCGCGGTCATCGTGGTCACCGGGCCCAGATCGCCAGGGCTGCGGTGGTGGCGGCGCCGGCGTACCCGGCGAGCAGCAGCGGCACGGCGCGGGAGATGGCGGTGTACTTGGCCCGTACGGCGCGGGAGAGCCACCACAACTCGCGGGCGCGTGCGAGGGGGGCGGTCTGGGCTCCCGGGTCGGTGTCGCCACCGACAACGCGGACCAGGACGTCCTGGGCGGTGTCGGTGTCGGCGTAGGCGACGAACCCGAAGTCCCCACCCCGAAATCCCGGTACGCGAAACCCGCGTCCGGCACCGGTGGGGCTACTGAACCGCCGAAAGCCCTTGCGGCAGGGCTGGCGCCGCGCGCCCTTTATGGGCATCACCGCACGCTCTTCCGCGCTCGTCGAAGAGGGTCGATGCCCACCGAACTCGCACATCGTGTCCGGGGTGTCTGTCGGTGACGGCGGCAGGCTGAGGTTGCCGTGCCCGTTGGGCCGGGAGTGGGGATGGCTGAAGTGTGTTCCGCCGTGATCGTGGCTGACGTTCGAGGTGCCAACCCCGCTCCCCCCGCCGGTTGCGTCCGCTGGAGTGGT
>NZ_KQ058728.1 GCF_000982955.1 Micromonospora sp. HK10 | reverse complement strand
GCCGCGCCGCCGGCCCGGGTCGGGCCCGTCCGTCGGACCGCCGTCGCCGGCCGGCGGGCCGTCGCTCCCCGACAGCAGCTCGGATACGCCTACCGGCTCCCCGCCCCGGGCCACGCGGCCGCCGTCCGGGCCGGCCGACGCCGCCAGTTCCTCGGCGGCCAGCTCGTTGAGCCGGGCGCAGAGCCGCTCGGCGCTGCGTCGGGAGTTGGTGAAGACGATGGTGGAGCGGTGCGACCGGATCAGGGCGAAGACCCGTTCCTCGACGGCGGGCCAGATGGAGGCGCGGCGCGGCCCGGGCCCGCCGAGGTTGTCCTCCGGCGGCTCCTGCTCGTCGAGGCGGGTCATGTCCTCCACCGGGACCTGGACGCTGACCTCGATGGTCTTGCTGCTGGGCGGCTGCACCACGTCGACCGGGCGGGCCCCGCCGAGGAAGCGGGCGCAGGCGTCGATCGGCCGGACGGTGGCGGAGAGGCCGATCCGCTGGGCCGGCGCGTCGAGCAGCGCGTCCAGCCGCTCCAGGGAGAGCGCCAGGTGGGCGCCGCGCTTCGTGCCGGCGACCGCGTGCACCTCGTCGACGATGACCGTCCGGACGCCGCGCAAGGAGTCCCGGGCCGCGGAGGTGAGCAGGAGGAAGAGCGACTCCGGGGTGGTGATGAGGATGTCCGGCGGGGTGCGGGCGAAGGCCCGCCGCTCGTCGGCCGGGGTGTCGCCGGTGCGCATGCCGACGGTGATGTCGGGCGGGGTGAGGCCGAGCCGGGTGGCGGCCTGCCGGATCCCGGCGAGCGGGGCGCGCAGGTTGCGCTCCACGTCGACGGCGAGCGCCTTGAGCGGGCTGACGTAGAGCACCCGGCAGCGGTGCCGGGCCTCGGCCGGTGGCGGCTCCTTGGCCAGCCGGTCGAGCGACCAGAGGAACGCGGCCAGGGTCTTGCCGGAACCGGTGGGGGCGACGACGAGGGCGTTGCGGCCGGCGGCCACGGATCGCCACGCGCCGGCCTGGGCGGCGGTCGGCGCGGCGAAGGCGGCGTCGAACCACTCCCGGGTGGCCGCGCCGAACTCGGCCAGCACCGCCCTGCTCCGGGTCACCTCGTCCGCCACGTCCTCCATCCTGCCCCGGCGGTCCGACAATCGGCCCGCCGGGCGGGTCCGGCTCTTCCCAGCTCGATGGCTTGCGCGCCGAATGAGGTGTTATTAGCGTTAAGTCTTACTTAACTGCTTGCTTGTACGGCACAACATAAAGTAACTTCACCCGCAACGCACCGGCGGGGGAGGCATGGATGAGCGTCGAGGAGCAGGGCTCGGGAGCCGGCACCGACGTGCTCATCCGGAAGGTCGACGGCCACCTCGCCGCGCTCCGCGCCGGCCTGCACGGCCCCGAGCTCCAGCTCGCCGAGGAGCTGGCCCACTGTCTGCGGGAGCTGGTCGTCGCCACCGCCGGATCCAGCGCCGCCGACCGCGGGCTGGTCCGCGCCGCCGTGCACTACTTCGTCCTGCGGCGGGAGAGCCGGGGCACCCAGCTGCCGGTGCGCTCCCTGGCCGCCGCGCAGCGGGTGGTGAACAAGGCCGTGCTCCAGCTCGGCCGCCCCGACCTGCTGGTGGTGGAGACCCGCCGCGACCGCACCGCCGCCGACCCCGCCCTGCGCTGACCCGGGGCGGGCGGCCGGGACGGGTTTCCGGAAAAACGCCCGGCGGCCGGCGATCTGACGTCTGATCGGTCTGGCCGCAGCGTGCCCGACGCGCGGTCACCTCGACCTGGAGTACGCGTGCTCGTCCTGCTGATCCTGCACCTGGTGGCGGCCTTGCTGGCGCCGCTGCTGGTGCGCCGGTGGGGCCCGCGCGCGTGCTACCCGCTCGCCGCCGCGCCGGCCGCCGCCGTCGGCTGGGCGATCGCGCACACCGGCGCGGTCCGGCACGGCGGTGCCGTGGTCGAGACGTACCCCTGGATCGCCCAGCTCCAGCTCGACGTGGCGCTGCGGGTCACCACCCTGTCCTGGCTGATGCTGCTGCTGGTCGGCGGGGTCGGCGCGCTGGTACTGGTCTACTCCGCCCGCTACTTCCACGCCGGCTCGCTCGGACTGGCCCGGTACGCGTCCATCATGGTCGCCTTCGCCGGCGCCATGATCGGCCTCGTCGTCTCCGACGACCTGCTGCTGCTCTACGTCTTCTGGGAGCTGACCACCGTCTTCTCCTACCTGCTCATCGGGCACAGCACCGAGCGCCGGTCCAGCCGGTGGGCGGCCGTCCAGGCGCTCACCGTCACCACGCTGGGCGGGCTGGCCATGCTGGTCGGGTTCCTGCTGCTCGGCCGGCACGCCGGCAGCTACCGCTGGTCCGTGATCATCTCCGGGCCGCCGCCCACCGGCGGGTACCTCGTCCTCGCCGTGCTGCTCGTCCTCACCGGGGCCCTGGCGAAGTCCGCGGTGTTCCCGTTCAACGCCTGGCTGCCGGTGGCGATGGCCGCGCCCACACCGGTCAGCGCGTACCTGCACGCCGCGGCGATGGTGAAGGCCGGGGTGTTCCTGATCGGGCTGCTCGGCCCGGCACTGGCCCCGGTCGGCCCGTGGCGGCCGGTCACCGTGGTCGCCGGGCTGATCACCCTGGTCGCCGGCGGCTGGGCGGCGCTGCGGCAGACCGACCTGAAGCTGCTGCTGGCGTTCGGCACGGTCAGCCAGCTCGGCCTGCTCACCGTGGTGCTCGGCGCGGGCACCCCACAGGCGGCCCTGGCCGGCGTGGCGATGCTGCTGGCGCACGCGCTGTTCAAGGCGGCGCTCTTCCTCGTCGTGGGCCTGCTCGACCACAGCGCGGGCGGCCGCGACCTGCGGGAACTGTCCGGACTCGGGCGGTCCGCGCCGGCGCTGGCCACGGTCGCCACGCTGGCCGCCGCGTCGATGGCCGGGCTGCCGCCGCTGCTCGGCTTCGTGGCCAAGGAGGCCCTGCTCGGCGCGTTCACCGACCAGCCGCTGGTGCTCGCGATCCTGGTCGCGGGGACCGCGCTGACCGTCGCGTACAGCATCCGCTTCGTCTGGGGCGCGTTCGCCTCCCGGCCCGGCGTGCCGGCCACCGACCTGACGCGGCCACCCGCCGCCATGTTCGTACCCCCGGCCCTGCTCGCCGTCGCCGGGCTGGCCGCCGGCCCGGCCGCCGGCTGGGTCGGCGGCCTGCTCGACCCGTACGCCGCGCTGTTCGGCCCGGTCGAGGAGCACCTGGCGCTCTGGCACGGACCGACCGCGGCGCTCGGCCTGTCCGCCGTCGCGGTGGCCGGCGGCGTGGCCCTGCACCTGGCGCGGGGGCCGCTCGCGCCCGCGCTGGCCCGGCTCCGCTTCCCGGTCGGCGGCAACCAGGGGTACGAGTGGATCACCCACCGGTTCGACTGGTTGGCCATCAAGGTCACCGCCGCCACCCAGCGCGGCGCCCTGCCGCAGTACCTGGGCACCATCCTGCTCGTCCTGGTGCTGGTGCCCGGCACGGCCATGCTGAGCACCCGGCCGTGGCGGGTCGGGCTGGCGGCCTGGGACAGCCCGGTCCAACTGGTGGTGTGCGTGGTGATCGCGGTGGCCGCGCTGATCGCCGTCGCGGCCCGGCGCCGGCTCACCGCGATGCTGCTGGTCGGGGTCACCGGCTACGGCACCGCGATGATGTTCGTGCTCTACGGCGCGCCCGACCTGGCGCTCACCCAGTTCCTGGTGGAGACCGCCACCATCGCGGTGTTCGTGCTGGTGCTGCGCCGGCTGCCGGAACGGTTCTCGGCCCGGCCGCTGCGCCGCAGCCGCTGGGTGCGCCGGACGATCGGCGTCGGGGCGGGACTGGTGGTGGCCGGTCTCGCGCTGGCCGCCGCGGGCGCCCGCCGGTTCCCGTCGATCTCGCTCGCCTTTCCGGACCTGGCGGTGGCGGAGGGCTACGGCCGCAACGTGGTCAACGTGACCCTGGTGGACATCCGCGCCTGGGACACCATGGGGGAGCTGGCGGTGCTGGTGGTGACCGCGACCGGGGTGGCCAGTCTGATCTTCCAGCGGTCCCGTACCGGGCCCCGGCCGCGCCGTCCCCGGCCGGCCGCCCCCCGCCGCGGCGGGCCGACGGTGTGGCTGCGCGGCGGCGCCACACTGCACGCCCGGCGCCGCTCGATCGTCTTCGAGGTGGTCACCCGGCTGATCTTTCACACCGTGCTGCTGCTCTCCCTGTTCCTCCTCTTCAGCGGGCACAACGCGCCCGGCGGCGGATTCACCGGCGGGCTGGTCGCCGGCCTCGCGCTGACCGTCCGCTACCTGGCCGGCGGCCGGTACGAACTGGCCGAGGCCGCGCCCGTCGGGGCCGGAACCGTGCTCGGCGCGGGGCTGGGCGTGGCGGTCGGCGGCGGGGCGCTCGGGCTGCTGCTCAGCGGAGACGTGCTGCAGAGCGTCAAGGTGGATTTCTGGCTGCCGCTGGTCGGCCACTCCTACGTGGTCACCTCGCTCTTCTTCGACATCGGCGTCTACCTGGTGGTGGTCGGGCTGGTGCTGGACATCCTGCGCAGCCTCGGCGCCGAGGTGGACCGGCACGTCGAGGCGGCCGGCGAGCCGGCCCGCGGCCTCGCCGTGCAGCCGGAGGGGGGACCGGAGGTGTCGCCGTGACCCGGGGCACCGCGGGACCCACCCTGGTCCTGGTGATCGCCGTCGGGGTGCTCGTCGCCACCGGCGTCACGCTGGTGCTGGAACGCAGCCTGACCCGGATCCTGCTCGGGGTCATCCTGCTCGGCAACGGGGTGAACCTGCTGATCCTGCTCGCCGGCCGGTCCGGCGCGGCGCCGCTGGCGGGCACCGTGCCGGCCGCCGCGATGAGCGACGCGCTGCCGCAGGCCATGGTGCTCACCGCCGTGGTGATCACGTTCGGGCTGACCGCGTTCCTGCTCGCGGTGGCCTACCGCAGCTGGTACCTGACCGGCGACGACGAGGTGCAGGACGACCTGGAGGACCGGCAGGTCGCCCGGCTCGCCGAACGCAACGAGGTGGCCACCGGGGACCTCGGTGGCGAGGGGCCGGACAACGACCCCGAGCAGGTGGACCCCGAGCCGGCGCTGCGCCGGCTACGCCGCCGCGGGGAACAGCCTTGAGTCCCGCGCTGGTGCCGTTGCCGGTGGTGGTGCCGCTGCTCGGCGCGGCGCTCACCCTGATCCTGGCCAACCGGCCCCGGTTGCAGCGGTCGGTCAGCGTGCTCGGGCTGCTCGTCACCCTGGTGGTCGCGGTGGTGCTGCTGGTCGAGGCGTACCGGCACGGGCCGCTCGTGGTCCAGGTGGGCGGCTGGCCGGCCCCGGTCGGCATCGTGCTGGTGGCCGACCAGTTGGCGGCGCTGATGCTGGTGGTGTCGGCCGCGGTCACCCTCTGCGTGCTGCTCTACTCGATCGGGCAGGGCCGGGGGGAAACCAGCGAGTCCGCGCCGGTGAACATCTACCACCCGACCTACCTGGTGCTGACCGCCGGGGTGACCAACGCGTTCCTCGCCGGGGATCTGTTCAACCTCTTCGTCGGTTTCGAGATCCTGTTGGCCGCGAGCTTCGTGCTGATCACCCTCGGCGGCACCGAGGTGCGGATCCGGACCGGTTCGACGTACGTGGTGGTCAGCATCATCTCCTCGATGATCTTCCTGACCGCGGTGGGCCTGGTGTACGCGGCCACCGGCACCCTCAACATGGCCCAGCTCGCCGGCCGTCTGGACGCGCTGCCGGACGGCGTACGGCTGATGTTGCAGTTGATGCTGCTGCTCGCCTTCGGCATCAAGGCGGCGGTCTTCCCGGTCTCCGCCTGGTTGCCGGACAGCTACCCGACCGCGCCGGCCCCGGTCACGGCCGTCTTCGCCGGCCTGCTCACCAAGGTGGGCGTCTACGCGATCATCCGCACCGAGACGCTGCTCTTCCCCGGCGGCGAGCTCGCCAACCTGCTCATGGTGGTGGCCGGGCTGAGCATGGTGGTCGGCATCCTCGGCGCGGTGGCCCAGTCCGACATGAAGCGGATCTTCTCCTTCACGCTGGTCAGCCACATCGGCTACATGATCTTCGGGGTGGCGTTGAGCACCGTCGCCGGCCTCACCGGGGCGATCTTCTACGTGGTGCACCACATCACCATCCAGACCACCCTCTTCCTGGTCGCCGGCCTGGTAGAGGAGCGGGCCGGCAGCACCGACCTGCGTCGGCTCGGCGGGCTGGCCCGGGTCACCCCGCTGCTCGCCGTGCTCTTCTTCGTGCCGGCCATGAACCTGGCCGGCATCCCGCCGTTCTCCGGTTTCCTCGGCAAGCTCGGGCTGCTCCAGGCCGGTGTGGCGGCCGGCGGGACGCTGCCCGGGGTGCTCGTCGGCGCGGGCACGCTGACCAGCCTGCTCACCCTCTACGCCGCGTCCCGGGTGTGGAACATCGCGTTCTGGCGGGCACCCCGGTTGGCCGTCGCCGGCCGGCCGGCCCGCCTGCCGAACCTGATGGTGGGGGCCACCGCCGCCCTGGTGGCGCTCGGCGTGGGGCTCACCCTGGCCGCCGGGCCGTTGTTCCGGGTCACCGCGGACGCGGCCACCGACCTGCGCGCGCGCACCCCGTACGTGCGGGCCGTGCTGCCGGCGGAGGCGCGGTGAGTACCTGGCGGGCCGCGTCCCCGCCGGCCGGTGACGGGGCCGCCCGGCCGCCGACCGGGTGGCGCGCCTGGCGTGGGCGGCGGCGCGACCAGGCCGTCGCGCTCGGCTGGCTGGTGGCCATCTGGCTGCTCCTCTGGGGCGACCTCTCCTGGGCCAATCTGCTGGGCGGCGTCGTCATCGGCGCGGCCGTGCTGCTGTTCTTCCCGCTTCCGCCGGTGACCTTCGGCGGCCGGCTGCGCCTCGGCCCGCTGCTGGTCCTGGCGGTCACCTTCGTCGGCGAGCTGATCAGCGCCAGCGTGCACGTGGCGGCCATCGCGGTGCGTCCCGGGTTCCGGCCGCGCGGCGCGATCATCGGGGTCCCGCTGCGGATCCGCACCGACCTCAACCTGGCCCTCACCGCCGAGGTGATCTCCCTGGTCCCGGGCACCCTGATCGTGGACGTGGACCGGGAGAAGGGCGTGCTCTACGTGCACGTGCTCGACGTGCGCGGCCCGGAGGACCTGGCCGGCAGCCGGGAGCGGATCCGCGACGTCGAGCGGCGCGTCGTCCGCGCCGTCGGCTCCGCGGAGGAGGTACGCCGGCTGCACAACGGACCCGACGACCGGAGGACCCGACCATGACCACGCTGCTCGCCGTCGCGCTGACCGGACTGTTCTCGGTCACCGCGCTGCTCGCCCTGGCCCGGATCTACCGCGGGCCGTCGCTGCTGGACCGGATCGTCGGCGCCGACCTGCTGCTCTCCACCATGCTCGGCGCGGTCGGCGCGGAGGCGGCGGTCAACCGGCACGCCACCACCCTGCCGGTGCTGGTGGTGCTCTCCCTGCTGGGCTTCGTCGGCTCGGTGGCGCTGGTCCGGTTCGCCGTCCGGGAGGAGGTGTGACGGGCGCCGTGGCCGACTGGCTGGGCGGGGCCTGCCTGCTGGCCGGCGCGCTGCTCAGCCTGGCCGCCGGCATCGGGGTGATGCGCTTCCCGGACGTGCTGAGCCGGATGCACGCCGCCACGAAGCCGCAGGTGCTCGGCGTGCTGCTGCTGATCACCGGCCTCGCGCTGCGGCTGCGCACCGGCTCGGACCTCGGCATGATCATGCTGGTCGCGATCTTCCAGCTGGCCACCGCCCCGGTGTCCGCCCAGATGATCGGGCGGGCCGCGTACCGGTCCGGGCGAATCGACCGGGACCTGCTGGACGCCGACGAGCTGGCCGGGCGGTGAATCCGGACGAGGAGCGGGCTTCCCGGCACCCTCAGCGAACGTCCAGCGGGCACCGATAAAATGGCGGCATGATCGACTCTTCTGCCCAGGAGGGCAGCAGTAGCCGGCCGGGTCATACCCGGCATCCCCTCGCCCCGACGGACCCGGGAGCCCTGAGCCTCCCGTGCTGATCCTCGTGGGACTCGTCCTCATCACCGTGCTCACCGCCGCCACCGGATATTTCGTGGCCCAGGAGTTCGGCTACGTCGCCGTGGACCGGGGCAAGCTCAAGCAGCTCGCCGACGGCGGCGACCAGCCGGCCGCCCGGGCCCTGGAGGTCACCGGGCGGCTCTCTTTCATGCTCTCCGGCGCCCAGCTCGGCATCACCGTGACCGCCCTGCTGGTCGGTTACGTGGCCGAGCCGTACCTGGGCGCGGGGCTGGCCGACCTGCTCGGCCTCGCCGGGCTCTCCACCGCCGTGGCGCTGCCGCTGTCGGTGGCGCTGGCCCTGCTCATCGCCACCGTGGTGCAGATGGTCCTCGGCGAGCTGGCCCCGAAGAACCTGGCCATCGCCCGGCCCGTGCCGCTGGCCCGGGCGCTGGCCCGCTCCACCCTGATGTACCTGCGGGTGGCCGGCCCGCTGATCACCCTCTTCGACCGGGCCGCCGTGCGGCTGCTCCGCCGGGTCGGCATCGAGCCGATCGAGGAGCTGCCCAGCGGCGCCACCCCGGAGGACCTGGAACAGATCATCGCCGAGTCCCGGGAGGAGGGGCACCTGGACGCCGCGATGTCCGACCTGCTCGACCGGGGCCTCGACTTCCGGGAGCTGACCGCCGGGGAGGCCATGGTGCCCCGGGTCGACGTGCACACCGTACGGGCCGACGAGCCGGTCAGCCGGGTCGTCGAGCTGCTCGACACCGGCCACTCCCGGTTCCCGGTACGCGGCGCCGAGGGCGTCGACGACCTGATCGGCGTGATCGGCATCGCCGACGTGCTCGGGGTGCCCCCGGCGCGGCGGGCCACCACCCGGGTGGGCGCGGTCGCCGTACCCCCGCTGCTGGTGCCCGAGACGCTGCCGCTGCCGACGGTGCTGGACCGGCTGCGGGTCGGCCACCGGCAGCTCGCCTGCGTGGTCGACGAGTACGGCGGCTTCGCCGGCGTGATCACGCTGGAGGACATCGCCGAGGAGTTGGTCGGGCCGATCCGGGACGAGGACGACCCGCCGGAGCGGGCCCCGGCCCGGCAGGACGACGGCTCCTGGGTGGTGCCGGCCCGCTGGCGCATCGACGAGGTCGCCGACAGCACCGGCATTGCGCTGCCCGAGGGGCCCGAGTACGACACCCTCTCCGGCCTGGTCATGCGGGAGCTGGGCCGGGTGCCCGAGGTGGGTGACCGGCTGGAGATCGCGCTGGCCGCCGACGGGGAGGAACCGGCGCACGAGCCGCGTGCCCTGGTCGAGGTGCTGGCCGTGGACCGGCACGTGGCCGACTCCGTCCTGCTGCGGATGGCCGCCGGCGAGCGCCCGGAGGACGTGGCATGAGCCCCGGTTTCGCCCTGTTCTTCTCCGTGGTGCTGCTCGCGCTCAACGGGTTCTTCGTGGCCGCCGAGTTCGCCCTGGTGGCGGCGAAGCGCTACCGGCTGGAGCAGTTGGCGGCCGGTGGCGGCCGGGCGGCCCGCGCCGCGCTGGACGGGGTACGCGAGCTGAGCCTGATGCTGGCTGGCGCGCAGCTCGGCATCACCCTGTGCACGCTGGGCCTCGGTGCGCTGGCCGAGCCGGCCATCGAGCGCCTGCTCAGCCCGCTGCTGCACGCCGTCGGGCTGCCGCTGGCGGTCAGCCACGCGGTGGCGCTGGTGTTCGCGCTGGCGCTGGTGACCTTCCTGCACCTGGTGGTCGGCGAGATGGCCCCGAAGTCGTGGGCGATCACCGATGCGGAGCGCTCGGCCACCCTGCTGGCGCTGCCGTTCCGGGCCTTCGCCCGGGTGGCCCGCCCGGTGCTGTCCGCGCTGAACGCGCTCGCGAACGCCGTGCTGCGGCTGGTGGGCGTACGCCAGCAGGACCAGCTCGCCCAGGTGCACGGCCCGGACGAGCTGCGCATCCTGCTGGAGCAGTCCCGGGAGCACGGGCTGCTCGGTGCCGAGCAGCACCAGATGCTGACCAGCATGCTGGAGTTGCAGGGCACCACGGTGGCGCAGGTGATGGAGCCGTTCGACCGGATCGTCACGGTCCGCCGGGACGACACGGCCGAGCGGATCGAGCACGTCTCGCGGGACAGCGGCCGGTCCCGGCTGGCCGTGGTGGACGCGGGCGGCGAGGTCTGCGGCCTGGTCCACGTCCGGGAGGCGGTGCGGGCGGTCACCACCGGCCGCCCGGCGGTCGCCGACGAGCTGATGACCCCGGCGTTCACCCTGCCGGCCGAGGCCTCGGTCACCGAGGCGGTGGCGGCGATGCGGGGCCGGCAGGCCCAACTGGCGCTGGTCCGCAACGGCGGCGGCCCGACCCGGCCAATCGGTTTCGTCGCTCTGGAGGACCTTCTCGAGGAGGTCATCGGCGAGTTCGACGACGAGACCGACCCGGTGCCCCGGGGCCGCCGGCTGCGCTGACCGCCCCCCTTCCGTCTTTCCGTCCCTTCTGTCCGGCCGCCGGGTCCCCACGACCCAGCGGCCGGCTCGTCTCCGCCAACCCCGGGGCGCGGTCCGCCCACGCACGGTCCGCCGGGGCCGCGGTCCGCCGAGAGCGCGGTCCGTCCAGGGCGCGGTCCGCGCTGAGGGTCTGATCGGGCTGTGGGTGCGTTTGTTGTCGCTCCAGCGACAACAAACGCACCCACACCGACGCGACGGGGCGGGAGTGGCCGCCGTGGCGGAGGGGCGGGAGCGGCGGGGCAGGAGTGGCCGCCGGGCCACCGGGAATGCCGGCGGGTCGGGGGAAGGGGGACCGGGTGCGGCTGACCGGGGTGTCGTCGGAGTCGGTGTGGACCGGGCTCTCGGTGAGCACGACGCTCACCAGCCCGAGCACCCGCCCGGGTCTGCGCCTGCCCGGCCGGGTGACGCTGGCGGCCGGCGGCACCGACGTCCCGGTCCGGCACGTCCGCCTCGGGCTGCTCGCTCAGGCGGAGCCGGCCGACCCGGAGGCGCCCCGGCGGCTGGTGCAGTACCACGAGGTGCCGATCGCCGGCCGGTTCGTGGTGCCGGCGGGACGGCGGCGGTCGATCGACTTCGCCCTCCCGCTGCCCTGGGAAACCCCGGTGACCGTTTTCGGTGGGGTGCCGCTGATGAGCCTGCGCACCGGCCTGCGAACCGAGGTGTCGGTCGACCCCGACCTGGATCAGGGGGCGCTGGTGCCGGTCTTCGTGCATCCGCTGCCGACTCAGCAGCACATCCTGGCGGCGCTGGACACGCTCGGCTTCGTCATGCGGCAGGCCGGCTTGCAGCACGGCCGGTTGCCCGGGGTGGCCCAGGCGTTGCCGGTGTACCAGCGGCTCGGCTACTGGGCGGCCCCGCTCTACGCCGGGCCGATCACCGAGCTGGAGGTGATCTTCGTGACGAACGCGGCCGTGCTGGAGGTGGTGCTCTGGATGGACCGCCGGCTGGCCCTGGCCGGCGTGACCCACCAGAGCATCAGCCGGTTCCGGATCTGGCACGCCGGCGCCGACCGGCGGGACTGGGTGGCCACCGTGGACGGCTGGCTGCGGCAGGCCATCAACCGGCACGCGGCCGCCGCGGCGCACGCCGACTGGTCCGCCACGATCAACGAGTCCGCGCACGTCAGCCGCCCCCCGGACGAGCCGGTGGCGCCCGGCTACGGGTTGGGCGGCACCGCCGGTGGCGCCGGGGTCGGCGGTGGTGGTGGCGGCGACGGCACCTGAGGCCGGCCCGCACGCCAGCCGCTGGGCAGCCGGGTGGCGGCGACGGCCCCGAGGCGGCCTTCCACGGCCCGCCGGCGGCGGCCCGGCG